>CAZJYU010000008.1:55953-94057 GCA_964550305.1 uncultured Vicinamibacteraceae bacterium | reverse complement strand
CGCCAGGCAGGCGGGGCAGACTGATTCGTGTCGTTCGATTCTTCTGGCATAGCTTTTTCCTGTACTGGACTGCGAAAATCTCACCAACTGCCTGGGTTCGGCGCGCCGACCCCTTGCGCCGAACACCATATCATTGCAAAGCACGTCAACATACGAGTCCGAATCGTTCGACGAGGAGAATCAACGTGAACCGCGCGGTCATGTGGCTCGCGGGCAACCCAGTCGCCGCCAATCTCCTGATGGTCCTGATCCTCGTGAGCGGCCTGATGGCCGCCAGGACGATCACGGTGGAGGTCTTTCCCGAGGTGGAGCTCGACCGGATCAGCATCCGCGTGCCCTATCTGGGGGCGGCACCCGAGGAAGTAGAGTCCGGCGTCGTCGTCCGGGTCGAAGAGTCCATTCAGAACATCGACGGCATCAAGGAGATCGTGTCGACGGCGTCCGAGGGCGCCGCCTCGATAGTCGTGGAGCTCGAGCTGGGCGCCAACCAGCAGCAGGTGTTCCATGAAGTAACCAACAACGTTCAGGAGATCGCGACGTTCCCCGCCGAAACCGAGCGGCCGATCATCCGCGAGTTGGTCACCCGGAGCAAGGTCATGGACATCGCCATCGCCGGCGACACGGACCTTGCCGTGCTGAAGGCGGTCGCCGAGCGGGTACGCGACGGCCTGGTTGCCATGCCGAACGTCAGCCAGGTCGAGATCGGCAGCGTACCCAATTACGAGATCTCCATCGAGGTGTCGGAAGCAGCCCTGCGCCGGCACCAGATCACGTTCGACGAGGTCGCGAACGCCGTCCGGCGCTCGTCCCTGGATGTGCCAGGCGGCTCACTGCACCCCGAACGCGGCGAGATCCTGCTGCGCACGGTCGGGCAGGCGTACCGCGGTGCGGAGTACGAAAACCTCGTGTTCTGGACCCGGCCCGACGGGAGCCGGCTGTTTCTGAAAGACGTGGCAACGGTGGTCGACGGCTTCGCGGAAACCGATCAGCAGGCCCGTTTCGACGAAGTCACGGCCGTTACCGTCTCGGTCTACCGGGCCGGGGAAGAAAGCGCTCTCGACGTCGCGGCGGCGGTGCGCGGCTACGCCGAGCGCGCGAAGCTCTGGTTGCCGGAGGGGATCACCCTGACCGTCTGGCAGGACGAATCGCAGGCCCTGTCGGACCGGTTGGCGATCATGCTGAACAACGGCGCCATGGGGTTCGTGCTCGTCTTCGTGATGCTGAGCCTGTTCCTCCGAATGCGTCTCGCATTCTGGGTCAGTGTCGGGATACCGATCTCGTTCCTCGGCGCGATCGCCGTCATGCCGAACTTGGACATGACCATCAACATGGTGACGTGTTTCGCGTTCATCCTGGTGCTCGGCGTGCTAGTCGATGACGCGATCATGGTGGGCGAGAACATCCATCGTCACCAGGAGGGACACGGGGACGGCCTGCAGGGCGCCGTGCGGGGCGCGCAGGAGATCGGGAAGCCCGTGGTCTACGCCGTCCTGACGACGGCGGCGGCCTTCCTGCCCCTGATGTTCGTACCGGGCGCGTTCGGGAAGATCTTCCGCATCATTCCGCTCGTCGTGATTCCCTGCCTGCTCTTCTCGCTGATCGAGTCGCTCGGCATCCTGCCGGCTCATCTGGCGCACAGCCGCCGGAGGAGCCGACCGGGTCCGTGGAGCCGTTTCCAGCAGCGCCTTGCCGGCGGGCTCACGTGGTTCGTTCGGAGGGGCTACGAACCGGTCCTGGAGCAAGCCCTCCGGTGGCGTTACGTCACCGCCGCCGTCGGCCTTTCCGGCCTGCTCCTGACCGCCGGCATCGCCTTGGGCGACCGGACCGGTTTCCGTTTCTTTCCGTCGATCGAGAACGAGTTCATGAGCGCTTCGGTCACGATGCCACTGGGCACGCCGGCGGAAGTGACGTCGGAGGCCGTTGCGAGGTTCGAGTCGGGCGCGGCGCGGCTTCGCGCCAGGTTGCAGGAAGAGACCGGCACGGACTATTTCAGGCACGTGGCGACGGTCATCGGTGAGCAGCCCTCACAGTCGACGGGCGGCCGGCTGGGAGACCTCGGCGTCTCAGACGGCGCGGACGCCCACCTCGGCCAGGTCACCGTCGAGCTGGCGCCAGCGGAGTTGCGCACGTACTCCAGCGAGCAGCTCGGCGCGATGTGGCGAGAGGAGACCGGTCCGGTTCCCGAGGCGGTCGCGATCGAGCTCGACACGTCGCTTCTGGACCCGGGCGAGGACGTGGACGTGCAACTGTCCGGACCCGATCTGGAGCAACTGCGCGCCGCGGCCGACCGCATCAAGGAGCGGCTGCGCGCGTACGGCGGCGTTTATGCGATCTCCGATTCACTACGCGCCGGCAAGGAGGAAATGCGGTTGGACATCCGCCCGGCGGCGGAGATCCTCGGGCTTACGCTGCAGGATCTGGGCAATCAGGTACGCCAGGCGTTCTACGGCGAGGAGGTGCAGCGGATCCAGCGCGGGCGGGAGGACATACGCGTCATGGTGCGCTATCCCCGCGATGAGCGGCGATCCGTTGGCGACCTGGAGAACCTGCGCATCCGAACCTCCGACGGCGGGGAGGTGCCGTTCGGCATGGTGGCGCGGGTGGAGTCGGGACGCGGCTTCGCGTCGATCCGGCGGGTCGATCGAAACCGTTCCGTGAACGTGACCGCGTCGGTCGACCCGCAAGTCTCGTCCGCGTCAGAGGTGATCACCGATCTGGAGGAACGAATCCTCCCGGAAGTACTGGCGAGTTTTCCGGACGTCTTCTACAGCTTCAGGGGAGCCCAGGCGGCACAGGAGGAGTCCGTCGAGGCCCTGCGAACGGGCTTCGTCCGGAGCATGATCCTGATCTTTGCCCTGCTTGCGATCCCGCTGCGTTCCTACGTGCAGCCGTTCATCATCATGGGAGCGATTCCGTTCGGTATCGTCGGGGCGTTCTGGGGGCACCTGGTGATGGGGATCGACGTCACGGCCATGTCGTTCTTCGGTTTCGTCGCCCTGACCGGCGTTGTCGTCAATGACAGTCTGGTCATGGTCGACTTCATCAACCGGGAGCGGAAGGCCGGTGATGGGGCCGATCCGGCCGAGCACTCCACACCAGCAGGCCAACGCGCTCCCAGCGGACTGGAGCAGGCCATCCGGCGCGCCGGCAGCCACCGTTTCCGCCCCATCCTGCTCACGTCGCTGACCACCTTCGTCGGCCTGGTCCCAATGATGGCGGATCGCAGCCTGCAGGCCGCCTTCTTCATTCCGATGGCGGTCTCACTCGCCTTCGGCGTGGTTTTCGCTACCTTCGTCACGCTCCTGCTGGTGCCGATCGCCTACCTGATTCTCGATGATCTGCAGCGGCTGCCGCGGCGCGTGCGTGCGCTCCTGGGGGTGTTTCCGGGTACGGGTGGGGCAGATACGACTGTGCGATCATAGAAGCGCCATTGCGGCAGTTAACGGCTGCCTCCGTTTTCGGCGATGTCACATCGCATCGCATCGGGTCGTGGCGCCACGACCTGACCGCCTGGGAGTCTTCACTTCGTGGTGTCTATTCCGGCGAGGCGCTTGGCGTAGGCGACATCCGGCGCTATCTCGTGTTGTCGCCAGATCGTCATTTTCTCCGCCTCGATGCTCCCTTCGGCATGGATCGCGAGGGTGGATTGGTAGCCTGCAAAGTCGCTGGCGGTCAGATCCGCGATCAGGTTCATCAGCCGCAGGCGTTCTTCAGCGTTGGGGTTGGCGGCGCCGAGGTAGCGGTCGATGAGAGGACGGAGCGTCGCGTCGTCCATGTCCTCGGCGCTCGGGCCCGTGACCAGAAGGCCGCCGGCGATGTCCTGAACCCAGGCGAGCGCCTCGTGGTAATTGGTGGCGAAGTAGAGCTTCGCGATGTTGATCAGCTCGGCGTTCGGGACGGCTACGCCGTCGATCGTTCTTGCCTCTCGGGCCGCTTCGCGTGTCATTCCGCGGCAGATTTGCGCATAGCTGATCAGTCGCGCGAGCTTGTCGCGAACATGTCCCGCCTTGAGCACCCCGTTGTAATCGGCCATGAGGTGTGATGCGCCGACGAACAGGTCGACGAGCGGCAACTTGTAGCTGACCGCCGTGAAGCGGTGGAACTCCACGAAGGTCTTCGCGAGTGGTCCTGCCAAGGCCACTTCGCCGTTCAGAAAGACCCGATTCCACGGCACTCTGACATCGTCGAAGACGGTCAACGTTTCCATCATCTTGTGCCGTGCGCTGAGCGGCTGCTCGAACCCATTGCCGCTGCGGCCGTACCCGCTCGCCAGCATCATCAATCCAGGGGCATTCGCCGGCACGGCGCAGGCGACCGCGTAGGCCTCTTCGCCCTTCGTCAGGTTACGCGTCGGCAGGACGACGATCTCGTGCGCGTTGGTCGAGACCGACGTGTGCACCTTGGCGCCGCGCAGCGTGATGCCGTCGGCGTCCTCCGCAACTACGCGTACGTAGTAGTCGGGATGGGCCTGTGCCCTGGGACCGTCGGCCCGGTTTCCCTTCACGTCGGTCTGCGCGACCGCAACCGCCAGATCCCGGTCGCGGCAGTGGGCGTGAAACGCTTCTACGCGCGGCAGGTAGGCGGTGCCGAGCGTCCGGTCCATGTGACTCGCGATGAGTCGGAGCGCAAAGAGGGCATCGGTGCCGATTTCCTTAATGAGTACGACGAGCGTACCGCCGAGGGCTGTAGCCCGCTCGATCAGGGCGCTGCGTCGAAGGAGATCGTCCGGCGTGCGCGGGATCTCGTAGTAGCGGGAGTACGGCCCGTCCGGTCCGTCAACCACCGCGAGCTCGCGCTCCGCCGCATCCTCGGCCATCCGGTAGTCGATGGCGGCATGTTGCACTGCCAGCCCGATTACCGGGTGGGTCGTCACGTCGTCCACCCGTTTGCCGCGGTACCAGACTGTGCGTCCGTCCCGCAGGCTCCGCACGTACTCTTCCGCCGTCATCAATGGCATCGAGCGACTCCTCTCTGGGCGGCCATGTTGGCATCCTGCGCGCCGAAATGCCAGCCGCAAGGTCTCCTCCGGGCACCCGCCCGCCGCGGCAGCGACAGGGCTGGTGTTCACGGTAGCGTCGATGCGCCGTCGCTGCTATGCTTGGCTGTTTCCCGACGGAACGTGCCGCTGGGGCAGGGGAGTGCCGTTGCCGATGACTGTTGAGACGAAGCTGGCCGAGGCGAAACCGGCCGTCGATCACGATCGTGCGCAGGAGGTGGTGCAGCGGTTCCAGCGGGAGTCGACCAAGTGGCTCTACGGGCTGGACGACGCGGCAAGGATTCTCTCGTGGGCGTTCTTCACGCTGCTGCCGTATACGGACAAGCTGAGCCAGGGAAAGAAGCTCCGTCAACCCCACGTCATGTTCAAGGGGCCGACCGGCACCGGCAAGACAGACCTGGTGAGCGCCTGCGCAATGGCCATCGACGCCAAGTTCGAGCGGATCCAGGGGCTCCCCACTTACATGCCGGAGGACATCCTGGGCTACGAGACGATCGTCGAGGAGGTAGACGGCACCCGCCGCATCCACTTCAAGCCGGGCAAGCTGATGGCCCACATTGTGCTGATCGACGAGGACAATCGCCTCTCCGGCAAGACCAAGGCCGCCGTGCTGGAGGGAATGGAAGAAAGTTCGGCGACGCTCAACTCAGATTACAGCGACCTCTCCGAAGGGAAGATGCTGCCGCTCTTCCCGCTGTCGTGCGATTACAACGACATCACCGGTCCCCGGTTCTTCATGGTGATCTGCACCGAGAACATCTTCGGCGAAGAGGAGGGGACCTTCGCCAACCCGGTTGCCCAGCTCGATCGGACGACGCTATCCATCAACATGCTGGATCCGGAGGATGAGGAAGACGAGCTGAACATCAGCGCCCGCAACGTGGTGGGCAAGCAGGTCGAGAAACTGACGAATCTGCACGAAGTGCTCGAGATCGCGGAGCACATCTTCGACACGGTGAAGATATCGGACTACGGGCAGCAGTACAAGACGCGCCTCATTCGCAACACGCGTCCCCATCGCGTGCAGGGGCGGGCCACGCGGACCGTCCGCGAGTACATCCGGGTAGGTATCTCGCCGCGCGTCCACTTCCATCTCGAGGCCGTGGCTCGGACGTTCGCCTTCTTCAACGGCGACACGATCATCACGCCCGATCACATCAAGGCGGTGGCCGAACCGGTGCTCGCGCACCGTCTGGTACTGCGCGAGGGGATGGAATTCTCGGTCAACAAGGAGGATCTCCTCCGTCAGGTCATTGCCGACATGGAGATCCCGCCGTGGAAGTAGAGGACGTCTACGCCCGGTTCCGTGACATCAAGCACGGCATCCGGACGCGGAAGAAGTCCCACTCGATGCACTACGGCGATCACAAGAGCAGCTTCAAGGGATCAGGCTACGACATTGTCGGCGTCGATCAATGGCGTCCTGGCCAACCGCTGAAGGACATCGCGTGGGTGCTCAGCCTCCGCACCTACCCGGAGAAACTGTTCCGGATAGAGCGGATGGAGCCGAAGGAGATCCGGACGCTGTTCCTGCTGGACCTTTCCACGTCCGTTCTCTTCCAGTTGTCGCAGGCTTCGAACATCGCGCTTCTGATGCTCGACCTCATCGGCAACATTGGGCTGACCCGGACGAACGTGCGCGACCCGGTCGGGCTGCTGGCGTTCTCGGACCGGGTGGAACTCTATATAAGGCCAAAGCTGGGCACTCCGCAGATCTTCTACATGGCGGCCCAGATTTTCGAGAAGCTGAAGCTGCAGCGGGAGTTTCCGGAACGGCGGTCGGCCGACTTCAACGTGGCGTTGCGGTTCGTCGCGTCCCGGCTCAAGGTCCGGCATTCGATCATCTTGATATCCGACGTCGTCGATCTGGTTAATGACCGGGATTCACTGGACTTCAAGATGCTCGCCACGCTGGCCGCCAAGCACGATATGATGGTGCTGATATTGGATGATCCGCACGAATTCAGTTTCCGGAGCCGCTTGGGTTACGTTCGGATCGCCGACATGGAGACGGGCCGTCAGACGGTGGTTTCGGCCCGCAAGGCACGCGACATCCGGCGGACGATCGAAGGGCGGCGTGCAGATTTGCAGTACATGTTGAAGCACAAGGCGGGTGTCGACTCGGTTGTGCTGACTCCTGACAACCACATAGATGAGCTGCCGAAGTTCTTTATTGCGCGGACGGCCCGGTAGGGGCGCGAGGGAGGTGGCGTGACGGTGCGGACGAGACAGTGGAGTCCGGTTGCGGCGATGACGGCTGCGGCAATCCTGGCCGGCGCGCCGGTATGGGCGCAGGAGACCGGCGCGCCGCCGATAACGGTGGAGACGCTCGAGATCGAGCCGACGATTGTCAAGACGGGCGACCTCATCCGGCAGACCTACCGCGTTCGCTTTCCCGATCTGATCGACGAAGGGCGCGAGCTGTTGATTCTGGAGGATCGGATGGTGCCCGAGAACCTGCCCGTACACCCATTCGAAGCGGTGTCGCTCAATGTCGAGAAGCGGCAGGTGGAAGACGAGCACATCTGGGATTTCAACTATGGCTTCCGCTTGATTGCGGCGGAGAAGGCCGTCTATATCGTTCCGTCATTCGGCTTCTACTACCTCATCCGGGATCTCGGCGAGGACATTGAGGACGCCGAGATTCAGCAGGTAGACGGTGGGCAACAGCTTGTTCAGTACGTGACCACCATAACCGAGGTGCCGATCCTGGACATCCGGGACCCAATTGAGTTGGGTGAATTCGGAGGCCGCGCGACCCTGTTTCGCGCGATCGCGTGGACCGTTGCGCCGCTACCGCTTGTCGTCTGGCTGTTTCTGCTTTTCCGCCAAGCGCGACAGGTGGACACGGTCCCGACCGAGGTGGCCAAGGAACTGGAGGAAATCGAGCGCCTTGAGTCGCTCGTTCCCGCGCTGCCATCCATCTGGGAGGCGCGACGCGCGCTACAGAAGCACGTGCAGGTTCTGGAAGAGACGGTAGCAAGCGACGACGATACGCTCGAAGCAATCACTCGCGACCTGGTCATTTCCACCCGCGAGTACCTTCGTGCCGAACTGCCCGACCTGCGGAGTGGCGATACGCCGCGAGACATCCAGCGATACATCGGTGGCCTCAAGGAAGGCGGACGCAAGGAAGCACTGGCCGCGCTGTCGTCGCGCCTCGTGGTATATCACTCGGGCCTGGAGCGAGGCGAAGGTGCATCCATCGAGGATCCACTGGCGGAGGCGGCGGCGATCGACGACTCGCTCACGGCGCTGCGTCCGCACGTCCGCCTCTGGCGTTCGGTGACCGGACTCTTCGGAGGAAGTTCGTAGAGCAGCGATGTTCTTGCCCTGGAACGAGATCGTCGGGTTTTTCGCCTCGAGCGCGCAGGAACTCCTCGAGACGGACTTCGAGCAGATCCGCTACGGCAACCTCGGTATGGCCACTTGGCTGGCGATCGTCGTCGGCGTGGTGGCGGTAGCATCCCTCGCACGGCTCGTGCTGCGGCGGCGCAAGCACGTCCGGCATCACTCGGGGTACCTCGTCGAGCCCGAGCACCGGAAGCGGTTGTGGATCCGTGTCCTCCATACCGTGCCGAAGCTGGCCGTGGCGGCCGCCTTGGCGCTGATGGTGGCTGCCGCGGCAGATCCCTTCCTTACAGCGACAGAGGAGGTGTCCGGCTACATCGAGTCGCGCGTCCGCGTGGACCTGGTGGACACGTCCGGCTCCATGGCCTGGGAATTCCCCGACACCGGCAAGTCGAAGGCGGAGGTGGCACGTGACGCCCACCTGCAGTTTCTCGACATGCGCAGCGGCAAGAACGACCGGGTGTCGCTCTGGCTCTTCTCCACTTACCCATACATGGTGGACGACTTCGTCATGGACGACGAGTTGTACTACTTCCAGGTCTGGGACGCGCCGTATGTGATGACACAGCGGCTGGACAAGGCCATGGTGGTGCCGCGGGACAAGGTACGGATTGTTCCGGCCGAAGGCGACACCAACATCATCCGGCCTCTGCAATCGATCACGAGGCAGTTCGATCAAGACGACGCGGCGCTCGGGAGTGACAACCGGCCGAACCGCGCAGTGCTGATCGTGACGGATGCCGCGGTCGACGAGTTCCCCGACACGGAGTTCGCTGCGCTCAATGAGCGGAACATCGTGCCGTACATCATCTACATCAATACATCCGACGCACGGACGGCAATGATCGGCAATCCGAGCACCCCGCGCCTTATCGAAATGATCCGCGAGTACGGCGGCGACTACTTCGACGTTACCGACGAGGACAGCCTGCAGGAAGCGTACGAGGCGATCGATGAACGCGAGGCGGTTCGCGTGGAGCAGCGGCACCGCGCATTGAAGGTGCCGATCTACGCCCGGTTCCTGCTGGTGGCGATGGCGTTCCTGGTGATTGGCATTCCCGCCGGCTTTCTGGCGGAACTGATTTGGGGAACCAACCCGTAGAGCGGGCGGTGGAACGGGTACAAGGAGCAGACGACGTGCGATTGCGACTGACGGATTTGCTTGACCGAGACTCTGGATTTCGGTTTCTGATCGGTTTCGTCCTTGCCCTGGTGTTTCTGGTGGCGGTTGCGGTTCCGTCGAATGCCCTTTCCGGTTTCTACGGGCGGCTCGACAGTCTGAGCGACGCCGTCGACCGGGGCGACTACGAGCAGGCGGATGCCGAACTGGATGAAGTTACGGGGTTCTACGAACGGAGCCGCGCGTACGGCGTGGGGTGGTTCGCGGACGCATATCTCTTCTCGGATGCCTTTCTGCAGCAGGCGTCATACAACTACCTGACCGGGGACTTCGAGGCAGTGGTGCGTGACCTGGCGGACGAGGTCGACGATCCGCGGGCGTCGCATCTGCTCGCCAGCGCGAAGTTTCAGCTTGCCCGGCAGCGGTACCGTGCCATCCCGGACGACGACCCGGAGATGGAGCCAAAGAAGCTGGCGATCATCCAGGAAGTGCTCGAGGATGTGAACGCCGATTACGAGCGGGCGCTACGCGTCGATTCGGAGGAGCATTTCGAGTACAAGTGGAACTACGACCTGACGAGCGACCCGGAAGCGGTTCGACGCGCGCTGGAGCCGTTGCGCGAGGCCGAGCCGCCGCAACTCGAGCAGATGCGCGGCGAAGGGACGCCGGTGCGACGCCGGCGCGGCTGAGATGAGCGACTGGCAGACCGCCCTTCGAGAAAGCGTCGAGTTTCAGAACCCGGAGTACCTCACCGTTATTCCGATTGCCGGGCTGCTGTTGCTGTTCGGCTTCGTCATCTTTCTCATCCGTCTGCGCCAGCGGCCGGCTCGCACCGAGGGATCCACCTATCCCTGGATTGGCCACATCAAGTTCTGGTTCCTGGCGACCCTGGCCCTGAGCATCCTGGGAGTAGCGGCGGCGCGGCCATTCTGGGTGTACGGCGCATCCAGCTTCAAGCGAGGCGATGTCGACGTGGCGGTGATCATCGATGCCTCCGCGTCGATGTGGGTGCGCGACCTCGGTCCCTCGCGGCTGGAGATTGCCGTGCGAGAGGCGCTTGGCCTCTACACGCAGGACATTCTCACGGAGGGCGATCGGGTGGCGCTGTTCGTGTTCGGGACCACCGCACTGCGCCAGGTCCATTTGTCGTCGAACGCGGAACGGTTCATCGAGCAGGTGGGGCAGATCGGGCCGCCGGAACAGCTCTCGGGAGACGCGTTTCCGTGGGACAGTGACATCGCCACCGCGTTCGAGCATGTCTATCAGTCAATTGACAATCAGGACCGGTTCGAGGGCGGCGGCGAGGACTGGCAGCCGGAGGAGCGCGACGACCGGGTGGTACTGCTGTTAACGGACGGCGATTTCGCCTCCGACAACGAACAGATCGCTCGGCTCGACGACGCACTTTCCGAGTTCCGGCGCCGAGGCCTGGCGATCTACCCCGTCGTGATCGGGTCGCGGACCGGCGTTCCGTTGGATCTGGTGCTGGATGACTACGTCCGCGGAATTGACTACGACGAGACGCTGGAGGCGGACCTCGCGGGGCTGCGGACGCGATTGAACCCGGAGGGCGTGGCAATGTTCGATGCGCGATCCGGCGGGGGGTCGTTCATTCTGGACAACGCGAACCTCTCGTCCGGCTCGTTCCTGCGGAACTCGATCGACGATCATCGCTCCATCACCTTTCAGTTGGTGCCGGCCGAGGACAAACAGGAGGTCTGGCAGTGGGTGGTGCTTGCCGCGATCCTGGTCCTTGTCGCGGCCATGCTGTTCTATTGATCCCAAACGTGACGGGGGCTGTTCGGAGCCCGTACGACAGGAGGACATCGTGACGACAGGCGTGATGGAACGCGGGGTAGCAGGATTGGACGGTATTGTTGATCTGTTGGGAGACGACGCTGCGTTGCTCGAGCATCGCTGCGAGACGATTCCCGCATCGAGTCTTCATCTGCCAGGGCCCGACTTCATAGACCGCTGCGTCGTACCTTCGAACCGACCGGCGCGCGTACTGACGAGTCTGCAGTCGTTGTTCGGCCATGGCCGGCTCGCCGGCACCGGGTATGTGTCGATTCTGCCCGTCGATCAGGGCATCGAGCACTCGGCCGGGGCTTCGTTCGCGCCGAACCCCGACTACTTCGACCCTGAGAACATAGTTCGGCTGGCCATCGAAGGAGGGTGCAACGCCGTAGCGTCCACGCTCGGCGTGCTGGGTGCGGTTTCGCGCCGCTACGCGCACCGGATTCCGTTCATCCTGAAGTTCAACCACAACGAATTCCTGACGTACCCCAATTCGTTCGATCAGATCCGTTTCGCGAACATGGAGCAGGCGTTCGACATGGGCGCCATGGGCGTGGGGGCGACGATCTATTTCGGTTCCGAGGAATCCGACCGGCAGATCCAGGAGGTGACCGAGCTGTTCCACCAGGCCCACGAGTTGGGCATGTTCACGGTGCTCTGGTGCTATCTCCGCAACGCTGCATTCAAGACCGGAGGCACGGATTACCACACGGCGGCGGACCTGACCGGGCAGGCGAACCACCTCGGGGTGACGATAGAGGCGGACATCATCAAACAGAAGCTGCCGGAGACGAATGGGGGCTTCACGGCGCTGACGTTCGGCAAGACCCACGCAAGGGTGTACGACACGCTCACGTCGGATCACCCGATCGATCTCACCCGTTATCAGGTGGCGAACTGCTATCTCGGTCGCGCTGGGCTGATCAACTCCGGCGGGGCCTCGTCGGGGAAGAGCGACCTGAAGGAAGCGGTCAGGACGGCGGTCATCAACAAGCGGGCCGGTGGCACGGGCCTCATTTCGGGCCGCAAGGCCTTTCAGCGCCCGATGACCGAGGGAATCGCGTTGCTCAACGCGATTCAGGACGTCTACCGGTCCGAGGAGATCACGGTCGCCTGATCCGTTCTCGCCCGACTACCAAACGGCGCGGCAGCGCTTTCGCGCCGCGGCGGAGGCGGTTCGGGCAGAGTTGCTAGAGTACCCAATCGGACGGTTCGGGCCGGACGGCGAAGCTCTTAGCATCGACGTCGCATCGATTGGCTCCCGAACGGCGGATCATGCCGTCGTTGTTTCGTCCGGACTGCACGGCATCGAAGGATTCGTCGGTTCGGCGATTCAACTCGCTTGGCTCCAGCGCCTTGCTGCCGGGGAGGCCACCCTGCTGCGCGGAACGCGTTTCGTTCTCCTGCATGGACTCAACCCCTTTGGCTTCGCGCAGCGGCGGCGGGTCAACGAGCGGAATGTCGATCTGAACCGGAACTTTCTGGACGCGCGCGAGGCCTATCGCGGTGTTCCACCGGGCTATGGACTGGTCCACCGGCTGCTCAATCCGTCCCGGCCCCCCGGCCGTTTCGATGCGTTTCCTTTGCGGGCGGGATGGTCGATCTGCCGGTACGGCCGCCGGACACTCGCGACGGCGGTGGCGGCCGGCCAGTACAACCACCCGGACGGCCTTTTCTTCGGTGGCCGGGAACCTGAGCAGTCCACCCGACTCGTGCAGGAGCACTACGGAAACTGGGTCGGGGCAGCAGCGACCGTCATGCATCTTGATCTGCACAGCGGTCTCGGGCGGTGGGGCGCGTGCCAGCTCATCGTCGAGCCGGATCAGGCCAGGCACCTGGACTGGTACCGCGCCGCGTTCGGTCCGGTTCGGGCGGTCTCCGCAGGCGACGGCACCTCCTACGCCGCGCGCGGCACGCTGGGGGCGTGGCTCGCTCGTCATGTCGGCGCGGGCCGCCGCTGCCGTTCCGCCGTGGTCGAGTTCGGCACCTATTCCCAGTTGCGCGTGCTAGCGGCGCTCCGGGCGGAACAGGCCGCCCATCGACTCGGGGATCGGGCAGGCTCAGGACTCGCGGCGGCCAAGCACGCGCTGGCGGAGTGTTTCTGCCCGGAGGACGCCGGGTGGCGCGAGGCGACGGTAGAACTCGGGGTGCGCCTCGCTGATCAGGCGCTTGAGGGGCTACCCGGCAGGAATCTCCGGGACATCGCCGTCGACTAACACCTCGCCCCCGGTAGCGGCGCGGATTTCCTCTACGCTGACGCCGGGTGCACGTTCGAGTAGCCGTAGTCCGGCGGGAGTTACCTTCAGGACGGCGAGCGACGTGACAATCGTATCCACTACGCCCTTGCCGGTGAGAGGCAGCGTGCACTCGGTCACCACCTTCGGCTGGCCTCGCTTCGAGACATGATCCATGACAACCAGAACCCGCTTGGCGCCCGATACCAGGTCCATCGCACCCCCTGGACCCTTGACCATCGCTCCCGGGATCATCCAGTTTGCGAGGTCACCGGCGGTGGAAACCTGCATCGCGCCGAGAATCGCCAGATCGACGTGGCGCCCGCGGATCATGGCGAAGCTCTGCGCGCTACTGAAGTAGCTGGCGCCGTCTACGGTGGTCACGGTTTCCTTGCCGGCATTGATCAGGTCCGCATCCACCTCCGCTTCCGTCGGGTAGGGTCCGATTCCGAGCAGGCCGTTCTCGCTCTGCAGCATGATGTTCATACCGTCGGGAATCAGGTTGGCGCAGAGCGTCGGAATGCCGATTCCGAGGTTGACGTAGTTGCCGTCCCGCATCTCGCGGGCAGCGCGCGCGGCGATTTGTTCGCGTGTCAGCGCCATGGCTCGTGCGTGTGCGAGGCCGGCACCTACGTGGTGCGGATCGTACGCTTCTCGATCACTTTCTCCGGATCCTCACCGATCACGATGCGGTCGACGTAAATGCCCGGAGTATGGACGAGGTGCGGGTCGATCGCACCCCGGGGAACGATCTCTTCCACTTCGGCGACCGTTACCGCGCCCGCCTCCGCCATCGGCGGGTTGAAGTTGCGCGCCGTCATTCGGTAAACGAGATTGCCTGTGTCGTCGGCCCGCCATGCTTTCACTAGCGCGAGGTCGGCGTGCAGCGCGGTCTCGAGCACCTGCGGCCGGCCGGCGAACTCGCGCACCTCCTTGCCCTCGGCGAGCGGCGTTCCATAGCCGGTGGGTGTGAAGAAGGCGCCGATGCCTGCGCCGCCCGCCCGGATCCGCTCGGCCATGGTCCCCTGCGGGTTCAGTTCCACCTCCAGGCTGCCGTCAAGGTACTGCCGCTCGAAAGTCCTGTTTTCGCCGACATAGCTGGCGATCATCTTCGCGATCTGCCGCGAATCGAGCAGCAAGCCAAGACCGTCATGGTCGACGCCGGCGTTGTTGCTGATGCAGGTGAGGTTGCGGACACCCGAATCGCGCAGGGCGATGCAGAGATTCCGGGGAACGCCGCACAGGCCGAACCCGCCTACCATAATCGTCATGCCGTCCCGTAGCAGGCCGTCGAGGGCGGCGGCGGAACTCGGGTAGACCTTGCGGGTCATGTCCATCTCGCGCGGCGAGCCGCACTACGCCTTCATCGGGCCTTCCGGCACGCCGGCGCCCTGGCGGACGAATCGCGCCAGGTTTGACATGTCCTCGTCGCCGTATCCCTGGGCAATCAGCGCATCCTCGATGGTCGCCACGAGGCTCGCAATCGGCAGCGGAACCTGAAGCTCGCGTGCGGTGTCCAACGCGATGCCGAGGTCCTTCCGATGCAGGCGGGTCCGGAAGCCGAGCGGGTAGTGATCGTTGAGCATCTTGTCGGCTCGGTTGTTCAGAATCCAGGACCCGGCGACGCCGCCACGAATTGCGTGGACTACCCGTTCCGGGTTGGCTCCGGCGCGGTAGGCGAGCGTCAAGGCCTCCGCAAGGGCCATGAACGTGCCGGTGATCGCTACCTGGTTGGCCACCTTGGCGATCTGGCCGCAGCCCACCGGGCCGATGCGAGAGATCTTCTCGCTATCCCCGATAATCTGCAGCACCGGCTTCGCACGGTCATAGTCGTCCTCCGTGCCCCCGCACATGATGGCCAGTGTGCCCTTGATGGCTCCTTCCGACCCCCCCGAAACGGGGGCGTCGACGTAGCCGATTCCCTTCGCGCGGAACCGCTCGGCGAAGCGGCGCGTGGCGGCGGGGGAGACGGACGAGCAGTCGATCACGAGACCGCCTGGAGCCAGGCCGCTGATGGCGCCCGTCTCGGGATCGAGCAGCACGCGTTCGACATCGGGCGTGTCGGAGACGCAACACAGGATGATCCTGGCGGTGGCAGCCGCCGCGGCGGGCGACTCGGCCCGTGCGGCGCCCAGCTTTTCCAGAGGTTCTTCCCGTTCACGCGTCCGGTTGTGGACGGTCACTTCGCATCCAGCCTTAATCAGGTTGGTCGCCATCGGGGCGCCCATCGTGCCCATGCCAAGAACTGCGATTTTCATCAGGTCGGTCTCCTTCGTCTCGAAGCGGAACCGTCAGGGTGCCGGCGTCAGGATGTCACCGCGGCGGCGCGACCCGCGCGTGCACAATGCCTCGTCCAGAACGGGGGCGGTTGGTGACGAGCGCTAGGAACTTCTTCCAGTAGCGGAACGATGGAGTGTACACCGTCTCGACGTCGCCGAAACCGGCCGATTGTAGCATTTGCGTGAGCGCGACCACGGTGGGCATCGCACAGAGTTCATCACGCGTTCCACGCGCGGCTTCGTCGCCCGGGAAAAAGGGGACAAGGGCGAACCGTTCGTGCAGCGCCGGCAGCAGGACGTGCGTCTCGCAGATGAGCAGCCGTCTCGTTACGTGCCGGACGCGATCGAGCGCCGCCAGTGGATTGCGGAGGTGGTACAGGACACCCAGGAGCAGCACCAGGTCGAATTGCCCGATGTCGTCGGGATCGAGTTGATGCACGTCAGCCCGACGGTACTCCACGCGCGAGCCGAGCCGTTCGTGCGTGGTGAGGAACTCGTTCATACCGAAACGATCCCAGGCGAATCGGTCGACCGCGACAACGCGATCTGCACCGCGGCGTTCGCACTCGAACGAGAAGAAACCGTGCCACGCGCCGATATCGAGCACTGTCCAGCCGGACAGATCGTCCGGGATGCGCAGCAGCCGCAAGCGCCGGTCAAAACGCCGGCGGATCCGTCTCTCGCGCGACCAGACGGCTGCTCCCTCGTCGGGGCGGCCAATCACCTGGTGGGGGCGTTCCTGGGACGGGCGAGGCATCACATCGTGTGCGGGGCGGTGGAGGATAGCACGCGACGTCAGGCCAGCCGTTCGCGCAAGCGGCGGATCCGGTCCGCGGTCGGCGGGTGAGTCGAGAAGAACGCGAACCGTACATCCGCTGTCTCGAACCGATGCAGTGCCCGGATCGCGCCTTCCGGATCGAAGCCTGCTGCGGCAGCCAGCTTGACCCCCAGCTCGTCCGCTTCGTCCTCCTGTTGGCGCGAGTACGCCTTCGACAGTCCGTCCATGCCGAGGCGGCGGATGAGCGGCGAGAGGCGCCGCGTCGCCGGTGTCGCCATCGAAACCGCCGTGAGCGCCTTGTCGGTCAACCAGCGGTCAATCGCGTGACGCCGAATCACGTGCGCCATCTCATGGGCGACCACGAACGCTAGTTCGTCGCGGTCGCGTCCCGACATGTCGACCAGCGCGGTCGAGACGAAGAGGTAACCTCCCGGCAGGGCGAACGCTGCGCGTTTCGCATCGGCCAGCGCGGTCACCTCAAAGCGGTGCGTCCGATTGGCGACGTAGTCGGAAAGCTGCGCCAGGATCTCGTCGAGAAGCGCTTGCACCGCCGGATCGGCCCGCGTGGGTGTTTGCCGGCGCACCTCGTCGGCCATATCACGGCCCATCTGCCGTTCGGCCAGGATCGCGTCGTCCTCGCTTCCCGCTGCCGATGCCCAGACCCAGCGGGCCTTCTTGAACTTCTTCCCGGCAAACCGTCCCAGCAGATAGGGGAGACCGCTCGTCTGCGCCATAGGGGGAAGTGTACCGCCCATGCGATGTGCGCGGTGGAGTCTCGGCGAAGTTCACGACGGGGTCGGCCCCGGGGGCCCGTTCCCGAGGGAGCCGGTCAGTGCGGACGGGTGGGGAGCGTCAGTCTTGGGTCAGAGACGGGCAGGGTCGGAAAGTGTTCCAGGAACGAGACATAGCACCAAACGAAGAGTCCGCCAACCCCGGCCGTCACGAGGAGCTCCGGTACGCCCAGAGGAAGGGTGGGGTGGTGCCAGAGCGATGGGACGACCAGGATGTAGCGCTCGAGCCACATGCCGCAGAGGACGATGGTGGCGATCGTGGCGAGTCCTCGCGGATGCATCTTGAGCGCGCGGCTCAACAGGGCCGTGAAGGGAATGACGAACGCGGCGGCGGCCACGGTCAGGGCGATGATTCTCCATTGGCCGTGCAACCGGTGATAGATGAACTCGGTTTCCTCTGCCAGGTCGCCGTACCAGATGACGAGGTACTGCGACCAGAACATGTAGGCCCAGAGGATCGAGAAACCGAACAGCAACTTGCCGATGTCGTGGAGCTGGTCGCGACCGATTGCCGTCGCGATTCCGATCGGGGTGCTGCCGATGGCCGCAACGATCGCAATGAACGCCAGACCGGCAAGGAGGGCGCCGACGAAGTAGTAGCCGCCGAAGAGTGTCGAGAACCAGTGCGGCTCGAGCGACATGACGAAGTCGAACGAGACCAGCGTATAGACCCAGCCATAGGCGATCAGCACGGCGACCGCCAAGCCGTCCTGGCCCCGCTGGCCGACCTCGCGCTCGTGTTCCATGCCGCGCCAGTGGGCGATGCAACGGGCGGCAACCCCGGTGGCCGGTCGTAGGCCAGATTCGTCCAGCATTCCGACATCCGGCCGAACCGAGCGGTAGACGTAGGCCAGACTCAGTCCGTTCAGCAGCGCCAGGGCCACCACTTCACGCGCGACGAAGAACGGAACGTTCAGCCAGACGGCCTTTTCCTCGACCGGCTCGGCGACCCATGGCGCCCACGTGCCGATTCCCGACAGCAACACGAGCGTCAGGACGAACGCCACGGGAAGAAATGCTCCGGTCGCTTCCGCCACGCGCTTCAGGGAACGCCCCCAGCGTGCGGACGTAGCCTGCAGGAGCGCGGAGAACACGACGCCGGCTTGCGCCAGGCCGGAGAAGAAGAGGACGTTGACCAACAACGCCTGCCACGCCCGGCCGGCATCGGTCAGGAGAGAGATCAGGAAGCCGGCGGCGCCCGTCGCGGCGGCGGCGAAGAACGCGCGCTTCATGTGCGGCGGCGCAACGTAGGAGAGCGCCGTCGCACGGGTTGGATGTCCCGGCGTGTGGTCCGTCACGGCGTTCGAGACGACGGCCGGGTGGTGCCTTCGCCAGGTTCAAGCGTGCGAAGGTAGTGAACGAGGGCCCAGCGTTCCTCAACGCTGAGGGCGTCGGCGAAGCGGGGCATGTTGCGTCCCCCGTCGCGGATGACCGCATAGACGAAGCCGTCGGGGTAGTTGAGGACGTACGGTTGCGTCAGGTCGGGCATCCGCCGGTACCGGTCGGCGAGCTGGCCATCGCCCGCCCCGGCCTCACCGTGGCAAAGGGCACAGTACGCGGCGTAGAGCGCCGCACCTTCCGCCACCACCGCCGGTGACGAATGGAGTGGATTGACCAGGGCAAGGCGCGCCTCCCGGCGGTTCATCAGGCGCTGGGCGTCCGTCGTGAGGCTCCGGCCCGGTAGTGGGCGATCCTCTTCCTGGGGCAGTACGGCCGGTCCGGTCCACATGTCACGGATCCACGTGCGCGCCCCCGCGTCGCGGGGTTCCGTCTGGGGCGCGCAGCCCGCGGCGACGATGAGCGACAGTATGGACAGGGTCAGTCTACGCATCGGTGCGGATCTCCAGAACATTCTCCGCCTCGAGTGCGGCGCGGGCGGCATCGGTCTGGGACTTGTCGTTGCACGCGACGAGGACGCCGAAACGGTCATGCATGAAGCGGGGGTCGCCGGCGAGCGGCGTCGCCGGACGCGACCACGGAAGGTGCGGCAGGCGCGACTGCGTGAGAAAACCGAGCATGCCGGCGAGCGCGCCGAAGAGGATCGTCAACTCGAACGCGATGACCACAAACGGTTCGAGCGCGTAAAGCGCTTTCCCGCCGGTGATTAACGGCCAATCCCGGACGGTGAGGATCGGGAGCGCAAAACCGGTGATGCAGCCCAGCAGCGCACCGGCCAGCACGAAAACGCGCACGGGGCTGGCGGGTGCGGCCAGTGCTGCATCGACCTCGTGGTGGGGCGCCGGACCGTATGCGGTCACGCGGTCCAGGCCGTGCTCGCGCAGCCGTGTGATCGCGCGCGCGGCCGCTCCGCCGTCGTCGAACAGGCCGAGCAAATGCGGGCTAGTG
Organism: uncultured Vicinamibacteraceae bacterium; assembly: GCA_964550305.1. Taxonomy (GTDB): domain Bacteria; phylum Acidobacteriota; class Vicinamibacteria; order Vicinamibacterales; family UBA8438; genus VXRJ01. Next base: position 74,365 of record CAZJYU010000008.1, on the reverse strand, counting down.
GTCAAGGTCAGCCGTCTCCTTCATCTCATTGAGCGACACGGCGGGGAAGTTCTTGACGAAAACCAGGAAGAGGAAGGCGAACAACGAGAAACTGCCCAGCGTAATGGCGCCTTCCACCCAGGTGGGCGCGTAGATGCCCGACCAGTTTGCGGGGTCGAAGTCGTGCGAGAGCGAGGTCACGATAATTACAAACCGCTCCAGCCACATCCCAACGTTCACGAGGATCGAAATGATGAAGAGCGCGGGCAGGCTGGTGCGGATCCTGCGCCAGAACAGAAACAGCGGGACGACGACGTTGCAGGTGAGCATCCCCCAACTAAACGCCCAGTACTGGCCAAACATCCGATCGTAGAAGACTCCCTGCTCGTACGGGTTGCCGCTGTACCACGCGATGAAGAACTCGACCGCGTAGGCGTAGCTGACCATGAGCGACGTGACGATGATGAGCTTGGCCAGTTGCTCGAAGTGGTGGATCGTGATGTACGCCTCGAGACGGAGCAGCGTGCGAAGCGGGATCAGCAGTGTGATCACCATCGCGAGTCCGGAGAAGATCGCGCCGGCGACAAAGTAGGGCGCCAGGATCGTGCTGTGCCACCCCGGCACGATGGACATCGCGAAGTCCCAGGAGACGACGCTGTGAACCGAGACGACGAGTGGTGTCGCGAGGGCGGCGAAGAAGCCGTAGAGCGCCGCGTAGTGGTGCCATTGCCGCGACGACCCGTCCCAGCCTAGCGCAAGCACGCGGTAGACCGGCTTCCGCCAGCCGGTCGTGCGGTCGCGCGCCGCCGCGATGTCCGGGATCAGCCCGAGGTACAGGAACATCATGCTTACCGTCAGGTAGGTCGTGATGGCGAACAGATCCCAGATGAGCGGCGATCGGAAGTTCACCCAAAGCTGCCGCTCGTTCGGGAAGGGAATCAGCCAATAGAAGAACCAGGGCCGCCCGATATGAATGATGGGGAAGAGTCCGGCCGTCATCACGGCGAAGACCGTCATGGCCTCCGATGCGCGCGCCACGGCGGTTCGCCATTCCGCGCGAAAAAGGAAGAGCACGGCCGAAATCAGCGTCCCGGAGTGCGCGATGCCTACCCAGAAGACGAAGTTGGTGATGTACACGCCCCAGTAGATGGGATGCTGGTAGCCGGCAACGCCCAGGCCGACGCGCCACTGGATCGAGAAGGCGTACGCGCCAAGGGCCAGGCCGAGGGTGGCGAGGGCAAGCGCGGCGAAGTACGCCAGGCCGGGCGAACGCATCGTTCCCAGGATGTCGGCGTCGATCCGGGCATACCGGACGCCCGGGGCCGCCGCGGCGCGGGGTATGCGGCCGGCGGTGTCCGCCATCGCACCCGTTCCGTTCACCGGAGCACCTTCCGAAGGTAGGTGACGGCTGGCCGCGTGTTTGCCCGGGCCACGGCGTGGAAGTGCCGGATGTCGCCCGAGAGCTGCGATACGCGACTGTCCGGGTCGTTCAGATCGCCGAAGACGATCGCCTGAGCCGGGCAGGTCTGGGCGCATGCCGGAGTGACGTCTCCGTCCTGCATCGGCCGGCCCTCGTCACGCGCCCGTCCGCGGCCCTCGGCGATGCGCTGCACGCAGAAGGTGCACTTCTCCATGACGCCGGCGCTTCGCACGGTGACGTCCGGGTTCAACTGCAGATGCGCGGGAGCGGGAAATTCGGGTTCAAACCAGTTGAAGCGCCGCACCGTGTAAGGGCAATTGTTGGAGCAGTAGCGGGTGCCGACGCAACGGTTATAGACCTGGGCGTTCAGCCCGTCGGCGGTGTGGTATGTCGCATACGTCGGGCAGACCGTCTCGCAAGGCGCGTGGTCGCAATGTTGGCAGAGCATCGGCAGGAAGCGGGTGTCGGCGCCGGTCGTCGTGGCGCTACCTTCCGGCGGCTCCACGAAGCGGTCGATGCGCAGCCAGGACATGGTCCGACTCAGCCGCATCTGGTCGGCGCCAAGCGTCGGGACGTTGTTTTCCGCGTAGCAGGCGGCGATACAGGCGTTGCAGCCAGTGCAGGCGTCGATGTCGATGGCCATGCCCCAGCGGTGCTCCGGGTGATCGTGCGGAGGGTTGAGAGTCAGGTGCTCCGCTTCCTGCGGCACATCCCCGGCGTCAAGGGCCTGCTGGGTCACCGCCTGCGCGAGACCGCGCCCCTCCTGATCGAATGTGCGCTGTAGCCGGTAAACCGGACGATGCAGTTCACGCGGTGTCAGATCGACGCTCGTGCCGGCAAAGCGCAGGCCGCCCGAAGTGGCCGCCGGGAGCGGATCGAGCAGGGCGATCGGATTCGCCCCGCGGCCGCTCGCGTATCGGCCTGCGTGATCCTGTCCCTGGCCGATGGGCATGGCGGCGACGCCGGCATGGATGTGCGGGTTGAGCAGAACGGTCGCCTCGACGCGGCCATGATCCGATTCGACGGTAACCAGTTGGTTCTCGCTTGCACCGAGCGCGGCCGCGGTGTCGGGATGAAGCTCGATCCAGCTTCCCCAGGTCGCCTTCAGGATTGGATCGGGGATCTCCTGCAGCCAGGGACGGTTGGCGGTGCGTCCGTCGTAGAAGTGCAGCGACGGGTACACCACAAGCATCAGCGCACGCCCACCGTCCGCAACTGCCGCGTCCGGGGCCAGGTTGCCGAAGTCGAGCGCGGCGGTCGTTTCCCTCCGGGTCACCGGATCCGGTGCGACCGGCCACCAGAGGCCCCCACGGCGCACCGCGTCGGCCCAGAAGTCTTCGAAGTCCTGTGGCGCGGGCGGATCGGTCTCGCCGGGCTCCGGGTCCGTTGCGGGGTTGTCCCGTGCCGCCTGCAGCGCCCGCCATCGCTCACGCAGCACGTCATAGAACTCCCCGTCCGGCAACGGCGCGGCCGCGTCACCGTCCTCGCTGTCCGGTGGGCCGGCGTCCGCCAGTGCGATGCGTCCCACCGCAAGGAAAACGTCGCCGGGATGCCGCGTGTCGTACAGGGGCCGCATCACCGGCTGCATGAGGCCCTCCAGGCCGGTGGCGAGCACGTGGTCGCCCCACGATTCGAGCGGCGTGTGCAACGGGAGGACGATGTCGGCGCGGGCCGTCGTGTCGTTCGGTCCGGACGCCATCGCCACGACCAGTGGCACCTCGTCCATTGCGGCGGCGAAGTCCGTTGCCGCCGGCATCGTGTGAACCGGGTTCACCTGGTGAAGCAGGAGAAGATCGATCTCGCCGGCGCGCATCGCCTCGGTGAGGACCGACATGTCGGCGTAGGTTGCGGCGCCGTCCCACATCGTCTGAGGCGCCAGCCGGACGGTAGCCCCGATGTTGCCGGCGACATAGTTCAGCAGCGCCACCGCCGCGGCCGCCTCGGTCGCGTCGGCTCCCGCGGCGCCGACCGCGCCGCCCGCCGCCAGCGTTCGCCCCGGGCCGGCCGTCGGATCCGAGAAGGCCCGCGCCAGCTCGACGATGCGTTCCGCCGGCACGCCGCTCCGCGCTGCCGCCGACTGGGGCGTCCAGTCGGCGACGAGTGCGGCGATCCCTTCAAGCTCCGATTCGGCTTCGACTTGCGCTCGCCCCTCGGCAACGATCACCTGCACCATGGCGGCGGCAATCGCGCCCTCGCTCCCCGGCTCGATCACCACCCACTCGTCGGCGTTGGACGCCGTGAGCGAGAGGCGAGGTTCGAAGTGAACCGATCGGGCCCGCGCGCCGGTCGTCGCAGCATCCGGGCGGCGGGCGTCGGCATAGTCGCGCATGTGCGCGACCGTAGTGAGCCAGGTTTCCAGGAAGTCCGCGCCGAAGGACACAACCAGCTCGGCGCGGCTGAAGTCGTGATACGGCACGGTAGCGCGGCCAAAGACGGCGAGGTTGGCCGAACGCATTGCTTCCCAGGCGTAGGTTTCGTAACGCAGCCGTCGGGCTCCGCCCATCGCCTCGCACCACCGCTCGATCAGTGCATCGAGCGCGCCCGTCAGCGCGGGCGTGACCACCGCAATCCGATCGCCGCGTCCTGTCGCGAGCAATCCCGCGATCCGTCCCGCCACCTCCGCCTCGGCATCGGCCCAACTGACGGGCGCGAAACCGTCGCGCCCCTCCCCGTCGCGCCGGCGGAGTGGCTCGCGGTACCGATCCGGGTCGTACAACCCCTGCAGTGACGATTGCCCGCGGAGGCAGAGCCCGCCCCGGTTCATCGGATGCTGCGGATTGCCCTCTACCTTGATCGCGCGCCCTTCCCGTGTCTTGACCAGCACTCCGCAGCCGGTGGGGCATTCCCCGCAGACGCTGGCGTACCAGGTGGCGATACCCGGAACGACATCATCCGGCGCAATGACGGAGGAAATGATCCGTTCCGGCGGCACCGGCGAGCACGCAGCGGCCGCCGCGGCGGGCCCGGCACTGCCGAGCACCTTGAGAAAGGTGCGCCGGCCCACCGTTTCCGTTAGTCCGTGATCCGGATCCGGGCGGGTCGGGCAATCGGATCGGGATGGCGTTCCCGTCAATAGTGACATATCAGGCAGTCGCGCGAGGCGTTGTTCGTCTCATGACACTCGACGCACCAGCCCATCGACAGTGACGACACCTGTTCGGCGATGGTCATCTGGCGGACGTCGCCGTGGCATTCCGCGCAGTCGAAGCCGGCGCGCAGATGCGGCCGGTGGCCGAACCGGACGTAGTCTGGCAGGTTGTGGACGCGCACCCAGGGGATCGGTTGCCTGTTCTCCCAGTAGTCGAGAACCCTCCGGACTTCAGGCGCCTCCGGCAGGATGGTCTGGTGGCAGCCGACGCATCGCTGGACGGATGGAATGCCCGCTACCGGGCCCCGTCGCGCGTAGGCGTGGCAGAACTGACAGTCGATCCGGGCCTCCCCGACATGGCGGGCATGGCTGAAATCGATGGGTTGCGCAGGTGGATCGCCCAGATCACCTGTCGCAATCACACCTGACGCGCTCTCCTGGCCCTCGATGGTCACAGGGGAGCGCCCGGCGTACGCCATCCCGACGATCGCAACCCCGGCCAACAGCACCGCGCTCTTGCGCATGGCCACCCGAGGCGTCGTTTGTGGTGTCATACGGGATCCGTGGAGCCGGGATGGGCGGCACCGCGCCAAGCAAGGCGAATAGTATGCGAGCCCCCCGGTGTACACAACCCGCTACGGGAGGTGCGGAACCCTATAGCATCAGCGGTGTTGCGTCGATAGCCAACGGGCGTGCACTGTTGCCCACCACTGGTCACAGGTCGCCAGATTCCGGCCCGCAACGATAAGATCAATGGTTATGAGTCTTGATTCCTTCGGTGTGCGTCAGACATTGCCGGCCGAGGCTGGCGTCGCGGTCGAGTTCTTCAGCTTGCGCCGCCTCCAGGCAAAGGGATATCCCGGGGTGGCGCGGTTGCCCTATGCGCTCAAGATCCTGCTGGAGAACATGCTGCGGCGGGAGGACGGTGAAGCGGTCACGGCCGCCGACATCGAGGCACTCGCGCGCTGGTCACCAGGGTCGGGCAAGGAAATCGCCTTCATGCCGGCGCGAGTGCTCCTGCAGGACTTTACCGGTGTGCCGGCGGTGGTCGATCTCGCGGCGATGCGTGACGGCATCGCGCAGCTCGGCGGTGATCCGGCGCGCGTCAATCCGTTGCAGCCGGCCGAATTGGTCATCGACCACTCGGTCCAGGTGGATCACTTCGGCACCGCGGACGCCTTCGACCTGAACGCGCGGCTCGAGTTCTCGCGAAACCGGGAGCGCTATTCCTTCCTGAAGTGGGGGCAGGAGGCGTTCGACAACTTCCGTGTGGTGCCTCCCGATACCGGCATTGTCCACCAGGTGAACATCGAATATCTCGCGCGGGTCGTCTGCCGAGACCCGGTCGATGGCGGCCGGGCGGTTGCGTATCCCGACACGCTGGTCGGAACCGACTCGCACACGACCATGGTGAACGGCTTGGGCGTGGTGGGCTGGGGCGTCGGCGGGATCGAGGCGGAGGCGGCGATGCTGGGGCAGCCGATCTCGATGCTCATCCCGGAGGTGGTCGGTTTCCGGCTCGCGGGTGCGCTGCCGGAGGGGGCGACTGCCACCGATCTGGTGCTGACGATTACCGAGCGTCTCCGGCACTATGGCGTCGTCGGAAAGTTCGTGGAGTTTTTCGGACCGGGCCTCTCTTCACTCACCGTTGCGGATCGGGCCACGCTCGGCAACATGTCGCCGGAATACGGGTCGACCGTGGCGATTTGCCCCATAGACCAGATGACACTCGACTACCTGGCGCTGACCGGACGCGACCCCGCACGTGTCGCCCTGGTGGAGGCGTACGCGAAGACCCAGGGCTTGCACGCGGCGCCCGATGACGACCCCGTCTACAGCGACGTGATCGACTTCGACCTCGCAACGGTCGAGCCGAGCCTGGCGGGGCCCAGGCGCCCGCAGGATCGAGTGCCGCTAAAGCACGCGGCCTCAGCGTTCCGATCGGTGCTGCGGGATCTCGCGACACGAAGGGAGGCGGCGAGGCCGACGAACGGCGGCGTCTCTGCCTCGGGCGTTGGCGCCAGCGCGTTTGGCGAAGGCGGTGTCGCCGACGGCGCGGTCGTGATCGCGGCGATCACCAGTTGCACGAATACGTCGAACCCGAGCGTGATGCTTGCGGCCGGCCTCCTGGCGCGGAAGGCCGCCGATCGGGGGCTTGCACCGAAGCCGTGGGTCAAGACGAGTCTCGCGCCTGGATCCATGGTAGTGACCGAGTACCTTCGCACGGCAGGCCTGCTCGAGCCGCTGGAGCAGTTGGGCTTTGGCCTGGTTGGCTACGGCTGCACCACCTGCATCGGCAACAGCGGCCCGCTGCCAGAGCCGGTGGCCTCGGTCGTGGCCGAACAAGACCTCGTCGTTGCCTCCGTCCTGAGCGGCAACCGCAACTTCGAGGGGCGTGTGCAGCCGCTGGTGCGCGCAAACTATCTGGCGTCGCCCCCGCTCGTCGTCGCCTACGCACTCGCGGGCCGGATGACGACGGATCTCGTAACCGAGCCGATCGGCCGCGATCCGGACGGCAACGACGTGTACCTGCACGAGATCTGGCCGTCAGCGGCCGAAGTGCAGGCGGCGCTCGCCTCCGCGGTCCGGACCGAGCAGTTCACGACGAAGTATGCGGCGGTCTTCGAAGGCGATGAGCGTTGGCGGGATCTCCCGGCGCCGGCTGGCGACCGGTTCGCCTGGACGAATGAGTCGACCTATGTGCGTCGTCCACCTTTCTTCGAATCGCTTGCTGCTGCCCCCGCGCCGCCGGGCGATGTCGTGGGTGCTCGGGTGCTGGCGCTTCTGGGCGACAGCGTGACCACCGACCACATCTCGCCGGCCGGTTCGATACCGCCCGATGGCCCCGCGGGACGGTACCTCACATCACTCGGCGTGGAGCCGAAGGACTTCAATTCGTTCGGCAGCCGCCGTGGCAACCACGAAGTGATGATGCGCGGCACATTCGCCAACATCCGCCTCCGCAATCATCTGGCGCCCGGGACCGAAGGAGGCTGGACGCGCTTCCTGCCGGACGGCGAGCAGATGGCGATCTACGACGCGGCGATGCGCTACCGGGAGGGCGGCACGCCGCTCGTCGTGATCGCCGGAAGGGAGTACGGCTCGGGTTCGTCGCGCGACTGGGCGGCCAAGGGCACCATGCTGCTGGGGGTCCGTACCGTGATCGCGCAGAGCTTCGAGCGGATCCACCGGAGCAATCTCGTCTTTATGGGTGTCCTGCCGGTCGTTTTCCGCGACGGACAGAGCGCCGCGAGCCTGGGCCTGACCGGCGAGGAGACGTACGACCTGACGGGTATTGCGGGCAAGGAACTGGCTCCCCGCTCCACGGTCCACGTCCGCGCCACCCGGCCCGACGGCACGGTGGTCGAATTCGATGCCACGGCGAGGATCGATACCCCGGAAGAGCTCCGGTACTACCACCATGGCGGCATTCTTCCTTACGTCCTTCGTCGCCTGGCGGCCGCCTGAGTGTTGGACAGACGATGCTGAAACGGATCGGCGCGCCAATCGGACTGGTGCTGACCGGGGTGATGGTGGGAGTGGTGGCGATGGCACCTGTTGTGACGGAACAGTCGGCGCCGGTGGTCCCGGATCCGGTTGTGTGGGATCTGACCGACCTGTATCCCTCGGTCGAGGCGTGGCGCGCCGCCAGGGAGAACCTGCCGGGGCGCGTGGCCGACCTGGCGAGGTTCCGCGGAACGCTGGGAGAGAGCGCCGTGCACCTCGTTGACGCGCTCGATGCCGTGCGTGGAACCGAGAAGGAGCTGGTGCGGCTGTACGTCTACGCCTTCCTCGCGGCGGACGAGGACCGGCGCCTCAGCGAGGCGCAGGAGCGTCGGGGGGAGGCGGCGGTACTGATGGCGGAGTTCGACGAAGCGGCCAGTTTTGTCGCTCCGGAAGTGCTCCGCGTCGGGGAGACGACGATCAACCGCTACATCGACAACGAGCCGCGTCTGGCGAAGCACGCGTTCGGACTGCGCGACACACTCCGCCGCGCCCGGCACACGCTGTCGGACGAGGCAGAGGAGGTCCTGGCCGCTACTGGGGCCATGCGGCAGGGACCCGAGCGGATCTACGCGATGCTGTCCAGTTCCGATCTGCCGTTCCCGACGGTGACTCTGTCAACCGGCGAAACGGTGCGGCTCGATCAGCAGGCATATGGCCGTCACCGCGCATCGCCGATTCGCGAGGATCGGCAACGGGTATTCGATGCGTTCTGGGGAGCGTGGCGCAAGTACGAGGCGACGCTCGGGCAGACGCTCGACACGCACGTTCGGGCGCACGTGTTCGAGGCGAGGGCACGCAACCATGACAGCGCGCTCGATCAGGCGCTTTCCGGCCCAAACATACCGGCGGCGGTCTACCGGACCCTGATTGCGGCGACGCATCGTCATCTGCCGTCCCTGCACCGCTATTTCGAAATCCGAGAGCGGATGCTGGGCGTCGAGCAGTTGCGCTACTCCGACATCTACCCGCCTCTCGTCGCGTCAGACCGGGTTTTCACGCTGGAGGAGGCGAGCGAGCTGGCGCACGCGTCGGCGGCGCCGCTGGGTAGCGACTACCAGGCGCTCCTCGCCGAGGGAGTCGCCAGTGAGTGGATGCATGTCTACCCTCAGCCGGGGAAGGCGCCGGGCGCCTACATGTACGGGTCAGTGTACGACGTGCACCCGTACCTGTTGCTGAACTTCAACGGGGCGTACAACGACGTCACCACGTTCGTGCACGAGTGGGGACATGCCGTCCACACGATGCTCGCCGCGCGCGCCAATCCTTACGAGACCTTCGGCTACGCGACCTTCACTGCCGAAGTGGCCTCGACAACGAACGAAGTGCTGCTGCAAGAGCACATGATGGCGCGGGAGCTGCCGGACGACGAGCGGCTCTTCTATCTTGGTACCGCCCTGGAGGGGATTCGGGGCACTTTCTTCCGCCAGGTGATGTTCGCCGAGTTCGAGCTGGCGATCCACGAGCTCGCGGAGCGGGGCGAAGCGCTCTCCGGCGCGAAGATGTCGGAGTTGTACGAACGGTTGGTCCGTCAGTACCACGGGGTGGACGACGGCGTGATGGCGTATGACTCCGACTACGCGATCGAGTGGGCGTTCATCCCGCACTTCTACCGGAACTTCTACGTCTTTCAGTACGCGACCTCGATCGCCGGAGGAACGATGTTTGCCGATCGGCTGCTGAACGGGAACGCCGCGTCGCGGGCGGCGGCGCGCCGGGACTACCTGGCGGTGCTGTCCGCAGGCGGTTCCGACTACGCCTACGAACTGCTGAAGGATGCCGGGATCGATCTGGCGACCGACGCGCCGTACGATGCGTTGATTGCACGCATGGATCGGCTGATGGATGAAATCGAGACGATCCTGGCGCGTCGTGACTGACGGGTCGGGAGCCTGCTTCGCCGTAGCGGAGCGTGCCGAAGCTCTCCGAGAGCTCACTCCGGTCCGGCGTACGCACCCGGGGGAGCCCGATCGGGCGGCCAGCGTCCGAGAGAATTCCGGTTGCCGCCAGAAACCCCCGCCGTTCGATGGGGCCACGGATTCGCACGACGCCTCCCTCCAGGCACCCACTACTAGATGATGTGCCCGGTCCAGCGGCCAGCGAGAACGACGCCTGCCCAGAGCAGCAGGGAAACGGCGCCGGCCAGTCTCGCCGATGGCGGCGGCCGCGACGCCGTGTCCCAGGCACGAATGCCGCGGAACGTGCGGAACTGGAACCATGCCATGTTGAGACATGCCAACGGGAGGAGCAGGAACTTGATCTGGAACGCAGGGTTCTCCACATACGCGGGTGCGCGCGTCGCGAACAGGCCGAAGCCGGTTGCTGCCGCCACCGCGAACGCTACCCACGTCCAGGGGACGAGCCGGCGCGTTACCAGGCTCGCCGGATAGCGGAGCGCTGCCAGTCCGAGCAACCGCAGGTCGACCATCATGATCGAGCCGACGACCAGGCCGACCGCGATCACGTGAATCGATTCGAGGAGCGGGAACCACCACGTGAAGCCGATGTGCTGGGCAATCGGATGGTCCTGCAGCCACTGCCAGATCGATGGGTAGGTCTCCAGCGATTCCCAGACAAACGGAAAGTGGAACGGGTCGGTGATGTACTCCGAGTACGCTATCCAGCGCCCCGCCAGCATGACGCCGATCCAGCAGGCAATCGAGACGACGGCGATCCCGCGCGCCGTCCAGAGGCGCCGTGGTGTGCGCTCCCAGTAACCGTGCTCCGTCCGGTTTCGCCACCAGATGGCGAAGGCGAGCGCGACCGCCGGGATCAGGCAGGCGAACTTGAAGACGGCGACCGGGTTGTAGAAGTAGCGGACCGGCCGTGCGAGGATGAAGAGCGAACCGGTCATCAAATTGACGGCCAGCGCGGCCCACGTCCAGGGAAGCAGCCGCCGGATCATCTCGCTCACGTTCTGGTGCCGCAGCGCGAGACCCAGGAACCGGAGGTCGACCATGCCGATCGAGCCGATAACGGTGGCGATGCCCAGAATGTGGAACGATTGGGCGATCGGGGGAAGCCCCGGGACATTGCTGAGCAGATAGACCGTCCACTCGCGGGTGGGTGATTCCGCGAGCAGTTGCGCCAGGGTATCGCGCATGTCGCGAGCATCCTATACTACGGGCCACGGAGAACCGATCCGAACGACTGGAGGCTGTCCGATGTCCACGGGCCATGTCTGGATCCTCGCTCTCGCGCTTGCCTTGCTGCATGCCGCATGCGGCGGGTCGTCCGACCCGCCGGCATCGACACCCGTTCCGGCGGTGGAGCCGCCGCCGGCGCCGCCCGCGGCGGCGATGTTGCCCGACGAGATCGTTGCCGAGCGGGGTGGCTTCATACCGGAGGGCGTGGAGTTCGACATGATGAACGGCCGGCTCCTCACGGGCTCGCTCTCCGAGGGATCGGTCTACGAGATCCATCCTGACGGTCGGGTGACGGCGCACGTGGAGGACGAGGAGTTGGTTTCCTCGGTCGGCATCGAAGCGGACGAACCGCGTGACCGGCTGCTCGTGGCGAACGCCGACCGGTCGGTCTTTCAGTCGGGTGGCGTGGGGCAGGCGAAACTGGGGGTCTACAACCTGACGACCGGCGCGCGCATCGCAATGGTCGATCTCGCTGCGGTCGCCGATGCCGGCGACGACGGGGTCCACTTCGCCAATGACGTAGCGGTGGCCGACGATGGCAGCGCCTACGTGACGGATACGCGGTTCGGCGCCGTCTACGACGTCACGATCGACTATGAAGCGTCGCTGCTGCACCGCTTCGACGACGGCGGCGCTGGCCCCAACGGCATTGTCCACCACCCGGGCGGCTACTTGTTGGTGGCGCGTGGCGCGACGCTCTGGAAGGTGCCCCTTGACGATCCGGCGTCAGCCACGGAGGTGGCGTTGCCGGAGGACGTGCCAGGGCAGGATGGCATGGTCTGGAGCGCCGGTCGGCTCACCATCGTCAGCAACGCGTCCAATCGCGTGGTGGCGCTGACGAGCGACGACGATTGGGCAACCGCCACCGTTGTGGGCGTCGCGTCCTATGAGACTCAGGCAACCACGGCGGCGGTGGTGGGTGATGACGTATACGTGGTACATCCGCACTTTGCCGACGAGGACCCGCCCAGCCTCGAGCGGGTCGTCTTCGAGTAGCACGGCGCGGCGGGACCGGGTAACGGGAGGAGGAGATTCCATGAGACGGATGGTCGTGCTCGGTACGGTGCTGGCGGTGGCCGGGTTCTCGGTAGCACTCAACTCGGAACAGGAACTGTCGCAGGCGGCGCTGGATGCGGCCCAGATCGAACAGGTGCGGGACAACCTGTACGTCATCACCGGCTCGGGGCTGGGCGACCGCGATGCGTTCAGCGGTGGGAACACGGGTGTCTACGTCGGCGAGGACGGGGTGACCCTCGTCGATACGAAGCTGCCGGGCTGGGGCCAGGCGATCCTGGACCGGGTCCGCAGCGTGACCGACAAGCCGGTCACGACGATCATCAATACGCACACGCACGGCGACCATGTCGGAAGCAATGCGTTCTTCGACGCGGCGGTCGAGGTGGTAGTGCACGAGCACACAGAGACCAACATGCAGCGGATGGAGCAGTTCGAAGGAGATGGTGCGCGCGGATTGCCGGACCGGACCTACTCCGACCGTCTGACGCTGGGTTCCGGCGACGACCGCATCGAGCTGTACCACTTCGGCGCGGGCCACACGGACGGCGACACGTTCATCCTCTACCCGCGGCTGCGTGTCCTGCAGATGGGCGATATGTTCCCCTGGCGGGACGCGCCGTTCCTCGACCGGAGCAATGGCGGGAGCGGCGTCTCGTTTCCCGAGACCCTGCAGAATCTGATCGACAGTGTCGACGGCTACGATACCGTGATCCCGGGCCATGTGCCGGTGACCACGCCGGACTCGCTCCAGGAGTACCAGCGGTTTACGGCCGACCTTCTGGCTGCGGCCCGCCAGGCGATCGCCGATGGCCAGACGGCTGAGCAGGCAGCGGAATCGATCGACCTGACAGGCGACTACGACGGCTACATTGCGGACCGGACACCGGCGGCGATCGCGGCGATTTACGAAGAGCTGGGTCAGTAGGAAGCGTCGAACGTCAGCGGCCTCGTTCCGTCACGGTCTCAGATGCAAAGGGGCCGGCCGTCGGAAGCGTACGACGTCCGCAATGTGAACGCCTCCGGCGTCGGGCCCTCCCGCCAGAGTCGCTCCAGGCGCGCCATGGCCTCGCTGATGGTTGGCCGGTACCCGTCGGCAATCCACCATATTGCCAGCGGCGCCTTCGGAGGGCGCAGGAACCACTCGCGGCGACGGCGCATAAAGTCCACATGTTCCGTGTGATAGACGTAGCGCCGGAGGTCCTCGACCGAACGCCAGATCGATAGGTTGAACAGAACCGTCGGATCACCGAGCACCCGCACGTCGGTGGCGTTACCCGTGGCGGTCTGAAAGCGCCAGACGAAGCCAGGCGAGTCGTCGCCGATTCGGTTGATGCGATCGATCTCGTCCCGCATCGACGCCATCTGCGGATCGTCGAGTGGATAGCGCATCCACGCCAGATTCGCCTGGGCGAGCTCCATGTCCGTAATCCTATGCTCAGGCGTCTCTGTGCCAGTGCCCGCCGAGATCGCGGTTACTATCGGGGTGTGCGCCTTACGGAGATGATCACGCTGGGCGGTCTGGTGGTGTGCGCCTGCGGGGAAGCGGCCCCGGACGTCGACATCGCGGCGGGCGTGCCACTGGACTTGGCGGAGGCGCGGGCGGCGGCCATCAGCGATCTGCGCTACGACGTCCGGTTCGTGCTGCCGGCCTCACGATCCAAGGCGCTCGAGGGGCAGGTGTCCGCGACGTTCGCCTGGGAGGGCGCCGGACCGGTCGCTTTCGATTTTGCCGCGCAACCCGATCAGGTGCATGCGGTTCGCGTAGGCGGTTCGCCGGTTGAGGCGGAGTTGCGCGACGAGCACCTCGTCGTGCCGCTGCCTGGCGGTGGCGGCCCGGTCACGGTCGAGGTCGACTTCACGGCGGGGGATGGCTCGCTCAACCGGCAGGACGATTTCCTCTACACGTTGTTCGTGCCGGATCGCGCACGGGTTGCGTTGCCGCTCTTCGACCAGCCGAATCTCAAGGCGCGGTTTCGGCTGCAGCTCGATGTGCCGGCCGGCTGGCGGGCAGTCGCCAATGGTTCGCTCGCGTCGCGCGAAGACCGCGGCGATCGGACGCTGCTGACGTTCACCGAGACCGATCCGATCAGCAGCTACCTCTTCGCCTTCGCGGCGGGGGAGTTCGAGGTGGAGGAGGTCGAGCGTGACGGGCGCCGGATGGCGATGTACCACCGCGAGACCGATCGCGAGCGGGTGGAGCGCAACGCCGGCGCGGTCTTCGACCTGCATGCATCGGCGCTGGCCTGGCTGGAGGAGTACACGGGCATTCCGTTCCCGTTCGAGAAGTTCGACTTCGTGCTCGTCCCGGCGTTCCAGTACGGCGGCATGGAGCACCCCGGAGCCATCTTCTATCGCGCCGACGCCCTTTTCCTCGACGAAAGCGCCACACAGAACGCGCGTCTCGGGCGAGCCAGCCTGATCGCGCACGAGACCGCCCACCAGTGGTTCGGCGACCTGGTCACGATGACCTGGTTCAACGACGTCTGGTTGAAGGAGACCTTCGCCAACTTCCTGGCCGCCAAGATCGTCAATCCCGCCTTCCCGGAGGTGAACCACGAGCTGCGGTTCCTGCTCGCGCATCATCCGGCGGCGTACGGTGTGGACCGGACCGCCGGGGCCAATCCCATCCGGCAGCCGCTCGACAACCTGAACGAGGCCGGTACCCTGTACGGAGCCATCATCTATCAGAAGGCGCCCATCGTCTTCGCCCACCTGGAGCGGCTGATCGGAGAAGCGGCGCTCCGCGACGGGCTCCGCGATTACCTCGCGGCCCACTCGTATGGCAACGCAAGCTGGGCCGATCTCATCGCGATTCTGGACAGCCGGACCGGCGAGGACCTGGCCGCCTGGAGCCGAACGTGGGTGGAAGAGAGCGGCCGGCCGCGGATCGACGTGCGGGTGGAGACCGACGGAGACACCGTCGCGCGCCTCGCGGTGCGTCAGACCGACCCCGCTGAGGCGGGACGCCTCTGGAACCAGCGGCTGGATCTGCGGCTGGGGTACGGCAGCGGAGCGTCGGACACCCTGGAGGTGCACCTGCGCGATCCAGAGGCGATCGTTGCCGAGGCGGCCGGGCGTCCGGCGCCGGACTACGTGCTCGCCAACGGCGGCGGTGTCGGTTACGGGCTGATGGCGCTCGATGCCCGCACACGGGACTACCTGCTCGCGGAGTTGCCGAGCATAGAGGACGACCTGACGCGGGCGATCGCCTGGGTGTCGCTCTGGGAGTTGCTGCTGGAGGGTGAAGTTGACTCCGAGGCGTTGATCGACGTGGCGCGGCGCGCGCTCGTCGCGGAGACGGACGAGCAGAACGTCTCGCGCATCCTCGGGTACCTACGCTCCGCCTACTGGCGCTATCTGACGCCGGAGCGGCGGGCCGGGCTGGCGCCGGAGATTGAGACGCTGCTGTGGCGCGGGACCACCGAGGCGTCCAGCCGCAGCCTTGCCGCCGCCTGGTTCGGCGCTTACCGGAACGTCGCGCTGTCCGCGGACGCGGTGGGGCGCCTGGAGCGCCTCTGGCGCGAAGAGGAACACGTCCCGGGCCTGCCGCTGACCGAGCGGGACTTCACCGCGCTCGCCCAGGGCCTCGCGGTTCGGGGCGTGCCGGCCGGTACGGAAATCCTCGTTGCGCAGCGCGACCGAATCGAAAACCCGGACCGCCGCGCGGCGTTCGAGTTCGTCATGCCGGCATTGTCGGGTGAACGCGACGTGCGCGATGCCTTCTTCGAATCGCTCCGCGATCCGGCCAACCGCGGGCGCGAGCCGTGGGTGTTGACCGCCCTGAGTTTCCTGCACCATCCCTTGCGCGCGGGCGAGTCGGAGGCGTACATCCGGCCGAGTCTCGACCTCCTCGAAGAGATCCAGCGCACCGGCGACATCTTCTTCCCGTTGCGCTGGCTCGATTCGACGCTGGGCGGCCACCAGACGGCCAGCGCCGCCGCCATCGTCGACCAGTACTTGACGGACCGTCCCGATCTCCCGCCCCGTCTCCGCGCCAAGGTGCTGCAGGCGGCCGACGGGCTCCTGCGCGCCGCCCGAATCCTCGACAGCCAGCGCTGATACGCCGGGCCGACGGGGTCCGGTCCTTCCCGGCATCGACCAGCGGCGTGTACCCCGGCCTGTTCACTGCCGGGGAACTCCCGGGCAGCCGCGCGCAAGACAGCGAGCTGCTGGGCGGGAACGTGCGCTCTCCGGCAGAACAGTGTAAAGCCGCGAACGGAAGCGCCGATATCCCAGGCAGGGTGATGCCTGTGGCCAGGAGCGTCTGTTGACCGACACGTCCGGTGGCGACGCCAGCTCCCGGGGAACGGCTACCACGCTTACGACCGGTTGCCGTCCACGAGAACCGGAACCGCCACTTCGTGGCGGCGAGGGACGGCCGTGAAAGTGCTAGCCGCCGCGGTGGGGGTGGTTCTGTTCGCCGCCGATATCGCGGTCGCACAGGAGTGCCACCGGAACTACAAGGGCGAGGAGCATACCGGCGACTGGGATTACTACACCATCGATGCGCAGAGTCAGGGTATGCCGCCGTCCAAGGGCATCTCGATTTACGACAATCCAACGAGGGTCTGTGGACACAATGGCGTGCGGGCTTCGGACGGGTACTACTGCGACGAGCCGCCGTCCGAGTGGCGGGAAGTCTGGGCGTGCGGCAACCCGGAGAAGATCATTCTGTCGGTGAACCCGGGGACGGTCGACGAGGGCGACGGTTCGACACCGATAACGGTGAGGGCCACGCTGGATGTCGGCGTGCTCACCAGCGCGACGTCCGTCAGGGTGTCGGTCGCCAGCGGCACCGCCACGGCCGGTACGGACTTCGGCACCGTCAACAGCTTCACGCTGACCATTCCCGCCAGAACGAGAAGCGCAACCGCGACGTTCAACCTCACGCCGACCGACGACAACGTCCACGAAGGCGACGAGACGGTGACGGTCAGCGGCACCAACAACGAACTCCCTGTCGACTCGACGTCGCTGACGATTGCCGAAGACGACACGGAGTCGTCGAAGGTCACGCTGTCGCTGAATCCCGATTCGGTGTCGGAGGGGGCGGGCCAACGGATGGTGACCGTGACCGGCACGCTGGATGAGGCGGCCAGCAGCAGTCCGACGTCGGTGAGCGTGTCGGTGGAGAATGGCACCGCTGTGGGGGGGACCGACTTCGACACGGTGACCGGCTTCACGCTCACGATTCCCGCCGAGGCGACTAGCGGAAGCGCCACGTTCGACCTCACGCCGACAGACGACAATACAGAGGAGGGTAACGAGACGCTGACGGTCAGCGGCACGACGACGAACGGACTGGACGTCGAGTCGGCGACGCTGACGATCACCGACAACGACACCACTTCGACGAAGGTCACGCTGTCGCTTGATCGGGACTCGATCTCGGAGGGCGCCGGTCAGACCACCATCAGGGTGACGGGCACCCTGGACGGCGGGGCGCTCACGAGCGCGACTTCAGTGTCCGTCTCGGTGGGCGGCGGGACCGCGACGGCGTCGGACTACGGGACCGTCCCCGGCTTCACGCTGACGATCTCCGCGAACACCCGGAGTGGCACCGCGACGTTCGACTTGACACCGACGGACGACGACGTGGCGGAGCCCGCTGAGACGCTGACGGTCAGCGGCACCGCGAACGGACTGGACGTCGACTCGGCGACGCTGACGATCGACGACGACGATGCGGCGCCGACGAAGGTGATCCTGTCGGTCGAGCCGTCCAGCGTCTCGGAAGGCGACGGCCGGACCCCCGTGACGGTTACCGGGACCCTTGACGGTTCGGCCCGCACCGGCCCGACCTCGGTGACCGTGTCGGTGGCCGGCGGGACCGCCACGGCGGGAACGGATTTCGACACCGTCAACAACTTCACGCTGACCATCCCCGCCGAAGTGACCAGCGGTACGGCGACGTTCAACCTGACGCCGACCGATGACCGCATCTACGAGGGGCCGGAGACGGTAACGGTCAGCGGGAGCACCGACGGGCTGAACGTCGACCCGGCGACCCTGACGATTACCGAGAACGACGCGATGCCGGCCAAGGTCATCCTGTCGCTGAACCCTCCCACCGTTGCCGAAGGGGCTGGTGAGACCACCGTGAGGGTGACCGGGACCCTGGACGGCGCGGCGCTCACCACCGCGACGTCGGTAACGGTTTCGGTGGACGGCGACACCGCCACGGCCCCAACGGACTTCGGCGCGGTCAACGACTTCACGCTGACCATTCCCGCAGAAGCGATGAGCGGCACCGCGACG
>CAZJYU010000008.1:2223-55853 GCA_964550305.1 uncultured Vicinamibacteraceae bacterium | reverse complement strand
GCGGCACCGCGACGGCGGGCACGGATTTCGACACCGTCAACGATTTCGCGCTGACTATTGCGATCGGAGCGACAAGCGGCACCGCAACGTTCGACCTCACCCCGACCGACGACGAAACAGCGGAAGGTACCGAGACGCTGACGGTCAGCGGCAGCACGAACGGGCTGAACGTCGACCCGGCGACCCTGACGATCATCGACAACGATGCCGCGTCGACCCGGGTGATCCTGTCGGTGGTTCCCTCCGCGGTCTCGGAGGGCGCCGCCGAGACGACGGTCACGGTGACGGGGAGACTGAACGGTGCGGCCCTTGAGAGCGCGACGTCAGTGACCGTGTCGGTGGACGGCGACACGGCGACCGCGGGAACGGACTTCAACACGGTCAATGGCTTCACGCTGACCATCAACGACGGGACGACCAGCGGGACCGCCACGTTCAGACTCGTGCCCATCGACGACAAGGAGGCCGAAGGCGCCGAGACGCTGACGGTGAGCGGGAACACGGACGGCCTGAGCGTCAGTCCGACGACGCTGACGCTGACGGACAATGACGCCGGCGCGCGCCAGAACCGCGCGCCGGAATTCACTCAGAACAGCTTTGTGTTCGACCTGCTGGAGAAGCGGCGCGGGCACAGAGACGGTGTGCCGCTCGGCTACCTGACGGCGATCGATCCGGATGACGACCCCATTGCCTACTTCCTCATGGACGACGCCGATCACCGCTTCGACGTCCACCGGTCGAACGGAATGGTCGTCTATAGGGGCCCCGGGGAGGATCTCGAGACGGGCCCACCGCTCTACGAGCTCGCGGGCGTGGCGCGCGATCCGGACGGGTTGCAGGCAACTGCGCCGGTCATGGTGAAGATCCGGACGGACACAGGGCAGCCCATCGCGGTAGATGACATGGCGGAGACGTTCGAGGACACGGCGGTGCTGGTCGACGTGCTGGCCAATGACTTCGCCCCGGTCGGGGGCCGGATGCAGATTCTGGCCCTTACCCAGCCTTCGCATGGGACGGCGACGGTCGTTGCGGGTGGGGTCCGCTACATGCCCACGATCAACTACTCCGGCCCGGATTCGTTCACCTATACGGCGGGTGTCGGTGGCGGTCCGTCCGCGACGGCGACGGTATCGGTGACGGTGCTGCCGGTCGGGGAAGCGCCGACGACCGTCGGTGCGATCCCGAACCAGTTGCTGCAGGAGGGTGCGGATCCGGTAACGCTGGATCTGGCGCCCTATTTTGCGGACATCGATGGCGATCGGTTGATGTTCGAGGCGGCGTCCTCCGACCTCGCGGTGACGGCGGTCGCGGTCACGGGGACGATGCTGACAGTCACCCCGATCGTGACCGGCGCGGCGCTGGTGACGGTGACGGCAAGCGACCGTGACGGGCTGACGGCGACACAGGTCTTCGGCGTCACCGTGGGTGACGAGTGGGTCCGGGTCGTGATGACCGACGGGCTGGCGGCCCTGGGGCGAGGGCATCTGTCGAGCGTGCGGCAGACGGTCGGCCGCCGGTTGGAAACCCGCGGCGAGGCAAGCGCTCGGCTGCAGGTGGCCGGGCAGCAGTTGACTCCCGACGCGTTCGACGGTCGAGGCGCCAGGGGTCTCGCGCAGAGCCAGGCCTGGCTGGCCCGGGCATCGGCGGTGCAGCAGCGAAGCTCCACGTCGGACCTTGCCGGAACGTCGGCGGATCCGTTCCTGCAGCACTCCCACGTGGCCAGCGGATTCGGCAGTCTCGCCGGCGGCGGGGATCAGGCCCTTCAGGGTACCAACGTGCTGCTGGCCGTCGGCGCCAGCGAGCAGGACGCGGCCGGCGCTCCGGGCGGCGACCGTCGCTGGACGGTGTGGGGACAGGGCGATCTGCAGACGTTCCGGGGGAGGTCCGACGGGATTGGGGGCTACGAAGGAGACCTGCGCACGGGGTACGTGGGAATCGATGCCCAGGTTAGCCGGCAGTGGTTGCTCGGCGTAGCGATGTCGCGCAGCGGGGGTACGGGACTGTGGCAGGCGGGATCGTCCACCGGGCAGTTGATGACGACGCTGACAACGGTGCATCCGTATGTCCGTTGGAGCAACGACGCTACCACGGTATTCGCCGTGGGCGGCGTGGGTCGCGGCACGGCAATCAACCTCCGCAACCTGACCGGAAGACAGGGAACCAGCCCGCTCAACCTGGACCTGGGCCTGGTGGAGGCACGGCGCCGGCTGGTGGTCTGGGGCAATGGCCTCCAGGTCGGCGTGCGGGGCGAGGCGTCCTGGGCGAGGCTCGCGACGGGGCCCGGAGACGAGACAGTGGACGACCTGCGGGCGGAGGTGCGCCGCTTGCGGGGAGGCATCGAGGTGACGCGTCGGATCGCGCGTGCCTCCGGACTGACGGTGACGCCCTTCGGCGCGGTGAGCGCGAGGCGGGACGGGGGCGGCGGCCAGACCGGGACCGGGCTCGAGGTCGCCGGCGGGATCCGGTTGCGGAATGGTCGTTTGCAGGTGGAGGCGCAGGGAAGGCGCCTGATCCTCCACTCGGCGACGGGCTACGCCGAGCAGGGGGTGAGCGTGGCCGCCAGCGTCGGGGCGGGGCCGTACCAGGAGGGTCTGACCCTGTCGGTGCAACCGACATGGGGCGTGTCGGGCGTCGGCGCCGAGACCCTGTGGCAGGACCAGGTCCGAACCCACGTGCAGGGCGTCGATCCCGGCGGGGCGGGTGTCGATGCCCGGATGGGCTACGGCCTGCGGCTGCCCGGAGGCAACCTGGTCACGCCGTTCGGCAGCTACGGCGGGCGGACGGGGGTGGGGAGCCGCGTCCAGGTTGGCGCCCGTGTGGGCACGGTGGGGCAGGCCGGCGGCGGCGTCGCGAGCCCAGTGGAACTCGAGTTGTCCGGCGAACGCTACACGCGCGCGAGGAGCGAAGCCGATCACCGATTCAGCCTGCTCGGCATCGTCACCTTCAACAGCGGGAATCGGACGCCCCGCGAAATACCGGAAACAGCCATCCCGCGGGCGCGGACGGCTCCGCGCACGGCCGGGGCGGCAACGCCAGCGTCCGTGCGAAACCCTGACAACGAGTGGAAGCACGGCGCGCCTGAGCTGCTGGAGTCGACTCCGGCGACAGTCGTGATGCTGAAGTGGGTCGTCGCGGCGCCATTTGCAGCGATCCGGACGGAGCTGGGGATGCTCCCTGCACCGGCGCCCGTCGCGAACCCGCTGGTCGGGGTGGTGGAGTCAGTCGTCACGGCTGTTCCGGTACACGACGGCAATCGGCGGAACGGGCCGCCCGTATTCCCCTTCCGAGGCTATGCGTTCGAAGCCCCCGGGTCGCAGATCGCATCGGGCGCCCTGATTGGGACGGTGATGGCGCGCGATCCCGGCCAGGGGCCGGTGATCTACGCACTGGCCGCCGGTGACGCGCGTCGCTTCTCGGTCGGAGCGTCGAGCGGAACGATTGTCTGGACGGGTTCACCCGAGGATATCGAGTCGGGCCTGAAACGGTACGAGTTGACCGTGACGGCGCGCAATACCCACCGTCTGATGACGGAGACGATGGTGGTGGTGACTTTCGACTCGGTCGTGGAAGAGGAGGAACGGGGCAGCCCGTGGAGCGCGCCGGCGCCGGTCGTAGCGGCGATCGAGGAGTTTCCGGTACCGCATCCGATGGTGGCCACCCCGTTGAAGACATCTCCGCATACGTCACCCGTAGCTGCGTTCCCGGCGGCCAGACCGGAGGCGGATAGTGACCGCGACGGGTACCGCACACGCCGTCTGCCGCGGCTCCGGCGGTTGCGGTAACTCTCGACTCGTCGCCTGGGCCGCGTTCGAGATCCGTTGCGGTATTCCATGCGCCCGCCGCGCCGATCCCGGATCAACGCAGTACCCACTGCACACCGGCGACAACCGTTGCCGCATTCAGACCGAGGTTCTCTCCCGCGGTGCCGGCGTTCGAGATGTGATGGTTCCGGAACTCCAGGATCAGACCGGGCCCACGTGGCGGAACCATCCGGATGCCGACGCCGTAGACGAGCTGGAAGTTGAACCTGCGGTCGATTTCCGGCACGTCGAGTGACGTCCACAGCAAGCCCGCGATTCCCAGCACATACGGCGTACAGGCGCGGTCGCGCCAGAAGTGATACCGCCCGCCGAGTCCGGCCAGCCCCGCGGCGACGGCGCGTGCGGGCCGGTCGTAGAGCAGCAGCGTTCCCTCGCCGTAGATCTCCAGATGGTTGGTCACGAACCGTCCGAGCTGCGGATGGAACGCGACGAAGCGCGCGTTGCTTGCCGTCTTCCCGTAACCGGGGAGTCCGTGCCGCCAGGTATGGCCCCACCCCGCAGCGAGACCGCGCGTCCAGTTGCCGGCAGCGAGGCGTGGCGCCTGCGCCGCTGCAGTGCCGGAGGTAATGGTCAGCAAGATGATGGCCGCGACAGCGGTTTGCCAGCGGCGGGGGCAGGAACGGGGAGGCAAGACCCCCCATCATAGAGCGCCCTTCGGGTACCATGGTCGGCAATGGCTCGGCTTGCTCGATGGCTGCTGCTCGTCGCGGCCGTGGGGGCTGTGGGCCCGGCGCGCGCGCTGGCTCATCCGGCGCCGTTCAGCTTCGTCGACCTGCGGCTACTGGCATCCGGCCCGGAGACGGAGCTTGAGGTCACCGTCGTCGTTCACGCGTGGGACGTGGCGTACGAGTTCGACCTGGACGATCCGGCGCTGGCCCTCGACCCGGACATTCTTCTTCCCCGCGCGGATCGCCTGGCGGCGCTTGTCGGCGAGCGGCTGAACATTCTTGCGGACGGCCGTCGCATCATGCTGGATCAATGGTTGGCGCCGGAGATTCTGCGCGAACGGCAGTCGGTGCGTCTCCGGGCGCTCTCCCCTCGCGATGGCCGGCCCGGCGCCATCACGGTCGATACGCAACTCTTTCCGTACGATCCGAATCACCAGACCTTCCTGAACGTCTACGAAGACGCCGAGTTGATGACGCAGGCGATCCTGGGAGGCGGCGAGAGCCGATACGAGTACTTCACGGGTACGCGGCAGGGGGTCTGGGCCGTCATGCAGCGGTTCGTGCCGTCGGGAGTCCACCACATCCTGATTGGCCCGGATCACATCCTCTTTCTCATCGGGCTGCTGCTGCTCGGCGGCCGCGTCCGGCAACTGCTGCTGGTGGTGACCGCTTTCACGGTGGCGCACTCCATCACCTTGTCGCTCGCCGTTCTCGAGGTCGTGACGCCGCCGGCCAGGATGGTCGAGCCGATCATCGCGCTGAGCATCGTCTATGTCGGCCTGGACAACCTGCTGTCGCGTGGCGGGAAGGACATGCGGATCTGGATCGCGCTGGTCTTCGGTCTCATCCACGGCTTCGGCTTCGCGAGCGTCCTGCGCGAGATGGGGCTGCCCACCGGCGCGATCGGTTGGTCACTGTTTTCGTTTAATCTTGGGGTGGAGGTGGGGCAGTTGGCCGTGGTGGCAGTGGTCGCCGTCCTCCTCGGGGCGATCCGGGCGCACAGCCCGGTCGCCGGCCGACGGATCATGGTGGCCGGATCGGTCGCCGTCATCCTGGCCGGGGCGTTCTGGTTCGTGGAGCGGGTGTTTCTCTCTGGAGGCATGGCATGAGTGGTTGGAACCTGACGACGGTGCGCATGATCGCTCTCGGGGTGGTTGCGGCCGCCGGCCTGGTGTCCCTCGCGGTCACCGCGCCGATGGCGCAGCAGGGCGAGATGGTGGTCGAGGTGGAACGGCTGCAGGACAATCTGTACGTCCTGCGCGGTGGCGGAGGTAATTCCTCGGCATTTGTCACGAGCGATGGCGTGGTCCTTGTCGACACCAAGGTGGCCGGCTGGGGACAGCCGCTGATAGACCGGATCGGTGAACTGACCGACAATCCGATCACCACCATCATCAACACGCACGCGCACTTCGACCATGTAAGCGGCAACGTGGAGTTTCCGGCTTCGGTCGATGTCGTCGCGCAAGCGAACACGGCGCGGTTGATGGACGAGTGGAACCCGGTGACCGGATTCCCGGGCGACTTTCCCGACGTCTTCGAGACGAGCAGCGGCCAGGGGCTACCGACCCGGACCTTTGATGATCGGCTGACGCTAGGTAGCGGGGACGATCAGGTGGATCTCTACTACTTCGGCCGGGGCCACACCGGCGGCGACACCTGGGTGGTCTTTCCGGCGCTTCGCATCATGCACGCGGGCGACATGTTCCCCGGCAAGCAGGTGCCGATTATGGATGCGAGCAACGGGGGAAGCGGGGTGGATTATGCCCAGACGCTCCGCAACGCGCACGACGCGGTGACCGACATCGATCAGATCATCACCGGCCACAGCACGCAGATGACGCGCGGAGACCTTGCGCAGATGGCGGACTTCGTCGGCGCGTTCGTCAACGCCGCCCGCGCTGGCAAGGAGGCGGGTCAATCGGTGGAACAGGTGGCGGAGGCCTGGTCCGTGCCGTCGGAGTTCGACGGATTCAACAGTCCGCCCGCCGAGCGGCTCCAGGCCTACGTGCAGGTGATCTTCGACGAGCTGGACTGACGTGAGGCAAACCGCCCGGCGGATCGTCTGCGTGCTGTTCGCGGCGGCGCCGTTCATCGCCGCGTGCGCGGTCGAGCCGGGCGAGGAGAACCTGAAGCGGTCGTTCGCGGAGCAGATCGAGAGTGTCGTCTCGGTCGAGGGTTTCGAGCGGCAGGGCGATACGCTCCGTTTCGCGGAGAACCGCAGCGACGGCGACACGGTGTCGTGGCGGGTGACGATCGACACGGTCGCCATCACCCGGCCGGGCGGAGCGCCCGTGCAGGGCGCGGTGACGGCGTCATGGTACGCCGACGAACAGTTGATCGAACCCATCGGTTCCATCTCACGCCTGCCGGACGCCTTCCTCGAGGCGGGCGTGGCGCAGGAGTGCTATGCCCTCTGGGACGAGAATGCGAGTGCGTGGGACTGGTAAGTGCGCGGCGCTGATCCTGACGCTCACCGCCTGCAGCGCGGCAGAGGCGCCGGCGCCGACCGAGGCGCAAACGGCAGCGCCTGGGGCGTCGTCCGCGCGCCCGGTTGAGGCGGCGGCGACCATTACGTTCACGGAAGGTCCAACTGCCGACGAAGCGGGGGCGGTCTACTTCACCGACCTCCGCGTCAACGGGCGGATCCTGAAGCTGGATCCGGACGGGACGATCACGACGTTCCGGGAGCCGAGCAACGGCGCCAACGGCCTCATCTTCGATAGCGATTGGCGGCTGCTGGCGGCCGAGGCGGGCAACGGCGCCGACATCCCGCCGCGCATCAGCCGGACAACGATAGAGACCGGTGAGATCGAGGTACTGGCCGATGCGTTCGAAGGGAAGGGATTGCACCGCCCGAACGACCTCACGATCGACGGCCAGGGGCGGGTCTACTTCACTGACCGTCCCGATCTGGGCGTGCCGCCAGATCCGGACAAGACCAACGTGCATGGCGTCTACCGCATCGATCCGGACGGGACCGTCGCCCGCATCCTGACCGAGCCGGAAGTGGTCCGTCCCAACGGCATCGTCATCTCGCCCGACGACACGACGCTCTACGTGATCGAGACCGAGCAGCAGGAGGGCGGGGCCCGGATGATCCGTGCCTTCGATCTCGCGCCTGACGGCACAGCCAGCAACAGCCGGGTGTTCCACGACTTCTATCCCGGCCGAAGCGGCGACGGGATGACCATCGACAGCGAGGGTAACCTTTACGTCGCGGCGGGGTTGAACCGGCTCCGCGGCACCAGTGAGACGCTCGACACCGTGGCCGGCATTCACGTCTTCTCGCCGTCCGGCGAGCTGATCGAGCACATTCCGATCCCGGAGGACACCATCACCAACGCCGCGTTCGGCGGCGATGACCTCCGGACGCTTTACGTCACCTCCGGCAAGACGGTGTTCACCGTCCGGACCGACGTGACCGGCACGCGTCGCTAGACGTCAGCCCCGACCGGTGAACCGCGGGCAGGGCCGCGAGGCGGGGGCGACTCCCGGCCGCGTCATCGCCTTGCGAACGACTCGAACTGGCTCCACGGGACCGGCTCGCCGTGGATGGGGACGATCGTATCGACCTCCAGACCGAGGCGGGTCACATGTTCGAGCAGGCTGCGGTGGTCGGCATTCGGCTCCTCCGGGCCGGGCGCGCCAGGACGCGGCGGGTCGTAGAGGTCCGCCTCGATCAGAATCTGCGCTTCCGGCAGATACGCCACCAGCATCCCCTCGACGTGCCGCAGCGGGTGGACGTACGACACATGCATGCGTTGTGATCCCGTGGCGTCGGTCAACCAGTAGTTTTCCCGAACCACCTCGTACTGGTAACCCTCGGCCAGCTCGGTCGGCGGCCATAGCGACACCATGTCGGGCAGGAGGGTCCGTTGGGCGTAGTTCAGCACATCGCGCGTGTAGAAGTCGTAGTTCTTCCAGTGCGTGACGACAGTTGCACCGATGTGCAGGTAGGTGCGCAGACCACCGATGTGATCGTGGTGCTGATGCGTGTTGATCAGAAAGCGGATCGGCTTGTCGGGGACGAGGCGGACGACCTCGTCGATCACCGCCAGGCTGCGGGCCTCGCTGATCGGCGCTTCCACGACAGCGACATAATCGTCGAACTCCACCGCGACGCTGTGATGTGACGCACCACTCAGGCGCCACACCCCAGCGGCCAGCTCGTCCGTCGCGACGGTCACCGGGAAGGTGGCGTCGCGTACCGACGCGGGTACCTCCACCGGCGCGAGGCAGTCGCTGCCGTTCGCGGTGATGTCGTCCAGCGTGCCGTCGAACGCGTTGTGGCCGGCGTTGACACTCTGCGCCTGGTAGTTGTCGTCCCACCCCTGGTGGTGATGCCAGCCTGTCGGGAAGCGGATGCCGCCGCCGACGTCGACGTAGCTGGCGTTGGTGAATTCGTGCTCGTAGTTGAGGTCACCGAGGACGGGGTCGGGCACCCACGTGTGGATCCGTTGCAGCAGGTCATCGCTGTTGATGGTGGCGTCAACCCGGTACCTGTCCATCACCGTGATCGAAACGATCCGCATCCGCTCGGGCCGAACCGTCACGCCGTCTCGACCCATCTCGCCCAGCTCCCAGCGCCACGTGGCGCGCGGATTCGCACCTGGCTTCTGGGCCGCTTTCAGGAAACCGTGGGGATTGATCCACATGTCGAACTGCCAGCGCTCGGCGTCCTCCGGGCGGGCGGCGACTGGCTCGCCATTGACGCCGTCGCGAGACCAGCCGTCCGTTCCGTTGACGTAGAAGTGCTGGCGGGTGTGCTGCTGGACAGGCGTGCCGCCGAGCCAGCCGAGACCCCAGCGCCACGCCGCCGGGTTGCGGCCGGCCGGGCGGTCGAACGCCTCGGTCAGGGTGCCGGCGTCCCAGTGCATGGTGCGGACGTAGTTGTCGAGCCGGTCACCGTGCGGCCAGTCCACTTCGTAGCCATGCTGGCGCTGCTGACCTACCATGCCGGTGTAATTGATGGTCCCGGCAATCGTGATGCAGCGGAGGTTGTCGGTTCCAATCGCCTCCCGCGCGGCACGGAGAATCGGCTCCGGGTCGAGGAAGCCGGGAGGCAGATCCTGCTCGGCCGGGAGCGTGACGCCGGACATGGCGGCGGCGCCCATGGCAAGTATGGCGGCGCTGGCGACCGCGTATCGGGACTGAACGCGCATCGGAATCCTCCTGGCTGCGGACACTGTATCAGGCATGGCGGCGGTGGTATGCTCGGGCTGCGGCGCGTGACGCCGGCGGACGGGGACGGAAGGAGCGGGCGATGAAGACGGTGCAGAAGCTGACGCTCGACGATGCGCGCATCATCATGGATGCGGCGGAGGCGAAGGCGCGCGAGATCGGCGTCGACATGGATATCGCGATCACGGACGACAACGGCAGCCTGCTGATGTTTCACCGCATGGACAACGGGCGGATCACGAGTATCGACGTCGCGATCAGCAAGGCGTTCACGGCGTCGGCGGCGCGCCGGTCTACCCGCGCCTACGGTGAGGTGGGTGGTCCGGGGGGGCCGGCGTTCGGGATCCACGTAAGCAACCAGGGGCGGTTCATGATCGTTGCGGGTGGCCTGCCGCTGTTCGTCGACGATCAGATTGTCGGCGGAGTCGGCTGCAGTTCCGGCACTCCCGATCAAGACGAGGTGGTGGCGCAGGCGGGAATAGACGGATTCCTTGCCAGCCTCGGTTAGCTATGCCCCGCGTGCCCGGCGCCAGCCTGGTCGGCGCCCTGCTGATTACGGCAGCGGCCTGCGGGGGCGCGGGGGAGTCTGGGCGGGAGGCGTCGGCGGTGTCCCGGGCGGCTGTTCCCGTACCCGAGGGCCCCGCGCTCGTCAACGACGACTGGCAGATTGTGCAGATGGCGAGCGCGCATGGCATCTTCACGATCGAGGTGGAGCTGGAGGATCCCGACACCGGTCCTGACGTCGCGCGGGCGTTGATTGAACCGCTCGCGGATCGCTATTCCGAGATCCTCGTCTACGTCTATAATCCCGGCCAGGGTTACGGAGGACATGCCCCGGTGATGAGAATTACATGGACCCCCGAGGACGGTTACGACGAACTCGACTACCGAAGGAGCGAGCAATGACCGGACGCAAGCACAAGACGTTCTGGGCGCTGGCCGCCGCAGCGCTGGCCGCCACGGCGATGGCGTGCGCCGAGATGGGAACATCGGACGCACCCGCCGACGGGATCGCCCTCGATCCTGACGATATCGGCGGCATCGTCGCCAGCGCGGATGGTCCGGAGGCAGGGGTCTGGGTGATTGCCGAAACAACGGATCTGCCCACCCGTCTCATCCGGATCGTGGCGACGGACGACCAGGGGCGCTATGTGGTGCCGGATCTTCCTGACGCCGGTTACGACGTCTGGGTTCGGGGCTACGGGCTGGTGGACTCCGCCCGCGTGCAGGCGCGGCCGGGCGAGCGGCTCGATCTCGAGGCCGTCGTTGCGCCCGACCCCGCGGCCGCCGCCCAGGTCTACCCAGCCGCCTGGTGGCTTTCGATGATGCACCTTCCGGAGGGAGACCTTTCGCAGCAGGACCTCGGCAGCGCGGTGACCGGCTGCATGAATTGTCACCAGGTGGGGAACGAAGCCACCCGCACCATCCCGGCGAGCATTCTGGCCAATTCCGACTCGCACCTCGATGCCTGGGACCTGCGAGTCCGGATGGGTCCGATGGGCGCGGGAATGGCGGGAGGGTTCCGGCGGTTGGGCGAACAGCGGGCGATGTTCTCGGAATGGACCGACCGGATTGCCGCGGGTGAGATCCCGACCCAGGCTCCGCCTCGCCCGCAGGGCGCGGAACGGAATGTCGTCGTTACCCTCTGGGACTGGGGCACCGAGACCGACGGGCGGACGGACAGCACACCATCCGATGTGCGGGACGGGACGGTGAATGCAAACGGCCTGGTCTATGGCGTCGTGCAGCCGAGCGACATCCTGGCGGTGATCGATCCCGTGGAACACCGCGCGTTCAACATCCCGGTGCCGACGAACGCGCCGCTGATCCAGTCGGAGACCCCCGAGTCGCCCTACTACGGAGAGGAGCCGATCTGGGAGCGGCGCTCCGACCCGCGCAGCGTCGCGATGGATGGCGACGGACGCGTCTGGCTGACGGGACGGGTGCGCGGCCCGGAGGATCAGCCCGACTTCTGCACGAGCAGCGACAACCCGTTCGCGGCCTACTTCCCGCTGGGGCCGGGAACGCGTCAGGTCTTTCTGTACGACCCGCCGACCGAGGCGTTCAGCGAGATCGACACCTGCTTCTCGGCCGATCACAACCAGCTCGGTCATGACAACCGCTTCTACTACGGCTTCCGCGACGGTGTCGGCTGGATTGACATCGACGTATGGGACGAGACCGGCGACGCCGAGGCCGCTCAGGGATGGTGCCCGACCGTGGTTGATACCAACGGCGACGGCATGATCACTCCTGGCTGGACGGAGCCGGACGAAGAGATCGACCCGACGCGTGACCATCGTGTCGCCTTTGGCTGTTATTCCCCCGCAGCGAACGCGACCGATGATTCCCTCTGGTGCTCCGACAACGGCAGGGACGACAACACGCTGGTACGGCTGGAGCTGGGTGACAACCCCCCGGAGACGTGCGTCGCCGAGGTGTACATGCCGCCGCCGGACATCATGAACCCGCCGCCCTACGGCAGCGGCGGCATGCACGTCACGCGCGATGGTGTTGCCTGGCAGGACTGGCGCGGCAGCGGTCACTTCTCATCGTTCGACCGGAGCTTGTGCACCGGCACGAGCGAATCGACCGAGCTCGGGCAAGGTTGTCCCGAGGGCTACACGTTCTACCGGATGGACAAGCCGGTATACGACAACGCGGCCATGCCGATCAATTCGGACGAGAGCTACCTGACGCAGATCGACCATCATGACGTTCTGGGGTTCGGACCGGAGACGCCGGTCTACGGCGTGGTGAACACCGACTCGATGGAGGTGTTCATTCCCGCGACCGAAGAGTTCGTCACGATGCGGGTCCCGTATCCGATGGGCTTCTTCTCCCGCTCATCGGTCGGCAGGATCGATGATCCGGATGCTGGCTGGAAGGGTAAGGGGCTCTGGTCGAGTTACTCCAACTATGCGGCGTGGCACCTCGAAGGGGGACCGGGAACGCTGCAGAAGGCGGTGAAGTTCCAGGTCCGACCCGACCCGCTGGCGAAGTAACGCTTCCCCTCCTCCGGGTGCGCCGAGGCCGACGGGTGTCGGCGCACCCGGACTACCCGCCGAGCGGCAGGATGAAGCGCCAGCCTTCGTCGATCCGCTGCTGCAACCGGGCGGCTCCGTCGCCCAGCCCACAGACCACCCGATCCTGCGCCTGACAGGCATCGAGCACGCGCCGGAACATCTCTTCCACCTCGGGATGGTTTTCGGGTCCGGGAGCGGGGCCCAGCCCCAGATCGATGCTCATGTCACCCGGCACCACCATGATCGCGCTGATCGGCGTGCGGAGAATCGCCTCGATGTTCCCGACCGCCTCGGCGGATTCGATCATCGCCACGGCGAACAGCTCGCCATCGGGATTGAGCGGCCAAATGTCCGCCTTGGCGTAATAGTCGGCGGAGCTCTCCATCCGCCACAGACGGACCGCACCGCCCGGCCCCCAGCCGCGCTCGCCACGCGGTTCCGGCTGCGCGGCATCCTGGGCCGGGGGATACCGGACCGCCTGGACAATACGCATCGCCTCTTCCGCGGTGTCGACGTGGGGAACGATGACGCCGAAACCACCCAGATCGAGGACCTGCTTGATGGCCCACTTGAAGTCCTCATCGCCGTCCATGGGGATCCGGACCAGTGGCGTCAGCTGCAGGCGCCCGGTCTCATCACGCTCCTGATCCATTTCGGCGAAGACCGATTGCACGAGCGCCCCGGAAAAGGGCGAGTGCTCCATGTCGACGAAGCGCCAGTCCTGGTTGGCGATGGCGGGACGCCCTTCTTCGATCGCCTGGATCACCTTGTTGAGCCGAACCTGGGGCTGAGCTACGCCCATTCCCCCGCACGCGGTAACGACGCCAGTGACCGCGACTGCGACCGCAACCGCCGGAACACGTCTTCGTACCGCCGTGAGGCTTGTTGCAGGCGTCATTTGTCCACACCTACGCGGAGAGGGGGGGCAAGCGGGGCCCGGGGGTCCAGAAGGACATCTCGGTGATTGCCTTTACGCTGCGGTTGCCGTACCGGAACGGGACGACCAGCCGCAACGGCGCTCCGTGCCGCGGGGCGATCGGCTCGTCGTTCATCAACCACGCGAGCATCACCTGCGGATGCCGCAATGTCGTCATCGATTCGTGCGTGTAGAAGTTATCCGACGCCACGAACCGGCAGTAGTGCACTTCCGGAATCACCCCGAGCATGTCCGCGAAGTCGCTGAAGCGGACGCCGGTCCACTTGACGATTCCGCGCGGGTTCGGCGCCCCGCACTGCATCAGGAACGTACCCGAGACGCGTGGCAGCGCCTCGAGATCCGAAAAGCGCAGCGTGCCGGCCAGCCTGCCGAGGCCACGCGTATCGACCCTGATCTGCATCTCGCGATAGTCAAACTCGATCTCGGGCGTCTGGCGACCCTGGGTGCGCCACATGATCGGATCGGTGATCGCCCCGGCGGCATCCTCCGGGTGCTCGGGCGCCGAGCCGTCGGGGTTGAGCGGCAGCGGCGCCGGGAAGCCCTCGCGCAGCGGCCGTTCGACAAGCCGGTCCGGCCAGTCCTCCTGCGTCCCGGCCTGAATCGCCCCGGCGGGCGCCGGCCGCAGTACGCCCAGCGACAATCCCGCCAGAGTAGAGCCTGAAATGGAGATCGCCTTGCGTCGTGAGATAGTCACCGCTACACCCCCTGATCGTTCCGGACTCACGGACTCGGGAGCATTCTATCCCGCCGTCAGTCCATGGCAAGTGCCAAACCGGAATCCGTGGGAATTCGATGGCGCCGATGGTAGAATCGGTGCGCGCGGGTCAGGAGGAGGGTGTGCCGTGGTGTGGATTCTGGCGATGATGACGGCGTTATTGCAGCCGGCGTCCCCCGAGCTCGACTTCGATTTCTACCGGACCCGCGTGGAGCCGATTTTCCTCGAACGGAAGGCGGGCTTCACGCGCTGCGTGGTCTGCCACACCGAGGGGAACGTCGGCTTCCTCGAAGAGTTGGATTCGGGCGCCGACACCTGGACGGAAGAGCAGTCGCGGGCCAACTTCGAAGCGGTGTCCGGTCTGGTGACGCCCGGCCGGCCGCTGGAGAGCCGGCTGCTGATGCATCCGCTCGAGCCGGAGGCGGGGGGAGACGAATTCCACAATGGAGGACGCCAGTTCACTTCGCAGGAAGACCCGTGGTTTGTCACCCTCGTCGAGTGGGTGAACGGGGGAACGGCGCCGTAGGCGGCGGAGGCCGGCGGAACGCTCATTCCAGAACGACAGGACAACAGGAGACAGGAGCGATGGCAACGACGGCATCCCGGTGGATTGCAGTGGCGGCGGTGATCGCCACCCTCGTTCTTGCGCCGGTCGCGGCGGCGCAGACCGTCCGGATCGTCCAGACGAACAGCGCGGGCGACAACGTTCACATCATCGACCCGGTTACGAACACGGTAGTGGGGGAGGTGAAGGGAATCGAGCGCGCCCACGGCGCCGCGCCATCACCTGACGGCGAGCGGCTCTACGTGGCGAACGAGGCCGACGACACGATCGACATCGTCGATATGCGGACGCTCACCGTCATGAAGAAGGTCCCGTTGAGCGGCCGCCCCAACAACATCGCCATCACGCCGGACGGGCGCAAGGTGTACACCGCGATCGCGCGGTCGCCCGGCGCGCTGGACGTGCTCGACACCTCCACGGAGGAGATCATCGCGACGATCTCGGTGCACGGGGGCGTCCACAACACCTACGTCACGCCCGACGGTAAGCACGCGATTGCCGGGATGATCGGCGCACGCAACATCACGGTTGTGGACACCGAGACCGACCGGCCGGTCTGGACCACGTATTTCGACCGCGGGATCCGGCCGATGGCAATGGACCGGAACCCGGACGGTTCGACGCGCCACATCTACGCGCAACTCTCGAATTACAACGGGTTCGCGGTGGTCGACTTCGCTACGCGCGAGGAAGTGAAGCGGATTGAGTACCCGACGCTGCCGATGGATGAACAGACGCCGGGCCATGGCGGAAACACGGCGCACGGTCTGGGCGTGACGCCTGACAACCGCTACCTGGTAGCGAACTCCAGCCTGAACAGCAGCGTCTACGTCTACCGGCTGCCCGATCTCGAACTGGTGGGCGGCGTCCGGGTGGGACACTCGCCCAACTGGATCACGATCACGCCCGACAGCAAGATCGCCTATATCTCGATCTCGGGCGAGAATCGCGTTGCCGCGCTCGATATCGAGAACGTGGAGGTGGTGGCGGACATTCCGACCGGAGGCCAGGTTCCAAAGCGGAACGCCACGATCGTTCTGGATTAGCGACCGCCGCCCCGGATTGCGAATGCGCACCGTCGCCCGTCGAGTGCGCGCAGCCCTGGCCATCACCGGGGCTGCGTCCGGACTCGGGCTTCTACCGGCTTTTCCGGTTACGGCCCAGGACGGCATCTATACCGCGGCGCAGGCGGACGAGGGAGGCGTGCTGTACGAGGATCGGTGCGCCGTCTGCCACGGTGAACTGGACGCCATCGTGCCCGAGATGGCGGTGCTCCTGGGTGATCACACCTTCCGCAACACGTGGCGGGGACGGTCGCTCGGCGAACTCTTCGGGTACATTCAGGAGACGATGCCGCAGGACGCGCCCGGCACGTTGACTGGCGAGGAGTCGGCCGCCATCGTGGCCGCCATCCTGCGCGGTAATCGTTTGGCAGCGGGGGATACGCCGCTGCCGGGCGATGCCGCGGCGCTACACGAAATCCCGTTCGATCCCTAGTCTTCCGCTCGCGTTACCCGAAGAGCAGGTTGACCATCAGCGTTGCCGCCAGGATGCCGGCGGCATCCGCGAGCAGGCACGCGGGAAGCGTGTGCCGGGTTTGCCGCACGCCAATCGCGCCAAAGTAGACCGCAAGCGTGTAGAACGTGGTCTCGGTACTGCCGTAGACCGTACTGGACAGGTATCCGATGAGCGAGTCGGGGCCGTAGGCCGTAAGCGTTTCCGACGCCACGCCCAGCGCACCCGATCCGCTCAGCGGCCGGAGCAGTGCGACGGGCAGGACTTCCGCCGGCAGGCCGATGAGGGTAGTGATCGGTCCGAGGGTTGCCACCAGCGCGTCGATGCCTCCGGCCGCGCGGAACATCCCCACCGCCACCAGGATTGCCACCAGGTACGGAATGATTCGGAGCGCCACGTCGAAGCCCTGTTTTGCGCCGTCGACGAGCGCGTCGTACACCCTGACTCGCCTTACCCAGCCGTAGAGGACGAACGCTGCGACAATCGCCGGCAGCATCCAGAACGAGGTGATTCCGCGGATGGCGTCGGCCAGCGGGGCCGTCTCGAGGCGTGACGTCAGATCCTGCGCCGCGAGGAACAACAGAATGATCCAGAACAGTCTCGCCATCCAGACGCGGCGGGGCGACCGCGCCGGGGGCGGCGCCGGCTCCGACACCGGCGGCGCGTCCGGTTCGGCGGTCGAGGCCTTTGGCGCGGGGAGCGCCCCGGCGTCGAGCGGTGGCGGCTCGCTCCGCCGGTAGCGGGGTAGACGCGCAAAAAGGATCGCGGCGGTGATTCCCACCGCCGTCGCCATGCCGCTGGCGAACCACGTGGGGACGACGATGCCGGCAGCGTCGGCCGAGCCAAGCGACGCGCGGATAGCGATCATGCCGGTCGGCAGGAGGGCCAGCCCCGCGGTGTTGATCGCCAGAAAGAGGGTCATCGCGTTCGTCGCCGTGCCAGGGCGGCTGTTCAGGCGGTCGAGCTCCTGTATCGCCTTGATGCCAAAAGGTGTCGCGGCGTTGCCCAGCCCGAGCATGTTGGCGGAGATATTCAGGATCATGGCGCTGATCGCCGGGTGGTCGGACGGTATTTCCGGGAACAGCCGGTGCATCACCGGGCGGACCAGCCGCGCGAGCGCCGCCATTACACCTCCCTGTTCCGCGACGCGCATCAGACCGAGGAAGAAGGCCATGACACCGACAAGTCCGATGGCGAGTTCGACCGCGCTTCGGGCGGACGTGACGATGGAGCCGGTCAACTCCTCCATCCGGCCGGTTGCTGCGGCAATGAGCACCGACAGCAGCGTGACCGTGATGAAGAGGCCGTTCAGCATGAGAGTGGCGGTGCGGGTGCCGTGGATCGTAGCAGGATGACGGGCAGGCTGCTTTCGCTGGAGGCGGCCTATGGCGGCCGCCGCGCGGCGCGGGAAATACCCGGCCATGGAGGGCCGCAACGGGCTTGCCTAAACTCGCTGGGCGTGCCACGCTAGGACGGGGACGGCAGAGGTGGCGGACCACGAACACGACCGAATCCGCACCGCATCCGCGGTGGCATGGTCGGACGTTGCGACCGGCGAATCGTCGCTTGTTGCGCGGTGTTTGGCCGGCGACGACGACGCATGCCGCGAGCTGGTCGACACGCACCAGCCGATGGTGTTCCAGTTGGCGCACGTCCTGCTGGGTGATCGGGAGGAAGCGCTTGACCTGTCGCAGGAGGTCTTCCTGCGGGTGTTCCGAACGCTCGGCAGCTTCCGGGGCGATGCGTCCCTCCGGACCTGGATCTACCGGATCGCAATCAACCAGGCGCGCAATCGCCGGCGCTGGTGGGCACGCAAGGGCCGCGCCGTGCAGGTATCGCTGGACGAAGCGTGCGCGGCGACGAACGGCGAGCCGGCGGCGCCGCGCACCGCAGGCGCCGACGCGCGGCTCGAGCAACAGCGCCTCGCGGATCGGATGCGCCGGGCGATCGCCACGCTACCGTTTGATCAACGTACGGTCCTGATCCTGCGCGAGGTGCACGGCATGCGGTACCAGGAGATCGCCTTCTCGTTGGGCGTAACGGTCGGCGCCGTCAAGTCGCGGCTGGCGCGTGCCCGGGCAGCACTGCGCCGTGCGTTGAGGGAGGTGCGGCCATGTTGACCTGTTGGCGCGTCCGACGTCGTCTGGCAGCCTGGCTGGACGATGAACTATCGATTGCGCACCGCATAGCCATCGAT
This sequence comes from uncultured Vicinamibacteraceae bacterium, assembly GCA_964550305.1. Classification (GTDB taxonomy): domain Bacteria; phylum Acidobacteriota; class Vicinamibacteria; order Vicinamibacterales; family UBA8438; genus VXRJ01. Next base: position 37,225 of record CAZJYU010000008.1, on the reverse strand, counting down.
CAGCACCTCGCGCGCTGCCCGTCGTGTGCCGACGCCGCCACGAGCGGGCGCGCGCTTAGCCGCGCCGTGCGTCTGGTGGGAGGACATCTGACCGACGCGGTGTCGGTGGAGCGGCTGCGTGCGGCCGGCGAGATGGTGTTGAGTCGGGTGGCGGCGGAGCGCGAGGTTGCTCGGGCCAGTGGGTTGGGCCGGCTCGCGGACAACCCGCATCTGGTATGGGCGGCCGGTGCCGCCTGCGCGGTCACGCTCGCCTGCGCGCTGGTGGCGATCAACGTCGTCGGGTCCGTGCCGCAGCCGGGCTCGCTCGCGGCGCAGTTGCTGTCGCTGGCAAACCCGGGTTCGAACGAGAATCCCCTGGGGCTCCGGCCCGGGGTTGTGGCGCCGCAGCTCAGCCCCGACGCGTTGTTGCTGTCACTGCCGGAACCGTTGCCGCAACCCGGTCGGCCGACCGGTGTGACGTTCGCGCTCGTCGTTACTCAGGAAGGCACCGTCTCCGACCTGTCCGTCCTGGGGTCGAGCGGCCCGGAGCCGGTAAGTTGGCCCAACCTTGTCGGTTCCGCCGCCGAATCGCGCTTCGTCCCGGCCGAGTACCGCGGCGCGCCGGTGGCGGTCAACCTGGTTTGGGTCGTAGAGCAGGTAACGATTCAGGGTATCGAAACCGAACTGGACGTGCGGTCGCCGACGCCGGCGGCGTAGCCTCTACCGCGCGTCCGCGGTCGCCGTGTTGTCCATGACGTCGGTCGCCCGCAGCACCAGACGGTCAAGCATCTCCGGCGGCACATCCAGTTCGAAGCGTTCGTTCCGCGCATCAGGGATCCCGTCGATCGGGTAGATCACCTGCCAGCCGTCGGCATCCAGCGCATATTCGACCCGCGCCACCGCCGACTGCGCATCGGTGACCGTAAAGCGAACTCGAGTTGCCGCACCGGCTGGCGTTTCGACCGCGTCGATGATGACGCGCGGCGGCGTATTGTCGACATCGAACGGCGCGGTGTCGCGCATGGCGGTCAGGGCGTCGCCCGGCGCGTTGGCGGCCACATCGGAGGCGACAATCCGGACCACGTAGGTTCCGTCGGACGCGGAAGTCGTATCCCAGGTGAAGAGCCGCTCGGTCAAGGCCTGCGCCAGCACGTGCCAGTCAGCGTCGGGCGGGTCCGCATCAGCCCGGTACAACACGTCGTAGCGGAGGGGATCGCCGTTCGGATCGGAGGCGTTCCACGCGAACGCCTGCAGCCCTTTGCGGTACACCTGCCGGCCGAGCGGCGTCACCGTGGTCGCGCCCGCCGCGCGGCCGCTCGGCGGCGTAGCGGGATCTCGCCCGTCGTCCAGTCCGGCAATCGGCGGATCACCCGCTGCGGCGGTCTGCTGGTAGACGCGCCCCGGGTCGTGCAGGGTAATTCGGGTGATTTCGGGTGCGAGGTTGCGAGGCAGGTACGCGGCGGTTACCGAACGCAGCGCTGGGGTCGCGCCGTCGGCGCGCAGGTTTGCGCGCCATTGCAGGTATCGCGCCTTCGGACTGACGATTGCCGCCCCGTCCGGGGTGTCGTAGGGAGGCGACCACCGGCTCCACGTGTCCGCGGGGGTCTCCGTGTTGCCGGACCGGGTCTGCAGCTCGACGGAACTCCCGGCGGGCATCGTCACCTGCCACCGGATGGTTCCCCACGTCGCGACCGTTCCAGCGTCGTGGACGGCCGAGGTGTAGGTGCCTTCGCCCGCGCGATCCGTCGCCATTCGGTGTAGCGCGCCGGGATTGGCGGTGACCCAGGCGATTCGGCCGTCCGGGGCCGCGGTGAAACGGGTCACTTGCTGCGCGCGGGTCCGGGTAAGGAGCACGGTCACCGCGGGCTCGCCCGCGACGCGGTAGATCGCGCCGTTCGGACCGGTACCGACGACGACACCTCCATCGGTGTTGCCAATCGCGTCGTACGGCGTCGCGTCGGTCGATTCCCAAATGACATCCCAGATGCCGTCCGGCGCGATTCGATAGACCGCGCCGCCGGGCTGCGCACTGGCCGCCGCCGTGGCCGGCGTCGTGGTTGTCGCCTGCGCGGTGGCGGTGACGGTGACGCTCGCCGTGACGGCGCTGCTGGCTGAAGCTGAGGGGGCGGCGGACGACGTACCGGTGGATCCGCCCGCAGCAGGCGGGCCCGCGGCACTCGCGAGGATCGTACCGTTCTCCTCCACGCGCAGCGAGACGATTTCCTCGCGTCCGGAATCCAGCAGGACGAAGGCCTCGCCGTCCGCATCGATCCGGAAGAGATGGCCGGGCGAGCCGGTACCCGCCAGGACGCGACCATCCGCGGCGACCGCCAGCGCGCGCACATGCGTCGCGCCGGTGTCGTACACCAGCACTGCCGTTCCATCCGGCGCCACTCGGTAAATCCGCCCAGGGTTGCCGGTGCCGACATAGAGCCCGCCCTCGGGATCGGCTGCGAGCGTCCAGACGTACGGCTCGTCCGGATCGAACAGATCGCGCGTCGTACCCCCCGGGTCGATGGCCAATACCCGGCCGTTGGGAGACGTGGCGGCATAGACGCCGCCATCGGTGCGCGGGGCGATCGCATGGACGTCGGCAGCGTCCGCCTCGAGAGGGGTTGTCACGGTTCCATCCGGAGCAATCCGGTGAACCACGCCCCCGGCGCCGCCGCCCGACCCGCCTCCGATCCAGAATGCGTCGCCCGATCGGACGAGCGTCCAGAGGAAAGGCGCATCCACCTCGTGCACCGTCTCGGCCCCGGGGCCGAGGAGCAGGCGACCCTCGGCGTCGATCGAGACGTTATCGGCCTCGCCGGCGAGGAAGTCGGCCTGTGTGGAGACGCGCCAGAAGGTGGGACCGGCGGCGGCGACGGCAACGGCAGCGGTGAGGATGGCGACAGCGACGAGCCAGAGCCATCGTGCAGCGGGGCGACGTCCCCATGCGGCTGGCGGGACGGCGACGCGGCGGCCACGCCGCCAGCGGGGTGCCGATCCATCCGGCACGGAGAGAGCCGTCATTCCGCCTCGGCCGGTTCCACCGCCAGCGTGATGAGGCGGGAACCGGAGACGACATGGCCGGTCGGCACTTCCCACTCGCCCAGCGTCGCCTCCCCGAGCGGCGCGATGTCGCCACCGGCGCGGTCGCCGCCGAGCACCGCGAGCACCGAGGGCGGCAGCGCCGGTCTTGCCTCGCCTCCCACCACCGCTCCCGGCCGGGAGGCGAGAAGTTGCAGGTAGAAGCGATCCTGCTGGCGCGACCGGTTCAACGCCCGAATCAGTTGCGACAGCGACCGGGCCTGCGCGGCTTGCCGGCCAGCCGCCGCGTCGCGCGCCCCGAGGCCCGCGGCGTCCGTGACGAGGATACGTACCGAACCAGTAACGTCCCGCGGCAGCGCCACCGTCACGGTCTCGACAATTGTTTCGCCTTCTGCCGTCCGTGCCGTCAGGGTCACCGGCACGGTGTCGCCGGCGCGCGGGCGCGGGGCATCCACGCGTACCCTTTCGAGCCGGGCCGTCCGGGGTCGATTGTGTGCAGTGATCGCCACATCGATCCGTTCGATCCCGACCGGCGCGAAACGGTTGGCGAGCACGGTCGTGATCGGCGTGGATGTGGCGAGCGAGGCATTGATGCCTGCCGCTGGACCGGCAAAGACGTTGCGGATCCGGATCGGGTCCTGTCCGTCGCCAAGATGGGCGGCGCCCGAGACTTCCCAGGTGCCGGCCGGGATGACGTCTCGCGACCAGGAGACCAGGGTGTTCAGGACACCGGTCATCGTCAGCAGCGGCGTAAAGAAAGGATCGTCGATAATCTCGAAGGCAAATGATTCGGCCGGGCCACCTTCCGCCACGGCGATGGAGACATTGACCGGAATGAGGCTCGGGCCGGGGCCGAGGCTGCCGTAAATGCCGGTTGACCGATCCTGATCAATGGTCCCGAGCACGTCGCCGACCGTCGTGAGCTTGGAGGAAATGGCGAGGCTCGGCAGCAGCGTCGCGACCTGCGCCCGCGTCATCGGCAGTTGCGCCCGTCCCAGATTGTAGAAGGGGTGGCCGAAGGCGTAGACGCGTCCCTCGTCCACCAGGGTGACGGTGCCGGTGCCGGTCACGTTCAGATCGCCGCGCATCAGGCTGGCGCCGACGGCATCGCCCGGTTGCAGCGGCACGGCATCGTCCCCAGCCTGGGACGCCGCCGCTTCCACCGCGCTGACGCCCCCAACCATCGCCACGAACCTGCTCGCATCGAGGGCCGATGTCCAGAGATCGACCATGTCCGGCACGAACCCGTTCAGCAGCAAGGGTGTCGCGATGGGGCGAAGCAGCGTGCCGAGGCGCTGCGCGTCGGCCGCCGGCAGTCCCGTTCCCCGGACCTCGTCCGGCCGGCGGGCAAACGGTTCGGTCCGGGCGAACGCGGATCGAAGCTCGACGGCCAGGTCCGCACGCGCCGAGTCGCCGGCGACGAGGATGCGGGCGGGGCGGCGTCGTGCCTCGGGCACCGGTGCTGCATCGGTCGCCGCCATCTCGGCGATCGGTGTGATGCCCGCAATCGCCTCGGTCGAGAACGAGCCCAGCGCGTAGGAAACGGCCCCGGCGAGTCGGCCGTCGAAGTAGACGGGACTGCCGCTCATCCCCTGGATGACGCCGGTCTCGGCAAGCGGGCCGCCCTCGAGCCGGGCGAGGATGAGCGACCGGCGGGGGCCAATCACGTTGGCGAGGACACCGATCACCTCGACGCCGAACTCCTCGCGCACCGCGCCGTCGAAGACAGTGATACCGACGCCCCGCATTCCCGGGGTTATCTCGTCCAGTCCGATCTGCGGTGTCGCGGCCGGGAGCGTAGCCGCCGCCAGCGCGGCGACAAGCGCCATTCCCGCCCCGAAGCGCGCCGGTCTCGATGCCATCAGTCGCCCGTCGGACTATCCGCCGGCGAGGTCGCGCAGATAGTTGATGACGTGCCAGATCTCCTCGTCGGTGACCCGGCCTTCCCAGGCGTCCATATCGTACGCGGGCGGCACTCCCTCCCGGATGACCTTGTAGATCGCGGCATCGGTGTCGCCATGCACCCACTCGTCGTCGATCAGGTTGGCGGGCCGCGAGCCGGCCGGCGCCGCCATTCCGCGGCCGTCGGCCCGCATGCCGTGGCAGGAGCGGCAGAAACGGTTGTAGACTCGCCGCCCTGCGGTGATCGATTCGTCTGTCGCCTCGACGGGATTGTCCTGGGCGGCCACCGTCGCGGGGGCCGCCGTTGCCGCAACCGGCGCCGACGACCCGAACAGCACGATAAGGGCGGACACTCCGCAGAGGGTTGCCAGGACGAACACCCTACGTGTCAGATTGGACACGACCACGCCTCCTCGTTCGGAACCAGACTTGTCGTAAGACTACACCGGCCCGGTCCGGCACGCCACCTGGCCCAGGTTAAGGCTCGCGTAAGTTGACCGCCTTCGGAGGCCGGAGTACACTGCCCGCCCAGGCACGGGCCAGCCCGTACGAAGGAGTCAGTCTATGCGTGTACTGAGTGCGTTTGTGATGTTGTTGCTGAGTGCCGGTCCAGTGGCTGCGCAGCAGGATCCGCCGCCTGAGGCGGCGGGCGACCTGGCCGAGGTGATGCGCAGCATTCTGTTCCCCAATTCCAACATCATCTTCGACGCGCAGTCGGCAGACCCGGCCGCGCCGGTGGAGGCAGCGGCAGGCGATTCCACCACGGCGCGTTTTTCCGGCATCTACACCGGATGGGAGCAGGTGGAGAACGCCGCGATAGCCTTGGCCGAGTCTGCGAACCTGATCACGCTGCCACGGCTTTGCGAGAACGTCGAGGACGATCCGGCCCGCAACGGAGTGCCGGCGCCGATCGAGCGGGACGACTGGAAGCAGCACACTGCACGGTTGCGCGAGGTGGGTCTGGCCGCGGCCGAATGGGCGCGCCGCCAGCAGTACGACGAGGACGAAGTGCTATTCATTACGGGTGACATCGCCGAGGCGTGCGCGAACTGCCACAGCGTCTACCGAGACAGCTACACGGATCCGCCAAAGCCCCGCTGCTCGCCGTAGCGCCGCCGGCTGCAGGTTCCTCGCCCGCGTTCCGCAACAGACGATATGCGTGGCCTCTTCGAGTGGGTCGGCGCCATGGAGTCGAGCGTCGCCTTGCGCGAGTCGCTCAACGCCTACCCGATCATGCTCACATCGCATGTTCTGGGGATGTGCATGTTTGCGGGCCTCATCCTGATGATGGACCTGCGACTGGCGGGCGTCGGCAACTTCCACAGTTCCGTCACGGATGTGCAGCGTCGACTGTTCCCGTGGCAAATGCTCGGGTTCGCGATCAGCGTGGTGACCGGCCTGCTGTTGCTGTTCAGCGACCCGATGCGTTTCTATCCGAACTTCTATTTCTGGGTGAAGAATCTGTTGCTCGTGCTGGCGGGCCTCAACATGTGGTACTTCCACGCCACGACGTATCAGTCGGTGTCGGAGTGGGACAACGATCGGACGCCGCCTCCCGGCGCGCGGCTGGCGGGGGTGCTGTCGATCACTTTCTGGGCGCTGGTCATTGTCGTCGGTCGGATGATCGCCTACGCGGATCTCGTGCCGCAGTGGTGGCGTGATTTGAACCTGGCAGGGTAAGGCAGGAGCCGAAGGCATGTCACTCGAGCCGTTCTTCATCTGGATGCAGGATCATGCGTTCAGTGCGTTCATCCTGAACAGCACCTGGTTCTCGCCGATCGTGCAGGTGCTCCATCTGGTCTCCCTGGCGGTGTTTGCTGGCGCGGTGCTGGTAGTGGACCTCCGGCTGATCGGTGTGGGCCTGACGCGCGTGCCGCTCGCCAAGGTAGCGTCAGACGCCATGCCCTGGTTGATCTGGGGCCTCGTGGCGCTTCTCATCACTGGCTGGCCGTCCGTGATGTCAACCGCGATGAAGCAGTACTACAGCCCGTTTTTCTGGTGGAAGATGGAGTTGTTGCTGCTCGGCCTCATCTTTACGTTCACCATTCGCCGCCGGTTGACCCTGGCCGAAGAGGGACAACTGGGTCCGGTCTGGCCCAAGGTGGCGGGAGTGTTCTCGATTGCCGTCTGGACCGGTGTGGCTATCGGCGCTCGCCTGATCGGACTGCTCTCGTAGGAGCGGACAACCGCTCACGCCTTGACACCGAACGCAAACGAGATAATCATCCAGCCGTTAACAATACGTTCCGGCCCTTTCGGGACGGTGCCGGACCAGGCGGCAGGCAGCCGTACGGCTTTGTGCCGCGCGGCGGATCGAGCCGGGAGATATCCTGAGATGCGAAATCGGAGTACATTCAACAGCACACTGATTGCCGCGATGCTGGCGGCCGTCGTGGCGGTCGCGATGGTGTTCTCGGTTGGAACCGCCGAGGTGACGGGGCAGGGAGATTACCAGGCTCCGCGAACGGCCTTCGGAACACCGGACCTGAACGGCATCTGGCAGGCGATCGGCGCCCACCACTGGAACATCGAACCGCATGCGGCAAGCCACGGCCCGGTTGTGGAGCTGGGCGCCATCTTCTCGGTTCCGGCCGGCCTCGGCATCGTCGAGGGAGGCGAGATTCCCTATACCGCTGCGGCGCGGGCGCAGCAGCAGGAGAACGCACAGCATTGGGTGGAGCGTGATCCGGCCGTGAAGTGCTACATGCCAGGCATCCCGCGGGCGACCTACCAGCCTTATCCGTTCCAGATCGTCCAGACCGAGGAGTACATCCTTTTCGCCTACGAGTTCGCGAGCGCGAGCCGCGTCGTGTACATGAACCGGCCGGACTTCGAGGCGCCGGTGGACGCCTGGATGGGGCATTCGCGTGGGTCGTGGGACGGCGAGACGCTGGTCATCGACGTCACCGCCCAGATGCCGGACACCTGGCTTGACCGCAACGGCAATCACCACAGCAACTCGATCCATGTCGTGGAGCGGTACACCGCCATCAGCGAGAACCATCTGATGTACGAGGCGACCATCGAGGATCCGGAGGTCTACACGCGCCCCTGGAGCCTCAGCCTGCCGCTGTACCGGCGGATCGACGAGAACATGCAACTGCTCGAGTACAAGTGCGTGGAGTTCGCCGAGGAGTTGATGTACGGGCACCTGCGGAAGGATCCGGACCTCACTCCGTCCTACCGTCCGAGCGGCTACGGATCGGCCTTCGAGGGTGAGGCTCCGGGCCCGCGGTGAGTTTCCCGATTGGGTCGGTGGGCAGTTGACGGATTCGGAGAGACCAGCGATAATCACTACGTTCGTTCGTGATCACACAGGAGGAGAAACCGATGCGAGTAAAGGCAATCCTGGCTGCGACGGCGGTGGCTGTGGCCTTGGCTGCAGTGCCGCCGGTGGTGGCCCACCACGCGTTCTCGGCGGAGTTCGATGCCGACCGGCCAATCCATCTTGAGGGTGTCGTCGTCAGGATGGAGTGGATCAATCCGCACGCGTGGCTCCACCTTGAAGTGACCAACGAGGACGGCAGCACGACCGTCTGGATGGTCGAGGGGGGCACGCCGAACACATTGCTCCGGCGCGGTTTCTCGCGGGATTCACTGCTGCCCGGAACCGAGGTCATCGTCGACGGCTATCAGGCCAAGGATGGCTCGAACAAGGGCAACGGGCGCGACCTGACGTACCGTGACGGCCGGAAGCTGTTCATGGGCTCGTCTGGAACGGGCGCGCCGCGTGACGGTCGCGACCCGACCGAGCGTTAGGCGGCTGGCCGTCGTTCTTCACGAACGACAACCGTTCGGAGATCAAGAGGCCCTGTGCGTCCCGGGGGAATCCCGGGGTGTTCAGGGTCTTTTGTTGTCTCGCGCCACCTGTGCGACCCGGCTGTTCCTCCTGTTTCTGCTGTTCGTTCCGGCCGTCTCCACGGCCCAGTCCACCGTCACCGTCATCGGCACGATCGAGGTGGTTCGTCACGGAGTGTTCGAGCCGGGCGGTGGTGGACCGTACCGCTTCGCGAACCGCCTGCACGTCCGGACTCGTGAGCGCGTTGTCCGGAACGAGCTCCTGTTCGCGAGCGGTGATCCGGTCGACTATGAACTGATCGAGCAGACGGAGCGCAACCTCCGCGCCCGGCCGTTCCTGCGGGACGCCCGGATCGAGACGACCGAGGTGGACGCCGACGGCGATGGTCAACCCGATCGCGTGGACGTCCGGGTCACCACCTGGGACCGCTGGACACTCTCTCCACGAATCGACTTCCGACAAGTGCAGGAACGCGCCCTCTGGGAACTGGGTGCGTCGGAGCGGAACCTGGCGGGCTTCGGCAAGGCGATCACCTATTCGCATCGACAGACCCTGGACCGGTCGATTGATCGGCTGCGCTACGAGGATCCGCAACTCTTCCAGACGAACATCACCCTCGCCGGTTCGGTCTCCGAGTTGAGCGATGGCTACGACCGTTACCTGATCGTTCAGCGACCCTTCCTCTCGCTGCGCGACCCGTGGACGTATTCCCTCGGTTCGGGCGGTTTCTACCGTACCGATCCCATAGTTGAGCGCGGCGCCGAAGTGGATCGGCTGGCGCACCGCGGGCGGTGGAGCGACCTGGTGCTGGGGCGTGCGATCGTCCGCCGCGACGATCGCGCACTTCGGCTGCACGGCGCATACCGGTTCCGGTCCGACGATGTCGGAGCGGTGCGGCGCGCGTTCGGCATCGCGGAAGTGGGGCTGCAGCACGTCTCCCATCAGTTCGTCCGCCTGACACACGTCAATCAGTTCGAGCGGACGGAAGACTTCAACCTGGGGGCCGAGTCGCACTTGGCGGTGGGCCTGTCGGCGGAAGCGCTCGGCGGACTCGGTCGCGCCACTTTGGTTTCGGCAGGCCACCGGCAAGGGATCGGTCTCCGCGATGATCACTTCGTGATCGTGGGGGCGTCGTTCGGGGGGCGCCGCGAGCGCGGCGCGTGGCGGAACCTGACGGCGTCGTCGTACGTGCGCTACCTGTTGAAACCGGCGCCGCGGATGGCGTTTGTCGGCCGGGTGGATTATGTCCACGGTCACGCGCTCGATCCGGAGGTGCAGTTGCGGCTCGGGGTCGAGAGCGGGCTGCGCGGGTATCCGGTGCGGCAGTTCACCGGCACCCGGTTATTCCTCTTTTCGGCGGAGCAGCGGTGGTTCCTGGTGGATGACGTCTGGCAGCTCTTTTCGTTCGGCGTCGCCGCCTTCGCGGATAGCGGGTTCGTCTGGCCGGAAGCAGAGGCTGTCAACCTGTCGGATCTGAAGACAGCGGTAGGTGTCAGCCTGCTGGTGGGGAGTCACCGCGTGGGGCGTGGCGGGGTTCGATTCGATCTGGGGTATGGACTGAACCGGATCGAAGGCGCGCGCCGCTGGGCGGGCGCCGCATTTACCGACATTGGCTTTTGAACGCAGTGTTGGCCGAGGGCGCACCGCCGCCGTGTTGGCGGGCGGGACGGCTATTCCGGTCGTGGTGTGGGTCGTCGGCGTGCCCATGCTCGGAGCGCTTGGGTTTTACAACGGTGCGTCGATACTCCGACCGATCGGTCTCGTGCTGGCGGCCTGCGCCGTCGGCGGCGCCGTGGCTGGGGCCGCGGTGGGGGCCGGGTGGCGGGGGCGTGTTGCGTTCGCGGTTGCGTTCGTCGCCGGGTTGTGGTTGCCACTGCTGGAAGTGGGCACACTCCCGGCGCTGGCGGGGGGCGAGCGCTTCGTGCAGTTGGCGGTGGGCCTCGTGCCGGGCTTCGCACTCGGTTGGTGTGTAATCGGCGCCGTCGGCGTGGCCCTGAGCGGCGCAACGACCTGGCCGCGCGTAGCGACCAGCGGTCTGGTCTTCGCGGCCGGAGGCGCGCTGGGTGGCCTGTTGCTGGCTGGCGCGGCGTCGCTGGCCCCGGGCGCCTCCGGTCTGGCGGGGTTTGCCGTCAGCCTGCTGGGCGGCGTTGCCTGCCTCACATCGTCGGCGATCGGCGCGTGGGGACTGCCTGGACCCCGCGCTCAATCCGGCACGCGATAACGCACGCCGTGGCCGAAGCGAGATGCCAGACGACGTGCGGCTGCACGAAGTGCGTGGCGGCGCCGGTCACGCACCCGATGCCGAGGTGACCCAGCGCGAGCAGCGCCGCGGCCGGCAGAATGATCCACGTAACCGTGCGGACATCGTGGCGGAGCTGCGGCTGTTCCTGCGCCAGACGATGCCAGATCCGGAGCAGGGCGACGGCGCCGAGAGCGGCGGCGGCGAATCCGGGCGCCGGGTGCAGGAGCGGTGCCACCACCGCCGCGCCGGCGACGGGTACAGCCAGCCGCCGCGCCCCCGGCCACAGGGCCAGCCCGGCTGTCCGGAGCAGGCTCGTGTTCAACAGGACGACGGCCATGAGGTCGATGCGCTGTCCCACGTCGGTGCCGGACGCGTGGAAGAGGAACGCGGCGGCGCCGACGATGGCCACGAGCCCCGGCGTCAGCATCGCATCGCGACGCCAGGCGATGGCCGCAGCCAAGAGGTACGCCAGGGCGGAGATGGCCCCCGCCGGGTGCGCAATCCAGCCGGCGACGGGCGGTTCGCAACTCGTGTAGAGTGCGGGCGCAAACGCTTCCCACGCGTCGGGCCCCACCTACCGCCCCTGTGCCACCGGCTCGCGCTCGCGCATCCGCGCCTCGAGCAGGCTGCGCCACGCGCGCTGGACATCGTCGCCGAACCGCGCACCGATGGTTACCCATTCCTCGTAGTGGTTCGGGTGATCGAAGTTCCACCAGCCGGTGTTGTCGGACGGCGGCATCAGGTACGACAGGTAGTCGTGGGCTGAGCCGACGAATGCCTGATGCCGGCCCGGCATCAGATGCGCGACGCCGTCCATGGCGGGAAAGTGCCAGAGGCCCCACGGCGGTCCGTAATCCGCGACGCTCGCGCGGCGGCCGACGGCGTAGGCGGGATCGATTTCGCCCGGAGCGGTGAGCAGCGACAGGTCGCCTACCTCCACGAGCGTCACCTCCGCCCGGACGCAGCCGAGGAGGCCCCAGCAGTTGGGCCAGGCGTACCGCAGCCGATCCTCCGGTTCCACATCATGGTGCCAGACCGGCCAGGTGCCGATCAGGTGGATGACGTTGTCGACCGGCGTGTCGAAATACGCCGTGGCAACGGCGACATCCGGCGACGGGACCCGCGGCACGCTGGCGAGCGCGGTCACCGCGGCATGGCCGATCTCGTATCCGGTTGACCGGATCTTCGGCCAATCGTCGGTGACCAGCACCGGCCGTTCGCCGCCGTCGGGCAGAAGTTCCACGACGCGCTGTCCCGCTTCGTCCCAGAGCGGTACCGGTGTGCCACGCAGGCCGCTGATCTGGTTGCCGACCGTGCCGGAGAAAAAGACGGCGACGCCGCCGCGCTCGCGCTGGACGTAGGCGCGCACGTAATGCGGGTAGTCGCTGGAGATCAGCCGGTTGCTGCTTCCTAGCGTGTCGGGGTGGTTGTGCCAGTTCACCAGCGTTGCGATTGCTTCCCCGGTTTGTGCATCGTCGAACGCGGCGGCGACGATGTTCGTGTTCCGCACGATCGGATCGCGGAGGTCGCGTTGCAGGACAAACCGGTCCCAGTCTCCGGGCGCCTCGTCGACGTGGTGGTTGGCGTTGGGAAGGTGACAGTCGCGATCCAGCTTGAGCTCGCCGGTCCGACGGTCGGCGCACGCGACATGCGTGGTGGTTGCGGTGCCGAGGGTCGCGGGCCGCAAGGCGCCGACGGCTCCGCGAATGGCCTCGGCGACCCGCTCGCGCAGCCACCTAGTGTAGTGGTCGTTGTGGTCCGGGCGCAGCGTTGACCAGTAGCCGCTGGCGTCCGGCGCTGAGTGAGTGTGCGTGGAGTGAATGACGACGTGTTCAACGGGTATGTCGAGCTCGCGTTCAGCACGCCGCCGGATCGGGCCGGTATGCTGTCGGCCGATGCCAGGCAGATCGAGCGCCACGAGCACGAGGGTGTCGCCGTCGCCGTCACGGAGCGCCAGTGCCCGTGCCCAGAGTGGATCGTGCACTCCGGTGGCGAGGCGGTTGTCCTCCCGGAACGGGATGAACGGTGAGAAGCCCGACAGGTGCACCCACCGGAAGCAGCCCCGCGCCGCGTCGTACGGATCGCGCCGGTGATCCGGTGTCGCGTCGTCGCAGAACGCGGGTGTGATCTCTACCGCCGCCGCCCCCGCCTGTAACTGCGCGGCGGCGGGGGAGACCGCCGCCAGGGCGAGTCCCACTACGAGAACGGGGGCCGGCCGCATGCGCGGTCTCATGGTCCTATCGTACGCCGTTCGGCCTGATACGATCGACGACAGGTCGAAGGAGCCTCGAACCATGTCACTCTCCGTTAACGCCTATCTCACTTTCGACGGAAACTGCCGCGAGGCGTTCGAGTTCTATCGCAGCGTCTTCGGCGGCGACTTCCTGGAGCTGCAGACCTTCGCCGACGGCCCGTCCGGGATGCAGGTCGCGGAGGCGGACCGGCCACGCGTGCTGCATGTCGCGCTTCCGATCGGATCCGGTGTTCTGATGGGTAGCGACCGTGCCGAGGGAACGGCGCCGCCGTTCGCGGCCGGCAATAACTTCTCGCTTTCCATCCAGGCCGAGAGCCGCGAACAAAGTGATGACCTCTGCGTGAAGCTGTCGGACGGCGGGAGGATCACGATGCCGCTCGGCGAGCAGTTCTGGGGCGCGTATTTCGGCATGTGGACCGACCGTTTCGGCATCAACTGGATGGTCAACTACACACTGCCGCAGGAGTGAACCACCGGTGCGCGTGGTACTCGAGGCCCGCGGCCTGACGAAGCGCTACCGGCGTGGCGACGCCGAAGTAACGGGGGTGGAGGAGCTGGACTTGCGGCTCGCGGCGGGGGAGTTTGTCGCACTGGTCGGGCCATCGGGGTGCGGCAAGTCGACGCTACTGCACCTGTGCGGCGTCATGGATCGGCCGACCTCCGGCAGCGTGATCCTCGAGGGACAAGCCGTCGGCGCGCTGGAGGACGATGCGTTGACGCGACTGCGGCGCACGCGCGTAGGTTTCGTCTTTCAGTTCTTCAACCTTCTACCGTCGCTTACCGTGGCGGAGAACATCGCGCTGCCGCTGCTGCTCGCGGGTGCGAGCGCCGCCACCGTCACGCCGCAAGTCCGGGTCTGGGCGGAGCGGGTCGGTATTGGCCACCGGCTCGATCATGTGCCGTCTCAGCTCTCGGGAGGTGAGGCGCAACGGACGGCGATCGCGCGGGCGGTAGTGCATGAACCGGTGCTCCTTTTGGCGGACGAGCCGACGGGAAACCTCGACAGCGCCAACGGGGCACGGATCGTCCAACTGCTGCGCGATGTCAACCGCCAGTCGGGCTCGGCGATCCTGCTGGCGACCCACGATACGACCGTGGCCGCGACGGCCGACCGCGTCGTAACGATGCGCGACGGGCGAATCGTAACCTCGTGACGCTCTTCCGCGCCTTTATCGTCCGGCCTCTACGTCGCCAGCCTCTCCGTACCGGAGCGACGATTGCCAGTCTTGCCGTGGGCGTTGGCGTTGTCGTCGCGATTCAGCTCGCCAATGCCAGCTCAGTTGCTGGTTTTCGGACCGCGCTCGACGCGGTGGCGGGACGGACATCGCTCGAAGTCACGGCGGATGGCGGCAGTGTCGATGAGTCCCGGTTGGCCGAGATGGAGTGGCTGCGTGAGTACGGTCGCGTCAGTCCGGCGATCGACGCCGACGTGTTGTTGGGCATTCCGGGCAGTCCGGCCGTGGCGACTGGCGCCTTCCGGTCGGAACGGCCCACCGACGGATTCGCGGCGGTCGAGACGGTTCGACTGCTCGGCATCGATATTCTGCGGGACCGGCCGTTCCGTGACTACGCGCTGATTGACGACGCCCGCGACGGCACCGAACTGAACGAGTCGACGGACGACTTCCTGGACCGGTTGACCGATCCGCAGTCGGTCATGCTGACCGGCCGCTTCGCGGACCGCCATGGACTCCAGCTCGACGGTGAGGTGGCGCTCCTGATCGGCGATCGGATCATGACGCTCCGCGTCACCGGCATCCTGGGAGATGACGGACCGGCGCAGGTGCTCGATGGGAATTTCGCGCTTATGGACATCGCCGCCGCCCAGTGGGCGGTCGACAGTCTTGGCCGCGTCGACCGCGTCGATATCCGCCTGCGAGACAACGTGGAGATCGCCGATGCCGAAGGGACGATCCGCGGCCGCCTGCCTGCAGGCCTGACGGTTCGCCGCCCATCGTCGCGGGGCGAGGAAGTGGAGCGGATGCTCAGCGCGTTCCATTTCAACCTCACGTCACTCAGCCTGATCGCGCTACTGGTTGGTCTGTTCCTCGTCTACAACACGGTGTCGGTCTCTGTCATCACGCGCCGCGCCGAGGTAGGAATGCTCCGAACGGCGGGTATGACGCGTCGCGGCATCGTCGGGTTGTTCCTGGGCGAAGCGGCGGCGCTCGCCCTGGCCGGCTGCGTGATCGGCGCTCCACTCGGCTGGATGATGGCGCACGGCGCGGTGCGCCTTACGAGCTCTACGGTCAGCCAGTTCTGGGTGGCCTCGGCGGCCACCGTTCCGCCGCTCGATCCCGGGACTATCGCGCTCGCGTTCGGTGTCGGCCTTCCCCTCGGGCTGATTGCGGCCGCGGCGCCAGCGATGGAGGCGGCGCGGGTCCCGCCGCTCGCCGCGGTGCGGGGCGATCGCGATATCGAGGCGCGCGCCCGTTTCCCGTGGCGTCCCCTCGCCGGCGCCGCGGCGCTCTTTGTGCTGGGCGCATGGCTCGCGTCATGGCCGCCAGTCGGCAATCTGCCGGTCGGCGGAATGCTGGCGGCGCTTGCGGCGGTTCTGGGCGCGGCGTGTCTGATGCCGGTGGTGCTCTACACGTTCGGTCAGTGGGCCGGTGGAGCGATGGAACGCTGGTTTGGGGTGGAGGGTCGTCTGGCCCACGCCAACCTGGGCAGCGCGATTCCGCGCCTGTCGATTTCGCTCGCGGCGTTGGCCGTCAGTCTGGCGATGATGGTGGCGATCGCCGTCATGGTCGGGAGTTTTCGGGAGACGGTTGCCTACTGGGTTGGGCAGACGCTGCAGGCGGATCTGTTCGTCTCCGCCGCACGCGGTGGCCCTATGGCGCGGCGCGGCACGATTTCGGAAGAGACCGAAGCGATCCTGCGGGCGCATCCCGCGGTGGTCGCCATCGATGGCTTCATCGGCGTCGAGACGCCTTACGAGGGTTCGGTGGTAACCGTCGGCGCTGGCCGCTTCGATGTACTGCTGGAGCATGGCGCCCTGCAATTCAAGGCTCCAGCGGACGGACGGGCGGCGCTGGCGACGGCGGCGGCGACGGGCGGCGTGGTGGTAACGGAGTCGTTTTCGCTGAAGCACGAGGTCGATGTCGGCGACCGGATCGAGCTGCCTACACCGCGCGGTCCCGCGCCCTTCACGGTGGAGGCGATCTACTTCGACTACTCGAACGATCGCGGCACCGTCGTGATGAATGACACGACCTTCGTGCGCCACTTCGATCCGCGGCGGCCCGCTGGCCTCACGCTGTACCTGGAACCTGGGGCAGATCCCATTCGGGTGCGCGAGGAACTGCGCGCCGCACTCGGACCGGACCGCCGGCTGTTCATCACCACGAACGGCGCGCTGCGCACGACGGTGCTGGAGATCTTCGATTCGACGTTCGCGATCACCTGGGCGCTAGAGGCCATCGCGGTCGCGGTGGCGATGTTCGGGATAGCGGCGACCCTGCTGACACTCGCGTTGGAGCGACGGCGCGAGATCGCGGCATTGCGTCTCGCCGGCGCCGAGCGGCGCCACGTCCGGCGGATGATCATGATCGAGGCGGGCGTGCTGGGCGTGGTGACGCAGGGAGTAGGGCTGGTGGTGGGCATGGCGCTCTCGCTGATCCTGATCTATGTGATCAACGTGCAGAGTTTCGGCTGGACCATTCAGTTTCATCTGCCGTCCGCGTTCCTGGCGCAATCCACGGTGGCGGTGATCGTCGCCACCGCGCTCGCCGGGCTTTGGCCGGCGCGTCTGGCGTCGCGCTTCACCCTCACGGATCTCGGGGACCGGCAGTGATTCGAAGCACGCCAGCCGTTGCCGCCGTTCTGGTCCTGGCGGGCGCGCTGGGCTCTGTGGCGCAGGATCGTGCGGATTGGCGGGCTGCGGATCCGGCGTACCGGCTTGCGTTCCCGCGTGATCACGCGGCCCACCCCGATTACCGCATCGAGTGGTGGTACTACACCGGCAATGTCGCGACGACGTCGGGTCGGCGGTTCGGCTACCAGCTGACCTTCTTTCGGGCCGGGATTGACCGCCGCCCCATCAACCCGTCGCGCTGGGCGGTGCGCGACTTGTACATGGCCCACCTTGCGGTGACCGACATTGCGGCGGGTCGCCATCACGTCGCCGAGCGGCTGAACCGCGGTGGCGTTGGCTGGGCGGGGGCGAGCACGGCGACGCTCGACGTATGGAACGACGGCTGGTCGGTCCGGTTTGACGACGACGGGACCGCGCACCTGCTCGATGCGGTAACGGACGACGGGGCTGTGGCGATCGATCTGCGACTCGTGCCGGACGGCTCACCGGTGCTGCATGGCGCGGACGGCTACAGCCAGAAGGGCGGCGAGACCGGCAATGCGTCCCACTATTATTCGTTCACCCGCCTCGCAACCTCGGGGCGAATCGTTGTGGATCGCGAGGCGTTTGCGGTCAGCGGGCTGAGTTGGATGGATCACGAGTTCGGCACGAGCTTTCTCGAAGCCGGGCAGTTGGGGTGGGACTGGTTCTCGCTGCAGCTCGACGACGGAAGCGACCTGATGGTCTACGAGATGCGCCGGGCGTCGGGTGAGCCCGACCCGCGGTCCAGCGGAACGTTCGTCGCGCCCGGTGGGACCGTGACGCGGCTCGGTGCAGGGGACTACGCGCTGGCGCCGGGGCGGCGGTGGACTTCGCCGTCCAGCGGCGCGGCATACCCCGTGGCGTGGAGCGTCACGGTGCCGTCGCTCGGGATCACGCTTGAGATAGAGGCGGTGATCGACGCGCAGGAGCTGGAGACAGGTGCGTCGACTGGCGTGACCTACTGGGAGGGCGCCATCGATGTGAACGGCACTCGGGACGGCGCCGTCGTGCGGGGGCAGGGCTACCTGGAAATGACCGGCTACGCGGGACAGCCGTTGAGCCGCGTCCTGCGGTAGCCCGCCAGGACGGGCGGTGTCGTTGCTTCACCGTGTGCTCGCTTCCATCAGGTAGCCCATTGGTTGGCGCCGCCACCAGTCGCCGGTCGCGCGGCGCTGGGCGGGGGTCGTAAACGCATAGTAGTAATACGCCAGCCGGATGTGGCGCGGGGGCACGTCGCCGAAGACGGGCTCGCCGAGCAGGCGGGTCATGGCTGGAGAACCCGCCAGCAGCCCATCCATCAGCGCCTCGAGCCACTGCTCGGAGCCCGCCGGATCGAGCGCCGCGAACCACATCTGCCAGTCGAGGCGCGGCATGTGCGGCTGCACGAAGCGCGGTGCGCGATCGGGCGCGCCCGGCTTCCAGCGCAGCGGCTGCTCGCGCCAGTCGGCGCCATCGAGGCTGACTTCCACCACGATCTCCGGCCGAACGGTCGTCATCACGCGGAACAGCCCGTAGCCATTGATGGAATGCAGCGGCTGGATGAGTTGCAGTGTGCGGTCTACCCACTCCGGACGCGGTTGTCGAAACGTCGCTTCACGCCAGATGGTCAGGGTACTGAGCAACGCCACGACCACGGCCGCCACGGCCACTGCTGCGCGCCAGGGCGCCGGCTCGCGGCGCGCCGGGATCGTCATCGCGCGCGCCGTCGCGTCCGCCGCGAGCGAGGCAGGCAACAGTCGCGCAAGCGTCGCATCATCGAGCAGCGCCAGGTACAGCACTACCGTCAGCAGGTTGAAGAAGCCGTAGTTGCCAGTGGCGGCAATCCCGAGCTGCAGCAGGCAGAGCACCGCGCACGCGGCCGCGCGGGTGCGGCGGAAGCGGGGTGGGGCCAGTATGAACAGTGCCGCCACCAACTCGATACCGAACATCACGGCAGCCGAGCCCATATGCAGCCAGACCGGGGCGTGGTGCATGTACCAGCTGGTCCAGGCCGGCAGTGGTTGCGTCTGGTAGTGGAACGTCAGCGCGGTAAGTCCCGACCAGGTCGGGTCGCCGCTGACCAGTTTGGTAATGCCGGACAGAAAGGTCAGCTTGAACGCAAGCCCCCACACAAGCCAGCGCGCTGCAGCCAGCGGTTGGCGCTCGTCCGTCAGGCGAGGCCACCAGCCCAGTGGCGCATAGAGGCAGGCGAGCAGGCCCGTTTCCAGCAACAGCGTGTCCCACTGGAAGGCCAGAAACGTCTGGCCGGCGACGGTCAGCGACAGGTAGAGCGCCCACAGCAGGGCAAAGATCGGCAGCGGCGCCACGCCGACCGCGGCCACCACCGCGAGCAGGATGCCCAGCCAGCAGATCGCCAGCAGTCCGATGTCGCCCGGCGCCAGCCACGCCAGCGTCGGAAACTCGTAATAGGCGCGGGCGCCGTAGAATGCGCGGGCGGGTTCGAAGAGCTCCACGGCCGGGAGCAGGCCCTCCGAGCCGACGAGCCCCCGGATCTGCGGCGCCAGCGAGGCGAACGCCAGTAGGTAGACGATGGCCAGCAGGCGCAGGAAGAGCCAGCGCGAGAGCTGGTACCGGGGAGGCATCGCGAGTGGGCGGATCCCGATCATGGACCCGAACCTCGCCTGCCGGCCACGCATAGACCCGCCGTCATGTCTCGCGGTCTAGATTGTCCACGCCGGGCGTTGAGTGCTTCAGGAAACAGGTGTACGCGGGGTTGTCGGTCTCGATGGCATGGGCATAGCCGAGTGCCTCGAGGAACCGCCGGAAGTCGGTTAGTTCCACTTCCGGCACTTCGAGACCGGCCAGCACGCGACCGAAGTCGGCCCCGTGGTTCCGGTAATGGAAGAGGCTGATGTTCCACCGGTTGGCCAGCCTGTCAAGGAAGTTCATCAAGGCGCCCGGCCGTTCCGGGAATTCGAACCGGCACAGGCATTCGTCGCGCACCTCCGACGTGCGCCCGCCCACCATGTGACGGACGTGCAGCTTCGCCATTTCGTTGTCGGTTAGGTCCACGACGTCGTAGCCCTTGGCCGAGAGCGTCTGAACCACTCCCATGGCATCCTCGCGTGACTGGACCGCCAGGCCCACGAAGATGTGGGCGATCTCCCGGCCGCTGAGGCGGTAGTTGAACTCCGTCACCACGCGCCGGCCAATGGTCGCGCAGAACTCCCGAAACGCGCCCCGGCGTTCGGGAATCGTTACGGCCAGCAGCGTTTCGCGCGCTTCGCCGACTTCGGCGCGTTCGGCCACGAACCGCAGGCGGTCGAAGTTGATGTTCGCGCCGCTGGCGATGGCCACGAGGGTCTGGCCGCGCGGACCCTCACGCGCCACCCACCGCTTGAGCCCCGCTACGGCCAGCGCGCCGGCCGGTTCCATTACCGTCCGCGTGTCGTCGAAGATGTCCTTGATCGCCGCGCAGATCTCGTCGTTATTCACGCGCACGATCTCGTCGACCGTTTCCCTCGCGATTGGGAACGTCAGGGCGCCGACCCGTCGCACGGCCACTCCGTCGGCGAAGATGCCCACGTGATCGAGCCTGACACGCCGGCCCGCGTCGAGCGACCGATACATCGCATCCGCCTCGAACGGCTCTACGCCAATCACTTTCACCTTCGGCTGAAGCGACTTGATGTAGCCGGCGATACCCGCGATGAGCCCGCCTCCGCCAACGGGAACGAATACCACAGCGGGCTGGCGCGTGTGCTGCAGAATCTCGGCTCCTATCGTCCCCTGGCCCGCGATCACGAGGGGATCGTCGAACGGGTGGACAAACGTCATTCCGGTCTCGGCCGTCAGGCGGTCGCAGCGCTCCTGGGCTTCCGGATAACTGTCTCCGGACAGCTCCACCTCGGCGCCAAGCGCCCGCACCGCGTCGACCTTGATGCGGGGAGTGGTCCGGGGCATCACGATTACGGCGCGCAGTCCCAGTTTCCGTGCCGAGTAGGCCACGCCCTGCGAGTGGTTGCCGGCGCTGGCGGTGATGATGCCGCGCGTGCGGTCGGCCTCATCGAGGCTCGCGATCCGGTTGTAAGCGCCTCTCAGCTTGAAGCTGAATACCGGCTGCAGGTCCTCGCGCTTGAGCAGCACGGAGTTGCCGAGTCGGTTCGACAACGCCACCGCCACATCGATCGGGGTCTCCCGGGCGACGTCGTAGACCCGACTGGTCAGGATGTTGTGGAGAAGCGTCGTGAGTCGAGCCGTCACGTTGCGCTCGTCCCGCGAGTCACCGACCCAGGGCCTGGGCGCGTCGCGCGACCTCGTCCGGTGGCACGTCCTCGATGTGCGTCCCGATCCACCACTGGTTGCCGAACGGGTCTCGAACGCCGGCGTTCCGGTCGCCGTAGAACATGTCCTGGGGTTTCTGAACGGACGTGGCGCCGGCGGTGAGCGCCTGTCGGTACAACGCGTCCGTGTCCTCGACGTAGAGGTACAGCGTGCAGGGCATGGCGGGATACTCGGGTGGTCTTGCCAAGCCCATCATGATGTGCGAGTCGCCGATCACGACATCGGCGTGGGTGGTGTGGCCGCCCTGTCCGCGAGTCCGCTCGTGCAGGGTGGCGTTAAACGCGGCCCCCAGAAAATCCACCATTCGGTCGACATCGTCCACCAGGAGGTAGGGAACGACCTGCTGGTATCCCTCCGGGATCGGGCGTACGGTCATTGGGTCTCCTTCCCGGAGGGCTTCGGATAGCCGAGACCGGCGAGCGCCTCCGTGATCTCATCGAGGATCGCCGGGTCGTCGATCGTCGCGGGCATCGTCCAGGGCTGGCCGTCGGCGATCTTCTTGACGGTACCCCGCAGGATCTTCCCCGAGCGGGTTTTCGGCAGGCGCGGGACGATGGCGGCCTGCTTGAAGGCGGCTACCGGTCCGATCGTGCTCCGCACCCGTTCCACCAGTTCGGGCACCAGCTCTTCGGCACTCCGGCTGACGCCCGCCTTGGTGACCACGAAGCCCACGGGAATCTCGCCCTTCAGCTCATCCGCTACGCCCACGACGGCGCACTCGGCGACATCCGGGTGGTAGGCGAGAACCTCCTCCATTGCGCCGGTCGACAGCCGGTGCCCCGCGACGTTGATGATGTCGTCTACCCGGCTCATGATGTAGAGATAATCGTCGTCGTCCCGGTAACCGGCGTCGCCGGTGAGGTAGTAGCCGGGGTAGCGGGAAAGGTAAGACTGCACGAAGCCGTCGTCATTGTTCCAGAGCGTCGGGAAGCAGCCGGGCGGCAGCGGCAGCTTCACGACGATCGAGCCGATCTGGCCCGCTGGCATCTCCGATCCCGCCTCGTCCAGAATGCGGACGTCGAAGCCCGGCACAGCGCGCGTCGGCGATCCCGGCTTCACCGGGAGCATGCCGAGCCCAACGCAGTTCGCGGCGATCGCCCAGGACGTCTCGGTTTGCCACCAATGATCGATCACGGGCACGCCGAGGTGGTCGCGCGCCCAGATCAGGGTGTCGGGGTCGCACCGTTCACCCGCCAGGAAGAGGCTCCGAAAACGCGACAGGTCGTACTGCCGCATGTACTCGCCATCGGGATCCTCCTTCTTGATTGCCCGGAACGCCGTCGGCGCGGTGAAAAAGACATTGACGCCGTGCTCCGAGATGACCCGCCAGAACGCGCCCGGATCCGGGGTGCCGACCGGCTTGCCCTCATAGAGGATCGTCGTCGCGCCGCGCAGGAGCGGGCCATAGACGATGTAGGAATGGCCCACCACCCAGCCGATGTCGGAACCGGCCCAGTACACCTCGCCGGCACCAATACCGTAGACGTTCTCCATGCTCCAGTTAAGGGCTACGGCATGGCCGCCGTTGTCGCGCACGACGCCCTTCGGCACGCCAGTGGTCCCGGACGTATAGAGGATGTAGAGCGGATCGGTGGAAGCCACCGGCACGCAGTCGGCCGGCTCGGCCCCGTCCATCGCCTCGTGCCAGTCGAGATCGCGTCCGGCGATCATTGCCGCCTTCGCCTGCGGGCGTTGCAGGATGACGGTGTGCTCGGGCTTGTGCGACGCGAGCTCGATCGCCTTGTCGAGCAGCGGCTTGTACGGGATCACGCGGTTCACTTCGATGCCGCACGATGCCGAGAGGATCAGCCTCGGTTTCGCGTCGTCGATCCGCTTGGCGAGCTCGTTCGGCGCGAAGCCGCCGAAGACCACGGAATGGACGGCACCGATCCGGGCGCAGGCAAGCATCGCAAAGACCGCCTCCGGCACCATCGGCATGTAGATGATCACACGGTCGCCCGCGCGCACTCCCTGCGCGACGAGCGCGCCGGCGACGCGCGCCACCTCGTCGCGGAGTTGGGTGAACGTGAAACGCCGGATCGTGCCGGTGACCGGGCTGTCGTACACCAGTGCGAGTTGCCGGCCCCGGCCCCGGTCGATGTGGCGGTCGATGCAGTTGTAGCAGGTGTTGAACTCGCCGCCGGCGAACCAGCGGTAGAACGGCGGGTGCCTGTCGTCCCTGACCGTCTCCCAGCGCTTGTGCCAGTAGAGCGGTTCGGCGGCGGCCGCCCAGAACGCCTCTGGTTCCGCTTGCCAGCGGCGGTAAACGTCGTCGTAGACCGAGCGCGGTGATGACATAGGCGCCCATCCTACCGCAGGCATCCGGTGCAGCGGCAACGCCGGCGGTGCAGCATAGGCGGTGTTGACCAGATTGAGGCCAGCCGGACGCTGATATACTGTGATCGATCATGCGTTCGCTTCGGAGTGTGCGAACCGGCGCCGTGGCAGGCGTCATCGCCTGGAAGCTCACCGCACTGGCCTTGCTGCCGGCAGCGCTCTGCTGTCGGGCGGCGATAGCGACGGATGGCACTGGCATGTTGCCGTGCTGCGAGGCAGGCCACCATGGCGCCGTTTGCCCTATGTCGATGTCGCCCAATCGGGCGCCCGACGCTACTGAGCATTCCCGCCCGGATCAGCCCCGGATGCTCGGCTGCAACTCGCTGGACGATGCGCTGATTGGCTTGGTCAGTCTGACCGGCTTCACTCCCGACGCCTTCGTCCTGGCCGCCGATCCGGCGGTCACGGGTCGTATCACTCCATCGCACGACGCCGCCGACTCGTACGCCGGCGTACCTCACGCACCACCTCCGCGCACCTGACCTTCGCTCGCTGGGTCCGGCCCGCCGCTGGTCGACGTTGTAGCGCCGATGCGGCGGGGCCGGTATTCCCAAGGGTTGTGGTGCGAGCGCCGACACGGCGCCGCGCCACGGGTCGTCGTGATGACGGGCGGAGGTGCACAGATGACAGGTTGGAGAGTCTCAGTTCGGGCGATTGCCCGCTGGCCGCGTTGGATGGCGGCGTTGCTGCTGCTGGCGGGGCTCTTGCTCCCGGCTGCCGGCGAGGCGCAGACCGGGAGCGTGACCGGATC
Organism: uncultured Vicinamibacteraceae bacterium; assembly: GCA_964550305.1. Taxonomy (GTDB): domain Bacteria; phylum Acidobacteriota; class Vicinamibacteria; order Vicinamibacterales; family UBA8438; genus VXRJ01. The sequence continues at coordinate 12,809 of CAZJYU010000008.1, read as the reverse complement.
CGTATCGGACGTTCAAGGGCTGGTGCTGCCGGGTGTGACGGTCGTGCTTCGTTCGGAGGCCGGGCAGTTCGTCGCGTCCGGGATTACGGATCGGGAAGGAAGGTTCGCCTTTCCGGCGGTTGAGGATGGAGTCTACGTCGTCGAAGCGGCGTTGCTGGGTTTCGGTCCGTCCGAGACGTTGATCGATGCGGGCGGAAGTACGCCGGTGACCATCACCCTGGAGGTCGGGACGTTTGCGCAGGAGGTAACGGTCACCGCGTTGATGCCGGAGGTGGCCACCGAGATGGTGGTGCCGGCGTCACAGATCGAGCGGCGCGTTACGCAGGATCTGGCGCAGTCGCTTCGCAGCCACGCCGGCGTGACGTCGCTGCGCCGCGGCGCCATCAACCTCGATCCATCGGTGCGCGGGCTGTATGCGGAGCAGATCGGTGTCTTCGTCGACGGCACCCGTACGTTCGCGGCCGGTCCCGCGCGGATGGACTCCGGACTCAGCCACATCAGCCCGCATGCGCTGCAGTCGCTCCGTGTAGTGCGCGGCCCGTACGCACTCACGTGGGGCGCCGGGACGCTGAGTGCGATTCAGGCGGAGACGTTCAAACCCGCGTTCGGCTCGGGTGAGTTCAGGTTCGGCGGCCGCGTCGGCGCCAACTACGGCAACAACGGGTCGGCGGGTGACGGTTTCGCCGGCCTGTGGGGAAGCAGCGACCGCCTGCGCTTCACGTTCCTGCACAACAGCCGGACCGGCAGCGACTACACGGACGGCAACGGCGTCCTCGTGCAGGGCGACTACGACTCGTTCGATACGCGCTGGAACGTCGGCGCCCGGCCCGGAATGCGGACCCTTCTCGAGTACAGCGGCGGATTTCAGCGGCAGAACGACATCGACTACCCGGGACGGATTCTGGACGCCACGTTCTTCGAGACGCAGTCGCACGCCCTGGACGTGACGCACCAACCGGCAGGAGGCGTGGTAACGGAGTTGGCGGCGCAGGTGTACCTCAACCTGAAGGATCACCTGATGAACAACAACGCCAAGCCCACCGCGCAGCCCGACCCTCACCGGACGCCGCCGTTCCCGCTCCGGGTCGACCTGCCTACGTCGGCCGACACGCTCGGAGGTCGCCTCCACGCCGCGCTCGCAGCGGGACCGTTTCGGTACAAGTTGGGGATGGATGCCTATCGACTGCAACAGTCAGCGACGCAGACGGTGAGCGACCGGAGTACAGGGCAGATTCACCACAACATGCACCCGGTCTGGCCGGACGCGGACGTGACGAACCTTGGGGGCTACGCGCAGGTGTTGTGGGAACTGGGACGAAGCACCATCGGGGGCACCGTGCGCATCGATCGGGAACAGGCGCGGATCGGCCAGGTGACGTCCTTCTTCTCGCACAACGCGATTCCGGACTACGAACTCCACGAAGTGCACGGACGCTTCCACTGCGTCACGGCCGTCTGCATGGGAGGGCACGCCGGCCATGGTACGGATCCCGGGCATATGACCGACGCGCATGCGGGGCACGGCGCCACCACGCCGATGACCGACCACGGCGCGATGACGGACCACGGCGCGACGCACGATGGGTCGGCCGCCCACGGTCACGGCCCGACCATGCTCGTCTCGGGTGATCGGTTCGCGCAGACCAATACCAATATCAGCGCCGCCGCGAATGCCAGCCTCCGCGTGACCGACGCCTGGCTCGTGACCCTTGGCGTCGGCCGGGCCGTCCGCAACCCGTCGGTGCTCGAGCGCTACGCCGACCGCTTTCCGGCCGTGAAGTTCCAGACCGCGGCGGAGTTCGTCGGCAACCCGGCCCTGGTGCCGGAGAAGAGCCTGGAATTCAACGCCGGAACAACTTTCCGGGCGGCGGAGGCGACCGTCGGCCTTGACGTCTTCGTCCGGCACGTCGACGACTACATCACCGTCGCGTCCGACCCGAACCTCGAGAAGCGGTTGCCGCTCAGCCCGGATACGCTGTACCGCTACGTTCAGGCGGACGCCGCCCGGTTCACCGGTTTCGACCTGACGGCGAACTCTCCGGCCGGTCCGTGGATCGATGTACGCGGCGGTTGGTCGTATGTCAGGGCCGAGGATCTGCTCTTCGACGAGCCGCTCTTCGGAATCCCGCCGTTCGAGCAACAGTACGCGATCGAGGTGCACACCCCGGCGCGCACGGCCTGGGTCGAGTTGCAGGTAACCAGTACCGCCGCGCAGGAACGGGTGGCGACGAGGCGCCTGGAGCAGGTGACGGAGGGCTGGACGACGATTGACTTGCTGGGTGGCGTCGAGGTGACCGAGGGGTTGACGATCCGGGCCGGCGCACAGAACCTCACCGACGTGTACTACGTCAACCACCTCAACTCGCTCAATCCGTTCAACGGACAGCGGATTGCCGAAGTAGGGCGCAGCGCGTACATTGGATTGGAGTACGGCTTCTGAGGCGGGAGACAAGGATGCTGAACGGACGGATCACAGCCTGGCTGGTCCTGCTGCTGGCGGCTGCGGCAGCGGCGGTGTCGGCGCACATGGCGGTCTCGAAGACCATGCCGGAGGCGGACGCCGTTCTGCCAGAATCTCCCACGACGATTCAGATCTGGTTCACTCAGGCGCCGGACCCCGCCATCAGCCGGCTGACCCTCGACGGAGCGTCGGGGGAAGTGGTGCTGGGCGAGCTGGACATCCGGGACGACCGCTCACTCATGGCGTCGATCCCGTCGCCCCTCGCGGCGGGCGGCTACACGGTTCGGTGGCGGACCGCCGGTGACGACGGCCACACGCAGCGGGGCGAGTTTTCGTTTAGAGTCCGGGCGGCCGACTGATCCGGTGCGGTCCGGACCGGCGCCGATCCGATGAACGCGGAATCCTTCGCGCTTGTCCTGCAGACGGCTGCCGCCTGGATCACCTTCCTTGGCCTCGTGGGCCTGACCGGCGCCGTTGCGTGCGGCCGGATCGCCGACAGGTCGGTGACGGCGGGGCAGCGGGGGCCGGTTGACCACCGCCTGACCGGTCTGGCGATCGGATCGGCGTGTTGCCTGCTCGCCGGCGCCGCGGCGCGGCTCTATGCCCAGACCTGGTCGGTCTTCGGGGTGGACGAGACCGTAACGCTCGACCTGGTGCGGGTAGTCGGACTCGAGAGCCGGTGGGGCGCGTCGTGGCGCTTGCAGGCGAGCGTGGCGCTGCTGACCCTCATCGCCGCCGCGGCCTGGTCGCGCTGGCCAGGTGCGGGGTGGATGGCGGCGGCCCTGACGGTTGCGGGCGGGTGGGCCACGCTTCCCATGACCGGCCATGCGATGAGTTTCGCGTCGTCCGGTCCCTGGATGACGCAGGCGGTGCATGGATTGGCGGCGGGGCTCTGGGTCGGCAGCCTCTGGGCCGTAGCCTGCACGATTCCGGTAGTGGCGGTTGGCGGCGACGGGGATCGACGTGTCGCGATCCTGGTTCGCCGATTCTCGCCTCTCGCGATTGGGGCGGTGCTGGTGGTGGGACTGACGGGCGTGCTGACCGCGGTCTTCCACGTCGAGACGGTCGATCAGCTCTGGACGACCCCCTACGGCCAGACACTGCTGTTGAAGTTGGGTCTCTTCCTGCTGACCGCGGCCGTCGGCTACTGGAACTGGCGCTGGATGACGCCGCGACTGGGCGACCGTCTTGGGACGGCAGCCCTCCGCCGGACGGCAGGTGGCGAAGTGGCGCTCGCCGGCATCGTGTTGTTGATCACGGCGGTGCTGATCCACCTGGCCATGCCCTACGTGCCGATGTGACCGGCTGGCGCGCGGCAGGACGCCCTCCCACCGGACGTGCGGGCTGGCCGAGTGCCGGGAATTGAGGTACAAGAGCCGCATGACGAGATCCACCACGTCGCGATCCTCCCGGGCATCGCTCACGCGCCGGCATTTCCTGCGAGCGTCCGCGGCTGGCGCGGGCGGGGCGGCGGTCTGGATTCCGTCGGGCGTCAAGGGATACACGGCGTCCGAGATGGCGGCGCGCGCCGCGGCCGGGGCAGAGCAGGGAGCACGTGACCTGGGCGTCGCGGTAGCGGAGCTGGATACGCCGGCCCTCGTCGTCGATCTCGACGCGATGGAGGCGAACATCGCGCAGATGCAGCGGACGGTGGGCGCCAACGGCATCGCCAGCCGTCCGCACGCGAAGACGCACAAGACTCCGGCAATAGCGCGGCGGCAACTCGAGACCGGATCGGTCGGAATTTGCGTCGCCAAGGTCGGCGAAGCGGAGGCGCTCTTCGACCACGGCGTCGAAGAAATCCTGATGACGACGACGAACGTCACGCCCTTCAAGATCAGCCGGGCCATGCATCTGCGGCGGCACTGTCCGACGTTCGTTCAGGCGACCGACACGCCGGAAAACGCCCGCGAGTTGTCGGAGGCCGCGGGTGCGCTGGGCATCGAGGCGGACATCGTCGTCGATGTCGACCCGGGCGGACACCGGACCGGGATCACGCCGGGGATGCCGGCGCTTGCGCTGGCCCAACTGATTGACCGGCTGCCCAACCTGCGGCTACGGGGAATACTCTGCTATGACGGCGGGACGCAGCACGTAAAGGGCTTCGAGACTCGGCGGGCGCAGGCGATCGAACGGCTCGCGGCGGCGGCGGAAACGCGCGAGCGGATGGTGCGGTCCGGTCTGAACATGGAGATCTTCAGCGGTGGAGGGACCGGTACCTACAACATCGATCACCGGACCCCCGGCTTCACCGACGTGCAGGTCGGGAGCTACGTCTTCATGGACGCGCAGTACCTCGAGATCGGCGGCGCGGACGATCCGGAGGTGTACCGCGACTTCCGGCCGGCGCTGACGATCCTGGCGACTGTCGTGAACGCGCAGTACGAGGGGCGAGCGACCACCGACGCGGGCGCGAAGGCATGCACGATCAACCGGCCCTGGTCGATCGTCAAGGGAGAAACCGGAATGCGCTACACGTCGGGGTCCGACGAATTCGGGACGATCCGGTACGAGGAAGAAAGCAGCCGGACGTACCGGGTCGGGGACAAGCTGGAGCTCATCGTCTCGCATTGCGACCCGGTCGTGAACCTGTACGACCGGATGTACGCGGCTCGGCACGGTGTCGTGGAGGCGATCTGGCCGATCGCCGCGCGGGGTCGGTCGACGTAGATCGGCGACGCGGAAAGCGGCTTCGCCTACGCCGAGGCGCCGCCTGCGACCGGAGCCTCGCCTTCCGCCGGTTCCTTCGGCTCCGGCGGAACGACCTCGTCGTAGGCGTACATGTCGATGGCGTCGTAGTCGGGCGGGCAGCCGAAGTCACGGGGCTGCGGCGCGGTCGGATTGCCGACGGTGACGCACAGTCCGCAGCCGATGCACTTGTCGAGGCGCACGTCGCAGACCATCCTGCCGTAGACGTCCGGCACCTCGATGATGCAGTCTTCCACCGGGCAAGCCGCCTGGCAGATGGAGCAGGCAAATGCCCCGAAGCACCGCTCCGGGTCGATCACGGCGATCTTCTTGGGAGGCCTCTTCCGAGGCCGGTTCATCATCTTGGTCCACATGACAGCGTGATTCTAGCAGATCCGAGTGCGCCGGCTACGTGCGGCGGCCAGGTGCGCCGGCCTCCAGGCCAGTATCAGCCACCTGATCCAACGTTACCAGGGGCCGGCCCGGTTGCACCAACTGGCCGACCGCGCAGTGGACCTCCACGACCTGCCCGCTGGCCGGCGCGCGGATCGCCAGTTCCATCTTCATCGCTTCCAGCCGGATGAGTGTGTCACCCGCCGCGACCTCCGTATTCGGGGCGACCAGCACCGCGGTCACCGTGGCGGGCATCGGCGCCGACAGGACGTCATCGGTCGGCGGTGGCATCGGATGCCCCGATGTTCCGTCCGCTCCCTCCGACGGCCTTCGCCGTACCCTGCCACGGGAAACGGCACGGTTCCCGAGGCGCCAACCGGGAAAGTCACTCCAGACATCGCGGCGGGTCGGTGGCATCGTATCCGCCGCTGTGGCATCCTCGCCGGCAGCCGATGCGAGCAGCTCGGGGTGATCCTCCAGAAAGCGGATCTGCACGTTCCCCGCGGCGAATGCGGCGTGCGAGATGGCCGCGCGGAGAAACGGCAGGTTCGTCCTGATGCCGGTGAGTACGAATTCCTCCAGCGCCACCATCGCGCGTCGTCGCGCCTCCTCCCGCGTTCGTCCCCCGGCGATCACCTTGGCGAGCAGCGGATCGTAGTGCACCGGCACGTCGCTTCCCGCCGCGACGCCCGAGTCGATCCGGATCCCGGGTCCGGCCGGTTCGACGTAGCGATCAATCGCTCCCGCCTGCGGCAGGAATCCCCGCGCGGCGTCCTCGGCGTACACACGGCATTCGATCGCGTGGCCGCGCGGCGCCAGCCCGCCGGCCGTCCACGGCAGCGGTTCGCCCGCCGCGATGGCAAGCTGCGCCGCCACCAGGTCGACGCCGGTCACCAGCTCCGTTACCGGGTGTTCCACCTGCAGGCGCGTGTTCATCTCGAGGAACCAGAACGCGTCGCCGTCGAGCAGGAACTCGAGCGTTCCGGCGTTCTCGTACCCTGCATGCCGGGCCAGGTCGATTGCCGCCGCCGCCAGCCGCTTGCGCAGGTGAGCCGGCAGGCCGGGTGCGGGTGACTCCTCGATCACCTTCTGGTGGCGGCGCTGCAGCGAGCAGTCTCTCTCGCCCAGTGCGTCAACCGTGCCGCGGCGATCCGCGACAACCTGCACCTCCACATGCCGCGGCCGTTCGAGCAGGCGTTCAACATAGAGCGTCCCGTCGCCGGTCGTCGCAATCGCCCCACGCCGCGCCTGCCCGATGGCCTCGTCGAGCGCCGCGTCGTCATGAACCGCCACCATTCCCTTGCCGCCGCCTCCCGCCGACGGTTTCAGCAGCACGGGGCTTCCCACCGCACGCGCCGCCGCCGCGATTCCCGCCGTTGTCTGATCGGCTGGCTCGGCGCCGGGAACGACCGGGACACCGGCCGCCGCCGCCTCGCGTCGCGCCTCGATCTTCGAGCCGAACCGAGCGATCACGTCCGGCGGGGGGCCAATCCAGACCAGCCCCGCGTCGGCGCAGGCGCTCGCCAGTTCCGGACGCTCGGAGAGGAAGCCGTAGCCGGGATGGATGGCGTCGGCGTCGCTCGTCCGGGCCGCGTCGATGAGCCGTTCGACCGACAGGTAGCTGTCCGCGGCAGGTGCCGGGCCGATACCGACCGACTGATCGGCGGCCGTAGCATGGCGTGCCAATCGGTCCGCGTCCGAGCAGACGGCCACCGTCTCGATGCCGAGGACGCGGCAGGTCCGGATGATCCGGAGAGCGATCTCGCCGCGGTTGGCAATCAGGACGCGCCGCAGCATCGACTACATCCGGAAGATTCCGTAGGCCGGACGCCCACCTGACGCCCGGCGGGCGACGGCCAGTCCGAGCGCCAGCGCGACCCGGGTTTCCTTCGGCGTGACGATGCCGTCGTCCCAGAGTCGGGCGGTCGCGTAGTAGGGCGAGCCCTCCGTCGCGTACTTCGCCAGGATCGGCGCGCGGATTGCCTCGATTTCCGCCTCGGCCAGCTCGCGTCCCTCGCGCCGAGCCCGATCCGCCGCCACCGTCGCAAGTACACTCGCCGCCTGTTCGCCCCCCATCACCGAGATCCGTGCGTTCGGCCAGGTCCAGAGAAAACGCGGATCGTAGGCTCGGCCGCACATGCCGTAGTTTCCCGCCCCGAACGATCCGCCGATGATCACGGTCACCTTCGGCACGACGCTGTTCGCAACCGCGTTCACCATCTTGGCGCCATCCTTGGCGATGCCGCGCTGCTCGTAATCGCGGCCGACGATGAAGCCGGTGATGTTCTGCAGGAAGACGAGCGGCGTGCCCCGCCGGTTGCAGAGCTGAATGAAGTGCGCCGCCTTGAGCGCGGACTCCGAGAACAGTACGCCGTTGTTCGCGACGAGGCCGGCGAGCTGGCCATGGATGCGCGCGAAGCCGGTCACCAGCGTCGGACCGTACCGCGCCTTGAATTCGTCGAAACGCGATCCGTCCACGAGGCGAGCAATCACCTCGCGGACATCGTAGGCGGTCCGCGCATCCGGTGGCACGATGCCATGCAACTCGTCCGGATCCAGGGCCGGGTCCTCCGGGGGAGCGTCGGTCGCCGAGGGATCCCAGGGCGACGGGGCGGATGCGCTCGCCGGGTCGCCGCCGGCGTCGGCGCCAGCCGCTCCATTCGCGGGCCCGTCTCCCATCCCGTCGGGGAGCGTCGAGACGACCTCCCGCACGAGGCGCAGGGCATGCTCGTCGTCCTCCGCCAAGTAATCGGCGACGCCAGAGATGCGCGTGTGAACGTCGGCGCCCCCCAGCTCCTCGACCGTGACCTCTTCGCCGGTCGCTGCCTTCACCAGAGGCGGCCCCCCGAGAAAAATCGTGCCGGCCCCGCGAACGATGATGGTTTGGTCCGACATCGCCGGCACGTACGCGCCGCCGGCCGTGCACGACCCCATCACCACCGCGATCTGCGCGATCCCGGCGGCTGACATCCGCGCCTGGTTGAAGAAAATCCGGCCGAAGTGCTCGCGATCGGGGAACACTTCGGCCTGGAGCGGCAAATACGCGCCGCCTGAGTCGACCAGGTAGAGGCAGGCGAGTCGGTTTTCCAGCGCTACCTGCTGCGCCCGCAGGTGCTTGCGGACGGTGATGGGAAAATAGGTTCCCCCCTTGACGGTGGCGTCGTTCGCGATCACCAGCACCATGCGTCCGGAAACCCGCCCGATGCCGGTGAGGATCCCGGCACGGGGCGCGGCGCCGTCGTACATCCCGTCCGCAGCGAGCGGTGACAGTTCGAGGAAGGGCGAGCCGTCGTCGAGCAGGCGGTCGATCCGCTCGCGCGCCGTCAGCTTCCCCTGCGCGCGGTGGCGCGCCGTTGCCTGCGTGCCGCCTCCCTCGCGCGCCGCGGCGCGGCGTTGCTCCAGCTCATGCACCAGTGCCGACATCGCCGCATGATTCGCGCGGTAGTCGTCCGAGTCGGTTAGGACGTGTGAGCGGAGCCGGTCCATCACCAACCGCAGCAGTCGGTCTTGTGCCGGCAGGCGGGACACCGCCACACTGCGTGCATCCGGAACATGTCGGCGCCGCACCGCTCGCAGATCACGGCATCGTCAGCGGGCGAGGGATGCGCGGCGGACCGGACCGGCGTCGCGGTTCGCGTCGTCGTCGGCGGGGCAGCGGCTGGCGTCGGACGCACGGTAGGCTTCGTCGAGGCCGCCACGCCTCGATTATAGCGCGGTGGTTTGACCGGTCAGCGCGCCACTCCCTATCATTGGTGCGGTGCTTACCAGGGCGGCCGGAGCCGCGGTTCTGCTGGCGGCCCTGTTCGCCCACGTGGCGCCCGCCTGCGCGGACACCATTTTCGTACCCTACGTCGGACGCTCGTTCGGTCCCGAGGATTCCGTTCAGGCCGAGACTCTGGGCGTATCGATTGCCGCGATGGCGGGGGGCGTGTTCGGCTTCGAGACCGATTACGCACGGGTCGCCGACGCCCCCGACACTGGCGTCTTCGCCGGTCAGGGACGGGTCACGACGCTCTTCGGGAACCTCATGATCGGCCTGCCGATTGGCCCGGGACGTCCGTACGTCGCGGGAGGCCTCGGCTGGCTGCGGGCCGAAGTGCCGGATCAGAAGACGGATGGCATCGCGATCAACGCCGGAGGCGGCGTGATGGGGTTCATCGGGCCGGTCGGCGCCCGATTCGATGTCCGGTATGTCCGCGGGATCACGACCGGCGGCGGCCTGCGCGACTTCGAGCTCGGCGAACTACATTACTGGAAGACCTCGGCCGGACTGGCTTTCCGGTTCTAGGACGCCTACCTATGGGCAAGCGCGACTTGCCGCAACAGGTATCATGCGTAGAGACACTGGAGGCCAACGTGGATGAACGCTCGCGGGTACTGCTTTCGGTCGCGCTCGGTGCGGTGGCCGGCGGCCTGATCGGCTTCCTGTACCTGACGCGGCGCGGCCACGACGTGCGGGAGCAGATTGAACCGGCGCTCGACAGCTTCGTCGACGAAGTCAACTGGGCCCGGGCAACGGTCGAGAAGGCGCGCAACGCGGCAGCGGAAGGGCGGCGCGCTTTCGACGACATGATGGCCGCCACGCATGGACAGGATCCGGCGGCCGGAGAATCCGCCGGGCACGGGCGGCCCCCGTCCGATGCAGTCCAGTAGCACGGGGTGGCGCGGACCATACCCCGGTTCGGACGGGCGCTGCGGTTGGCTGCGATCCGCCTGTTTTCCGGCAACGACCTCACCTATGCCTCCTCGATCGCCTGCTACGCGTTGATTTCCCTCTTCCCGCTGCTGCTGCTGTCCGCCACCGCGATCGGCCTGTGGACCACGAACGAGTCCGCGCGCGCGGAGGTTGCGCGGGTGCTCGTTCTTCGCGGCCGTCGGGATCCTGTTCGTGGTTTCCCTCGTCTGGCTCAGCCTCGGCGACTTCCTGCGCGGCAGCCCGGTCGGCACACGCCTGGTCGATGGACTGCCGGTGCTCGATACGCTGCTGGCCATCCCGAGCCGGTATCTGCCCCTGGGCGTCGTCATCCTGATCGCGGCATACGTT
>CAZJYU010000008.1:0-2123 GCA_964550305.1 uncultured Vicinamibacteraceae bacterium | reverse complement strand
TTGGCACGATCCCTGAGACGCGCGCCGACGCCGGCGTAACGTGATCCCTGTATTCTTCTCACGAGGAACGACGGCGGTGCGCATTGCCTACCAGGGAGAGCCGGGCGCCTACAGCGAGGCGGCGGCCCTTCGCTTCAACCCGAACACGGACACGCTACCGCTCCCGAGATTCGGGGATGTCTTCAGGGCAGTCGAGGCTGGGAAGGTGACCCACGGCATCGTGCCGATCGAGAACACCATCGGCGGCAGCATCCACCAGAACTACGACCTGCTGCTCGAACACGAGCTGGCGATTGTCGCCGAGGTGAAGCACCCGATTGTCCACAACCTGCTGGTGCGCAAGGGGACCGGACTCACGGACGTCCGGCGGGTTTATTCGCACCCTCAGGGGCTGGCCCAGTGCGAGCGATTCCTGCGGACGCTCGACGATGTCGAGATCGTGGCCACCTACGACACCGCGGGCAGCGCGAAGATGATCGCGGAGCAGGGGCTGACGGATACCGCGGCGATTGCGAGCGAGCGGGCGGCGGAGCTGTTCGGCCTGACCATCCTCGAGCGCGGCGTGCAGGCGTATGCCGGCAATACCACTCGCTTCCTGATCATCAGCCGCGATTCGACTCCGCTCGGCCGACCCGACAAGACGACCATCGTCTTCACCGTGGCGGACGTGCCCGGCGCACTGTTCAAGGCCCTCAGCGTGTTCGCGCTACGCGACATCGCGCTGCTGAAGCTGGAATCGCGCCCCATCCCCGACCGCCCGTTCGAGTACCTCTTTTACGCGGACATCGCCGCCAACCGCGAGGACATGGTGTGTTCGCGTGCCCTGATGCACCTGGCGGAGTTCGCGAGGTCGCTCCGGACCCTCGGTTCGTACCAGGCGTGGCGTGACCCGGACGAGGCATAGACACGGCATGCCGAACCGACTGGCCGCCGAGCCCAGTCCGTACCTGCAGCAGCACGCCGGGAATCCGGTCGACTGGTATCCGTGGGGGGACGAGGCGTTCACGCGCGCCCGCGCGGAGGAAAAGCCCGTCTTCCTGTCGATCGGCTATTCCACCTGTCACTGGTGCCACGTGATGGAGCACGAGTCGTTCGAGCACGCCGAGATCGCGCAGCTACTGAACGAGTGCTTCGTGCCGGTGAAAGTAGACCGCGAAGAACGCCCCGACGTGGATCGCGTCTACATGGCTTTCGTGCAGGCAACCACCGGCTCGGGTGGCTGGCCGATGAGCGTCTGGCTGACCCCGGAGTTGAAGCCCTTCTTCGGCGGCACTTACTTTCCGCCCAATTCCCGCTGGGGACGTCCCGGCTTCATCGAGGTTCTGCGCGAGGTGGCGTCGCGTTGGTCATCGAACCGCGGCGAGCTGGAACAGTCGGCGGACGCGATACTGGAGCGCCTGCGCGCTCTGCAGTCACCCGAGGCGGCCACACCGAGGCCGGACCCGAGCGGCATCGTGATCGTCGGCGAGGGCGCCGCGCCGTCATCCGCGACCCCGGCACCAGCCGGTGTCACCGCGCTTACGGCGGGCGTCCAGCAGTTCTCTTCGACGTTCGACCAGACGCATGGCGGCTTCGGCGGCGCCCCGAAGTTCCCGCGTCCGGCCGAGTTGCTCTTCCTGCTGCGCGAATCGGCCCGGTCGGGCGATCGGAACGGACAGCGCATGGCGGTGGCGACGCTGGAGGCGATGGCGCGCGGCGGGATCCGCGACCATGTGGGGGGCGGCTTTCACCGGTACTCGGTCGACGGCGCGTGGCGGGTGCCGCACTTCGAGAAGATGTTGTACGACCAGGCGCAACTCGTGCTGGCGTACCTCGAAGCGGGGCAGGCCGCGCGCGCGCCCGCGCTGCTGGCGGTGGCAGCGGAGACAATCGACTACGTCCTCCGCGACCTGACGCATCCTGGCGGCGGCTTTTATTCGGCGGAGGATGCCGACAGCATCCCACCCGAAGCGGCGCAGGCGGGCAGGCAGGCTCCGAAGTCGGAGGGCGCGTTCTATCTGTGGACGCTGGCCGAGATCCACGATCTGCTGGGTGACGACGCCGACCTGATCGCGCGTCATCTCGGGATCGGGGCGACGGGTAACGCGCCGCAGGATCCCATGGGGGAATTCCGCGGCAAGAAC
>CAZJYU010000007.1:0-124400 GCA_964550305.1 uncultured Vicinamibacteraceae bacterium | reverse complement strand
ACGCCCGAGCTGCGCCCCAGCACCGGCAACAATCTGTTCGTTTTCTCCTTGCCTTGATGACCCGCGTCACCGGCTGTCGCGGTTCCGGCCCAGCCGCGCCGTGCCGGATCTCGCCGGCTCGCGACGGGGGACAGGGCGTCCGTACCACTACGCGTCCAGTGCCAACTGGATCCGCAATGCCCGGTCGAGTTCCGCGGTCTCGTCGGAAGTAAGGCGTCCGACCGTCTGACCGATCCGATTCCGGGACACCGTCCGAATCTGGTTGGCAACCGCCCGCGAGGGTCTGGCGAGGCCGCTGGTGCGAGACCCGCAGCGCGACTCGTAGGGTCGCAGCTCCCGGTCCGGGAGGGTCGTGACCGGTACGACCTGAACGACGGCATCGAACCGACAGGCGACGTCGTTGGAGACGACGATCGCCGGCCGTGTCTTCCGAATCTCCCCGCCCTCGGTGGAATCGAAGCGGACGCTCACGACGATCCCGCGTGCCAGCGACGAGCTCACTCCGTCACCTCGGCGTCGGCGCTCTTCCATTCACGGTTGATCCGTTCCGCTTCGGCGCGGTCGGCGCGGTACGCCTCTTCCAGACGGCGCTCGAGCTCCCGTGCCCGGTACGCCCGGATCGCCTCGCAAACGAGGGCGCTGGCGTTACGAGTCGATCGCAGGTACCGCGCGATGTCGGCCGGGACCGAAATGGTCAGCCGTATTCGGTTCGTGGACGTGATGGCCGGCATCGCAACTCCAGTGCTACTGTCGGTTGAATTCACATGGGTCATACCGATTTTATGATGAAGTGGTACGGACTGTCCCGGCCGGGCCGCCGGGAAAACCCCCGTTTGTATGATCCACGGACAGATTCCGATCCGGAAGTCGTGCGGAATGACCCGCAAACATGATCCGCTCGCCGGGGTGCGCGAGGGCTACGATCGGTGGTCGGCGGTCTACGATCACGATGCCAACCCGCTGCCAGCCCTGGAGGGGCCACGCGTTCGCGAAGCGCTCGGCGACCCGAGAGGGCAGGAAGTGCTGGACCTCGGATGCGGAACCGGCCGGCACACCGCGTGGCTCGTCGAGGCGGGCGCGCGGATCACGGCGGTCGACTTCTCGGCGGCGATGCTGGAGCAGGCCCGAAAGAGGGTCGCTACCGGCGACGTCCGCTTCGTCACCCACGACCTGCACGAGCCGCTGCCCTTCGGGGACACATCGTTCGATGCGGTGGTGAGCGGACTCGTCCTCGAGCACCTCCGCGATCTCCACGCGTTCTTCGCCGAGGCCCATCGGGTTCTGCGCCCGGCCGGCCGCGCCGTCGTATCCGCGATGCACCCGGCAATGTTCCTGCGCGGAAGCGAGGCGCGCTTTACCGACCCTGTCTCCGGCGAGGTGGTCACGCCGGGGAGCCTTCCCCACCGGATCGGAGAGATGGTCATGGCGGCAGTCGGCGCGGGGTTCACCCTTTGCGGTGTGGGGGAGTACGCCCCGGATGCCGAGTTCGCCGTGCGCTACCCGCGCGCCGAACGCTACGTGGGCTGGCCAATGCTCGTCGTGCTCGACCTGCGGCACCGGGGCTTCAGCGGGTCGCGTACTGCTCCGCCTCGTGGACGGGCAAGCCGAACTCAGGATTCCGGTTCGCGCCGAGTTGAAGCAGCAGCACAGGTTCGTCCATGGCGGCGTCATCAGCTACGCGGCCGACAATGCGCTCACCTTCGCGGGCGGCAGCGCATTGGAGACAGGCGTCGTGACCTCGGAGTTCAAGATCAACTATCTGCGACCCGCCCGGGGCGAAGCGCTGGTCGCGCGCGCTGAGGTCGTTCATTGGGGACGAACCCAAGCGGTTTGCCGCTGCGACATTCTCTCGTCGGAGGGCGGCGCCGAGCGCCTGTGTGCAACCGCGCAGGGCACGATCGCGAAACTCCCGACGCCTTCGAAGGATCCGAGCCGAGTCGACTGAAGGCGAGGAGATGCGAGGCCTGATTCTGGTGGGAGTCGGCGCCGCCCTTCTTGCTGCCGGCGGTTTCATCGCGCTGCGACGCGCCCACGCGGAACGCGCTCGGTCGGGCCAGATCACCGTGCCGACGGTAATCGCCGCGTTTGTCGCCTACCTTGGGCCGAGCGTCTGTTTGGTGGTGGCGTCGTGGTGGTCGGCCTGGCTGCTTCCGCTTCCGCGTGGGCTGGCCTACGTTTTCGGCGGCGCGTTGCTGGTGGTGGGCTTGATCGGGTACAGCGCGGCCCGTCGCGAGTTTAGCTCGCTGCGACGCAACTACGGTATGACAACAGACCGCCTGATCACGACCGGTCCGTACTCGTACAGCCGCAATCCTCAGCTGCTCGGGTGGGCCCTCGTGCTGCTGGGTGTGGCCACCGCAGGGCGTTCCGGTGCCGCGCTGGCACTGACCGCGATCTACTGGGTGGGGTGCGTGTTCACGATCCGCGCCGAGGAGCAGGCACTGGAGCGGGTGTTCGGCGAGGAGCACCGCAGGTATCGTGCGGCCGTGCCACGGTACCTACGGCTGCCACGCTTCCGGTAAAGCCGGAGAATGCTGAGGGCGCGCGGACACCGTCCCCTGCCACGAGGGCAACCACGCCATGGAGGCATCCTCGGTGGCGCGCGCCGAGGAGCGGGCCGCAGCGGAAGGCGTGCAGTAGCGCACTGCGGCCGCCGATCTCCCGCGCCGGCCGGCGTCGGGGTTGTATCGTGGCGCCGCCGCCCGTAGGATGTGATGAGTCCGATGCCTGCCGTGCTCTCGCTCACGCTGATCGCGCTTGGCCTGCTGGCGCAGAACCCGCTGCGAGAGACCCAGGTGTCCACGCCCGAGATCGTGCGGACCGAGTACGACATGGCGGAGGTGGTCAGGCCGCCATCGCTCCCCGCCGACGCGCGGGCGGGCTGGAAGCTGTTCGTGCAGCGGTGCGCGATCTGTCACGACCCGCTGGGGCAGCCCTCGTACCCCGAGAGCTTCGCCCTGCCGCTCAGCCAAGAGACCGTTCGCAATCTGGGCGAGGACCGGGTACGCACCGTGGTCATGGTCGGTTCGGCGCGGATGCCGGGCTGGCGGTACACGCTGTCGCAGGAACAGGTCGGCGAAATAATTGCGTACCTGAACACCGTGGCGCCGGAGTGATGCGGGGAGGAGGCGACATGCTCGAAGCCCGACCGACCGTCGTAATGGCAGCAGCGATCATCGGCGTCTGTATGTCGCAACTGGCGGGGGGGACGGCGCCCGCGGCGGCGCAGGCCGGCGCGCCGACGCCGCTCGCCGGCGCCGTCACGGCAGCGGACGGAGAGCCAATGGCGGGCGTGGCGGTTTCCGCGCGGGCGGAGGGCGCGTCCATCACGACCTCCGTCTTCACGGACGAGGCCGGCCGGTACTACTTTCCCGCGCTGGAGCCGCCGCTGGAAGGCGGGCAGTACCAGGTCTGGGCGCAGGCCGTGGGCTACGAGCGGGCGAACGCGCACGTCGTCCTCGACCCCGCCCAACGGGTGTCGCAGGACTTCACCCTCACGGCCGCCGCCGACTTCACCCACCAGCTCTCGGGCGTGGAGTGGCTGGATGCGTTGCCCGCTGCAACGCGCGAGGATCGCCGGCTGAGAGAGCTGTTTCGCGTCACGTGCACGGAATGCCACCAGGCCGGCCTGGTGCTGCAGAACCGCTTCGACGAGCGGGGCTGGCGCACCATGATCGACCTGATGGCGAACGTCAGTTACCACGGCTGGCGCGGCTCCAACGGCCGGCCGTCGATCACGATCGAGTACTACCGGAACGAGCTGGCGGCCTATCTCACGAAGGCTCGCGGCCCGGACTCGCCGCCCCTGACGTTCGAGCTGCAGCCCCGCCCCACCGGCGAGGCCGCGCGCCATGTCGTGACGGAGTACGACATCCCCATCGCGGAGCTGCCGACGGAGCGCACGTCGATCGACGGCAGCGACTGGTCCGAGGGTATCCCGTCGGGGATGCGCGGGGGCGGCGGGATGCACGACGCTGCCGTCGACGACGACGGCAACGTCTGGATCACCGACTCGGTACCGAACGACTTCCGAACGCTCGCGCGGCTCGATCCCCGGACCGGCCAGGTCACTGGATTCAAGGTGACCGCGCCCGACGGCAAACGGGCGCGCCGATCGCACGGCATCACGAAGGCCCGCGACGGCATGCTGTGGTTCGACACGCAGGGCAGCCTCGGGCGGGTGGACCCGAAGACCGAGACGTTCGAGCTCTACACGCCGCCGCGGCCGCTCAGCGTTGGTGGGAGCCTGCAGGAGGACGGCCATGGCAACATCTGGGTCGGCAATCGCCATGGCGCCCTGAAGTTCGATCCCGCCACCCGCGAGTTCACGTTCTTCCAGAACAAGACCATCGGCGACGGCCAGACCTACGGCACCGCCGCCGACCGCCTCGGGAACGGCTGGTGGGCACAGTTCAACATGGACATCGTGGGACATGCGAACGGCACGACCGGCGAGGTGGACGAGGTGCCGATGCGGCCGCCCGGCGCGCTCGACCGCGAGCAGCTATTGACGCCGGCCGACCGCGACTTCTTCCACCGCATCGGCGCGATGCGCTTCTCCGGAAGCGTCTACAACCCCGGCCGGCAGGCGCCGCGCCGGCTCGCGGCCGATCCCTCGGGCGACACGGTGTGGGTCGCCAACTGGTGGGGCTCCAACTTGGCCAGGATCGACATCAACACGCTCGAGCCGACTTACTACGAACTGCCGATAGGCGCGCATCCGTACGCGACGGTGGTCGACCGGAACCACAAGGTGTGGACGAACCTGTCGTCCGACGACGCGGTCGCGAGGTTCGATCCTGACACCGAGGAGTACACGATCTTCAAGCTCCCCAGCCTGGGAGCCGAGTTGCGCCACATCGCGGTCGACGATGCGGGCGGCCCGGACGTGTGGGTCGTATACCGGGAGGCGAGCCGCGCGGCGCGGATCCAATTCCGAACGGAGGCCCAACTTCAAGCCGCTCGCGCGGCCAGCGCACTCCCTGCCGCGGCGGGAGGCGGGCACTAAGGCCGAGAACCGATTCTCGGTGACTCCTGGCGCGGGGTCGCATCGAGCGGCGGCCCCGGGACTCGCCGGCGCAGCTCGCCATCGATCGACTTCGCGGGCCGGTCTCTTCGGCCAGCAATGATGATCGACTTCGCGGATAGCCTCCCGTTCGTGCTCCTCTGGTGCGCCCTTGGAGTCACGGGGTTCCCGGGTGACCGGTGGGTCGGACCGGCCTTCCTCGCGCTCTCGCTCGCCTCGGCGGCGGCCGCCGGGATCGTCGAGTGGGCCGGGCTGGCCGTAATCGCGCTCTTGTGGGGGTCGTGCCTGGCGGCCGTGCGACCCTCGCTCTCCATCCCGCTCCGCGCCGTGGCGTGGAGTGTGGTCGTGATCGCGGCGGTTACCCTGGCCACCCACCAGGTTCCGTGGATCCACAACGTTCTCGTCCTGGATGCCGTGTCCGTGTCGGCTTCGGCGGCCGACTTCACCCTGTACTGGAACTATGACAAGGGATTCGCGGGCGTGGTGCTCTACACGGTGTGTGTCCAGCCGCAGGCGGTAACGGGATGGAATCGCGCGATCGTCGCGACTGGGGCGATGGCCGTCCTGACCGTGGCCGCGGTAAGCGTGCCTGCCATGGCAACGGAGTTCGTCTCTTGGGATCCGAAGTGGCCGGCGATACTCGGCGTATGGGTGCCCGCCAACCTGCTAGTGACCTGCGTCGCCGAGGAGACGTTCTTCCGCGGCCTGTTGCAGCGGCAGATGAGCAGGGCATTGCGCGGGAGAGTGCCGGGAGCCGCCCTCGTGGCGGTGCTCGCCGCCGCCGCCGCGTTCGGTGCGGCACACGTCGCCGGCGGAACGACCTACGTCCTGCTGGCCACGGTCGCCGGTCTCGGTTACGGCGCAGCCTACCAGCTCACCGGCCGTGTGGAAGCCAGTATCTTTGTACACTTCACCCTCAACCTGACGCACCTGCTCCTGTTTACCTATCCGTTCGCCGCCCGGTTCACGTGATCAGCGGGGGACAGGGGGGACGAACCAGTCGCTGAGGGAGACTCCGCATGGCCCGATCCAGGCTTATCCGACTTGTCGTAACCGTTCTGCTGGGCGGCCTGGTTGCCGCCCTCCAGGCGCAGGTACCGAACTTCGAGCCGATCACCGACGCCGAGCTGCTCGATCCGGATCCCGGCGACTGGATCAACTGGCGTCGGACTATCGACGGCCAGGGATACAGTCCGCTCGACCAGATCAACCGCACCAACGTTGGGAACCTTCAACTCGTCTGGTCGTGGGAGACGCTGGCCGGGACCGACGAGGTGACGCCGCTCGTCCACGACGGCGTCATGTACATCCCGAGCCGCTCGGGTGTGGTGGCGCTCGACGCGACCAACGGCGACGTGCTCTGGTTGCACCTGCGCACCGGGCGGCCGATGCCCTCCAATCCCGACCGGCCGGCCAACCGGCAGGCGGGCCTCGCGCGGCGCAACATCGCCATCTACGACGACAAGATCTACGCGGGCACGAGCGAGGCGGAACTGATCGCCCTCGACGCTCGCACGGGTGAGCTTGTCTGGGAGCGGCAGGTGGCCAACAGCGACCTCGGCTACCGGTATACCAGCGGGCCGGTCGTCGTGAAGGGGATGGTCGTCGCCGGGATCACCGGGTGCGAGTACTACAAGAACGACATCTGCTTCATCTCCGCCCATGACGCCCAGACCGGCGCCGAGCTGTGGCGCACGTCCACCGTGGCGCGTCCCGGCGAACCGGGCGGCGACACCTGGGGCGACCTGACCCTCACCTTCCGCGCCGGCGCCGACGCCTGGATCCCGGGCAGCTACGACGCCGACGCGGACCTGATCTACTGGTCCACCGCCCAGCCCAAGCCGTGGGCCAGCGCCCAGCGCGGCACGGAGGGGGCGGCGCTGTACACCAATTCAACCCTTGCGCTCGATCCCGAAACCGGGGAAATCGAGTGGTACTACCAGCACATACCGGCCGAGACGCACGACCTCGACGAAGTGTTCGAGGTGGTGGTCGTGCATCGCGACGACGGCCCCGCGCTGTTCAAGATGGGCAAGATCGGCGTGCTGTGGGAGCTCGATCCGATGACCGGCGAGTATCGCGCCGCGCACGATCTCGGATACCAGGACATCGTCGACCTCCATCCCACGAGCGGGCAGGGAATCCTGCGCCGGGAACGGATTCCGCAACTGAACGTCCCGGTCGACTACTGCCCCGGCCCAGGCGGCCTGAAGAACCTGTGGGCGATGGCGTACCACCCGGAGACCGAAGCGTTCTACATCCCGTTGACGCCCGGCTGCGCCCACTCGACGTTCCTGCCGATGCCGGAACCGGCCGAAGTCGGCGGCGGCGGGGTGGGCCCGGCTGACCGTCGGTTCACGCACCATCCGAAGAGCCCCCAGCACCTGGGCATCTTCGCGGCGATGAACAGCCGCACCGGCGAACTGCTGTGGAGCCGTCCGAGCAGGCTGCAGTACGGCACGTCGGCCCTGACGACGGGCGGCGGTCTGGTCTTCGTGGGCAATCTCGACCGCAACGTCTATGCCCTGGACGTGCGGAACGGCGACGTGCTGTGGCGGACGCGCACCCCGACGGCGGCAGATGGTTTCCCGATCACCTACGCGGTGGACGGCCGCCAGTACGTCGCCATTCCGTCCGGACCGGGCTGGTTCCTCGCGTGGCGCAACGCCGAACTCGTGTTCGACGACGTGCAGCGGCCGCGCACGCGCGGCTCCGTCATGCAGGTGTTCGCGCTGCCCTGACGCTCGTGCGCGACGGCCGAGTCCGGTTCGGGGGACGTGGTCGTACGCCGGGCTACTTCATGTTGGAGTAGTCGGAAGCACTCATCATGAACACTTCGGCATCGAGGGGCGCCTGGTTCTTCGCGAGAAGCTCCTTCCAGTCCGGGTCGGCGAGGAAGTTGGCGAACACCTCTTCGCGGTGGGCCCGGTCGCGGTAGGCCAGCATCCAGATGAGCGTGTTCGGATTGTCCAGGCTCTGCCAGGTCCCGACGATGACGGCGCCGTGCCTTTCGAAGAGTTCCACTTCGCCGTCGCGGAAGCGCCGGTGGAGCACGTCGATGCCGCCGACGCCGTCCTTTGCAGGCTCAGCGGTGTACATGCGGATCTCGAAGCAGCGCGAATCCGGCGCGACGTTCTTGGCGAATTCCGCTGCGAGGCCGCCGGCCGGACCACAGGGTGCGGGCTCCTCCTGCGCGTATGCCGGGCCGCCGAGACCGAGGACGAGGCCGATTACGAGGGCGGGAAGAAGAATGGCTCTCATGATGGTTCCTTTCTGGATCGGCCGCCGGCGCCTGTGGCTGATGCCGACCCGTTCACGCGGCTGATCTTAGCAGGCACGTCGAGTGCCGGGCGCCTCGGGAAGGCGTGCGAGCGCGTGGCGGGAACGCGCCTCCCAACAGTGCGATAATCACCGCCTGATACACGACGACGTGGGCGGAGAGAGACAGTGAGGAACACAATGCGCAGACTGAACCTCGGAGCGGTCACCCTTGGCATCCTGTTGCTCGGCGCCGCGCCGCCCGAGGCAGCCCAGGAGTGCGAGCCGGACGGCGACGTGCAGTTCATCTGCGGCCCTGTCAGTCCGGAGGACTTCGCGCCGGTGCCCGATTCCCCCTGGGTCATTGTCTCCAGCTGGATCGACAACGGGCCGATGTATGGCGTCGACACTCGCGATCACCGCGTGGTCGACATCTTCCCGGGGCCGGCCGGCGCGCGCCACGACACCATGATGTACAGCGACTGCCCGGGTCCGGTGACGACACGGATCCGTCCGCACGGATTGAACCTGCGTCCCGGCACGGGTGGTCGGCACACGCTGTACGTCGTGGGCCATGGCGACCGCGAATCGATAGAAGTGTTCGAGCTGGACGTAACCGGATCGCAACCGGCGCTCACCTGGGTTGGCTGCGCCGTCGCTCCGGAAGGGCTTGGTCTCAACTCGGTGGTTGCCCTGCCCGACGGCGGATTCGCCGCGACGAGCCCCGCCACGAGTGACGTGTGGGAATGGCACACCGGCGGCGGCTGGACGCGGGTCCCGGGCAGCGAGGATATCGGCCCCAACGGCATCGAGCTGTCCCGCGACGGCGCGTGGTACTACGTGGGTGGATACCGCGACGAGGCGCTCATCCTGCTGTCGCGCGATCGCTCGGACCCGGAGAAGCACGTGATCCCCGTCGGCTTTCACATCGACAACGTCCGCTGGGGGCCGGGCAACACGCTGCTGGCGGCCGGCCACACGTACCCGGCGCCGAATTCCGTCGGCCTCTGCATCCGCGAGGGCCGGTGCGACGGCATCAGCTCTCGCGTCGCCCGGATCAATCTGGACGACAACACCGCAGATGAGATCGTCAACTACGCTACGAACGACTACCTGGTGCTGGGAACTTCCGCCATCCAGGTAGGCAACGAGATCTGGGTCGGCCAGGTTGCCGAGGGGACCCGGATTGCCCGTTTCCCCGCGCCGTAGGCGCCAACGCTACGGAGGTTCACATCATGAGCAGACTTGCCCTTATCGGCGCCGCGTGCACCTTCCTCTTGATGTTCGGCGCGGTTCCGACCGCCGCCGCGGCCCAGGCCTGTGAGCCGGACGGCGACGTGCAGTTCATCTGCGGCCCGGTCAGCCCGGAGGACTTCGCGCAGGTGCCCGATTCCCCCTGGGTCATCGTCCCCAATATGGTGGACAGCGGACCGATTCAGGCGGTCGACACGCGCGATAACAGTGTCGTCACGATCTTCCCGGCCACGGCTGGCGCGCGGCATGACCGGGCGATGTACAGCGACTGCCCCGGACCCGTGACGACCGATATCCGTCCGCACGGTCTGAACCTCCGTACCGGCAGCGACGGCCGCCACACGTTGTATGTCGTCGGGCACGGTGCGCGCGAGGCGATCGAGGTATTCGAGCTGGACGCAACCGGATCCCAGCCCGCGCTCACCTGGGTGGGCTGTGCCGTCGCGCCCGAGCCGGTCGGGCTCAATTCGGTCGTCGCGCTTCCCGACGGAGGCTTCACGGCGACCAGCCCCCGAACGCTGGACATCTGGGAGTGGCAGTCGGGCGACGGCTGGACTCGGGTCCCGGGCAGCGAGGACATCGGGCCCAACGGCATCGAACTGTCGCGCGACGGCGAGTGGTACTACGTGGGCGGCTATGGTGATCAGGCGCTGATCCGCCTGTCGCGCAACCGCGCGACCCCTGAGAAACACCCCATTCCCGTTGACTTTCACATCGACAACGTCCGCTGGGGCCCGGGCAACACCCTGCTTGCCGCCGGCCACATCGGTCCGACGCGCGAGGCCATCGGCCTCTGCATCCGCGAAGGGCAGTGCGAGGGCGTGTCGTCGCGCGTCGCCCGGATCAACCTGGACGACAACACGGCGGAAGAGGTCGTCAACTATCCGTCGAACGACTACCTGATCCTCGGCACTGCCGCGATCCAGGTGGGCAACGAGATCTGGGTCGGCCAGGTCGCCGAAGGGAACCGGATTGGGCGCTTTCCGGCGCGGTAGGTCTGTTGCCCGCAGCCCTGGAAGAGGCTGCGTGCTGACGATGGAGGCGGCGGTCATCATGGGCGTTCTGGGCGCCGGGCTGCCGCCGGTGCTCATCGCGGGGCCGGCGGGGGGATCTCTCGCGGAGGCCGCATCGTACGGCGCGCCAGGCCCGCAGTCGGACGGCACGGTGGCGGACGGCGTGTTCAGCGACGCCCAGGCGTCGCGCGGCGAGCAGAGGTTCCGCCAGGTGTGTTCGGCCTGTCACGACACCGACGAGTTCACCGGCGGTCGATTCCGGCTGACCTGGGTGGGACGGACGACCGCCGACCTGTTCGATACCATTGCCACGCTGATGCCGGAGGGCGATCCGGGGAGTCTCAGCCCGGCGGAGTATGCGTCGCTCGTGGCGTACCTCCTGCAACTGAACGGGTATCCGGCCGGCGACGCGGACCTGCCGGCCAGTCTCCCGGAGCTGCGCGGAATGGAGATTGTGGAGGCGCCATGAAACGGCTTGCGGGCGTTCGAAATCCGCTCGGTCTTGTCGTCGCGGTCACGGTTGCGGCCGGCGCCCTCGCCGTCGCGGGCGGGCTGCCGGTTCCGGCCCCGGTCAGCGCGCAGGGCGGGGAAGCGCCCGCCGGCGAGTGGCGCTACATCGGCGGCGATGCCTGGCATACCCGCTACTCGGGCCTGGATCAGATCACCGCCGACAACTTCGCGGAACTCGAGGTGGCGTGGGTCTGGCGGGGCGACAACTACGGCGCGGGCGTGCTCGGCGTGTCGCGCTCGACCCCGATCTACGTCGACGGTGTGCTCTATACCGTTGCCGGCGAGCGCCGCACCGTGGTGGCCATCGACCCGGCGACCGGCGAGACCCTCTGGACCTACCGCGAGCCGCATACGACGCGTTTCGACCGCGGGATGCGCAACGGCTACGGAAAGGGCGTCGCCTACGCCGAAGTGGACGGACGCGGCGTCATCTACATCATCAGTCCGGCCTTTTTCCTCCACGCGCTCGACGCGAAAACGGGCCGGCCGCTGGAGGACTGGGGCAGCTCGGTGCCGCTCCCGGGCTTTCCGCAGACTGGCGTGGTCGACATGCTGCCGGACCTGATCGCCGGCTGGGGGCCGTGGGAGAGCTGGGACGGCGCCTATGATCCCGATTTCGGTATCCCGCGGGAGCTCGGCTACATCACGAGTTCGTCGCCGCCGATCGTCGTCAATGGCGTCGTCGTGGTCGGCAACTCGGCCGAACAGGGCTATAACCAGACCCGCATCGAGAACGTGCCGGGCGACATCCTGGGTTACGACGCCCGGACCGGCGAGCACAAGTGGAAGTTCCACGTCATCCCGCGCCCCGGCGAATTCGGACACGAAACCTGGGAGAACGACGCCTGGCAGTGGACGGGCGACGTTTCGTCCTGGGCACCGATTTCCGCCGACCCGGAACGGGGGCTCGTCTACGTGCCGACCAATCCGCCCACCATCGACTTCTATGGTGGTTTCCGGCCGGGCGACGGGCTGTTCGGGACGAGCGTCATCGCCCTCGATGTCGAGACCGGGGAGCGGGCGTGGCACTTCCAGACGGTGCACCACGACATCTGGAACTTCGACAATCCGACCGCGCCGGTGGCGCTCGACGTTACCGTGGACGGCCGTCCGCGGCAGATCCTGATCCAGACCACCAAACAGGGCTGGGCGTTCACGTTCGACCGGGTGACCGGGGAACCGATCTGGCCGATCGAGGAGCGGCCCGTGCCCCAGTCCGAGGTACCGGGCGAGCAGCTCTCGCCCACTCAGCCCATGCCCACCCGCCCCGCGGCGTACGAGATGCAGGGCCTCACTGAGGACGACCTGATCGACTTCACACCGGAGCTGCGCGCCGAAGCACTGGAGATCGTCCAGAACTACCGGATCGGGCCCATCTTCAATCCGCCGATCCAGCGTGAGCACCCGTCGGGGCTGCGCTCGTTCGTCAGTTGCCCGAGCGGGGCGACGAACATCTTCGGGCCCGCTTCGGCGGATCCCGAGGCCGGCATCCTCTACGTATCGACGCAGCGCGGCTGTCGCTCCGAGAACATCGTGCCGGGGGAACTCATCGACGCGCCGGACGACATCAAGACGACGGGGCGGACCATCGCCGACTTCGCCGTGCTCAACCGCGGCGACTTCCGGGGACCACAGGGATTGCCCATCTTCAAGCCGCCCTACAGCCGCATCGTCGCCATCGACATGAACACCGGCGAGCATCTGTGGGAGACGGCGAACGGGGACACGCCGGAGAACATCCGCAACCATCCGGCGCTGCAGGGGATCGACCTGCCCAACACCGGACGGCGGTCGCATCCGGTCACGATGGTCACGAAGACGCTGCTGATCACGGCCGAGGGAAGGGCCGGCGCGCCCCGCCTGCATGCGCTCGACAAGCGGACCGGCGAGCGGCTCGGCACGGTCGAACTGCCCGCCTCGGGCCAGTACGGAATGATGGGCTACCTGCACGAGGGCCGCCAGTACATCGTCGTCCAGGTGGCGGGGCGGGATCTGCCGGGGGCGCTGGCGGCCCTGAGGCTGCCGTCTCCCTGACGCGATCGAGCGGGAAACGGCGTCGCCGCGCCCGGCCTGCGATGGTCGCGGCAGGAGGCATAATGGGCCGGCAGATGGCGGCTGAAGGAGACGACCATGCGAGACGGTAGACGCGGACGAGTCGTGCTGGTGTGCCTGAGCGGCGTGCTCCTGATCCAGGCGGACGCGGCGCGCGGGCAGTCCCCGGAGCGGGCTTGGCAGCCGGTTACCGAGGAGCGGTTGCTCGAGCCGGAGGACGGCGACTGGATGAACTACCGGCGGACCTACGACGTGACCGGTTTCAGCCCGCTCGACCAGGTCAACCGCGACAACGTCGACGCGTTGCGGCTCGTCTGGGCCTGGTCGGTGCGTGACAACAGCCGCTGGGTGCCGACGCCGATCGTGGCCAACGGGCTGATGTACGTCTCCGAGGGAAGCGGCCACGTAACCGCCTTCGAGGCCGCGACCGGCGATGTCGCCTGGGTGCACACGCGGAGCTACCCGGACGATATCCAGAAGTCGCAGGCGCTGGGCCGGCACCGCGGCGTTTCAGTCTTCGGCGACACGATCTACTGGGGAACGGCCGACGCCGCGCTGGTCGCGCTCGATGCCCTGACTGGAGAACAGCGCTGGGAGGTGAGCACGGGCGACTACACCACCGGTCTGGGGCACGCCCATCCGGCCCTGATCGCCGACGGCAAGGTGGTGCTTGGCTTCGCCGGCGGCGACCGGAGCGCGCGCGGCGCGGTGGTGGCGCATGACGCCGGGACCGGCGAGCATCTCTGGACCACCTACACGGTGCCGGCACCGGGCGAGCCGGGCTACGAAACGTGGACCGAACAGGAGATTCCACCGCTGGGTGGGCTGACCTGGAGCACCATCAGCTACGACCCCGAGCTCGGCCTGATCTACCTCGGCACGGGGCAGCCGACGCCCTGGGCGTCCACCCTGCGGGGGCCGGGTGATGCCCTCTACACCAACTGCATCCTCGCCCTCGACATCGACACTGGCGAAATCGAGTGGTACTTCCAGGTCGTGCCTTCGGATAACTGGGATCTGGACTCCACCCACGAGAGCATGCTGGTCGATCTGGTCATCAACGGCGTCGAGCGCAAAGCGCTGATCGAGACGAGCAAGATCGGCTGGGGCGTCGTGCTGGACCGCGAGACCGGCCGCTTCATCAATGCCTTCCGAACCGCCTACGACAACATCATCACCGGCTGGACCGACACCGGCAGCCCCATCTTCAATCCCGATCAGATACCGACGATGGACGACGTCGATTCGGATCGCGTATTCGAGGTCTGCCCCCACTACCACGGCGCGCGGAACCTGAATTCCCCCAGCTTCAGTCCCGAGACCGGCCTCTACTACCTCGGCGTTAACAACAGTTGCATGGACGTGACGTTCGTCTCCGAGGAGTTCGAGCCGGGCCGCGTCTACCGCGGCATCGCCAGCCGCGTCAAGATGGTTCCCGACTACGACTACATCGGGGAGTTCGTGGCGTTCAATCCGGTAACCGGCCAACGGGCGTGGGAGTATCGCCCGGAGAGCGGAGCGGCGATGACCGCGGCGGCGCTGTCTACCGCCGGCGGCATCGTCTTCGGGGGCACCGCGGATCGGCGGTTCTTTGCCCTCGACGCGGGCAACGGCGACCTGCTCTGGGAAACGCGTCTCAACGGCGACATCTCGGGCGCGCCGGTGACGTTCGAGGTCGACGGCCGCCAGTATCTTGCCGTGGGCGCCGGAGGGCGCATCGGCCAGACCACTTCCTATGCCCGGTTTACGGATACTCCCCTGGCGCCGGGCAGCGGCGTCGTCTGGGTGTTCGCGTTGCCGTAGCGCCCCAGGGATCCCGGGAGGTTCGGCGTACGGCTGACTGGAAGGAATCATTGGACATCAAGCGAATCAGCGGCGCAGTCCTCCTGGTAATGGCGGTCGTGGTCGCGGTTCACACGATTGTCGAGCCGCTCTACTACTCGTCCACCGAAGCGAGCCCCTACAGTCCCGTCTGGGCGGTCCTGGGCTGGGTGATGATGCTCTGCCCCTGGCGCTGGGCGTGACGTTCGCGTACCTGCGCAAGAAGGATGCGGAGAGCGGCGGGAGCGGTGGCGCGGTCACGCGCGAGTTCGTCGCCGCCAACACCCACTTCTACGGCGGCTTGTTCTTCGGCATCGTGTTCCTCTGGAACTGGTTCAACCAGCTCAGCCCGGGATTCACCGCGGTAGGGGCCGATACCATCGGCCTCGTGTGGATAGTGCTGGATGCCGGCCTGCCGCTGCTATGGGGCGCGATGGGGGTATTCCTGCTCCGCGGCGGCGGGGAGTAGGCGGCACGGCACGGCCGCCTGGACCACGAGCCGCGGGCTGCCCGGCGCAGGCAACGCTATAATCAGCGCGGGAGGCCAACACCTGTTCAAGGAAGTTGTGGACGATGAAAGACCACTACGCCGATAGACGGGCGCAGGGCCGCCGCGTGCTGGCGGTCGCTTTGGCGATGGCCATGGCCGGGGCCAGTCTGCTCGCGGCCGAGTTGCACGAGGAGACGATCGCGGCATGGGAGCGCTATATCGCCGCCACGGAGCAGCGCGTAGAAGCTGAGCTGGACGACGGCGAACGCTTCCTCGTCCTGGATTTCCACGACGAGGGCGAGAGGTTTCGCCGGGAGGTGCTGGCTGGCGAGGCGGTCGTCGAGCGGCTGGAGACGCGTGACGAGCAGGGTGAGCGGATCGATGTGCCGAGAGGCACCATCCAGCATTGGCTGGGCGCCGTCGTGATACCGAACGCGGAACTGAACGCCGTGCTGGACGGCCTCCAGTACGACGTTCCACCGCATGAGTTGCAGGAGGAGACGGTCCTCGAATCACGCGTCCTCTCGCGCGACGGCGACACGTTCGAGCTCTATACGCGAGTACTGCTCGACGCTCCCATGGCGTCGGCGCAGTTCAACATGGACCAGTTGGTCGAATACGTGCGCCTGGGAGGCGGCCGGGCTTGGAGCCGGGTCGAAGCGACGCGGATCGCCGAGCTCGAAGATCCTGGCGCCCCGGACGAGCGGGAAAAGCCGATTGGCAACGACAGCGGCTACCTGTGGCGGTTCAAGCTGTGGTGGCGTTACGTCCAGGTCGATGGCGGCGTGCTGATCGAGTGCGAGCAGGTGACGCTGAGCCGGGGCATTCCTCGCCTTGCGCGGTGGTTCCTGGGGCCGATCATCAACGGAGCGCCGCGCTCCGCCATGGAAGACACGCTACAGGCGATCGTCGATCACTTCGGATCGCCGGCCCCGGCCGCCGCGGGGTGATGGCGGGGGCCAGCCCGCCGACCTTTATACTGTCCGTGAGGTCCGGGGTCCCGCACGTGCGCGTTCCATCGTTGCACCGGCTCAACGGTTGGGTCAGGCCACTGGCCGTTCTGGCATGCTGCCTTGGCGCGGCCTGCACGTTCGCCCCTAGGGCGGAGTTACCGCAACTCGACTCCACCGCCATCCGCGAAGTCCCGGGCGAGTTCGCGGAGAGCGCGGTGGCCGGTGCGTACGAACCCCTGGAATGGTGGCGGGCGTTCGGCGATCCGGTGCTCGACGACGTGGTCGACACGGCTCTCGCCTCCAACTTCGACATGGCGGAGGCGGTTGCCCGGGTAGCGCAGGCCAGAGAAACGGCGCTGTTGGCCAAGGCTGCGATATTCCCGGTGATCGGAGCCCGAGCGCGCGTCGACGATCTGAGGTCGCCGACCGACGCCGGCATCGGTGCCCAGGTGCAGGAACTGGGACTGGAGGAGTTGCTCGGCGGTCTGGCCGATGACTTCACGCTGCCCGATCGGCTGGGGCTCACGAACTACACACTGAGCGCGGATGTCGCCTACGAGTTCGACTTCTGGGGGCGTGTCCGGAGCAACCGTTTGGCGGCCGGCGCAGACTACCTGGCTTCGGAGTCCGACTTGCGGGCGGTTCGCATCGGCATACTGTCGGAGACGATCGCCGCCTATTTCGAGATTGTCGAGCTTCGGGAACAGATTGCGCTGTTCCAGGAGACGGTAGAGGTCCTGCAGGAGCGCGAGGAGGTGGCCGCCACCCGCTACGCCCGCGGACTGGCCGATTCCCTCGACCTGTACCGCGTGCGCCAGGAGCTGCGCGACACCCAGGCCGGCTTACCGCAACTGGAGCACCGGCTGGCTGCGGCGGAGGGCCGCCTCGCCGCACTACTGGGCGGCTACCGGGAAGGCCTGCAGGCGATACTGCCCGAGACGCTCTCGCCCAACCTGTCGCCGGATGCGATACCCGCCGGTGTCCCGGCCGACCTGCTCTTGCAGCGGCCGGATGTGCAGGCGGCGGGCCACCGGCTCGATGCGGCCGGCTATGCCATGCAGGCCCGCCGCGCGGAACTCATGCCCTCGCTTTCCCTCTCGGGCTCGATCGGGCTCCAGAGTGCGAGCATCGGCGACTGGTTCAACGTGCACCAGTGGTTCACCAATCTTGCAGGCAATCTGTTGGCGCCGGTCTTCGATGGCGGCCGGCTCGAGACGCAGGTTGCCATCTCGGAGGCCCGCTTCAACGAGTTGGCGGCAGCCTACGGGCGGACGGTGGTGACGGCCGTCAACGAGGTCGAGGCGGCCATGGCCCGGCTTGAGGGCGAAGGCCGGCGCCGCGCGTTTCTGGTGTCGCGGCAGGAAGAGGCCCAGGCCACGCTGGATCTCCGGTCGGCGCGGTACGCCTCGGGAATCGGGGGTTACGCGGACTTCCTCGATGCGTTGCGCGCCCTCCTGGCCGTCGAGTCCGCGCTTGCCGGTGTAGAGCGCGACCTGGCCCTGGCGCGCCTTGCGGTGCACCGCGCCCTGGGCGGCTCCTGGATCGCCCGGGAAACCCCGGATCCGACGGATGCTCCGGATGGGCCGGAGGCGGCGGACGCGGGTGCGCAGATCGATAGTGGCCCGGGGACGGCCGAACCACAGATCAAGGACTAACGCAACCGATGAGCAGAGTATTGGGCTTCGTCGTAGCCACCGCGCTCCTGGCGGGATCTCTGGTCGTGGCTTGGGCTCTGGTCGCCCAGCGCCCCGAACCTGCCCGCCAGCCGGTCCCGTCGCGCGTTCCGTTCGCGACCACGGCCTCCGTGGTTGCCGGTGCCGGCTCGATACCCGTTTACGGAGCTGGCACCGTTCGCCCGCGCGCCGAAGTGGATGTGGCGGCAGAAATCACCGGCCGGGTCGTGTGGGTAGCCCCGAACTTCCAGAGCGGGGGGCGGGTTGCAGCGGGCGAGTTGCTCCTTCGGCTCGACGACGCCGACTATCGCAACCGGGTGGAGCAGGCGCGCGCCAGCGTGGCGGTGCAGCAGGTCGAGGTGCTGCGAGTGACGGAAGAGGCCCGGGTAGCGCGCTCGCAGTTCGAACGGTTCCGCAGTATGCGCGGCGCCGAGCGGTCGGAAGCGGATACCAGCCCGCTGACGTTATGGGAACCGCAGATGGAGGCTGCCGAGGCGGCGCTGGCCAGAGACCGCGCCGTGCTCGCGGCGGCCGAGCTGCAACTGTCGCGAACCGAGGTCCATGCACCCTTTGCGGGCGTCGTGCTGAAGGAATCCGTCGACGTGGGTCAGTTCGTGGCGGCCGGCCAGAGCGTGGGACGTCTGTATGCGTCTGATGCCGTGGAGGTGGTGGCACCGCTTTCGGATACGGGGGCGGCGCTCATCCCGGGCCTTTGGGAACTGGAAGCCGGTAACGCCGACCGGCGCGTGCCGGTCCGCGTGATCGCCGAGTACGGCGAAGCGCGATACCTGTGGGAGGGCTACGTGGACCGGGCCGAGGCGGCCCTCGACGAGATGACCCGGACGATCGACGTCATCGTGCGCGTCCCGGATCCGTTCGCGGGAGGTTCGTCGATGAGTGCGGGCGTTGACGACCACGCTGCGGACAACGCCGCCCCGCCCCTCCTTGTCGGCAAGTTCGTGGAGGTTGAAATCAACGGAATCGCGCCGGAAGAGTATTTTCGGGTGCGGCGGGCGGCTCTCCGGCCCGGCAACGAGGTCTGGGCGGTGCGCAACGGGGTGGTGCACATTGTTCCCGTGAACGTGCTGCAACGGTCTGACGACGAGGTATTCCTGACCGGCGCGCTCGAAGCGGGCCAGGCCGTCATCGTGGGTGGAGTGCAGGTGGCCACCGAGGGCATGCCGGTGCAGGTCGACGCTGGAGGTGCGCCGTGAGCGAGCACCAGACCGGCGCAGGCCACGGGGAGCCGGGCGGTCCCATCGCCTACATGGCGAGCAACCGCGTTGCCGCCAATCTGTTGATGTTCGCCATATTGGCGGCCGGTCTGGCGGGGCTGACCGCCCTGGAGCGGGAGGCATGGCCCACGGTTCCGTTCAATACCATCGAAGTGTCGGTGGTCTACCCCGGCGCCACGCCTGAGGAGGTGGAGGAGTCGATCATCGTCAAGATCGAAGAGCAGGTCGAGGCGCTGCAGGATGTCGACGCGGTCAAGTCGCTGGCGGCCCCCGGCCTGGCGTCGGTGCGGGTCGAATTGAAAAGCGGCGCCGACATCGCCGAGGCCATGGACGAGGTCGAGTCCGCCGTCAATCTCATCCAGTCGTTCCCCGGCGCGGCCGAGCGCCCCCAATACCGGGAGATGGACAACCGCACGAGCATGATCCGCCTGATCGTGCATGGCGACATCCCCGAGCGTGCGTTGAAGGAACTGACCCACGGCGTGGAAGACGAATTGGCGTCGCTGGCCAGCGTGTCCCACGTGGAGACTACCGGGGCGAGAAACTACGAGATTTCGATCGAAGTGCCGCTGGTCCGACTGCGCGCCCTCGGGCTGACGCTCGACGACGTGGCGGGTGCGGTGCGCCGCAGTTCCCTCGACCTTTCGGCCGGCAGCATCGACACGCGGGAGGCCGAGGTGCGCGTCCGGACCCTCGGCCAGAACTACGATCAGCTCGACTTCGAGGAAATTGTCGTCCTCGCCCGGCAGGACGGCACCGTCGTGCGGCTCGGAGACATCGCCCAGGTGCGGGATGCCTTCCAGAAAACCGACCTGATCCTCCGGCACCAGGGTAAGCCGGCGCTCTTCGTGGAGGTCTTCCGGGCCGACGGCGAGCAGGTGATGGATGTCGCCGCGGCCGTGCACGAGCACACGGCAAACGTGATTGTCCCCTCGTTGCCGGAAGGCGTCGGAATCACCATCTGGAACGACGACTCCCAGACCTATTCGGAACGGGTCGACATCCTCGTTCGGAACGGTCTGATGGGGCTCCTGTTGGTGTTCATCTCGCTGGCGCTCTTCCTCGAGGTTCGGGTCGCGCTGTGGGTCGTGGCCGGCATGGTCACCTCCGGCATCGGAGCCCTGGCGGTGATGGGGATGTTCGACCTCGCCATCAATACCATCTCACTGTTCGCGTTCGTTCTGGCCATCGGCATCATGGTCGACGACGCCATTGTCGTGGCCGAGCACGTCCACTACGAACGCCGGCGGGGGGCGTCAGGAGTCCTCGCGGCGATCCGGGGCGCGCGGCGGATCAAGAGCGCCTTGACCTTCGCGGTTCTCACCTCGGTGGCGGCGTTCACGCCGCTGCTCTTCATACCCGGGGGCATCGGAGAGGTGTGGACCGCGTTGCCGGTGATCATCATCGGCATGCTGCTGATCTCGCTGGCCGAGTCGCTCCTGATTCTGCCCAGCCACCTGTCCCACCTCCCGGGACCGGAGTGGAAGCCCGTGAACGTGGTTGATCGGTTCTTTTTGTTCAGCCGGGACACCGTGGACAGAGGGCTCAACCGATTCCTGAACGGTCCCCTGGATCGAGCGCTGCGCTTCGCGACGGCTCACCCCGGCGTCGTGATGTCGGGGATTGTCGGCCTGCTTGTGGTCAGCCTGTCCCTGGTTCCGGCAGGGGTCGTGCCGACCACGTTCGCCGACGTCGTGGAGGGCGACTTCGTCACCGCCACACTCGAGATGCCGGAGGGGACGCCGGCGCAGCGGACGCACGAAGTAGCGATGGAGCTGGAGCAGGCGGGACGGCGGGTTCTGGACCGCCTGGATGCGGAGAGGCCGGCCGGAAGTCCGTCTCTGCTGTCGGGCGTGAACATTACCGTGGGCCAGAGGCCCCGTGTGGAGGGTGGCGGCCTGGACCCGACCCCTACGACGAATCCGGAAGCCAATATCGCCACCATCGAATTCAAGCTCCTGGGCGCCCAGCAACGGAACATGTCCACCATCGCCATCATGCAGGAGTGGCGGGAGGAGGTCGGGGTGCTTCCCTATGTTCGGGGGATTGCCTTCAGCGGCGAGGTGATTGATCTCGGCAGTCCGGTTCATGTCGTGCTGTCCCATCCGGATCCGGATCGCCTGGCGAGTGTTGCGGACTCGGTCGTGGACGGCCTTCGGACCGTGACCGGCGTCTTCGATATCCGGTCCGACCACACGCCGGGTGTCGGGGAGATTCAACTGGAGTTGCGCCCCGAGGCACGGACGCTCGGCCTGACCCTCGAGGAGATGGCGCGGCAGGTGCGGGCGGCGTTCTTCGGCGTGGAGGCGTTGAGGCTGCAGCGCGGCCGGGAGGAGGTTCGGGTCTACGCGCGACTGCCCGACGACGAGCGTGATGCGATCACGGACGTCGAGGGCTACCTCATCCGCACGCAGTCGGGCGGCGATGTGCCGATTGGCCAGGCCGCCTCGATGAAGATGGGCACGTCGCCGCCGGCGATTCGCCGCGAGGACGGCCAGCGCGTCATCACCGTGACCGCGGATGTCGACGAAGGGGTGGTCTCGGCCGGGGAAGCAAACGGCATCCTCCAGGAGACAATCCTGACGGAGCTGACCGCCGCCAATCCGGAACTCACCTTCGCGTTCGGTGGCGAGCAGCAGCAGCAGTTGCAGTCGCTGGATGCCCTGTACCGCGGCTTCGCGCTGGCGATGCTCGCGATCTTTGCGCTGCTGGCGATTCCCTTGAGGTCCTACCTGAAGCCGTTCATCGTGATGGCCATCATTCCGTTCGGCCTCATCGGCGTCGTCCTGGGTCACTGGATACTGGGCGTCGCCATCAGCGCCGCATCGTTCATGGGCTTCTTCGGTCTCAGCGGGGTCGTCGTCAACGACTCGCTGGTCATGATGGACTTCATCGATCAGCGGCTGAGAGAGGGCGCCTCTCCGAAGACGGCGATCGTCGAAGGCGCCAAACTGCGCTTCCGGCCCATCTTTCTCACGTCAGTGACGACGTTCCTGGGCTTCACGCCACTCATTCTCGAACGCGCGATTCAAGCGCAGTTCCTGGTCCCGTTCGCCGCGTCGCTCGGAGTCGGCGTGATGATCACCACCGCGATACTGATGCTCCTCGTGCCGGCCCTGATGGCGGTCTACCTGCGTGCCAACTCCCGCCCGGTCGCGGCAGTGGCGGCGACCGGGTGAACGGCTCAGACCGTACGCGAGGCGTGCGAGTGCTCAGAGGGCGTGCGTGACTTCCGCGACGCGGAACTTCAACCGTTTGTCGGGGGATGCCGTCGGGAACGGATTCATCCGCATCTTGTAGTTCTCCGGCGTCACTTGCAGCTTCAGGTGGTACGCGATGAGCAGGACATTGACCGCCATCTGCAGCTCCACCCAGCGATTCCCCAGACACGTGTGCGTGCCCAGTCCATAGGGTGCGTAGGCGTCGGGGGCCGTATGTTCCGCGCGCTCCGGCAGATAGCGGTCTATGTCGAATTCGAGGGGATCCTTGAACAGTCTGCCGTCGTAATGGGACGCGGTCTGGCCGATCAGCAGGTACGTCTTGGGGGGTATCTGATAGCCGTCCACGACGCATTCGTTCATGACCGTTCTCAACTGCCAGGGAATGACCGGGTACACGCGCGCGGACTCCAGGCAGAGCCGGTGGGTGACATCGATGTTCTTCAGGTTGAATTCGTCCGGGTCCGGCTGATGGCCGTTACCAAAGAGCCGCTCCGCCTCCTGATGGACCTTCTCGTACAACTCAGGCCGCATCGACATCCAATAGACCGCGAAGGCGAGTCCGCTCCCCAGGTAAATGCTGGACGGGCGTGTGCGATGAAGTTATCGCGTCCTGAAGTTCACGGATCCGCTTCCTGTAGCGTCTCATCCTGGGCGTCTTGAGCATGAACTTCGGCAACAGGCCCGTCACCTGCGTTATGAGTGCGCGATGCTCATACTCAAGCAGTTCATCGACGTAGTCCTTGCAGTCCACGCCGATCATCAGATGGGAAATCTGGCTGCTGATATGGTTCTTGAAGCTCGTGGAGGCGACGAAAACGTCACTCTCCTTCCATCGGCCCAGCGACTGTCGGCAGATATGGACCAGTTCCGGCAGGCGACCCGCAAGCGTGGCGCGGGAATAGGCTCCCTGCAGCGACTTGCGCATCTTGTAGTGTTCGGCGCCGTCCAGCCCCGGCATGGGGTGTTCAAGTCCGTGTCGATGCGGTCCTCCAGCGCCAGATCGGCAAGCACTGCCCCCGCCATGACGCAGGAGAAGTCCCAGCCCGGGACCATTTCCAGGTAACCGCTACGCTCGTCGAGCATCAGGAGGATCAGCTCTTCGGCGAGGCGTATTGGCGTCTGTGTGGCCACACCCGGCATTGCTCTGCTTCCACGGCGAGGGCACCGTCGGATCCGCCAGCCTTCCGCTGGGTGACCCCACTGTCATGGTTAGCGCACGTATGTAACGAACAGGAATTCCCGGTCGTGCGCGCTGGTCCGGCCGGGCGGGCTAGCGGGCGGCTCCGAGGGGATGGCGATGTCCGGTTACCCGGAACCTGAACTTCTTGTTGGGGCTGACCTTGGGTAACGGGCTCAACTTCAGCTTGTAGTTTCCGGGAACCAGCTCGAGCTCGAGGTGCCGGGCCATCAACAGCAGGTTGGCCACCATTTGAAGCTCGGTCCAGCGCGCTCCCCCGCAGACGTGGGTGCCGAGGCCGAAGGGCGCATAGGCCCCGGTCTGTTTGTGTTCGTCGCGGGGAGGCGCATATCGGTCGATGTCGAATTTCTCTGGTTCCGGGAAGTGCTGCTCCATGTAGTGCGTCGCCGGAAACGCCGCGAGTACCGACGTGTAGGCGGGAACCTCGACACCCCCGATCTCAAACGCGTTCATGGCCGTGCGCATATGCATCGGAATGACCGGATACAATCGCAATACCTCCATGGCAAAGCGATGCGTGACGTCGATCGCCGAAGGCTCAAGATCGTCGCCAGTGGGATCGCCGTCCGCGAACAGCGCGTCCGCTTCGGCGCGGATCTGCTCCCAACAGCGCGGGTTCTTGACCAGTTCGTAAATCGAAAAGGCCATGGCGCTGCCCAGGTAGTGGCCGGCGATTATCGGCGCGATGAAGGCGAACCCGAGGTCGGTCTCCGGCAGGAATTGCGGGTCGGAATGATGCAACTCCATCAGGTCGTCGACGAGATCCCGCCGCCTGCCCTCTCGTTGCGCCGGGGTGTGGGCGGCGTGGATCATGGCATACAGTTCGAGGACTCGACCGTGATAGCGCTTCATTCTCCGCGTACGCAACGTGAACTCGGGCAGGACGCGCATCACGTGGACGAGTAGCGCCCGGTATTCGAATACAAGGAGATCATCAAGGACGGCAGTAAGAGTTTCCGAGGGTTCAAGGCTGACGCTGAGGCGAGAGATCTGTTCGCCGACGAATCGCTGACACGCCATTTCCCCCGGCACGGTCTGCCCGACGCCCCACCGTTCGAACGCGCGCCGGCCGCTCTCGAACAATTCATCTAGGCGGTCTCTGACAACCGCCTGCGAATTGCCGGCCCGCACGGTCCTGCGCATGCGGAAATGGTCGGCGCCGTCCATACTGGCGATCGACCGCGCCGTTCCCCACTCGGTCTGGAAGTCCTCCAGGTAGTCCCGAGTCCGGAGGTAAAGACGGCCCTTCTTGGTTACCCACGTGTTGGCTTCATTGCCCGCGAGCACGACCATCTGGCGGCCGGGCACCCTGAGACGAAACACCGGTCCCAACTCGGCACTCTTTTCCGCTATGAACTTCGGGATGTTGCCGGCCCGGAAAGCCCTGGAAGAAACCATGTCCCAGAGGTTCACGTCGGGCAGCGGCCGGCGTCTCGCGGCGCGCAGACTCTCGGGCGGACGATAGGAACTACGAACCGCGGGTCCTATGGCCCGGCCGATCAGGTCCATCCCGCTGAAGAGTTCGATGCGATCCCTGGCGAGCTCGTACTCCTCGGGTTCCATCATCACGCGAAAACCACCGCAGTAGTTCACGAGGCCGATGATGGCTACTTCGCGTGGGTCCGGAATCTCCCCGTCGAGGAGAACACGCATGATCCGGCCCTTAATTTCCTCGCCGGATCGACCGTCCACGAGGGGATAACGGCCGGTACGGGTGACCTTTGTGGACAGGGTCCAGAATCCGCCGGCGTCGGATTCGAAGATGCCGGTTCTTACGAGGCGCTCGATCGCGCCGTCGCCGATGTCATCCGCCCGGTGCGTGGCAATGCGCTCCACCCAGTACTGCGGCGTGTAGACCTGTTCTTCCTTGGCGATATCCCCGAGCGAGGGATCAAGCAGTTCGTCTCCCGTAGGAGTCGCGCTGGTCAGGGTAAGCGAGGTCAGATCCGAGTCGATGCGGTCCTCCATGGCCAGGTCCATGAGCACGGCGCCCGCGAGCGCGCACGACATCTGCCATTCCGGGATAGGAACGAAATAGCCTGACTCGTCGCTGTGCAGCAGGAGAAGGAGTTCCTCTGCGAATCTCATGTTCCTGGATCCGTCGATTGATCGGGATCGAATGGACCGACGTGACCGGAATCCTGGCGATCCGGGTAGAACTGTCTGCAGTAGCGTCGATACATTCCGATCTCGCCGTCAGAGCGGCAAAGTCTCGGGGCGGACCGATAGCGCTTGTTTCCCCAGATCACCACATCCTGCAGAACGTCCCGCTTCTGCACGGACAGAATGATCTGGTTCATGACCCGGGCGCGGAGACTCACCGGAAGGAACCGCAGGCCTACGACTGCACGTTTCGGCCGACGGATCTCCCGTATCTGGCCGACGAGCACCATCTCGATCAACGTGCCGTCAACGGGCGTTGCAAGCACCCACAGGCGGGCATCCATTCCAATAGTGTGCTCCCGGATCTCGACGAACGAATATCCTAGTCCGAAGACGGACGCGGCGGCGGAGACATCGAATACCAGGTCCTTCACCCCGGCGAAGGTCCGGGTGCGCCTGAAGTCAAAACAACTCTTGAGACAGGCGCCGTCCACGGTGACCGGTCCGGCCTGGTGCACATTCCCGTAGCCGTGTACGTACAAGAGGTGGGCCATGTCCACGGAATTCTCGCTGGTCTCCTGGGGGTGTCCCGCAAATCGGAGCGTCCGGAACCCCAGGGCGGACCAGTCAGGGCCGGTCGGCGGGTCGTCGGGAAGGCTCCATTGCGGGGGCCGCTCGTCGATTCCCCACCAGGCGAAGACCATGCCAAGGACTTCTCGCGTTTCGAACACTTTCAGACTGGTGGCCTTGGGCGCCGGGGCGAAAGGGGTCGCGACGCACTGGCCGCTGGCATCGAACTGGAAGCCGTGAAACGGACAGACGAGACGGCCGTCGCGCACCTGGCCGCCGGCGGAAGGCGCGAGATTGGCTCCGAGGTGCGGACACGCCGCAACGGCCACGCAGACCCGCCCCGCATCGTCGCACCAGGCGACGATGTTCTGACCCATCCAGGTCTTTTCAATCAGCTTTGCCTTGAGGAGGGAATCGCGACTCACAACGAAAAACCAACCCTCGGGGAATGGGGGAAGCGTGAGGTCATCGCTCCCCTTGGCATGTCGCGCCAGCATCTTCACTGAACAGGTGGGATGATCCTCGCGGAAACACCCGATGATCCACTATAACCGTTCCCGGATGGTGGCAACCTGGGTGGTCAAGACCTGGAGGCGATGAGGAGAGTATGAGTCAGCGTTGCATTGCGGGCGGGGTGGGGCTGTGCGCCGGTGTGCTGATCCTGGGTGCATGCGGCGCCTCGGAGGAACCGCAGGGCGGCGACGCCACGTGGTTCGAAGGCGCGACGCTGATCGACGGGACCGGCGTCGCGCCGGTGGAGAGGTCGGCGTTTCTGGTAGAGGACGGCGCCTTCACCTGGGTCGGTGCGCAGGGTGAGCAGGAAGCCCCCGCCGGCGCGGAACGCGTGGATCTGGCCGGAAAGACCGTGATTCCGGCACTGATCGATGCGCACCAGCACCTCGGCCTGACCCGCGTGGGGGAAGGCACGCACAGCACGGACAACTACACGCGGGCCAACCTGGTGGAACATCTGGAGCGTTCGGCCTATCACGGGGTGGCGGCGACGATGAGCCTGGGGCTGGAGTACGACGAGGCGCTGGCGTTCGGGCTGCGGACCGCCATGTTACCGAACGCAGCGCGCTTTCTGACGTCGGGCCGCGGGATCGCCGCCACGCCGACGGCCGGCCCGCAACAGGAGTACCGCCTCGGGATCCCGCGTGGGGCGCAGACCGCCGAGGAGGGACGCGCGGCGGTCGAGGAACTGCACGGGTACGGGGTCGACATCATCAAGATCTGGGTAGACGATCGGGGCGGCACGGTGCCGAAGCTGGAGCCGGAGGTCTACGCCGCGATCATCGACGAGGCGCACGCTCGCGGCATGCGGGTAACGGCGCACCTTGGCTCCACTACCGGCCTGGCCGACGCCAAGGATCTGCTGCGGGCCGGAGTGGACGGGTTCGCGCACACCGTGCGGGACCGCGACATCGACGACGAGTACATGGCGCTGGTGCGCGAGCACCCCGACGTCTGGTCCATCCCGAACCTGCCCGGCTCGCCCGTGACTCTCGACGACGTGCCGTGGTTGAGCGAGACGGTGCCGCCCTTCGAAATCGAGAACCTCCGCGCGCAGGCCGAGCGGCTGGAGGCGGAGGGGCCCGACGCGTTCTTCCAGTTGCAGTGCCGCAACCTCGCACGCAACCGCGAGGCGGGGATGATCATCGGCATGGGCACCGACTCGGGTGTCAGTGTCGGCTGGACCACCCACACCGAGTTACGTGACATGGCGGGCTGCGGGCTCACGCCGATGGAGGTGATCGAGGCCGCGACACGGATCAACGCAGAGATTCTGGGGCTGGACGATCTTGGTACGGTGACCGCGGGAAGGAACGCGTCGTTCGTCGTGCTCGATGCTGACCCCCTGGACGACATCGGCAACACGCGGCGGATTGCGAGCGTCTATCTGGGCGGCGCGCGCGTGGACCGCGAGGGACTGCGCGCGAAGTTCATGGACGGGGTGCGTTGATCGCGGCTCCGCCAGAACGTGCTGGCGGTCGGCAAGGGCGCGTTTCCGTAGCTCCTCGCGGCGGCGATCCCTCAACCCGTCCGACGCAGTGCGGCGATCCGCTGAAGCACCGGCGGGTGGGAATAAGCGAGAAAAACGGCGAGCGGGTGCGGCGTCAGGTTCGTGAGGTTGTCGGCGGAGAGCTTCTTTAGGGCGCTGATGAGCGGTTCGCCGCTGCCGGTCGTTTCGGCCGCGAACCGGTCGGCCTCGAACTCGTTGCGGCGGGAGAAGAGGTTGACGAGGACCGACAGGACCAGCTCGACGGGGGTGAAGAGCAGTCCGAAGAAAAGCAGTCCAGCGTAGACCGACGGCTCGGTGACGTAGAACGCGGCGAACAGTCCCTCCTGCTCCAGGAAGAGCGACAGGATCCAGAGCATCGCCCCCAGGTGGACGATCGAGAGCGCCATTCCCTGCCAGATGTGTCGCTTCTTGTAGTGGCCCACCTCGTGGGCGACCACGCCCACGAGTTCCGGCACCGTGTACTGGTCCACGAGGGTGTCGAACAGGCCGATCCGCTTGTTCCGGCCGAAGCCCGTGAAGAAGGCGTTCGCTTTGGACGAACGGCGCGAACCGTCGACGACGAAGATGCCCCGAAGGGGAAACCGGGCGGACCGGGCGTACTCCAGGATGGCGTCGTGGAGGTCGCCTGTTTCAAGGGGCGTGAACTTGTTGAACAGCGGCATGATCCAGGTCGGTGCGATGAACTGGACGGCCAGCATGAACGCGGTGGCGGCCACCCAGCACCAGAGCCAGGCGAGCGGTCCTGCCCACTCGAAGAATGCGAGGATGATGCCCAGCAGCGCACCGCCCAGCACGATGGCGAGCAGGCTTCCCTTGAGGAGATCGGTCACGAACGTCCACGGCGTCGTGCGGTTGAAGCCGTACCGTGCTTCGATGACGAACGTGGAATAGATGCGGAACGGCAGCCCGAGCAGCGTGGAGGCCGCACCCAGCCCGCCAATGTACAGGAGGCCGGTGACGACCGGGCCGCGGTCCAGCCCGCGAAGCACCTGATCGAGCCACTCGAAGCCGCCCGCGAACCAGAAGAAGAGCACCACCCCCAGGTCGAACGCGCCCCGGATCAGGCCGAAGCCGGTCCGCGTGGTCGTGTAGCGTCGCGCCTCCGCGTACTTCTCGTCGTCGAATACGCCGGTGAACTCGTCCGGCAGGGTCGGCGAGAAGGCGCGCGCGTTCAGGATGCCGGTGACGACGCGGAGGAGGTATTCGCCAATCAGGGCGGTGAGGATGATGATGCCGAAGGTGTTCACATAAGATCTCCGTGGTGGCCAGCTTCCATTATCAACCCATCTTCGAACTCGGACCCGACGAGACCCCGTACCGGCATCTGGGAAGCGACGGCGTGTCGGCGGTCACGATGAACGGCCGCGAGATGCTGACGGTGGACGCGGAGGTGTTGCGAAGCGTCGCGCGCCAGGCGTTCGACGACGTGGCGCACCTGCTTCGGCCGGGCCACCTCGCGCAGCTCCGCTCGATTCTCGACGACCCGGAGGCGTCGGACAACGACCGGTTCGTTGCGCTCGAGCTGCTGCGCAATGCGAACATCGCCGCGGGCCGGGTGCTGCCCGGGTGCCAGGACACGGGAACGGCCATTGTCATGGGGCACAAGGGTGAGCAGGTGCTCACCTTCGGCGACGACAGCGTCGCGCTGTCCCGCGGCATC
Source organism: uncultured Vicinamibacteraceae bacterium (assembly GCA_964550305.1). Taxonomy (GTDB): domain Bacteria; phylum Acidobacteriota; class Vicinamibacteria; order Vicinamibacterales; family UBA8438; genus VXRJ01. The sequence goes on along the minus strand of CAZJYU010000007.1, from coordinate 94,340 downwards.
TACGACGCCTACGACGAACGGAATCTTCGCTACTCGCAGCTCGCGCCGCTCGACATGTACACGGAGAAGAACACGGGCTCGAACCTGCCCGCCCAGATCGAGATCTACGCGGAGCCGGGCGACGAGTACGAACTGCTGTTCGTGGCCAAGGGAGGCGGATCGGCCAACAAGAGCTTCCTCTATCAGGAGACGAAGGCGCTGCTGAATCCGTCGTCGATGCTCCGCTTCGTCGAGGAGCAGTTGAAGACGATCGGCACTTCCGCCTGCCCGCCGTACCACCTGGCGCTCGTCATCGGCGGCACCTCCGCCGAGTTCACGCTCAAGACGCTGAAGCTGGCGACGACGAAGTACCTCGACCGCCTGCCGGCATCCGGCAACGCGTACGGCCGCGCGTTCCGGGACGTCGACATGGAACGGCAGGTATTCGAGATCGCGCGGCAGATCGGTGTCGGCGCCCAGTTCGGCGGCAAGTACTTCGCGCACGACGTTCGCGTGATCCGCCTTCCGCGCCACGGCGCCTCGTGTCCGGTCGGCCTCGGCGTCTCGTGCTCGGCGGATCGGCAGGCGCTCGCGAAGATCACGCACGACGGCATCTTCCTCGAGCAACTTGAAGAGAACCCGGCGAAGTACCTCCCGGACGTGACGGACGGGGAATTGCCCGGCGACGTCGTCCGGATCGACCTGAACCGGCCGATGCCGGAGATTCTGGGCGAGTTGACCCGGTATCCCGTCGCCACCCGTCTGTCGCTGACGGGACCCATGGTGGTGGCGCGCGACATCGCGCATGCGAAGCTGAAGGAACGGCTCGACGCGGGGGAGGAGCTGCCGGCCTACATGCGCGACTACATGGTCTACTACGCGGGGCCGGCGAAGCGGCCGGAGGGCCTTCCGTCCGGTTCGTTCGGCCCGACCACGGCCGGCCGTATGGACGCCTACGTCGATCGGTTCCAGTCGCACGGCGGCAGCATGGTGATGCTGGCCAAGGGAAACCGCTCCCCTCAGGTGACCCAGGCGTGCCACCGCCACGGGGGCTTCTATCTCGGCTCGATCGGCGGTCCGGCGGCGCGCCTGGCCGATCACAGCATTCGGAAAGTGGACGTGCTGGAGTACCCGGAGCTGGGCATGGAGGCGATCTGGAAGATAGAGGTCAACGACTTTCCCGCGTTTATCGTCACAGATGACAAGGGAAACGACTTCTACGCCCAACTGCTGGCTGCGAAGCCGGCGACGTTGATCCGATAGCATCCTTCGATCCAGACTCACAGGTCGCGGCAGGCAGGTATCACACGCACCGAGGGAGGCAGTCATGCGGAAAGTCCTGATCGGCGCGGCGGCGGCAGGATTGGTGGCGATGGCAGTGCCTGCCGTTGTCGCGCAAGAGGGCGGCAACGAGGCTCCCGGTTGGGATGCACGGCTGGATCAGGAGGGCGACATCAACAGCGTGCTCCACTTCCGGCCCATGGGCGCCGGCGTGCACGCCACGACGGGAGGCCGCGGCTTCGCGATCTTCTGGCGGCCGGGGAGCAGCTTCTCGGGGGACTTCAGCGTCAGCGCCACGTTCACGCAGATGGAGCCTTCGGGTCACCCGAACGCCTATGGACTGTTCTTTGGCGGCTCCGACCTGCAGGCTGACAACCAGCAGTACTCGTACTTCATGCTGCGCCAGGGAGGCGAGTACCTGATTCGCAAGCGGATGGGCGAGGATCTGCCGATCCTGGTCGACTGGACCGCCCACGACGCCATTAACGACCTCGATGCGAACGGGTCGTCGATGAACACCCTCGAAGTGGAGTTCAGGGGCGACCGGGTACGCTTTCTCGTCAACAACACCGAGGTCGCGACGCAGCCGCGCTCCGCCGTCGATTCCGACGGTATCGCCGGCCTGCGGGTGACCCACCTGCTGGATTTGCACATCAGCGATCTCAATGTCGGAAGTTAGCGACGCTGGCCCAGAACCCATGGATTGATTCTCGGAGGAGGTAGAGGAACATGCAGGCAGTGAAGATCTTCGGCATCGTTGCGGTGGTCGTCGTGGCAGGCGTGATGGCAAGCCAGGTCGAGGCGCAGAACCGGCCGGCGAGCACGCGCGGGCACACCGCCACGCAACTTGGGGGCTCCTACAACGACGAGGGACGCTATGAAGGAGGTTCGTGGATCGACATCCACTACGGCCGGCCGATCCTGCGGGGGCGGGACGGCATCTTCGGCGAAGGGGATGAGTACGGCCAGGGCATCTATGCCGGCGCGCCGATCTGGCGCGTGGGTGCGGATCAGACGACCACCTTCACCACCGAGGCAGACCTCCTGATCGGCGGGCAGCGTCTCCCGGCGGGCGAGTACACGATGTTCGCGGATCTGGCGAATCCGACCGGTTGGACGCTGATCCTTGCGACCTGGGGAGTCAAGCAGGGGTTCCGGGAGGACAATCCGAACGCGCTCTGGGGCGCCTATGGCTACGACGACAGCAAGGACGTGATGCGGACCACGATGAGCGTCGAGACGGTGAGCGACCGCGCCGATCAACTCATCGTAGGTTTCCGCAACATGGACCAGCAGGGCGGCCAGTTCTACATCTACTGGGATAACCAGTTCGCGACGGTTCCCGTCCAGCTGGCCAACTAGCTGACCGTCCCGACCGCGGCTGACCCTCTCGATCCGGAGGGGCGCCGGCTGTTCAGCCGTGGCTGGGCAGCCGGCGGACCCTGTACGTACGTCTCCATGATGCGCTCTGTATTGCCGTCTCTCTGATGACGCCGGTACCGGCTTCCTTCACGCACCGGCAGATTCTTGTCGTGTTTTCCGGCCTGATGGCCGGGATGTTCCTCGCAGCGCTCGATCAGACGATCGTTTCCACCGCGCTCCCCACGATCGTGGGGGAACTGGGCGGCCTCGACTATTACACGTGGGTGGTGACGGCGTACCTGCTGACCGGCACCATCACGCCCCCGCTCTTCGGCAAGCTCGGCGACATCTACGGCCGGCCCGCCACGTTCCAGGTGGCGGTCGTGATCTTCCTGTTCGGGTCGCTGTTCGCCGGTCTCGCGCCCGGGATGATCGAGCTGGTGCTGGCGCGCGGCGTGCAGGGAGTCGGCGCCGGCGGTCTCATCACCCTGACTTTCGCCGTCATCGGCGACATCGTGTCGCCCCGGCAGCGCGGCCGGTACATCGGGCTCATGGCGGGGACGTGGGCGATTGCCAGCGTCATCGGTCCGCTGGCGGGCGGCTTCATCGTCGACAACCTGTCGTGGCGCTGGGTCTTTCTCATCAACCTGCCGATTGGGGCGGCTGCGCTCACCGTAATCGCGGTCGTGCTCAGGCTGCCGCCAACCCACCGGCCGGCGAAACTCGACATCGGCGGCGCCGTCCTCCTGATGGCCGGCGTCAGCCTGTTGCTGCTGGCGCTCGTGCAGATAGAGCAGGACGGCCCGGCCGCGTGGCGGACCGTTTCGTTCCTCGGCTCGGCCGCGGCCGGGGCCGCGCTGCTTGTCGGGTTCGTCGCGTGGGAGGCGCGCGTGGACGAACCGCTGCTGCCGCTCCGGCTGTTCCGGCTGCGCATCTTTCTGGTCGGCTCGGCGATCAGCCTGACGCTCGGCAGTGCATTCTTCGGTACCGTCATCTTCCTGCCGCTGTTCCTGCAGGTGGTGACCGGCGTGTCGGCAACCGACTCCGGCCTGCTTTTGCTGCCGCTCACCGCGGGCATGGTGGTTGGATCGGCCGGCTCCGGGCGATTGACCACCGCGACGGGGCGCTATCGGATCTATCCGATTGCCGGGAGCATCTGCGCGGCGATTGGGATGGGGCTCCTGAGCCTGATGACCAGCGACACGTCGTTAGTCGTGATCTCGCTCTCGATGCTGCTGCTCGGCCTCGGCTTCGGCATGGTGCTGCAGGTGTCGCTGCTCGCCGTGCAGAACGTCGCGCCGCACGCCGACCTGGGTGTCGCGACGTCCTCGACGCAGTTCTTCCGGTCGATGGGCGGATCGTTCGGCGTCGCCATCTTCGGGGCCATCATGAACGTCCGCCTCGCCGACGAACTGCCGGCACGCCTGCCCGCCGCGGTGGTTGCGGAGGTCGCGGGCGAGGTGACGCAGTTCCTGCAGAGCCCGGCCGCCATCCGGGCCCTGCCTCCGGAGGTTGCTGGCGCCGTTGCCTCTGCTCTGGAGGTGTCGATTCAGACGGTCTTCCTCGTCGCTGTCCCGATTGCCGTCGTTGGAATCGTTCTCGCGTTCCTTCTGGACGAGATCCCGTTGCGCGACACGGTGGGTGCGGAGTCCGCGGTCGGAGAGGGCACGCGCTGACTTACCACCGTCTCGAGATACACCCAGACAGGGTCGGGGGCCGCCCCGTGCCTCGCCCGCGGAAACTCGTCCGAGCCCGGTCCGGCACCTACTCCGACGGCATCCGGCAGGAGAAGTTGGCCGCGTCGTCCGTGCTGCCGCTGCCGTCGTAGACCGCCTGCTCCGGGTACGGACAGAGCGGCCGGGTGCGATCGACGCGCCCGTCGCGCTGGCGCTCGGCCAGGACGGAGTTGGGCGCGGCGCCTTCCTCGACCCAGGCTTCGAGCGCCGTCAGCATGTCGAACCGGCTCGGGCCGTTGCCGCCGCCGCAGTGGCCCATGCCGGGAGCCATGAAGAGGCGGTAGTGGTCGTGCACGGCGTTGCGGCCGCCCAGACTGTCCAGCACCCGGCTGTAGTACTGCGTGGCATTCGCCGGCGAGATCTGGGGATCGGCCCAGCCGTGGTAGGCGATCAGCTTGCCGCCCTGGTCGAAGAACGGCTGCAGGTTCGGATCGAGCGCGTTCAGCGTGTCGTTGTCCACCTCTTCGGCGCGGACGATGTCGGTTTCGAAGTTGAACCGGTCGATGGTCCACTCGGGATCGGCGAACGTCAGGTAGCGGAACTGCTCCAGTCCCGTGGAGCGGGCCGAGTTGGTCCAGCCCAGGTCTGTCCAGCCCAGTTCGCTGCCGGGCAGCAGGCCCGGGATGGGCCTTCCGGTCGCCGGGTTCTCGGGCGAGGAGTAGATCATCCGGACCGCGTTCACCTGCGGTGGCGGGAGACAGCCGTCGCTGTCCGACCCCCGGCAGGCCAGCGCGGCCGGATCGAAGTCGCAGCCCTCCGGGTCGCCCACCACGCCGTCGGTGACGCCATCATCCGCGTCGCACGCCGCGAGCACGGCGTCGTGGACGAGCCGGCGCGTCGCTTCCGGCAACTGCATCGCCGGGTCTGCCTCCAGCGGCTTCGCCACGCGGAGCGCCGCTCCGGCCCGGTCGGTCCACGCGTTCCCCGGCGCGCCGGCGATGATGCCGTCGAAGTCCTCCGGGAAGCGCTGCGCCGCCTTCATGGCCTGGCGGCCACCCGCCGAGCAACCTACCCAGTACGAGTACCGGGGAGCCTCGTCGTAGTACGCCGCGATCAGCGCTTTTGAGACATTCGACATCTCGTGCACCGCGCGCCAGCCGAAGTCGATCACCTTCTCCGGGTGGCCGAGGCCGAAGCTGGCGGTGTTGCCCTCGTGGCCGGTATCGGTGGAACTCCCCGCGTAGCCGCGCGCGAGCGCCTGGGCCAGCGAGTTGTGGCGGATGGATCCGGTGAACGCGCCGTTCCCCACCGCCTGGTACTTGCCGTTCCAGTCGTCCGCGTCGGCGGGGAGCCAGACCTCCACCTTGATGTCGGAATCGCTCGACGGCGTGAGCGTCGCCAGCGCCCGGCAGAAGGCGGGCAATCCGGAGTACATCTCCGCGCCGCGGCCGCCGCCGCCCGGCGGCGTGAACGCCCCGGCCGCAACTACCTCCGCGCCGGTGATCTCGGTGTCCGGCAGCGACAGCGACATCAGGTCGGCGCAGGCGGCAGATTGCGCGGGAGTCCATGCGGAGGCGCCCGCAGCGCCACCGGAGCCGAGGGTGCCGAGCGCAGCCGGCGCGGCGGCGGCGACGGTGGCCACGCGTGTGCCGGCATCGAGGCCAGCGCCTACCGCGGCGGCAACGACAGCGATCAGGGCGGCGGTGAACATGCGTTTCATCGGTCTTCTCCTCGTCGACTTGGGTCCCGCGCCGGGTCCGGGTCACTCACGGGGCCGACCGGCTAGAACATCGCGATCGGGTTCACCGGACTGCCGGTGCCGCGTGCGACATTGAGCGGCAAGCCCATGAACATGAACTCGTAGCGACCCTCTTCGGCGCACGCCTCGGCCAGGGGCTCGAGCAGCGCGTTGTCGAGCAGGGCAACGCCGAAGTTGAACAGCACGCCATGCACCGGGAACGCCAGGTTGTACGGATCCGGCCGCGCATCCATCATGTCCCAGCCGAGCAGGGCGACGTCGTGGTCGCGGATGAACTTCGCACACGTCGCGCTCAGGCCGGGGCGGTCGCCGCCGCCGTATTCGCCGCCGGCGCGAACGTAAGGGTCCTTCCCGCTGTAGACGAGCAGCGCGTCGCCAGGCTCGACCGTCGCCCCCTCCGATGCGGCGATCTCCTCCAACTCCCAGCCATGCACCGGACGCTCGGGGGTCACGTACGGTTCGCCCCGATGACGCGGAACGTCGAGCAGCACGCCCTTCGTGACGATACCTTCCTTCCAGGCGTCGATCGCGCCCCAGTGCGCCCCCTGCGTCGTGACGCCCTCGTCGGGATCGCGTCCGCCCCACATCCCGTCGACGTCCCACATGTGGCACAGTCCGTCGATGTGCGTGATGGTCTGGCCGTGGTAGATGAAGCCGAGGTAGTCGACGCAGGCGCCGGCTCCGCCTGGCCGCGGGTTCTTCCGGATGAAGTGCTGTTCCGGCTCGAACACCCGGCTCATCGAGACGCGCCGGCCGTTCCGGACCAGCCGGGTCGCGGCGGCGCTCTTCTCCGGCGTCACCAGGTTGACGGCGCCCTTCTGGTCGTCGTCTCCCCAGCGTCCCCAGTTGCGGCCGTCGAGGTAGATCGCCTCCATTTCCGCCTGGGTCGGCATCCGCGCGTCCGACTGCAACGCCTCCGCGCGCCGCGCCGCTCCCGCCCCGGCCGCCGCTCCCATCGTCGTCAGGAACCGTCGTCTCGTTGAAGCCATGGCAGATCCTCCTGCAGCTTCCGATTCGGCCCATGCTACAGCACCGCCAGGGCATTGACACGCCGCGCCCTTCGTAGGAAAATCCCGCAATCACTAAGTTGGAGCGGGTGTCCGTACCGTAGGGGTGCTGCATCCGGAACGTGTTGCCTATGCCGAAAAGACAGCGCTTCGCGCTTGCCCTGCTGTCGGCTGGCGTTGCCGTGGTGGTGGCGGCTGCGTCGCCGACTTCCGCCGCCGCCCAGTCGGGCAGCGGCGCGGCCGCCTCGGTTGACCCCCAGCCGCTGCTCGACCGCTACTGCGTGACCTGCCACAACGACCGGCTCGAGACGGGCGGCTTCTCCCTTCAGGCGCTCGACGTGAGCGACGTGGCGGCGCACCCCGAGGAATGGGAGAAAGTGGTCCGGAAGCTTCGGGCCGGCGCGATGCCGCCTCGGCCAAGACCCCGCCCGGATGATGCCACCTACGGCGCTTTCCGGGCCTGGCTCGAAGGGGAGCTGGACGCCGTTGCGGACGCCAGGCCGGACCCGGGGCGGACCGAGACGTTCCACCGGCTCAGCCGGGTCCAGTACCAGAACGCCGTCCGTGACTTGTTCGCCCTCGACGTTTCCGTCGTGGATCTGCTGCCGGCGGACGATACCAGCTACGGCTTCGACAATATTGCCGGGGTGCTGGGCGTGTCGCCGACCCTGATGGATCGCTATCTTGCCGCCGCGCGCAAGATCAGCCGCCTCGCCGTGGCGTCGCCCGTACCCTCGCCCACTGCGGAGACGTTCCGCATCGCCTCCGATCTGGGTCAGGACACGCGGATCGAAGGGCTGCCGTTCGGGACCCGCGGCGGAATGCTGGTGGACTACAACTTCCCCGAGGACGCCGAGTACGTCATCGAGGTGATGCCGGACGGACCGCTTCGCGTCGAGCCGCACGACCTCGAGATCACAATCGATGGCGAGCGTGTCGAGCTGCTGAGCGTCGGTGAGGAACCCGACCCGGACGCGCCACGTGGTCTGTTCGCCATGCAGACACAGGCGCTCGAGGTGCGCGTGCCGGTGACAGCCGGGCCGCACCAGGTGGGAGTCACGTTCCTGCGCAAGACCGCGGCTGAACCGGAAGGGCTGCGCAAGCTGTACCTCCGGCCGTTCACCGGGGAAGGCTCGGGCGGCGACTCGCGCTACCAGCCATACGTCGGGAGCGTGACGATCGCCGGGCCGTACGAGTCGAGCGGGGCTCGCCCGATTGACGAGACGCCGAGCCGCGAGCGGATCTTTACCTGCCACCCCGACCGCAACAGCGCCGCGACGGAGGAGATGGCCTGTGCAACCGAGATCCTCTCTACGATCGCCCGCCGCGCGTTCCGCCGGCCGGTGAGCGACGAGGACATCGACCGCCTGCTCGTCTTCTACGAGCGTGGCCGCGACGGCGGCAGCTTCGATACCGGCGTCGAGATGGCGCTCCGCCGGCTGCTGGTCAGCCCGGAGTTCCTCTTCCGTGTCGAGCGCGATCCGGACAGTCTGGGGCCCGGAGAGAACTACCGCATCAGCGATCTGGAGCTGGCGTCGCGGCTGTCGTTCTTCCTCTGGAACAGCATTCCCGACGACGAGTTGCTCGACGTGGCCGAGCGGGGCGCACTGAGAGACTCCGCCACGTTCGAAGCCCAGGTGGAACGGATGCTGGCCGACCCGAAGTCGGAAGCGCTGACCACCAGTTTCGCCGGGCAGTGGCTGATGCTCCGCAACGCCGCCGCCGTGCAGCCGGACGAGGATCTCTTTCCCGACTTCGGCGAGGGGCTCCGCCAGGGTTTCCGCCGCGAGACCGAACTGCTCTTCGACAGCGTGCTGCGCGAGAACCGGAGCGTGCTGGACTTGCTGGCGGCTGACTACACGTTTGTCAACGAGCGCCTCGCCCGCCACTACGGCATTCCGGGCATCCGCGGCAGCCACTTCCGCCGCGTCCAACTGGACGAAGCGGCGCGCGGCGGCCTCTTGGGCCACGGCAGCATTCTGACTGTCACTTCCTACGGCAACCGCACTTCGCCGGTGAACCGGGGCAAGTGGGTGCTCGAGAATATCCTTGGCACGCCCCCTCCCCCCCCGCCGCCGAACGTGCCGGAGCTGGAGACCGGCGAAGGAGGTGAACCGCTCACGATGCGCGAGGCGATGGAGGCCCACCGCGCCAACCCGGTGTGCGCGAGTTGCCATCAGTTGATGGATCCGCTCGGGTTGTCGCTGGAGAACTTCGATGCCATCGGCCGCTGGCGGGACCGTAGCGAGACCCGGCTGCCGATCGACGCCGCGGGCGAACTGCCCGACGGCACGGAATACGAGGGGCCGGCGGGGCTGAAGGCCGCACTGCTGCGCAATCCCGACCGCTTCGTCACCACTGTCACGGAGAAGCTCCTGACCTACGCGCTGGGGCGCGGGGTGGAGTACTATGATGCGCCCACGGTACGCGCGATTGTCCGGGAAGCCGTGGCTGACGACTACCGGCTGTCGACGCTCATCAAGGGAGTCGTTCGGAGTACGCCGTTTCAGATGAGGAGAACACCGTCATGATGATCACCAAGATGGCCTTGCCCCGTCGGACGTTCCTGCGGGGTGTCGGCGCCACCCTGGCGCTTCCTTTGCTCGACGCGATGGTGCCGGCGGGCACTGCACTGGCGCGGACGGCAGCGAAGCAGACACCGCGTCTCGGCTTCATCTACATTCCGAACGGCGCCAACATGGCCGCGTGGACACCGCCGGGCGGGACCGGTGCGCTGGAGTTGTCGCGCAGCCTGCAGCCCCTCGCCAACGTTCGCGACCACATCATCATTCCCACCGGACTCGATCACCGGCAGGCGGAGGCGTGGGGCGACGGTAACGGCGAGCACTCGCGCGCGTGCACGGTCTTCCTGAACGGGATCCACCCGAAGCGGACCGAGGGCGCCGACGTGCGCGCCGGCACGACAGCGGATCAGATTGCCGCCGCCAGCCTCGGGCAGGAGACACCGTTGCCGTCGCTCGAGATCGCGCTCGAGAACAGCTTCGTCGTGGGCAACTGCGACAACGGCTACTCCTGCGTCTACAGCAACACCTTCTCGTGGCGGACTCCAACGACACCGCTTCCGATGGAGCACAACCCGCGCGTCGTATTCGAGCGGCTGTTCGGCGAAGGCGGTACCGAGGAGCAGCGGGCGGCGCGGTTGCGCGACGACCGGAGCATCCTCGACGCGGTGCGCGAGGACATGGCGCGTCTGGACCGGAGTCTGGGCACGTCCGACCGCACGCGCGTGTCGCAGTACCTTGATGCGGTGCGGGAGATCGAGCGCCGCATCGAGCGCGCCGAGGCGCAGTCGGATGCCGCGCTGCCGGAAGTCCTGGAGCGCCCGGTCGGCATTCCCGAGTCGTTCGACGAGCACGCGAAGCTGATGTACGACCTGCAGGCGCTGGCCTTCCAGGCGGACATCACGCGGGTGTTCACGTTCCTGATCGGCCGTGAGCAGACCGCCCAGAGCTTCCCGGAGATCGGCGTTCCCGATCCGCATCACGCGATGTCGCATCATCAGATGGACACGGAGCGGCTCGAGAAGTACGCCAAGATCAACACCTACGAGGTCGGCCTGTTCGCGGGCTTCCTCGAGAAGCTGGCGGCGACGCCGGACGGCGATGGCACGCTGCTCGATCAGGCGATGATCGTCTACGGCGGCGGCATCAGCGACGGCGATCAGCACTCGCACGTCGACCTTCCGCTGATCCTGGCCGGTGGCGGCGCAGGCAAGCTGAAGGGTGGTCGCCACCTGGACTTCACGGCCAAGGAGACGCCGATGGCCAACCTGCTGGTCAGCGTGCTCGACAAGGCGGGGGTGCAGATCGATGAGTTGGGCGATAGCACCGGCCGCCTGCCGATGGAGACGCTGTCGGATGTCTAGCCGTGCGCGCACGGTCATGACCGCGGTCGGCACCATTGTTCTGGTGTTGGCCACCGCCGGTGGCGTGTCGGCTGCGCGTGCGGCCGACACGCCGCTCATCGACGCCGTGAAGGCGGGCGACATCGATGCGGTGCGGTCGCTCCTGGCGGACGGCGTGGCGGTCGGCGTCGCCGAAGTGGACGGCACGACGGCGCTCCACTGGGCGGCGCACCACGATCATCTGGACATCGTCGGAGTGCTGCTCGATGCCGGGGCAACGGTCGATGCGACCAACCGGTATGGCGTCACGCCGCTGGCGCTGGCTTCCCTCAACGGGAACACGCCGCTGATCTCTCGCTTGCTGGATGCCGGAGCGGATCCGAATCTCGCCAATCCGGAGGGCGAGACGCCGCTGATGACGGCGGCGCGCACCGGGAACGCCGACGCGATCGATACGTTGATCGCCCATGGCGCCGAGGTCGACGCGGTCGAGGGATGGCGCGGCCAGACGGCGCTCATGTGGGCAGCGGCGCAGAACCAGGTGACAGCGGTTGAAAGGCTGCTCGCGGCGGGAGCCGATCCGCAGTTGCGCTCCCAGGGAGGTTTCAACCCGATATTGTTCGCCGCGCGCGAAGGAAGCGTCGATGTGCTCGGGCCGCTCGTCCGGGCCGGCGCCAACGTCGATGACGTGGTGCCGGAGCGGGGCATGAGCGGGCTGCTGCTGGCCACCTATAACGCCGAGTACGACTTCGCGAAGGCGCTGCTCGACGAGGGAGCCGACCCGAACCTCGCGGCGAACGGCTGGACCGCGCTTCACCAGGTGGTCTGGACCCACCGGCCGAACCTGGGCCGCAACCCGCCCTTCCCGGTGCCAACGGGCGAACTGGATGCGTACGACATGGTGCGCGCGCTGGCCGCCGCCGGAGCGGATCTGGACGCGCGCCAGACGCAGGAGCCCCGCGACGGCAACCGGAACATCCTGAACCGGCTTGGCTCGACGCCGTTCCTGCAGGCGGCGAAGGTCGCCGATGTCGAGATGATGCAGTTGCTGGTCGACCTCGGCGCGGATCCGTCCCTCACTACCGACGAGGGGGCGACCGCGCTGATGGCGGCGGCCGGAGTCGGCATCTGGAAGATCGGTGAGAATCCCGGAACCAACGAGGAAGCGCTCGCGGCCGTCGAGTTGGCGTGGGAGCTGGGCAACGATGTGAACGCAGTCGACGCGAACGGCGACACCGCGTTGCATGGCGCTATCCACCGGGGAGCGGACAACATCGTCCGGTTCCTCGTCGAAAAGGGCGCCAACATCGACGCGGTCAACGGGAACGGCTGGTCCGCGCTCTCGGTCGCCCAGGGCGTTTTCTACCCCAACACGTTCAACCGCCACCCGGAACTGGTGGACCGGCTCCTGGAGTTGGGTGCGGATCCGACGGTCGGAACGCGGCGGCCCGTGGATCTTTCCCCTGCCGAGCGCCTGGCGCTGGCCGAGCAACAGGAGCAACAGTAAACCCGATCGACGACGTTCGAGACGGGCAATTCCGTCGTCCGGCTGTGCCTTCGTGGATTGGCCGGATATACGGAGCAGCACTAGGACATGGACAGAGGACACGGACTCAGGAGGACACGCACATGAACGCGCGCACACACCGATCGCGGCGCACGCTGGGGCTCGGGACCATCGTTGCGGCATTCGCCGGCGCCATCGCCCTCTTTGCGGCGATGCCGAGCGCTGAGGAAACCGCCCAGCGGGCCGAGGGCTACATCAGCGGTGTCGTCGAGAGCAGCAACGGCCCGGAGGGAGGCGTCTGGGTCATTGCCGAGACGGAGGATCTGGAGACGAAGTTCGCCAAGATCGTCGTCACCGCCGACGACGGCCGCTTCGTGCTGCCGCAGTTGCCGGACGCCAGCTACGACGTCTGGGTCCGCGGTTACGGACTCGTTGACTCCGAGAAGGTGCAGCTATCGCCGACCACGGAGGACGTCCAGCTCGAGGCGGTCATTGCACCGGACGAGCGGGCGGCGGCCGAGTACTACCCGGGCAACTACTGGTACTCCCTGATCGAGGTGCCGCCGGCGAGCGAGTTCCCCGGTACCGGCCCGGACGGGAACGGTATCGCCGAGACCATGCGGACGCAGCAGCACTTTGTCGACATCATGAAGCAGGGCTGCCAGCTCTGCCACCAGATCGGCAACACGGCGACCCGTGTCGTCCAGCACCTCGACGACTTCGACTCCACCGTCGCCGCCTGGGATCACCGGGTCCAGACGGGTCAGCGCGGGACGGCGATGAGCGCGATGATGAGCCGGATGGGCCGCGAGGCCGCCCTCGAAATGTTCGCCGACTGGAGCGACCGCATTGCCGCCGGCGAGACGCCCCCGCGGCCGCCGCGTCCGGATGGCGCCGAGCAGAACCTCGTCGTGACGCTTTGGGACTGGGGGCAGGATTCCTCGTTCATTCATGACGAGATCACGACCGACAAGCGGAACCCGACCGTCAACGGCCACGGCCCGGTCTATGGCGTCTCCGCAGGTCACGGCACCATCACGGTGGTCGATCCGAACAACAATTCCGCGGTCGAGTTGACCATCCCGGTGCGGCCCGCGGACCCGAATTCGGTCCCGTCACGCTTCCCGCAGGAGCAGGCTCAGCCGTCGTATTACTGGGGCGATCAGCTCCTCTGGGGTCGCGGCGGCCCGGACGGCAACGAGAACTCGTCCGATCCGCACAACCCGATGATGGATCACGAGGGCCGTCTCTGGATGACCTCCACGGTCCGCGCGCGGCCGAATCCCGACTGGTGCCAGGAGGGGTCGGACAACCCGTACGCCAAGTACTTCCCCCTGAGCCAGAGCGGCCGGCAGGCGTCGTACTACGACCCGGCGACGGAGAGGTTCGTTCTGATTGACACCTGCTTCGGGACGCACCACCTGCAGTTCGGCGAGGACGAGAACGACACCCTCTGGTTCAGCGGCGACAGCAACACGGTCGGCTGGATCGACACGAAGGTGTACGACGAGACGAGTGACGAGCAGTTCTCGCAGGGCTGGTGCCCGACTGTCCTCGACACGAATGGCGACGGCAAGATTACGAAGCCATGGAACGAGCCGAGCCGCCGGGGCGAAGTAGAGATTGACCCGAGCCTCGACACTCGGATCGTCGGCTTCGGTTACGGGATCATCGCGCATCCGACGGACGATTCGGTCTGGATCACCCGCACCGGACCGTTCCCGGGACGGCTGGTTCGCCTCGACCGGGGCGACAACCCCCCCGAAACCTGCATTGCCGAGGTGTACGAGCCGCCGTCCATCGAGAACCCGAACGTCGACCCGATGAACACCGGTTTCGCGCCGCGCGGCATCGATGTCGACCGGAACGGCATCATCTGGACAGCGCTCTCGGGCAGCGCCCAGATGGCAAGCTTCGATCGTTCGAAGTGCACGACGCTGAATGGTCCCGAGGCGACCGGCCAGCACTGTGTCGAGGGGTGGACCCTCTACGACGTGCCCGGCCCGCAGATGAAGAACGTCGAGACGCCGGGGAGCGCCGACTTCCACTACTACAGTTGGGTCGACCAGTACAACACGCTGGGCCTGGGTGAGAACATTCCGATCGCGAACGGGTCGGGGTCGGACTCGCTGCTCGCCCTCGATCCGGAGACCGGTGAGTGGACGACGCTGCGCGTGCCGTACCCGATGGCGTTCTACCAGCGCGGCCTCGACGGCCGGATCGACGACCCGAACGCCGGGTGGAAGGGCCGCGGCCTCTGGGCCAACTACGGCTCCAACTATGTCTGGCATACCGAGGGTGGCCTGGGCACCAAGAGCAAGATGGTGCACTTCCAGCTTCGGCCCGATCCGCTCGCACGGTAGAGCGCGTCGGTTTCGTTCGTGACCGTTCGAGGGGGACGGGCGCCGCGCCGTGGCGTCTGTCCCCTTCGTGTTTCCGGCGGTGCTCGGGCGATGCTTGCGCCTTGGGCAGGAGAGGAGAAGAGACATCATGACCGCTGGCCGTCCTCGTTGGCGTGGTCCCCGCGTGGGCGCGGCACTGCTGGCCACCGCGATGCTGAGCGCGGCGGCGCTCGCGATCGGGTGCGGTGGAGGTGAGGCGCCGCCGCCGGATGCGCCGTCCGACGACACGCCGCCCGCGCCGTCGTACACGGTGTATGTCACCAACGAGTACTCCGGCGACCTGACGGTGATCGACGGCGCCACGAATCAGGTCGTGGACACGATCCCGCTGGGCAAGCGCCCTCGCGGCATCAAGGTGTCACCGGATGGCACGCAACTGTTTGTCGCACTGAGCGGGTCGCCGCCTTCACCGCCCGGCACGGACGAGAGCACGCTGCCGCCGCCGGATCGCTCCGCTGACGGCATTGGCGTCGTCGATCTGGCGGCCGGCGAAATGGTAACGATGGTCCGGGCCGGAACCGATCCGGAGCAGATGGCCGTCAGCATCGACGGCGCGCGCCTCTACGTTGCCAACGAGGACGCCGGAGTGGCGAGCGTAGTCGACATCGCGACCGGTGAGATCCTCGCCGAGCTTCCGGTCGGCGGCGAGCCGGAGGGTGTCCGCAGAAGCCCGGATGGAAGCGTCGTCTATGTCACCTCGGAAGAGGACAATCAGGTGACCGCCATCGACACCGCCACGAACGAGGTGGCCGCGCAGTTCGAAGTGGGCGCCCGCCCCCGCGCCAGCGCGTTTTCGCCGGACGGCAACCGGGCCTATGTCACCGCTGAGAACAGCGGCACCGTACATGTCGTGAACACGCAAACGCACGAGGTCCTCCATACCATCGAACTTGGCGACCTCGGCGACCTGGTCCGTCCGATGGGCGTGGTCGTCTCTCCCGACGGCACGCGCGTCTACGTCACCACCGGCCGCGGCCGTACCGTCGTCACCATCGACGCCGCCACCTGGCGGCCGATGACGACGGTCGAAGTCGGAGAGCGTCCGTGGGGTATCGGCATCACGCCGGACGGGCGCTATCTGTACACTGCCAACGGTCCGTCCAACGACGTCGGCGTCGTCGACACGGAGTCGAACCAGGTTGTCGCCACCATCCCCGCCGGGGAGAGACCGTGGGGCGTTGCTATCATCGGCGATTGACAGGAGGTGTTCGATGGGCGGACGCAGGACGCCATCGCTGAGCTGGCCAGCGTTGATTGCAGCGCTGGCGCTGGTGTTCCCCGCCGCTGCGGTAGCGCAGTCCTCCGAGGCGCCGCGCACGCCGTGGGGCGATCCCGACCTCGGCGGCGTATGGGACTACTGGACCTTCACGCCCCTCGAGCGGCCGGAGGAGCTCGCGGATCGAGCGACGCTGACGGAAGAAGAGGCAGCGGCTATTGCCCGCGAGTCGAACGAGGCGGCGCTGGCGCGGGACCTGGCCGCGCCACCGGGGGATCCCGGCGGATACAGCCAGGAGGTCTGGACCGATCGGGTGCGGGCCACGGCACTGACCCAGGCGTCGCTGATTGTCGATCCACCGGACGGCCGGGTCCCGCCGCTGACGGCCGACGCCGAGGCCCGCGAGGCGGCAAGGCTGGCCGGCGACGGACAGCCGGTCCGGATTCGCGTCGGCGGTCACGGGACGGCGGGCCCCGAGGAGCGGGGGCTGGCGGAGCGCTGCCTGCTCGGATTCAGCACCGGCCCGCCGATGCTGCCGGGCGGCTACAACAACAACGTCCAGATCTTCCAGACCCCCGACGCCGTGGCGTTGCTGATCGAGATGAATCACGACGTGCGCTTTGTGCCGCTCGACGGCCGCCCCGAACTGACCGACGGGATCCGCCAGTGGATGGGGAGTTCCCGCGGTCGCTGGGAGGGCGACACGCTGGTGATCGACACTCGCAACTTCACCGACCGGACGGCCAGCTTCGCGCTGACCGGCAGCGCGTGGGGTTCGGCCGGGGAGTTGCACCTCGAAGAGCGGTTCACGCGGGTGGACGCCGACACGCTGCTCTACGAGTTCACCGTGAACGACCCGGCCAGCTTCACGCGCTCGTTCAGCGGAAGGATGCCGATGAACCACAGCGATCTGCCGCTCTACGAGTACGCTTGCCACGAAGGCAACTACGGGATGGAGAATCTCCTGCGTGGGGCGCGGGCCGAGGAGTTGGAGGCGGCGCAGCAGGAGTAGCACGGCCGCCCCGGGAGGACGAACGGTCGAACCCGTTTGCGGGGCGGCTCTCAGGAGGTCAGATGCACAGGCGAGTACTTCGAGCGATGGGCAGGATGGGAGGCGTGTGCGCCGTCGTGCTGCTGGGCGCCGGGCCGATGGCCGCGCAAGGCGGCGACGGGGCGCTTCCACGCACCCCGTGGGGCGATCCGGACTTGCAGGGCATATGGAACAACTCGACCACCACGCCGCTCGAGCAGATGACCGAGGCCGAGCTGCAGCGCGACCGCGACGCGCGGGCGCCGGTCATCGAGGCGACCCGGGGAACCGGGGCCGCGTGGCCGGAGACCGGCGGAAACCTGGAGCAGCCCTCCCTGATCATCGATCCACCGAACGGGCGCATCTCGATGACGCCCGAGGCCGTCGCACGGCTGGTGGCGCGCGAGAAGGCCCGCGAAGGTCGGGGCGAAGGTGATTCCTGGCTCGACCGGAACAGTTGGGAACGCTGCATTTCCCGGACGATGCCGGTCCAGATGATTCCCAACCTCTACAACAACAATTACCAGATCCTCCAGACGCCGACCCACGTCGCGATCCAGATCGAGATGATCCACGAAACCCGGATCATCCCCATCGACGGCCGTCCGCACGCATCGGACAGGATCCGGCAGTGGCTGGGCGATTCGCGCGGCCGCTGGGAGGGTGACACGCTGGTCGTCGAGACGCTGCACTTCCATGATCGAATGGACGGCGGCGACTATCAGCCGTCACACATCCTGCAGACTGGGCACCGTGGACCCGGCGACACGCTGCGCATCGTGGAGCGCTTCACCCGCATCGACGAGCAGACGATCGACTACCAGTTCACGGTCGACGACCCGGTTACCTACACGCGCTCCCATACCGTGGCGATTCCCTTCCGGTGGCGGGAAAACCAGGAGCCCATCTACGAGTACGCCTGTCACGAGGGGAACTACGGGATGGTGAACCTGCTCAGCGGCGCGCGCGCCAACGAGGCGCTCGCACTGAGAGCCGCCGCGCTCGTCTCGCAGCAGCGCATTGACGGTGGACACCCTGGCGTACGCGAGCCGGCGGTGCCGTTCGTCCTGGACGACGACCGGTAGGTGATATCATGCGGGACGCTGTGATCGACAGGAGGTTCAGGATGCGCCAGTTCAGCCGCACAGGGCTTGTTGCGTTCGCGCTGGTTACCTTCGCTTTCAGCGGCACGGCAGCCGCACAGGAGCACGTGATCACGCGCGGCGACGCCATCGGCAACTCGCCGGTGGTCGACCTCGCGGACGCGCTCAGCACGATCCACGCCTACATCGACACCAGCGTGATCCTCGAGGGCGAGGTCCGGAAGGTGTGCCAGGTCAAGGGGTGCTGGCTGGAGTTGGTGCAGCAGGGCGCCCCCCGCGGCCTCCGCGTCACCTTCAAGGACTACGGCTTCTTCGTACCTACGGACTCGGACGGCTACGCAGCCCGCCTCGAGGGCGTGTTCGAGACGAACGTCTTCTCGCAGCGGGAGGCGGATCACCTGATCGAAGAGGGAGTCCAACTCACACGGAACGCGGACGGCACGGCGACCGAGGTCAGCTTCGTTGCCTCCGGCGCGGAGCTCCGGGCGGCCGGCAACTAGCCTGGCCTCCGTCGGCGCGTTAACGCGGACTCGCTTCGAGCGGTTGCGAGGCTCGCCTGGACGGGCACCCTCGACGGCGTGCTGGAACTCGACTTCGATACGGTCATTCCGGGCCACGGACTGATCCTGAGCAAGGAAGAGGTGCGCATCTTCCGTGACCGGATGCAGACCTTGCAGGATCGGATGCGCGAGGCGATCG
This sequence comes from uncultured Vicinamibacteraceae bacterium, assembly GCA_964550305.1. Classification (GTDB taxonomy): domain Bacteria; phylum Acidobacteriota; class Vicinamibacteria; order Vicinamibacterales; family UBA8438; genus VXRJ01. The sequence goes on along the minus strand of CAZJYU010000007.1, from coordinate 75,454 downwards.
AGGCGGGTGTCGGCCGCGACAATGTGCCGGGCCGCATCCAGACGGACGACCTTGAGTGGCCGCTGAGCGACCTGGCGCTACAACTCTTCTACGACGAGGTGTTCGAGATCCAGTAGCGTGGGACGGTCGGGAGTTCCGCCAACCGGCCGTGGCCCGCTGTCCGGCTACTGCTGCGCGTCCTCCGGAATTGCGACGGCGACGCTGTTCACGTCCTTTTGGTGCAGAACCGGATCGTAGACGCCCTGCGCGCGCATGTGCTCGCGCAGCAGCTCCGCCGTGTGGTCGGCGCGCTTGACCGTGCCCGTGTACATCACGCCGTCGGCAACCCGAAGCGGCGTCCAGCCTTCCTTGGTCTCCGGCAGGAGGTCCGCTCCATGCTCGACCAGAAAGTCGACGATGGCGTCCGCACCGCGCAGCGCCGCGCCGTGCAGCGCGGTATACCCGTTGTTGTCGGCGCCGTTCACGTTGTGGTCGCCCAGCTCCCAGGCGAGCTTTACAGCCTCGAAGGCCTCTTCATTCGTACCAGCGCTCTCCCCGATGTTGAAGATACCAACGCCGGCCGCCACCATCAGCGGCGAAGCGTTGCTTTCCGTGGGCATCTGGCTATCCGCGCCGTACTCGGCCAACAGCCGCATGAAGGGCGGGTCGGCGTGCTTGGCCGCGAGCAGGTATGGCGTCGCGCCAACCCGGTTCAGGTTGTTGCGCTCGCGGTTATTGAAGCGCTGGGTCTGCCGCTGATTCGGGTCGGCGCCGTTCTCCAGAAGGAACCGGCCAAGTTCCAGCGTGTCGAGACCGTCGACCCGCTCTACCGGTGGCATTCCCTTGCCGGAGTTCGGCCGCCGCGTATAGGCCAACTGGTGCAGTGCCGTCCAGCCCTGCGCGGCCGCGTTCGGATCGGCCCCGCGTTCGACCAGCTCGCGTGCGAGCGAGAAGTGGCCGTTCATGATCGCGAGCACCAGCGCGCTGGTGCCAGCGGTCCTTGCGCGTGGCGATTCCTCGATACCCTCGGCCGGCTGAATCCTATCGTTGACGTCCGCCCCCGCCTCGAGCAGTGCACGCACGGCCTCCGTGTTGCCGGCCCGGGCGGCGAACAGGAACGGCGACCAGCCGCGATCCGACCGTTCACTCACATTGGCGCCCATCTCGATAAGGGTGTGGAGCGCCTCTGGGTGGTTGTCTCCCGCCGCCCAGTGCAGCGCCGTCTGGCCGCGCCAGCTCTCGCGCGCGTCAATGTCGGCGCCGGCGGCGACGAGCAGCCGCAGGATGTCGACGTTGCCGGTGCGCGCGGCCGTCATCAGGACGGTCTCGCCTTCCGGCAAGACGGTGTTCGGATCGGCACCCGCATCCAGCAACGCCTCGACAAGGGAGGCGTGTCCCCGCTCGCACGCCAGCACGAGCGGCGTGACGGAGTAGCGGTTCTGTGCCGCGATGTCGGCGCCCGCGTCAATCAGAAGCCGCGCGCTGTCAAGGTCGCCCTTGTAGGCGGCCCAGTGCAGCGCGGTGGTCCCGTCCCCCGCGGTCGCGTTGATGTCCGCCTGCTGCGACACGAGCGCGCGAACGGCCTCGCTGTCCGCGGCCTTCGCCGCCTCAATCAGGGGCGTGTCGACGGCCGCTTCCGCAGACCCCAGGCTCAGACCAGCCGAAATCCCGAGAATTCCCACGAGCAGCCCCGCGCGGCGCCGCATGTTTTTCGTCGTGTACATGAAAACCTCCTGCAGCCGTGTATGCTACCGCAATTCCGGTCGCGAGTGCAGCAGTTATTTTCGCGGCCGCCCGTCTTTCGGAGTGGTTGCCGGCGAGATGCCGAAGCCGGCGCAGGTTTCCGGCGGGAGGGCTTGACAACCGCTCGAAACCTCATATGATCTGGACGAGTCGCGGTGTACTTGTGCGTGCGGGAGTGTTTCTGCAGGCCGAACGGGGGCATGGTTCGGGGGTGATGATGAGACAGCGCCGACCTGTTTTGTTTGTCTACGGCACGGTTGTCGCGGCGGCGATAGCTGCATTGGCCGCCACTGTCGCACCCGCGACTGCAGCCGGCCAACAGGACGCCACGCCTGCCGCCGTGACCGCCCCGGCCAGTCTGGACGCCCACGCCGAGCTGATGCAGCGCTACTGCATCACCTGCCACAACGAGCGCATGGCGCACCGTGGGACGGTGCCAGTGGAGCTGGAGTCAGTCGATCTCGGCAACGTCCCGGCGCGCGCCGACGTATGGGAGAAGGTCATCCGGAAACTCCGGACGGGATCGATGCCGCCGGCCGGCCGGCCGCGCCCGGACGAAGCTGCGCTCGACGGCCTCGCGACGTATCTTGAGACCTCGCTCGATCGCTTCGCCACGACGAATCCGAACCCGGGACGGACCGAACCGCTGCACCGGCTGAACCGGACCGAGTACCAGAACGCGGTCCGCGATTTGCTGGCCCTCGACATCGACGCCAGCGCGCTGGTGCCCGCCGACGACCAGAGTTACGGCTTTGACAACATCGCCGGGGTTCTCAAGGTATCGCCGACCCTGCTGGAGCGCTACATGAGCGCGGCGCGCGTGGTGAGCCGTCTGGCGGTGGGTGCATCGCCGATGGCGCCGGCGGGCGAGACGTTCCGCATGATCTCCGACACCTCCCAGTACCAGCACGTCGACGGCCTGCCGTTCGGCACGCGGGGCGGCATGTCGGTCGACTACAACTTCCCGCGTGACGGCGAGTACGAGATCGATCTTGCGCTGCTTGATCTGTTTGCCGGCGCACCCATCCGCGAGCACCACCAGCTCGAGCTGAGCATCGACGGGGAGCGCGTCGCCGTATTCGACCTTCGTCCGCCCGATGCCGAACGCGATCAGGGCGCCGCCTACAACGTCGGCCCGGAAGAGCTTGAAGCGCGGGTGACGGTGGAAGCGGGACCGCGCACGGTGGCGGCAGCGTTCGTCAGGAAGACCAGCGCGCTGGCGGAGAGTCTGCGCGATCCCTTCGCCCGGCCGCACGGCGAGGGCGACTACCTGATGTACATGCCGCACCTCGGGACGGTGACGATTTCCGGTCCGTTCAATGTGACGGGTGTCAGCGACACACCGTCGCGCCAGCGCATTTTCGTTTGCCGGCCGGCAACGGCGGCGGACGAGGCGCCCTGCGCGCAGGAGATCCTTACGACGCTGGCGCGGCGCGCCTATCGGCGACCCGTGAATGACGATGACATTGCCGACCTCCTCACGTTCTACCAGGAGGGCGCCGAGAACGGCGGATTCGAGATGGGTATCGAGCGGGCGGTGCGCGCGCTGCTCGTCAGCCCGGACTTCCTCTTCCGGGTGGTCTCGGATCCCGAGGCAATCGCGCCGGGCGAACCCTACCGGCTGACTGACCTGCAGCTCGCCACCCGTATCGCGTTCTTTCTCTGGAGCAGCCTGCCGGATGACGAGTTGCTGGAGGCGGCTACCAGCGGGGGCTTGAGCACACCGGAAGGCGTCGAGCAGCAGGTGCGCCGGATGCTGGCCGATCCGAGAGCAGTGGCGCTGGCGGAGAACTTCGCCGGGCAGTGGCTCCGGTTGCGCAACCTCGCGGGGGCGCTTCCCTCGGACCGCATCTACCCGAACTTCGGGGAGAGCCTGCGTCTTGACTTCGCGCGCGAGACGGAGTTGTTCTTCGACAGCATCATTCGTGAGGACCGCCCCGTCACCGAGCTGCTGACCGCGGATTACACGTTCCTGAACGAGCGGCTCGCGAAGCTCTACGGTATCCCCGGAGTCTACGGCAGCGACTTCCGCCGCGTTACCGTGCCGGGCGACGCGCGCCGGGGGTTGCTCGGCCAGGGCAGTATCCTCACCGTCACCTCCTATCCCGACCGGACGTCGCCGGTGGGCCGTGGCAAGTGGGTGCTCGAGAATGTCCTCGGGACGCCGCCCCCGCCGCCCCCGCCCAATGTTCCCGAGCTGGAGCCGCCGGAGGACTCGAACGTCGTGCTTTCCATGCGCGAATTGATGGAACAGCACCGTGAGAACCCCGTGTGTGCAAGCTGCCACCGGATGATGGATCCGCTGGGCCTGGCCCTCGAGAACTTCGATGCGGTCGGCCGCTGGCGGTCGCGGATGCCGGGTGGCGCGGTAATAGACGCTTCCGGATCCATGCCGGACGGCACGCCGTTCGACGGGCCCGGGGAGCTGCGGGACTTGCTGGTGTCGAATCCGGAACAGTTCGCCACCGTCGTCACCGAGAAGCTGCTCATCTACGCCCTCGGTCGTGGCGTCGAGCACTACGACGGACCTGCGGTACGGGAGATCATCCGTCGCGCCGCCGCCGATGACTACGGTCTGGCGTCGCTCGTTGTGGGAGTTGTCAACAGCATGCCGTTCCAGATGCGGCTGGCCCGTGAAACGGCCGTCGCGGAGTAAAGGAGAAGCCTGATGTTCATTTCCAAGATGGCGCTACCGCGCCGCACCTTCCTTCGTGGCATGGGTGTCACGCTCGCGCTGCCGTTGCTCGATGCAATGGTGCCCGCGTCGTCCGCCCTGGCGAAGACGGCCGCGAAGCCGGTTCGCCGGCTCGGCTTCGTCTACATCCCGAACGGGGCCGTGATGAAGAGTTGGCAGCCGGAGGGCGAGGGCAAGTTGACGCAGCTCTCCCCCACCCTGAGGCCGCTGGAGCCGTTCAAGGATCAGACGATTGTGCCGATCGGCCTGAGCCAGAAGCAGGCGGAGGCCCTGGGTGACGGCAACGGCGAGCACTCGCGCGCCGGGACCGTCTTCCTCAGCGGTGTCCACCCGAAGGAGACCGAAGGGGCCGATGTCCGCAATGGCACGACCGCGGATCAGATCGCCGCGCAGCACATCGGCAGGGAGACTCCGCTTACCTCGCTCGAGTTGGCGATGGAGCAGACCTACCTGATCGGAAACTGCGACAACGGCTACAGTTGCGTCTACACGAACAGCATCTCGTGGCGGACGCCCACCACGCCGAACCCGCACGAGACCAACCCGCGCATCGTATTCCAGCGGATGTTCGGGGACGGCGCCACGCCCGAGGAGCGACTGGCGCAGTTGCAGGAGGATCGGAGCATTCTCGACTGGGTGCAGGGAGACGTGGCCAGCCTGCGGAGCAAGCTCGGCCCCGCTGACCGCAACAGCGTGAACGAGTACCTGGAGTCCGTCCGCGAAGTGGAGCGGCGGCTGCAGGTGGCGGAGCAGCAGCATGGGGAGACCGTGCTCGAACTGCCGGAGCGCCCGGTCGGCGCGCCCGAGTCGTACGACGAGCACGCCAAGCTGATGTTCGATCTGGTCGCGCTGGCGTTCCAGGCTGACATCACCCGCGTGTTTGTCTTCACGCTCGGCAAGGAGCAGACGAACCGGGCCTATCCCGAGTTGGGCGTCAACGCCGCCCACCACGCGGTGTCGCACCACCAGCACGACGCGCTGAAGTTCGAGCAGGGGCACAAGGTCAACCAGTACCACATCAGTCTGACCGCCCACTTCCTCAATGCGCTGAAGTCGACGCCGGACGGTGATGGCAATCTGCTCGACCACTCGCTCGTGCTCCACGGTGGCGGTATCAGCGACGCGAACGAGCACTCGCACATCGACCTGCCGCTGGTCATGGTCGGAGGCGCGGGCGGCGTCAAGGGAGGCAAGATCCTTCGCCATTCGTTCGACACGCCGATGAACAACCTGCTGATGGCGATGCTGGAGCGGGTCGGGGTGAACACGGACAGGTTCGGCGACGCCACCGGCACCCTGAAGCTGGACCGGCCGGAGCCGCTGTCGGGCGTCTAGCCGCCACGCGGGTCTACCCGCCTGACGGTCGTCGTTTTCCGGCGCATCCGCCTCCCGTCGGGGTGGGTGCGCCGGCTTTTTCTTTGTACGCGCTTTCACGGTTCCGGACCCATGTCGACCTCCCGGCATGGCGTGTTGCCGCCGCATCTGTATCGCCAGGGTGACGGCGGTTTCAATTCGGCGTTAACAGTCGCGCCATTAACTGCCCGGTTACGTTCCGGTTACTACCCCGTCATGCCGTGCGTCCACACTCGCGGGTGTGATCGGCGTGACGCGCGCGGCGGTCTTCACCGACAATGACTTCGCGAAGGTCAACGGTGTCACGACCGTTCTCTCCGCTCTGTTGCGCCACGCGCCGGCGACGGTCGCGCCGCGCATCTATACGGTGGCCGGCGATGAAGTAATCCGTCCGAACTACCTGGCGCTGCGCGCGCCCGGCATGGGGATTCCGTTCTACCGCGAGATGAAGATCTACGCGCCGCGCGTCCGCGCACTCGAAGCGCATGCGCGGGCGGACGGCATCGATCTGGTTCACCTCACGACCCCAGGTCCCGTGGGTCTGGCGGCGCTGCATGTCGCGTCTCGGTTGCGCGTCCCGCTAGTCGGGAGCTTCCACACCGACCTGGGCGGCTACATCCGGATGCTGAGCGGTTCGGCGCGGTTCGAGCGCTGGGTCCGCCGGTACTTGCGCTGGATGTATGGCAGGTGCGAGCGGATTCTTGTGCCGTCCGCGGCGACCGGTGCGATGCTCGCGGATGACGGGATCGACCCGGCGCGAATCGCGGTCTGGACACGTGGTGTCGACGCCGAGACGTTCTCGCCGGCTTGCCGGTCGGAAGCCCTGCGTGCGTCGTGGGGGCTCGAACGCGCATCGGCTGGCCTTTCGCCGCTGGCGTTGTTGTATGCGGGCCGGGTGTCGAAGGAGAAGGAGCTCACCCTGCTGCCGGGAATCGCGTCGCGACTGCGCGCGGCGGGCGTCAGGCATCGCTGGATCATCGTCGGGGACGGACCGTATCGCGTCGAACTGCAACGGTGCCTGAACGACGCCGTCTTCGTGGGAACGCTCGGGCATGCTGAGGTGGCTCGGCCAATGGCGTCGGCGGACCTCTTTGTTTTCCCAAGCTGCACCGACACTGCCGGGAACGTCGTGCTCGAGGCACAGGCGTGCGGTCTGCCGGTGATCGTGTCGGATCAGGGCGGACCTCGGGAGAACATGCGGCCGGAGGTCACCGGACTGGTCTGTCGTGGTGGCCGCGCGGACGATCTGGCCGACGCCATCATCCGTCTTGCATCCCATCGTGGCCGTCGCGAGACGATGGCGGCAGCGGCGCGCCGCTACGCACTCGGCCGGCGCTGGGATCAGGCCCTCGCCCCGCTCTACGATGCCTATCGCACGGTCAGTGCCGCGCGGCGCACATCGAGAGTGGCCGCTCCCGGATCGGCCGGCGTGCTCCGGCAATCGGCGCGGGCCACGGGACGCGCCACGGGCCGTCGTATCGGTTAGAGTGAACGGGACGAGCGGTAGTCGAAGACCGGGAGGGGATGATGCGGAAGATGCTGACCTCGCTGATCGTCCTGTTCGCGTCGGGCGCGGTAGTGTTGTCCGTCGGATGCGGGGGCGGGTCGCCGCCGGCGGAACCCGCGGCCGAGGCCGCGCCGGTGTCCGCTGACGCCGCGGCCGGGAATCCGAACGAACATTTTGCGGGCGCCTGGGAATTGACACGGATCGAGCGGCGCGACGCAAACGGGGAGTTGCTCGGCGAGCCCGAGGTGACCCGGCTCGGATACCTCATGTACGACGTCTCCGGGCATATGGGCGTCACACTGATGCGGCCTGACCGGCAGCCCTACGCGGGCGACACCCCGACCGCGGAAGAGGCGCTCGATCGACTCGGCACCTACACGTCCTACTTCGGGAGGTTCACGGTTAACGAGGCCGAGGGGTACGTCACGCATCACCTCGCGGGAAGCGTCAACCCGGGCGCCGCGGGGTCCGACTACCAGCGGTTCTACACGTTCGGCGACAACACGCTGACGCTGCAGCCGCCCGCGAACGACCGTGGCGAGCGGTCGTTCCTTACCTGGACGCGGCTGCCCGACCTGCCGGAGTCGGAATTGACCGACACGCACCGGCGGCTGTTCGGAATCTACAGCGTCGAGGCGGTCGAGGCTCGCACCCGTGACGGCGAGGAAGTACCGGCCGATCAGTACGAGATCGCGTACATCCTGTACGCGCCGTCCGGTCACATGTCGGTGCACCTGATGCGTCCCGGGCGCATCCCCTACGCGGGCGATCAGCCGACCGCCGAGGAGGCGTTGATGGCGACCGACACCTACGGGAGCTACTTCGGACCCTTCTCGGTCCACGAGGAAGAGGGATACCTCGTCCACCACCGGATCGGCAGCGAGGACCCCAACTCCAACGGCACGGACGCCCAGCGCTTCTTCGAACTGACGGACACGCATCTGCTGCTCCGGCCACCGCCGGGCACCGACGAACAGGGCCGGGAGATTCAGCGCACTATCGTTTGGCGCCGGATCAGCGGGTAGCCGGAAAGCTACGCTCCGGATAGCCTGCCTGTCCGCGCTCACGAGTATCGCCTCGTGAGGCTTGTGCCTCCTCCTTGACCGGAGCATCGGTTCCGTCTATATTCATCCGAAAGGGTGAATAATGAGGCATCGGAACGTATCGACGGCGCTCGACTACACGTTCCTCGCCCTCGCCGACCCAATTCGTCGGACTATTCTCGAGCGTCTCACCGCTGGCGAGGCGCGGGTTACTGATGTCGCCGCCGACTTTCCCATCTCCCTCAATTCGGTCAGCAAGCACATCCGCCAGCTTGAACGCGCCGACCTTGTGGAGCGCCGGATTGTCGGCCGAGAGCACCGCTTGCGACTTCGGCTTGAGCAGCTCAGTGCCGTGCAGGACTGGATTGCAAGCAAGCGGGCCTTCTGGAGCGAGCGTCTCGACAATCTGGATCGCGTGTTGACCGCGCAGGATGAGGGCCGGCCTCCGCCGCCGGCCGCAAGGGAGACCTGAAGACAACCGGGGAGGTGGGGACGTGGCGAAGACGATCGAAGCGAGAGTGAGCCACCGGTTCAGCGCATCGCCCGAACGCGTGTTTGACGCCTGGCTGGACGCGAACCGTGTGCGCGAATGGATGGCCCTGCCGTTCTCCGCGCTCGGCGGACGCCCCGTGGACGTCCGGAGGGTCGAAATCGATGCACGGGTTGGCGGCCGCTTCACGTTCTCAGACATGCGCGAGGCCGGTGAGGCGGCGCATTGGGGCACCTATCTCGAGATCGATCGGCCCCGGCGGCTGGTGTTTACCTGGTTCACTTCGACAGAGGACGAGCAGGAGAACAACTCGGTGGTCACCCTGACCATCGAGCCGGACGGTGACGGCTGCGTGGCCACTATCGTTCATCGGATGGATGCCAGGTGGGCGGAGTACCTCTCGCAGGCCGAGCAGGGCTGGTCGGGCATGCTCAGTCAGATCGCGGCGATGATGCGGGCGCAATCGAATCCGTCCGCCTAAGTCGTCGATCAACGCCGGCTTGCTCAGTCGTGTTCTCGTCCTGAAACCTGCGGGCGCACCAGCTCGATCACGAGACGGGCAACGGCGCGCGCCTCGTCGGCATCCCGTTCCCGGTAGAAGTCGGAAGGCGTCAGATCCTCGGCGCCATAGAAGGCGAGCTCGCGGTCGCGCCGCAGAAGCCGAGAGGCCGCGGCCAGCCGGTCCACGTCGTTGGCCAGATCCGCCGGCAACCGACTCCGCTCGGCTTCCAGCACTTCCGCGACATCGTGCACGCGTGGCGGCTCTATGCCGGCGTTGCGCAGAAGGCCTTTGAGGGCGAGCTCGACCGCCTCCTGCGACTCGCGAACCACGTCGGCCCAACTCTCCGCTTCGTACAGGACGTCTATCGCGCGCAGACGAGTGGCGGCCCGGCGGACGTAATCCCCGGCAAGAGAACGATTGCGCATCAGGCAGTCTCCGTCCAGTAGGGCTGCCCGTGCACGACGCGTCGGGTCAGCCGCCGGGTGGCCATCGCGCGGCGGACCCGCGCCAAGTGCACCGAGAGTTCCCAGTCGCGTTCGAACAGCACGATCCCGTCCAGCGCCATCTCGGCCCACAGGCTACTGAATTGCCCCTCGGCGGCAGGGTGCACGAAGTGTGGATCCACACGCCGCCCCCGCCAGGTGATCGGTTGCGCGTCCCATTCCCGGTACAAGGCGCGAGTCAGTCCGAGGCGCGGGTCGACGACGATGAGGGCGTCCACATCCGAAGCAGGTGTCGCGTCGCCACGCACCCAGGACCCGTGAAGCACCACTGCCGACAGGGCGTCGCCGGTGACCTCGCGGGCACGCGCGATCAGTGCCGTCACGTCTTCATCGCCGACTGCGCCGGACGCAGCCAACGCAAGCTGCCGCACGCAGTACGCGTTGAGCGACAGCCCCGTGGCCCGAGCCGCGCCGTCGAGTGTGGCATGCAGCGCGGGCGGCATCCGGAGGACAAATCGGCCCGACTTAGGCTGGCTACCTGGGGATGTCATGCGCACAGACCAAATGATATCACAAATGGGTCCATAGTGATACCATGCATTCCCTCGAACACCGCGGGTCGAACCAGTCGTTCAGCGTCACCGCGTCGCGGGTCCGACGGCCACGAGCACGCAACAGACTCGTATCGAGCCGATGACGAACACCAAAAATCGGTGTTAAGTGCGGCTGCTTAACGGTTCGGTTACGCGTCGGTCATTCCGCCGTCATATCGGGTCGGCACACTGGCGGCCATGAAAGCCGACCTGCATGTCCACACCTATTACTCGGGATACTCCACCCTGCCGGGCCTGTCGCGCGTGCTCCGCGAGTCGTACAACACACCTGAGCTGGCGTACCGCCTCGCGAAGGCGCGTGGCATGGATCTGGTGGCGATCACCGACCACGACTCCATCGGGGGCGGGCTGGCGTTACGCGACGCCGACGGTGGCCGGGAGGACGTAATCGTCGGCTGCGAGGTGACGGCGCACTTCCCCCACAACGACCCCCGGGTGTGTGTTCACCTGAATGTCCTCGACATCACGGAGTTGCAGTTCGCGCGCATTGATCGGCTGCGGCACGATGTCCGTGACTTGATGCCGTACCTCCGAGAGGAGGGAATCTTCACGTCCCTCAACCACGTTGCCTGCGGCATCAATGGGCCGATTACCGGCGCGCACATCGCGGCGCTGATGCCCTGGCTGGACGCTCTTGAGGTGCGAAACGGATCGCGCCTTCCGATACAGAATCGAACCGCGAGCAGCCTGGCGACCGCGCACGGCAAGGCGGAACTGGGCGGCAGCGACGCACACACGCCATACGCCATCGGCCGCACCTGGACCGAAGCGCCGAACGCCAGGTCACGCGAGGAGTTCCTACAGAATCTCCGCGTGGGTCGCGTCGTCGTGGGCGGCCAACACGGCGGCTGGTACAGGATGGCGCACGACATCGTGCGCGCCGCCATCGGCTTCTATGCGGACCGGTTCCGGATGCTGATCGAACGACCGCTGGACTGGCGGCGCCACGCCTTTGCCTGGGTGGGCCTGGCGGGAATGCCGGTCGTTGCGCTTCCACTCTTGCTGTCGGTCTATCACTTCATCCAGGAAGAGCGGTTCAACGAGACACTGCTCTTCGATCTCGTCGCTCATCCGTCCGCCGCGTGGATGCAGGACGCGCGGTTGCTGGAAGCGCGGCTGACGGAGGCGGCCTGACACGTGCGGCGACGCCGGTGCCGGTGAGCGCGGTTCTGGCCGACCTCGTGCACCGCCCCGGTCACTATCTGATCACCCGGTGGAACTGGAAGGCGGCCGTGCTGAGCGCGCTGTTCCGCGGCGCGCTGTTCTTCGCCGCCAATCTCACGTCCGGCGTCGAAGCCGCCGGCGCGGCGTTCGCGCTCGAGTCAGTGTACCGGGCCGGCACTTCCGGCTCGTTCGCGGCGCTCACGCAGGCGTTCCGCCGGGCGACGCCGGCGTGGGCGGCGGCCCTCCTCGTGGCGGCAGTGGTTCCCGCCGTGGCGCTGATTCTGGAGTTTGGTGTCCACTTGCTCGGCGGTACGCCCGAACTGGCCCGAAGCATGGCGGTATCGGCTGCGTTCACGGCAGTCTCGGCGGCCTTCACGCTATTCGCCATGCGGCGCGGCGTGTTCATTGTCGGCGACACCGACCGGCAGTCCTTTCTGCGGGACCTCGCCGCGTTTCCGGGGTTGATCGCGCGATTCGTCACGTTCGTTGCCGCCGGAGCGGGGAGAGGGGTGTGGCGGCTGATCCGCAGTCCCTTTCGACTAATACCGAATCGGGAGGCCGGCGGCCCATGACGAAGACGGTGCATCTCACCAACGCGTACCACCCCAACTCCGGGGGGATCCGCACTTTCTACCAGAAGCTCATGGAAGAGGCGAACCGGGTGGGACGGCCCGTCCGCCTGATTGCGCCGGCAGGCAGGCATCGAGTCGAAGAGGTGGGACGACACGCGCGTGTCTACTACGTCCGCGCTCCCCGCTCGCCTTGGGTGGATTCGCGCTACCGCCTCCTCTTCCCGTCACAGTTCCTGCTGCCGCGCCGCCGCATCGCGGAGATCCTGCGTACGGAGCAGCCGGACGTTGTCGAGGTGTGCGACAAGTACTCGCTCTGCTACCTCGCTGGCGTTCTTCGCATGGGAGGGATCGCCGGCGTCCGCCGGCCGGTGCTGGTCGGCCTGACTTGCGAGCGGATGGACGACAACGTCGATCAACACCTGCAACTCGGCAAGGCGGGGCGGCGGTTCGCGAAGCACTACCTACGACGGGTCTACGTACCACAGTTCGATTCGCATATCGCCGTGTCGCGCTACGCCGCGGAGGAACTGCAGGTGGCGGCCCGGGAGCCGTTTGGCATCGGTCCGTTGGAGGCGATGGCATCGGGCGTTGCGGTTGTTGCCCCCAATGCGGGCGGTGTGCTGACCTATGCCTCGCCACGGACAGCGTGGCTCGCGCCACCTGTCCCGGATGCGTTCGCCGGCGCCGTCGGACGAGTGTTCGCCGAGGCGGACAATCGGCGGGCTACGATCCAGCGAGCGGTGTGCCGCGCCCGGCAGTACAACTGGCAGAGTGCGACGGATCGGTTCTTCCGCCTCTACGAGGAGTTGAGCGGTCTCGTCCGGTCGGCCCCCAACCTGCCGCCGCCGGAGGCGCTCCGCCGGGCCGCCCGGAGCGAGCTCGACACCGTGATCGCAGCATGACGACCGGCGCGCACACGAAGAGTTGACGGGCAGGCCGGGGTCGCCTATCCGCCCCACGTGTGGCGGATTCGGGCGTAGTAGTACGCGCCGTTGAATCCCCAGGGGGTGTATTCGCTATAGCGCTCGCCGACGCTTCTCGCGTTGGGGCTCTCGTCCGGGTAGGTATTGAAGACGTTCTGGCTGCCGATCGCCAATGCCGTGCCCCCACCCAGCGCGATACTCGCTTCGAGATCCACCACCGGCTTGCCGTTGAAGAGGGTCTCGGCGCTGTCCCAGTCGAACCAGGCGCCGTAGTAGTTGACGCGCCCGAGGAGGTTGACCCGGCCGACGGACTGACTGATTGCGAAGTTCCATCGGTTCCTGGGCAGCGCCTCCTGCAGTTCGCGGATCCGGCGGCCGGCGTTCAGGAGGCCATCGTCAAATCGCGTGACGTCCGTGTTCGTGTGGTTGAAAACCGCGCTGAAGACCGTGTTGCCGTTCAGCCCTGGCGGCATGTACGTCGAGACAACGTCGATACCCTGGGTCGTTGTGGAGATCTCATTGGTGAAGAAGCGGAAACTGGCCAGCCCGCGCGCGTTTTCCACGCCGGCTGCGAGCAGGCCATCGATCTCCCCGGCGGTCAGGGAGAAGTCGCGGGTCACCGCGAGCCGATCGTCCAGATCGATCCGGAAGTAGTCGACGGTGAGGGTGAACGGGCCGTTGTCGGCGACGATCCCGACGGCGTAGTTCCGCGACGTTTCCGGTTGCAGCGGGGCGCCGCCGCGCAGCGCCGCGACCGCGTGGATGGACGGGATCGTGCCCCGCTCGGTGAGATCCATCAGGACCGGATCGAACGTGGTGGATACGTTGAAGCCGTTCTGCTGTCCCGGCGTCGGCGCCCGGAAGCCGGTGCTCACGCTCCCGCGCAGCGATACATGGTCGCCTATCGCGACGCGCGCCGACACTTTGCCATTCGCGGTTGCTCCGAAGTCCTCGAACCGTTCCAACCGTACCGCGCCGCCGAGTATCCACCGGTCGTCCGCCCCGTTCGCCTCGAGGTCGCCGTACACGGCGATGTTGTTGCGCGACCACTCACCTGCCGCCAGCGGGCTGTAGCCGCTGAACCCGTTGGATCCGGCGCTGAAGCCCTGCGCGGCATAGGGGCCGACCTGCCACGATTCCGGCTGACCCTCCGTCGTTCGGTACCGTTCGTCGCGCCACTCCGCCCCGAACGCGAAATTGACCCGGTCCGAAACCGGATACGAGACATCGAAGTTGAGCGCGAGATCCTGCTGGCGGTTGCTGCCGAGCTCGAACTCGGTCGGCGTCTGTGGGCCGAGCGAGGCATTGACGGTGTTGCGGATGAACAGGTCCGCCTGGTGGGCGCCGAGACTGGCGCTCGCGTCCCACGTCAGCCCGTTGGCGCCGAAGCCGCGGACGCCGCCGACGACGGACATGTCGCGCGCATCGCCCCCGAAGTTGGGTGTGAAGCCGCCGGGGAACCGTTCCTGGAACGAGAAGCAGTTGTCGTTCGCGCGGACCGCGTCCAGCGCCCCCTGGTCCGGGACGTTGTTGGCGACGGCAACCACCGGGCAACTGGCCGATCCCATTCCGCGCGCCGCGAGGGCATCGCCGATCAACAGCGTCTGCCCGCCGTCCGCGCTGAAAACGCCGCCGCGCGTGTTTGGGTTGCGGAAGAAAAAGCCCCCGACCACCGTCTTGCTCGCATAGTTGGCGTGGGCATAGAACTGGGTGCCGTTGGCGAGCAGGTGGCCGAAATTGCCGAACACCTTCAGGTCGTTGTCGACGTCCGGCGAGCCCCAGACCTGCGCTGGCTCGTTGATGTCGTCGAAGAACCCAGTGCCGACCAGTGTCTCGACATCGGTGCGCCGAATGCTCCGGTCCGTCGCTCCGGAGCCGCCGTATTCCAGGCTCAGGTTGGCGAAGCCGGTTTGGCCCAGGGGCAGGCCGACATTGCCGGCGAACGTGGCCGTCCGGCCGTCCCAATCCTTGCCATAGGAGCCCGTCGTGAACTCGACACTGCCGCCTTCGCGCGCATCCTTCAGGAGGAAGTTCATGACGCCGGCGATCGCGTCCGATCCGTACTGCGCCGCGGCGCCGTCGCGCAGCACTTCAACCTGCCGCAGCGCGAGGGCCGGAATCGCGGAAAGGTCCGGGCCCTGGGAGCCGAACGCGACTCCGTTGCCCCCGTGCCAGTCGATGACCGAAGACCGGTGCCGGCGCTTGCCGTTCACCAGCACCAGCGTGTGGTCCGGCGCCAGGTTCCGCAGCATCGCCGGCCGGACGACGGTTGACGCGTCGCTGATCGGCTGGATATTGACGTTGAATGACGGGACGACCGTCCGCAACTGATCCTGCAGCGTCACCAGGCCCTGGCTGACCAGCTCGGTGGCCGGAATGGCATCGACCGGAACCGGCGACTCCGTTACCGACCGGGGCTCGGCGCGGGTGCCGACGACGACCACCGTCTCGGTGAATGTCGGCGGTTCCGCTTCGTCCGGTTCCGCCTGCGCGCTCTGGGCCGGCGGTGGGTCCTGCGGCGCCGCCGCCTGCGTGCTCACCGCCGCGCCAGGTAGCGGCGTCACAAGCAACAGTCCAGCGGCCATCAGAATCCCCCGCGCATCCCGCACGACATGCAGGGCGGTCGGATTGTCGATGGGTTCGGTGCTGGTCACGCGACGACTGCGCCTACGCGATGATCTGCGGAATCGGCACTCCGTGAACGTCTGTCAGCCGCATGTCGCGACCGTTGTAGCGGTAGGTAAGCCGCTCGTGATCGATGCCCAGCAGGTGGAGTATGGTCGCGTGGAGGTCGTGTGGCGAGATACGCTGCTCGGCCGCCTGGTACCCGAAGTCGTCGCTTGCGCCGATGACCTGCCCCCCCTGAATCCCGGCGCCCGCCATCCAGCCGGTCATCGTCCCCGGATTGTGATCGCGCCCGACGCCGCGCTGCGAGATCGGCATCCGGCCGAACTCGGCGTGCCAGACGAGAAGCGTGGAGTCGAGCAGACCGCGCGCCTTGAGATCGGTCAACAGGCCGGTGATCGGCAGGTCGGTCTCGCGCGCATGCAGCGTGTGGTTCTCTACGAGATTGCTGTGGGCGTCCCAGGTGTCGGTGTTCTGCTGGCCGAGGCCGCCATGGAAGAGCTGCACGAAACGGACGCCCCGCTCCACGAGCCGTCGCGCCATCAGGCACTGCCGGCCGAACGGCTCGGTAATGGGATCGTCGAGCCCGTAGAGCTTCTGCGTCGCGTCCGACTCGGCGGAGGTATCGACGGCCTCCGGCGCGCAGCCCTGCATCCGGTAGGCGAGCTCATAGGACGAAATGCGCGCCGCCAGTTCCGAGTTGCCCGGGTGCCGCGCCATGTCGATTTCGTTGAGCCGGGCCAGCGTGTCGAGCCGGGCCCGCTGCTGGTCCGCCGTCACCCCCTCGGGCGGCGCCAGGTCGACGATGGGATCGCCCACCGCGCGGAACAGCGTTCCCTGGTAGGTGGCGGGCATGAATCCCGCGCTCCAGTCGTTCGGGCCGCCGAGCGGGCCGCCCCGGTGGTCGTTCATCACGACGTAGGCCGGCAGGCTGGCCGACTCCGAGCCGAGGCCATAGGTGACCCACGAGCCGATGCTCGGAAAGCCCATCCGGATCTGGCCGCTTTGCATCTCGTAAGTGGCCTGGATGTGATCGTTCGATCGGCCGTAAAGCGACCGGATGAAGGCGAGCTCGTCCACCTTCGTGGCGAGATGCGGGAAGATCTCGGAAACCTCAATGCCGTTCTCGCCGTGCCTCGAGAAGGCGAACGGGCTGGGCATGAGCGGGCCGGGGTGCCCCTGGCGGACGACGACCGACTCGGCCATCGGCTGCCCGGCGTATCGCTCGAGCGCCGGCTTCGGATCGAACGTGTCCACCTGGCTGACCCCGCCGCTCATGAAGAGCGAGATGACGGCAGTGGCGCGCGGCGCGAAGTGCGGCTCCCTCGGGGCGAACGGGTTGCCCGGAATGGGCGCCTCGCACGTGTCGGACTGTTCGGCGGCAAGCAGGCCCTGCCGGCTCATCAGGTCGGCGAGTGCCAGCCCGGCGATGCCACCGCCCGACTGGAACAGGAAGTCGCGCCGCGACCAAAACGTCCGCTTCCGACAGTGGTGATGGTGGTCAGCCATGATCGTGTCCTCTGGCGTTCACCGTGGGGCGGTTGTCCATCCGTCGGTCATCTCAGGTACAGGAACTCGTTCAGGTTCATCATGACGTGGGTGAAGTCGATCAGGGATCGCTCGGCGACGAGCTCCCGGGCGATTGCCATCTCGGCATCGCTCGGCTGCCGCGTCAGCCCGATCAGGTATGCGCGGCTGATCTGCGCATCGACATCGCCCGGCGCCTCCCGCTCCAGACGTGCGGCGAACAGTTGGGCCTGATTCAATACGAACGGATTGTTCATGAGCGTCAGCGCCTGCGTCGACACGGTCGAGACATTGCGGGCCGCCGCCGTCTGGTTCTGATCCGGCAGGTCAAACGTGTCGAGGAAAGGAAAGCCGAGCGACCGGCGCCGGAAGACGTAGACGCTGCGCCGCCACACCTCGGGGCGATCCGGCTCCTCGCACCAGATACCGGTGGCCGGCGCCGTGATCCGCCGCCCGGGCTCCGGGCTGCCGCACCAGAAGCCCTTTCCGTCCGACTGGAACAGGATGTCGGACGGGATGTGCGGAAAGATCGCGGGGCCGCCAATCGTCAGGTCGATCCCGCCGCTCACCGTCATGATCGTATCGCGCAGGATCTCCGCCTCGAGTCGTTGCCCACGGTACCGCCACAGCAGGTGGTTCTCGGGGTCGGCAGCCACGTTGGCGTCGCGCGCGAACGACGACGCCATCCGGTAGGCCTCCGACGTCATCAGGAGCCGGTGCATCTCCTTGATGCTCCAGCCCCGGTCCATGAACTCGACCGCAAGCCAGTCGAGCAGTTCGGGATGCGTCGGCGCGTCGCCCATCCGGCCCAGATTGTCGAGCGTGCGGACGATGCCGCGGCCGAAGTGGTGATGCCAGATCCGGTTGACGACGACGCGGGCCGTCAGCGGGTTGTCACGCGACGCGATCCACTCGGCCAGCGCAAGCCGCCGGCCCGACGTACGGCCGTCGGACCGCGGGACCTGAGTGGGCGGATCGCCATACGTGGCGACGGTCAGGAACCCGGGCGACATCTCCGAACCGGGGCTGAACGGGTCGCCCCGGATCAGGAAGTAGCTGGGCGGAACCTCGTAGGGCGGCGCGCCTTCCTCCCAGAGAAACGTCCCGTCGACATCGGGCGGCGTGCGGCACTCGGGACAGCCGATCACCCCATCACCCGGGCCGTCCGGTGCGAAGCGGTAGTCGCCATCGGTAACGATGTGCGCCATGGGTGGCTCGGGCGGCCGCTGCCGTTCCAGGGCCGCGATCTGCGCGTCGAGATCCTCCACGCGGGCCGAGTCCTCCGGGCTGAGCGCCTCGGCCACGCGGGAGGGTAGTGGATTGATCGTGAGCACCTGCGCGGCGAGGAGCTGCTCGCCCGGCGTCCGCTCGGCTTCGGGCCTGAACGCCGCAGCCTGGACGTTCTCCGGGAAGCGCCGCCGGATCATCTCGGCGCGGAGCCGGTCGCGGTAGGGAGCCTCAATCGCGTCGATCTCGTCGCGCAGCGGCTGCTGCTGCCGGTCGACGCCGGCGTTCGCGGCGCGCCAGGCGTCGGCTTCGGCCCGGTCGAGCAGGGGCTGATCGATCTCGACGTAGCCGAAGATCGAGGCCTGCAGGCGGTAGTAGTCCTTCTGCAGAATCGGATCGAACTTGTGGTCGTGGCAGCGGGCGCAATGGACCGTCATCCCGAGCACGCCGCGCCCGATCGTCGCCAGGACATCGTCCAGATAGTCGTGCCGCCGTTCCGGATTGTCTTTCTCACGGAAGTTGACGCGAGGCCCGGCGCGCAGGAACCCCGTGGCGATGAGGGTCTCGTCCGTCACGTGGTCCAGCTCGTCGCCCGCGATCTGCTCGCGGAGAAACTGGTTGTAGGGCTTGTCCCGGTTGAACGCGTCAATGACGTAGTCGCGGTAGCGCCACGCGTTCACCCGCACGTAGTCCTGCTCGAAACCGTCGGTGTCGGCGTAGCGGGCGACATCGAGCCAGTGGCGGCCCCAGCGCTCGCCGTAGTGCGGAGAGTCGAGCAACTGTTCGATTAACCGTTCCCAGGCGCCCCGCCCGGTGTCGGCGAGGAATGCCCCGACCTGCTCGGGCGTCGGAGGCAAACCGATGAGGTCGAGGTACGCGCGCCGCAGCAGCGTCAGGCGGTCGGCCCGCGGAGCGGCCTCGACGCCGGCATCACCGCGTGCCGCGTCGAGGAAGCGATCGACAGGGTGCGTATAGACCTCCGAAGCAGGTACCGGTGCCTGCGCGGGTAGTCTGAACGCCCAGTAGTCGCGCGCGCCGGGGGGCAACTCGCTGTTCTCGAGGGCGGCGAGCGCGGCGTCCGCGTCGGTCGCGCCGGCGGTGTCCCAGTGTGCGCCCTCGTCTATCCAGGCCCGGACCGCGGCCAGCTCCGCGTCCGTCAGCGGATCGCCGCTCATCGGCATCGCCGGTTGATCGAGCCCTGCCACTACGCGATAGAGGCGACTGTCTTCGGCGTCGCCCGGCACGATCGCCGGTCCCCTCGCGCCGCCCGCGAGGGCGCTGTCGCGGGTGCGGAGGTCGAGTGCGGAGAGCTGCGCCGCCTCTCCGTGACAGTTCCAGCAGGCCCGCTCCATGATCGGGCGGATGTGGTCGGCGAAAGTGACCGGTCCGCTCTGCGCGACGGCGGTCCCGGCCTGGCCGGCGCAGGCGGCCAGGAGGATGACGGTGGCGGCGGCCGCCGGCGTTCGGGACCGGCGGGACGCGGCGGCGGGCCTCGCCAGACTGCGCATCGCCCCCTACCTCTTCGTCTGCGTCGGGAGCTTCGAAAGGTAGTCGGGATCCTCGGCGTGCCGCGCGTTGTGCACGATGTTCTCCAGGCCGCGGTTGCCTTCATGGCAGGCGTACTCGAAGATCGGCTGATCGGTCTTGTGCATCGGGATCACGGCGGTCCAGTCCCGCTCCCAGGTGGCGGGGTCGTCGAATGTCACTTCGTACTCGATGACGTCGGGTGCGACGCGCGTGAAGCGCTCCGTCAGAAGCATCTCCGACGTCGCGCCGCGCGGAGCGCCGTCCGGCACGAAGTTGGTGGTCTCCACCACCAGGGTGTTGCCGTCGTAGTAGCCGCGCGACGAGCCATGCCACTGAGGGATGGCGCTGGTCAGGTGCGGACGATCGTCGAGCGGGACGATGCGGACGGCGTGGATCATCTCCTGCATGATCCCCACGTGCGTCGGCGTCTGCACGATCTGGTAGTTGTTGTTGTAGGCGCCGGGCAGGCGCGGCACGCCGAACGTGATGCAGCGCTCACCCAGGCTTCGGTCCTGCACCGCGCGGGTCAGCCCGCGGCGGGCGCTGCGTTCGCGTGCAGCCGCGCGGGCCGCCTCGGTGGTAGACGGGATGCGGCCGTCCGGCGGATCGACGATGAGCGATGTCCGCCGGTCGGCGGTCATCTCGCGTCCGTTGTCCAGCCACCACTTCGCGTGCACGCTGGGCGAGCGGTCGTAGTCGTCGAGACGCTCGGAGTTGATCCGCTCGTACTGCGCCACTTCCTCTGCAGTGAGCGTTGCCTTGTCGCCGAACTCCGCCGGCCGCTCAAGCGGCGTCGCCGTCCGGTAGTCCCAGACCCCCTGCAGGTCCGGCGCACCCCACGGTGTTCGCGGCGCCTCGAAGTCGGCCGACCCAGCCGCACCGGCGCCTTCGCCCGCGCGCTCCTGCGCCGCCGCACCCGCCGCCAGCGCGGTGACCAATGCGGCCGTGATTACCAGACGCAGTCCAGTGCGAGATTCTTCACTCACCGAACACCTCCCGCGAGAGCGAGTGTCGGGCACAAATCCACCGCAGCCTCGAAGGTACTTTGATCCGCAAGGATATCACCCCTCCGGCGGATCCCGACTACCGGCCCGTGCGGAGGAGGGCGGGGAGGCCGGGGGGAGCGGCGGGGAGGCCCCGGCCGCCTACACGATCCCGTTCACTCATTTCGCCGTCGGCGACGGCAGCTTGGAAAGGTAGTCCGGATCCTCCGCGTAGCGCGCGTTGTGCAGAATGTTGCGGAGGCCGTAGTTCCCCTCATGGCAGGCGTACTCGAAGGTCGCCTGATCCGTCCGGACCATCGGCATGGAGAGCGTCCAGGGCTGCGTCCAGGTCTGGGGATCCGTCAGCGTCGCGCTGTACGCGACCGTCTCCGGGCCGACCCGGTTGAAGCGTTCCTCCAGGCGAAGCCCTTCCGTCGAGCCGCGGTGGCCGGCCTTCGGCGAGAAGTGAGTGCTGATGACGACGAGGGTGTCGCCTTCCCAGTGACCGCGCGCGACGCCGGACCAGAGCCGGACATTGTCCGCCGGGCGGTCGCGGCCGTCGAGCGGAACAATGCGCGCATCGTGAATCATCTCGGAGAAGAGGACCACGTGATCCGGCGTTTGGACGATCAGGTAGTTGTTGTTGTAAGGACCGGGCACCGGCGGTATGCCGAACGTGATGCAGCGCTCGGTGAGGCCCCGGTACGTCGGGCCGTCGGCAGGATGCTGCTGCGACCGCTCGCGTCGGGCCGCGGCGCGCGCCTTCGCCGCGCCGGTCGTCTCGGGGATCCGGCCGTCGGGGGGATCGACGATGAGCGACGTCCGGCGGTCCGTCGTGAGCTCCCGGCCGTAGTCGAGCCACCAGACGGCATGGACTGTCGGACGGGCGTCGCGGACGGCGTTGGCGCGAAGTTCGTATTCGGCCGCTTCTTCCTCAGAGGCGACGGTCCGGTCCGCGAACTCCTGCGGCCGTTCGAGCGGCGTCAGCGTCCGGTAGTCCCAGACCCCCTGCAGATCCGGATCGCCCCAGGGGGTGGTGGGTACCGTCCAGCCGTCTGCATCCGGATGCCCGGACGGAACCTGGGCGGCGGCCGTGCCGGCGAACGCGACGGCGCCGAGGGCGAGTCCGAAACTGAGGAACGCGGCGAGCGTGAGCGGCTCGCACCGGCGAGTCCTCACCACGTCGCGTCGCGTCCTGGTCATCGTTCTCCCGGCCCTGCGGCCCGCCGAATGTCCCGCCATCGCGCCAAGAATAGCACCCGGCCTCAGGGCAACGTCAGCGCGATCAGTTGCGGCACGTCGCCGCCGACGGTGAGCGCGATGTATTGACGGCCGCCGTGCAGGTACGTCATCGGGGAGCCGATCGCGCCGGCCGGCAGGTCGACCGAGCCGACGACCTCGCCGGTCGCCTTGTCCCGCGCGATCAGCCGGGGGCCTCCGTCCGAGCCGCCCGCGCTCAGCGCGCTGATCAGCAGGGTCCTCGTCAGGACCGGGCCGGCGTTGCCTTCGCCCCCCAGGGGCGGAAGGTCGAGGTCGCGCAGCATCGGGTGGTTGCGGAAGCGGTCGCCATCGCCGTTCGGTCGCATCCAGGCATGTTCGCCGCGATGCATGTCTATCGCAGTCATGCGCGTGTAGGGCGGCTTGAGCAGCGGAAGGCCGCGTGGCATGGTCGGCTGAATGCCGCTGTCGAATGCCGCCTGCGTGTAGCGGAGGTTGCCGCCCTCGGCCGAATCGGGCGTGTAGTACTTGATGACGGAGAAACGGTTAGCGGACGGGACGTAGAGGAAGCCGGTCTCCGGATCGACGGCGGCGCCCCCCCAGCTTGCTCCGCCCGCAATATGGGGGCGCTGAATCGTTCCCTGCAGCCCGCCCTCGTGGCTCAGCATCGGAGGTGTGAAGAGTGGACCGAGACGGAAGTCCTCGACCACTTCGATCGCCATCTGACGGATCTCCGGCGTGAAGTCGACCAGGTCGTCGATCGTCACGCCCTGGTACTCGAACGGCGGCGGCTTCGTCGGGAAGGGCTGCGTCGGCGACAGTAGCTCGCCCTCGAGGTCGGTGTCGGTTTCCACCGGGCGTTCCTCGATTGGCCAGACCGGCTCGCCCGTTGCGCGGTCGAAGACGTAGGTGAAACCCTGCTTGCTGACCTGCGCCACGGCCTTGATGTCGCGCCCATCCACGGTGATGTCGATCAGGTTGGGCGCGGCCGGAAAGTCATAGTCCCACACGCCGTGGTGCACGGCCTGGAAGTGCCACAGCCGCTGGCCGGTCTCGGCGTCGACGGCCACCAGGCTCTCGGCGAACAGGTTGTCGCCGGGGCGGTGGCCGCCGTAGTAGTCGCTGGTCGGTGTCCCGAGCGGCAGGTAGAAGATGCCCAGCTCGTCATCGGCGCTGAACGGCGGCCAGAGGTTCGCGTTGCCGGAGTAGCGCCAGGACTCGTTCAGCCAGGTGTCGGCGCCGAAGTCGTCGCTCTGCGGGACGGTGCGGAACGTCCATTTCAGCTCGCCGGTCCGGGCGTCGATCCCCTTCAGCCAGCCGGGCGGCGCCTCCTTTTGGATGACGAAGTCCGAGATGATCGTGGGCGTCACGACGACATCGTGCGTGACGACCGGGGGCGAGGCGACGCCCATCAGGTTGCGGCCGAGGTAGTTTCGGCCGTTGCGGTCCGCGCGCGGGATCCCCGTCGTCAGGTCTACGCGGCCGTTATCGCCGAAGCTACGGACCGGCTCGCCGGTACGTGCGTCGACGGCGTGCAGGTAGGCCGCGTTCGTTCCCCAGAAGATCCGCGCGTCGCTGCCGTCGGGCTCCGCCCAGTAGGCGACGCCGCGCGAACGGTAGGCGTGGGTCGGGCGACCGCCGTTGTACGACTCCGGGTTGTACGCCCAGATGGTTTCGCCCGTGCCGGCGTCGATCGCCGCCACCTGGTAGAGCGCGGTGGAGAGGTACAGGACGCCATTGACCATCAACGGCGTCGCCTGCAGGCCGCGGATCGAGATGCGCGGGGGGTCGGTCGTCTCCGCGCCGTCGTTCGTATTCGCCGCGGCTCCCTGAGCGACCAGTCGCGCGGCGAGCGCGTCGATGTCGACGGCGGTGTCCACCGAGTCCCAGCGCCAGGCAATCTCGAGATCGCTGAAGTTCGACGCGTCGATCTGATCGAGCGGAGAGTATTTCGTGCTGCCATTGTCACCGGCATAACTACGCCATTGCCCTTCAACGGCGCCGTACTGCGCGAGGGCGGGCGCGGCGGCGACGAGCGCGAAGAGAGTGATCGCGATGCCGCGGAGGGCGGGGCGGCTGCGTCGAGCGGGCATGGGGCCTCCATTTCGCCACGGTGGCGACACAACGGGTGCACCATCGTATCGCACGCGGTGGTAGTGGTAGCATGCCGGGCGAGGGTGGAGGATTGAGAATGACGATGCCGGTTCCCGTTCGTACACTGCTCGCGACGGCGGTAGTAACGCTGCTGGCGGCGCCGGTTGGCGCGCAGACGACGTTGCGGACCGACGGCGGACAGCCCGATTTGCAGGGAGTCTGGGACTTCCGCACGATGACGCCGCTCGAGCGCCCGGAGGATCAGGATCAGGCCTTTCTCACGGAGGAAGAGGCGGCCGAGGCGGAGGCGGCAGCCGACGCGCGCCGCTCCCGGCTGCTCGAGCCGACCGCGGTACGCACGGAACCGCTGCCGGCAGGCGGGGTCGGCGCCGAGCGTGGGCGCCGGGTGGGAGGCTACAACGACTTCTGGCTTGACTACGGCACGAACATCATCGGCGACCGGCGAACGTCGCTCATCGTCGATCCGCCCAATGGCCGGCTGCCGGCGCTGACGCCGGAAGGGGAGCGGCTCCGGCAGGTGGGCTCGCTCCAGGAGGATCTGCCGATCGAGTACCCGGTCCGCGTCCGGAGCGCGGGCACCGGCGCCGATCAGCCGGAGGACCGCGGACTGGCCGAGCGCTGCCTGCTCGGTTTCAACAGCGGCCCGCCGATGATCGCGAGCGGCTACAACAACAACATGCAGTTGTTCCAGACGCCGGACCATGTCGTCATCCTGAACGAAATGGTGAACGATGCGCGCATCATTCCGCTCGACGGCCGCCCGCACCTGCCGGTGGATGTACGCCAGTGGATGGGCGACTCGCGCGGACACTGGGAGGGCGATACGCTCGTGGTGGTGACGAAGAACCTGACGGAGAAGACCGGCAGCTTCGATCCCTCGCCGATGCAGGCGATCGGCACCGGGCTGACGGTGACGCTCACGGAGCGTTTCACCCGAGTCGACGAGGAGACGTTGCTCTACGAGTACACGGTCGACGATCCGGTCGTCTTCACGCGTCCCTTCACCGTTGCGCACCCGATGCGGCGCAACCCGGAGCCGATGTTCGAGTACGCCTGCCACGAGGGCAACTACGGCCTTCTCAACATCCTGAGCGGCGCCCGTGCGGAGGAAGCGGAGTCGCAGTAGACCGGACACACGAGTGTTGCACTGGGGTTCGACGCCCATTGGTAGAGGGAGGGAAAGCACATGACGTCACGACGCAGGTTCCTGATGCAGGCGGCGGCCTTTGGTGGCATGACAATGGCGGCGCGGCCGTGGGCGGCACGGGCGCGGGCAGCGGCGCAGTCGGGCGCGGGAACCGACTACGTCGCGATGTACCGCGCGCGACGCAACTGGGGACGCTGGGGTGACGCCGATCAAGTGGGTGCGATCAACCTGATCACACCGGAGAAGCGCCAGGCGGCAGCCGGATTGGTGCGGACCGGACGGACGGTTTCCCTCAGCCGCACGTTCGAGCCGCCGCAGCACTTCATGACGAAGAGCACGTTGGGCAACGGTGGCGGCTATGTCATGGACTACCTCGGTTTCATCTACCACGGCCAGACCATTACCCATATCGACGCGCTGTGCCACATCTGGGACGGCGACGGAATGTGGCAGGGGCACGACCCCGACGAGGACATCACGACGCAGGGCGCGCACTTCGCGGACATCACCCACTGGAAGGAGGGGATCATCACCAAGGGGGTGCTGATCGATGTTCCGCGCCACCGGGGCGCCCCACACGTCACCGTTGGCGATCCGGTCACCGCCGACGAGCTTGACGCGATCGCACGGGCGCAGAACGTGACGGTCGAACCCGGCGACGCGTTGATCGTGCATAGCGGCTGGGCCGCCTACATGGCGAGCGATCCCGACCCGGCCCAGGGCGGCCCCGGCCTGCACGCGAGCTGTGCGGAGTTCATCCGCGACCACGACGTGGCGCTGCTCGGCTGGGACTTGATGGACGCCCGTCCGCAGGGCGATCTCGCCTGGCCGGTCCATGGCGTTCTCTTCAACTTCGGCGTGGCATTGCTCGACAACGCGCTCCTCGAGCCGATTGCCGAAGCGTGCGCGGAAGAGAACCGGTGGTCGTTCATGTTCCAGGCGCTGCCCCTGAACGTCGCCAGGGGCACAGGGAGTCCCGTCAACCCGATCGCGATGTTCTAGCAGGCATCCGCGAACATCGGCCCGGATGCCGGCGCGCCCGCCGCCGCCGCCGCCGCTATACTCGGGGCATGTCCCTGGCGATTTCGGCGCTCCGGGATCTCCGTGTGCGCTCCGCGGAAGACGTGCGGCGGATGTCGGCTGACGAGCGCCTGGAACTGGCGTTTCACCTCGGCGAACGCGACCTCGAGTCGTTCCGCGCTACGCACGGCCTGGATCGAGAGACGGCGGAGCGCCTCCTCGAACGCCGCAAGCAGGCGACCCGTCAACCGAGCGCATGCCTGGACCGGCTGATCGGCTGAGACTCGTCCAACGTATCGTCGCGTCGCTCACGGAGGCCGGCGCCCAATTCGCGTTGATCGGCGCCGCCGCCATGGCCGTCCACGGTGTGGCCCGCTCTACGCGCGACGTGGACCTGCTCACGCTCCTGGATGTCAGTCTGGACGAGGCGTCGTGGACGCTACTCAGCGAGGCGGGCGTCGACGTTTCGGTGACCCGTGGCGACGCCGACGATCCCCTGGCCGGTGTCGTGCGCTTCGCGCAGCCGGCTCAGGATCCGGTCGACCTGGTGGTCGGCCGCTACCGCTGGCAGCAACGGCTCGTCGAGCGCGCCGAGCCGGCCCTGTTGGGCGGCGCCGTCACGCTGCCAACCGCTCAGCCTCGCGACCTCATCCTGTTGAAGCTCTTCGCCGGGGGCTCCCACGATGTCTGGGACATACAGCAGTTGATTACGGGCCCGGATGCCGAGCGCCTCGTGGCCGCCGTCGACGACGATCTCGGGCAACTTCCCGTGCGGTGCCGCCGCCTATGGGCGCGCGTGCTCCAGGACCGTGCCGCCGATGCTGGGAGAAGCCGCGACTGATCTGCCGCGGTAGTCGCCGATCCGGGCGATTCCGGCGGCTATTCCCGTGCTTCCGGAAGCGCGAAGGCGATGAGTTCCGGAACTTCCCCGCCAACGGTGAGGGCGCTCACCAGCAGCGTCTTCGTCAGGACGGGCCCGCCGCGCCCGTCGCCGCCGACGGGGGGCAGATCCAGGTCTCGCAGGCGCGGGTGGTTGCGGTAGCGGTCGCCGTCGCCGTTGGGTTGCATCCACGCGTGCTCGCCGCGGTTCAGGTCGATCGCCGTGATCCGCGAATAAGGTGGTTTGAAGAGCGGTAGACCCTGCGGCATGATGGAGGGCGTGAAGTAGCTTTCCTGCCTGTAGTCCAGGTTCGTCGGCGTGCCGGTCGGCAGATAGTGGCGGGCCGTCACTGCTGCTGGCTGGCGCCGTCCGCCTGCTCCGCCTCCGCCGCCTCGTTGTTGACCCCGAGGTCGCGGAGCGCCTGCGCCGAGTTACCACTCGGGTAGCGGGTGATGTCCGGCCGCTCGCCCCGCCGCCGCTCGGCCTGCTCGGCAATCGTCAGCGGCGTCTGGCCGCGGCCGTTCTTCAGCGTCAGGTCGGCGCCGTGGTCCGCCAGCAACTGGATGACGGTGGCGTAGTTCTGCCGGGCGGCGACATGGATCGGGGCGGTGCCTTCGCGGTCCGCCTGGTTGACGTCGGCGCCGTACGCGATGGCCAGCTTCGCCGCTTCGAGCGTCTGCCGTTCGTTGTCGTCCGGGTTGCGCAGCGAGCTGTTGAATCTCCGCCCGCGGTTGTGCTGGCCGCGGATGGCGGCAAGCAGCGGTGACTGGAAGCCGCCGACGACGTGGGGCGGCCCTGTTCCACCGGCCCGTGCGAATACCGCCTCCCACCGTTCCAGGGTGGAGAGGGTGGGGTCTGCCCCGGCGTCGACCAGCGCGCGCATGATCTCCGGCTCCTGGTAGTAGGCCGCGAGCCAGAAGGGGGTGGCGCTGGCGAACTGCGGGGCGATCGCCCAGTCCTGGCTCGCGCGCCGGACCGGTGTGCCTTTCTCCACGCGGGCATTGACGTCGGCGCCCGCCGCCACGAGCGCCCGTACCACCGCGAGGTCACCTCGGAGGATGGCAGCATGCAGCGGGCCGTAGCCGGCGCCGGCGGCGTTCGGGTCCGCCCCTGCCTCGATCGCGAAGAGGGCGAAGTCGGTATGGCCGCTGTGGGTCGCCACGGTCAGGACGCTGGCGCCGGTCGGCGCCGTGTCGTTGATGTCGGCGCCAGAGTCCACGAGGAGCCGCCCCGCGCCGGCGGCGCCGTGCCGGGCGGCGAACAGCAGGGCCGTATAGCCGCCGCGGTTCCAGACGACTCCTTGATCGTACTGCGACGCGTTGGTGCTGTCGGCATGCATCAGGCGCGGCCGCACGCGGGAGCGGGCGTTGACGTCAGCACCGTGCTCGAGCAGCAGCCGGATGACCTCGTCGTGCTGTTGCGCGACGGCCCACATCAGCGCGGTCTGATCGCGGGACGTCTCCGCGTGGTTGACCTCGGCGCCATGCACGAGCAGCAGGCGAACCGCTTCGGCGCCGCCGGCTCGCGCCGCGGCCATGAGTGGGGTCTCGCCCTCCGGCAGCTCCACGTTCGGTTCGGCTCCGGCGTCCAGGAGCTGCTTGACCATGCGGGCGCTACGGTTGCTTGCCGCCAGCCAGAGCGGCGTCGCGCTTAGCTCGTTTGCCGCCCGGACGTCCGCGCCCGCCTCGAGTAGAAGCGCGGCTATCTCGTGGTCGTCCCGGTAGGCGGCCCAGTGAAGCGCCGTCGCGCCATCCGGCTGCCGTGCGTTGGCGTCCGCCC
The DNA here is from genome assembly GCA_964550305.1 of uncultured Vicinamibacteraceae bacterium. GTDB lineage: Bacteria > Acidobacteriota > Vicinamibacteria > Vicinamibacterales > UBA8438 > VXRJ01. The sequence continues at coordinate 46,378 of CAZJYU010000007.1, read as the reverse complement.
CGTCGGCAAGCAGCGTCCGGACAGCGTCGGCGTTCTGGGCTCGCGCCGCCTCGATGATCGGCGCCTCGTCAGGGCTGGCCGCCGCAGCCGGGCTGGCGGCGGGCAGGGCGAGCGCCAAAGCAACCAGTGACAGTGCCGCCGCCCGTGCGAGCCTCGCCGTCACGCTTGTTCCTCTCTTGCCCATCGCTGTCCATCTCCTGACGCCAGCCAGGACAAGCCGGAGTCAGACGGTCCGGCAGGCGTCGCGCCGTTTCTCCTACCCCGCCTATCTTACCGCAGCGGGCCGGTCCCACAATCGTTCCTGCCGGTCCGGATCCTGCCCGCTACTCGTGTTGAACTACGTCCTGCAAAGGTATAGATTTGGGCTGATGCGGGCGCCGACGGTATGGTGCCGCCGCGTGTGGAGATCAGGCCAATGACCCGATGGACAAGTTCCGCCGCCGGCGTCGTGACGATCCTGATGCTGGGAACCGTGCCGGCCGCGGCCCAGGACCATCCCACCTACAACGGGGACGTGGGACAGATCCTGCTCGACAATTGCGCCACCTGCCACCGGCCGAACCAGGTGGCGCCGATGCCGCTGCTCTCGTACTCGGATGCGCGGCCCTGGGCGCGGGCTATCAAGGCGAAGGTCGTCTCCCGCGAGATGCCCCCCTGGTTCGCCGACCCGCGCTTCGGCACCTTCACGAACGACATCAGCCTGAGCGACGAGGAGATTGCCACGATCGTCGCGTGGGTCGATGCCGGCGCGCCGCAGGGGGACGGGCCCGCGCCGGAGCCGCCCCGCTTCTCGGAAGCAGGCTGGAGCCACCCGGACGGACTGGAGCCCGACTACGTGATCGAGTTCCCGATCGCGTGGCAGGTCGCTCCGGAGGGTGAGACGCCCAACTTCAATCTCTATACGCCGCTGCCGTTCGATGACGTCATGCAGGTCTCGGCGACGCAGGTGCGGCCCGGCAACTACGCGGCGACGCACCACATCACGACCGGCCTCGTGAACATGCCGCCGGGCATGACGCTCGGCACCGGGCCGGCGTGGCCGGGCGGCCCGGCGGTCGACTACGTCCCGGTGCCCGATCCGGATGCCGATCCCGAGGCAGTGGAGGCCGAGCAGAGAGCGCTCGAGGACAACCGCGCGGAGGCGGAGGACCCGGATGCCGCCGAGCTGGCCCGCGCGCGGACCGGCTTCGGGCCGTACATTCCGGGCGTCGATGCGGACGTCGTGCGGCCCGGCCAGTTGCGCGAGATCCGGGGCGACCTGTTTGACTACATCATCTGGAACCTGCACTACCAGGCCACCGGCAAGCCGGAGACTGCCCGGCCGTCGATCGGCGCCTGGCTGGCGGCGGACGATGCGCAGACGTACGAGCGGAGGTTGTCGCTGCGCGAATCCACCTCGGAGAACCGGCAACTGGTCGCGCCACCGCCGCTCACGCCGGAGGAGCGGCGCGCTGCCGCCCGTACACGGCAGGTGGGACAGGGACTCAACCCCCTGCTCGATCCGATCCCAGCGCATGACGCCAACTGGACTGTCACCGGCATCGGCGCGCTTCAGAACGACGCCCTGATCCAGAGCCTGTTCCTCCATATGCATGTCAGGGGCAGGGACGTCACCTACGTCCTGACACGACCGGACGGCGAGGAGGAAATCCTGCTGCGCGTGCCGAACTACAGCTTCGACTGGCAGTTCGAGTACGAGCTCGCCGAGCCGATCCACGCGCCGGCCGGCAGCACCGTGAAGGCGATCGCACGGTACGACAACTCACGGACCAACCGGCTCAACCCGGCGCCGCACAAGGAGGTGTACTGGTCGGAGCAGAGCTGGGATGACATGTTCCTGGCCAATGTCAGGTACGTCATCGTCGACGAGAAGCCCGCGAGCGAGTGATGTCCCGGTCGCGCCTCGGCGCGGCTGGCCGAGGCGCCAGCCTGCTTGGCATCCTGCTGGCCACCGGCCCGGCATCGGCCGCGCAGGATCGGCCGTCAGCCCATGTCGAGCCGGACGTCGAGATTGTGGAAACGGTCGGTTGTGTGGCGCAACGCGCGGGTGGCGCGGAGTGGTGGCTCGTGAATGCCGCCGAGCCCGACGCCGCCACAGCGGGAGTGTTCAACGTTCCCGAAGTGGAGGCGGCGCGCGAACGCGGTCTGGGTGACCGCGAATTCCGGCTGATCGGCGTGCCGGAGTTCCTGGGCGCCGAAGCACTGCTCCGGTCGGCCGACCGGTCCTTGTTTACTACGCCGGAACAGGTGAACGCGACCGGCGAGCTCCGCCCCGGCCGCACCGTCCTGGTGAAGGGCCTGCTGATCGCGGCGGAACCGGCCGCCCGCATCAACCTCCTCGCCGTCGTCCGCCTCGCCGACACGTGCGGCGAGGCGCGGGACGATTCGCCATGACGGCTCGCGCGCGCCGGGCGGTGGGCGTCGCGGCCGCCGTAGCTATCGGTCTCGCGGCGGCGGGGCTGGGCGCCCAGACGCCGGAGGAGATCGCAGCGGAGCCGATCGTCAGGCTCCAACCGGGCGAGACGCCGGCGCCGGGCCAGTGCCTGACACAGCAGCAATTGGATTTGATTGACGCGCTCAATGCGCTGCGCCGCCCCACCGTCGGGGTCGAGGCGAACGGCGAGGGCGACGATCCGGCCCCGTTCGATCCGCACTACTTGGTGGGCGAGTGGACGATCGAGGGCGTGTTGCCGGACTCGCCGCTCGCGCCGGCCGGCGAGTTCGTGGGCACCGAGGTGGTGCGGCACGTGGATGGCTGCACCTACGCATCCACTCTTGAGGCAACCATCGCGGAGGAAGCGGTCACCATCGAGTCGCTGATGATCTATGACCGCCGGGCGCGGTATCTGGTTCGCGTCGAGGACGACAGCCGTGGTTTCCGGTTCGTGAAGGTAGGGCGAGTGGGAGGTGATCCGGGAGGCTATTTCTCTCACCATTGGGAGGCGCCGGCGGTCGCGCGGCCGGGAGGGGAGGTCCGTCTGGCCGGACGTACCTACATGACCTCGCCCTTTGCCTACCAGGTCCGCATGCGGATCTCGGTCGATGGCGGGCCCTTCACGAACTTCGGCTCGGTCTGGTGGGAGCGTGCCGGGGACGAGCCGTAGGGTGAAGCCGACCGCCCGTGGGCGGGAGTACGGGCCGAATCCGTTGACAAGAGGCTGGCGATACGAGAAAAATAACCGGGTTCGTGCGGCGTTGGCCGCCCGCCGGGCGAAGCCCTGTGTGGCCGCCGGCGCGCCGGAAGGAACACCACACGTGCGAAAAGGGCTGTTGGCGGCGGCCGGCGTGGCCGCACTCTTGTGCGGTGGGGCCGCCCTCGCCGAGGCGCCGGCGGCCCAGACGCGGACGCCCGGCGCAGCGGCTGGCGTCTCCCCGCAGCGAGCTCTGCTGGATCGCTACTGCGTCACCTGCCACAACGAGCAAATCGTCAACGGCGCCGCCGGCTCCGGTCTGGTTGCAGATCAGTTGCGCCAGCTCGGCCTGACGCTCGACACCGCCGATGTCGACAACGTGGCCGCCGATCCCGAACTTTGGGAAAACGTGGTCCGGAAGCTGCGGGTAGGCGCGATGCCGCCGCAGCCGCGCCCCCGACCCGACCCGGCGGCCTACGACGACTTCCGCCGCTGGCTGGAGGACGAACTGGACCGGGCGGCCGACGCGCGGCCCAATCCGGGCCGGACGGCCGCGTTCCACCGCTTGAACCAGGCGGAGTACCGGAATGTAATCCGCGACCTGCTCGACCTCGAGGTGGACGTCGCGTCGCTCGTCCCGCCGGATTCCCCCGACCAGCACGGCTTCGACAACATCGCGACATCGCTCTCGCTCTCGCCCGCGCTGCTCGAGCGCTACGTTTCCGCGGCCCGGAAGATCAGCCTCCTGGCGATTGGCGCACCACCGGCGGGCGGCGCGGTGATCGACGTGTACGACATCCCGCTCAACCTGATTCAGACCGATCAGCAGAGTGAGGATCTGCCTTTCGGCTCACGCGGCGGCGCCGCGGTCCGGCATTACTTCCCGGTGGATGGCGAGTACCGTATCAAGATCCGGCCGCAAACCAATTACGTGGGCTACGTCCGGGGCATCGACGACGCGCACGAATTGGAGGTCCGGCTGGACGGCGAGCGAATAGCGCACTTCACCTTCGGCGGCGAGGCGCCGGGCCTGCCGGCGCCGATCAGTTTCGCCGGAAACATTCGGGGCAGCGACGACTGGGAGCACTACACGCAACACGCCGGCGACGACCTGGAGCTGACCCTGCACGTTCCGGCCGGGCCGCACATCCTGGGCGTTACGTTCCCGCGCGAGACCTGGGAAGAAGAAGGCGTGCTGCAGCCGCGGCAGACCGGCTTCGCGCTGGCCATCAACGAGATGCCGGATGGCAATCCGGCCCTCGGCAGCGTCGAGATCACGGGGCCACTCAGCGTCGCGGGGCCGGGTGACACCCCGACGCGCCGGCGGATCTTCACCTGCCGGCCGGCGCCGGACGCCTCCGCGGCGGAGGCGCGAACCTGTGCCCGGGAGATTCTCGCGACCCTTGCCCGCCGCGCCTACCGCCGGCCGGTCGAGCAAGCGGACATCGCGACGCTCCTCGACTTCTACGACGATGGTGGCGGCGAGCAGGGCGGCGAGCCAGGCTTCGAGGCGGGAATCCAGTTTGCGCTGGAACGGCTGCTGTCGGATCCCGACTTTCTCTTCCGCGTCGTTCGCGATCCGGTTGACACCGCGCCGAATACCGCCTACCCGATTTCGGACATCGAGCTTGCGTCTCGCCTTTCGTTCTTCCTTTGGAGCAGCATCCCGGACGACGAATTGCTAGGCGCGGCGGAACAGGGGACGCTGAGCACTCCCGACGTGCTGGAGCAGCAGGTCCGCCGCATGATGGCCGATCCCCGCGCGCAGGCGATGGTGGACAACTTCATCGGCCAGTGGCTCTACGTCCGGAACATGCGTGGCGTCTATCCCGACCCGAACCTCTTCCCCCACTTCGACGAGAACCTGCGGGAGGCGTTCCAGCGCGAGACCGAACTGTTCGTCGGCAACCAGTTGCGCGAGGATCGGAGCGTACTGGAGCTGCTGTCGGCTGACTACACCTACGTCAACGAGCGCCTCGCCGAGCACTACGGGATCCCGAACGTCTACGGCAGCCGGTTCCGCCGCGTCGATCTGGAGGGCACCCAGCGCGGAGGGCTGCTGGGGCACGGCAGCGTGCTGACCGTGACGTCGTATCCCAACCGGACCTCGCCGGTGCTCCGCGGCAAGTGGGTGCTGGAGAACCTGCTGGGAGCGGCGCCCCCCGAACCGCCCCCCGACATTCCCGCGCTCGAGGAGCGGACCGACGACGGCGCACCGCGCTCGCTGCGCGAGGCGATGATCGAGCATCAGGAGAACCCGGCCTGCTCGGTTTGCCACGCCCCCATGGATCCGATCGGCTTCGCGCTGCAGAACTACGACGCCATCGGCGGCTGGCGGGACACCAATGAAGGCGGCGAACCGGTGGACGCGTCCGGCGTGCTGCCGGACGGGGGCGCCTTTACGGGCCCGGCGGAGTTGAGCGACCTGTTGCTGGACCGGCCCGCGGACTTCGTCGGGACGGTCACCGAGAAACTGCTGATGTATGCCCTGGGGCGCGGCGTCGAGTACTACGACGCCCCGGTGGTGCGGAGAATCGTGCAAGAAGCGGCTGGCGAAGACTATCGCTGGTCGGCTATCATTTTGGGCATCGTCCGGAGCGATCCGTTCCAGATGCGGAGGTCAGACTCATGATCGTCACGCAGAAAGCGATTCCGCGGCGCACCGTGCTGCGGGGCATCGGGGCATCGCTGGCGCTTCCGTTCCTTGACAGCATGGCGCCCGCGTTCGCCGCCATACGCACGTCGGCGGCCAATCCGGTGCACCGCTTCGGCGTCGTCTACGTCCCGAACGGGATGGCGATGAAGCACTTCACGCCGGCGACCGAGGGAGAGAACTTCGAGATCTCCCGGATCCTGCAGCGGGTCGAGCCGTTTACCGATCAGATGCACGTCCTGACCGGGCTGAACGGCGTCCCGAGCAACGCTGGCGTGCACGCGAGCGCGTCGACGCGATTTCTCACCGGCGTTACTCCGGCGCGGACCGAGTCCGACCTGCAGGCGGGTGTCTCCATCGATCAGATGCTCGCGCGGAGCTTCGAGCAGCACACCCAGCTCGCCTCGCTCGAGCTGGCCCTCGACAGCCGCGATGTTTCCGGCTCGTGCGATGTCGGCTTCAGTTGCACCTACACGAACACGATCGCGTGGCGCAGCGGGACGACGCCGCTGCCGGGCGAGAACAATCCCCGCGCCGTCTTCGAGCGGCTGTTCGGCGACGCCGGATCGACCGACCCGGCGGCCAGGATGTCTCGCATCCGCGATCAGCGGAGCATCCTGGATTCGGTCACCGACAAGATCGACACGCTGCAGCAGGGCCTCGGGCCCAACGACCGGCTGCGCGTGGACGAGTACCTGGACGCGGTCCGCGACATCGAGCGCCGTATCCAGAGGGCGGAGGAGCAGAGCGACCGCGAGCTGCCCGAGGTGGATCAGCCGGCCGGCATCCCGGCGACCTACGAGGAGCACGCCAAGCTGATGTTCGACCTGATGCTCCTCGCCTACCAGACCGACCTGACGCGGGTCAGCACGTACATGATGGCGCGCGAGATCAGCGGGCGGACTTATCCGGAGATCGGTGTGCCGGATTCGCACCATCCGACGTCGCACCACCGGAACGATCCGACCCTCTACGAGAAGATCGCGAAGATCAACGAGTTCCACATCTCGCTGTTCGGGTACTTCCTGGAGAAGGCGCGGGCGACGCCGGACGGCGACGGCAACCTGCTCGATCACATGCTGCTCATCTACGGCGCCGGCATGTCGGACAGCAACCTGCACGACAACAAGGGGCTGCCGATCGTCCTCGTGGGTGGCGCATCGGGTCGGCTCCGCCCCGGCCGGCGGCACCTGGTCTACAAGGAGAGAACGCCGGCCACCAACCTGCACCTCACTATCCTGGACAAGATGGGGGTGCCGGTGGAGAAGATCGCGGACAGCACCGGCCCGCTCGATCTGCTCACGGTCAGCTAGGGCGTGCCGGAGGAGGTCGAACATGCCTCGCACCATCCTTGCCGCGGCGACTCTCGCCTTGGTTGCCTGGCAGGCCGTCGCCGCCGTTCCCCCGGCGCTGGCGCAGGGACAGGGACGCATCTTCGGCTCGGTGCTCGACCAGGACACGGACGAGCCGATCGCGGGCGCCCTCGTGCGGGTGGAGCACCCCGAGGCCAGCCGCACGTTCGAAGCGACCACTGGTGAGGATGGCCGGTTCACCGTGTTCGGCCTCATCAGCGGGACCTGGACCGTCACCGCGACGGCCGACGGGTACCAGCCGAATTCCGACACGGCGCCGGTAATGCAGTCGGTCGGACAGCCGATCAGCGTCTGGCTGACGCGATTGCTCTCTCCGCTGGAGCAGGTCCTGGGCCGCGAGACGCTCGCGGGTCGGGACGTGGCGGCACTCGAGGCGGCGCTCGCCGCAGCCGACTCCGCGTTCAACGCACAGCGCTTTGACGATGCGCTCGCCGGCTACGAGGCGCTCATGGACGATCTGCCGATGTTCGGCCGGCTGCACGTCCTGATTGGCAACACGCTCCGCGCCCAGGGCAACAACGAGGCAGCGCTCGCTGCTTACGAGCGCCTGCTGGCGACCGAGCCGGACAACAACGAGGCCAAGGCCGAGGTGGCGCGTACGCGGCTCGCGATGGGCGACCTGGACGCGGCGCAGGAGTTGGCGGCGGCGTCCATCGGGACGGGCGCGACGCGCGAGGACCTGTTCAACCTGGGGGAGGTCGCCTTCGCCAGCGGCGATCTGGCGCGGGCCAGCGAGCTGTACGAGCAGTCGCTCGCGGTCGATCCCAATTGGGGAAAACCCCTGTTCAAGCTGGCCCTCGTGGCGCTCAACCAGGGTGACATCGAGGCGGCGAAGGAACGGCTGCGCCGGGTCGTCGAGGTGGATCCCGACTCGCCCGAGGCGGCGCAGGCGGACGCCACGCTCGGCGCGCTGCCCTGACCGCGCCCCCACTTCCACGCAGCGGCACTGCAGGGAAGGCAGCACCTGCCCGCATGGGCTTGTTCTGGCGCAGGCGCTGTTGTAAAGTTAGTGGCTCGGTCGTGTTACGGCCGCGTTTCAGTTCTCCATATCGGAGAGACTTAGAGGAGGGATTGTTGATGCGGAGATTCGTCGTTCTCACCCTGCTCGTTGCGGCAGGGCTCGCACTCTCCAGCGGCCCGGCGTTCGCACAGGCGACCGGGTCCATCACCGGCACCGTGCTCGATCAGGACGCGCTGGTCCTGCCAGGCGTTACCGTCGTCGCCACGAATACTGACACCGGCGCCACGCGTGAGACCGTTACGTCGGGCACCGGCAACTTCACCATCCCCGCGCTCATCCCTGGTCCCTACGAGGTCCGGGCGGAGCTGGCGGGCTTCGACCCCGCGCTCGGCCTGGCCGACGTCGTCACGGCGTCGACCGTGACCGTGGACCTCCAGATGGGTATCGCGCAACTCGAGGAGACGGTGATCGTCCGCGGGGCGGCGCCGCTGGTCGAGGTGACGCAGGCGGTGGTCGCGAGTTCGATCCGGCAGGAGGAAGTTCGGGAGCTGCCGATGATCAACCGGAGCCTCTCGGCGATGATGAACCTGCTGCCGGGGGCGCGCGAGGTCGAGGCGAGCGGTTCGCACGGCCATGCGTCGAACTACGTGTCGTTCGCGGGCAACACGGGCCGCAGCTACAACATGTATGTCGACGGGATCGACAACAAGGAAGATCAGGACGGCGGCACGCTGCTGCAGTACAGCCTGGACGGCATCGAGGAGTTCCGGGCGCTGGGCGCGGGCTTCCAGGCGGAGTATGGCCGCGGCTCGACGGTGGTGACGCTGGCGACGCGGTCGGGCACGAACGAGTTCACGGGCACCGGCTTTGTGCAGGGCCGCAACCAGTCGATGGGTGCGACGGACTACTACTCGAGGACCGAGAACGGGGGACTCGGCGAGCAGCCGTTCAACCGGATCCAGTTCGGCGGCTCGGGTGGCGGCCCGCTGAACCGCGACTCGGCGTGGATCTTCGTGGCGGCGGAGCGGATCCGGCAGCAGTTCCAGTTGCCGCGTTCACAGGGCGTCGTCAACGAGCACCAGGCGATCTTCGACGCCGGCGTCGTCGACGGCGTCGTGGTGAAGCCGGCGCTCGCGCAGCCGTTCCGGGATCTGCTCTTCCAGGTCCGGGCGGACGTCCGGATGGGTGAGGATCACACGGCCTTCCTGAAGCTGGCGAGTCAGCACGGCTACGTGGACAACGCCACGTGGAACAGCCAGTCCCACATGTCGCGCGAGCCGTATCTCTCGCGCAACGATCAGTCGATGTATGCGGCGGTCGGCGGCTGGACGTGGGTGGTGGACAACACGGCGGTGAACGAGTTCCGGATGCAGTACATGTACTACCTGCACACGGACATCAACGGCGCGCCGTGCGACCTGGGCAACGCGGCATGGTCGCAGTGCCTCACGACCCGTCTCGGCTTCCCGTCGGTGGGCACCGACCGGCCGTTCTTCGCGCAGGAAGACTGGGTGAACTACGAGACGAAGCTGGAGTTTGTGAACAACTTCTCGAAGCAGATCGGCTCGCACTACGTGAAGTTCGGCGTCGACTACGCGCAGCTCCCCACGTTCTATGCCAACCTGATGGTCTGGTCACCCGGCCGGATCCGTTTCTGGGACGACCCGTCCGTCATCCTGAACAACACGAACGGCCGGTATCCGCAGGGCTTCCACACCCCGGGCATCGTCCGCGACATGATCGTTTCCAGTCAGAACCAGGTGGATGCGTGGTCGCACGACTCGTGGTTCTTCGCCGGTTACATTCAGGACGACTGGCAGGTGGTGCCGAAGCTGACCCTCAACCTCGGGCTGCGCTACGACATCAACGAGTTGATGAACAACAAGAACTGGGAGCAGAACCGCACGTGGCAGGTGCTGCGGGATATCGGCAGTCCGTTCGGCGGGCTCCCGCAGACGGACACGAACAACTGGGGGCCGCGTCTCGGCTTCGCCTATGACGTTGCGGGCGATGGCGCAAACGTGATCCGGGGCAGCTTCGGCCTCTTCTACGCCACCGGCATCATCACGTCCGCGTACTCGCAGGGGCTGCTGGAACAGGACACGATCTTCATCCGGAGCACCATCGCCAACTCCGAGTTCGGTGTCGGACCCCTCGCCAACTACACGTTGGGCGATCCCGTGCCATTCCTGCCGCCCGCGGATCCGGCCGAGCTTCCGCACGGGGGCAACACGGCGGGCTCTACGTACCACCCCGACTTCGCGGATGCCTACTCGATCAACTCGTCGCTCGGCTTTTCGCACCTCTTCACGCCGACTACCGTCTTTTCGGTGGACTACCTGAACGTGCAGGTGCGGAACGGGTGGCGCCGTCTGCAGGTCAACGATTTCTGGAACAATCCCATGACCGGGGTGCGGGAGCGCTTCCTCACGCAGGATCTCGTTCGGGTGTACAACGATCCGGCCCGTGTCAGCGCCATGAGCGTCCTCTGTGCGTGCAATGAGGGGACCTACGATGGGATAGACGTCCACTTCGAGCACCGCTTCCAGACCGGCGGCGCGTTCCAGGTGAACTACACGCTGGCGTGGGCGCGCGGCATGGGCGGCTCGACCGACTTCACCACGCAGGGCGCCTTCGCGGGACCGGAGCGGTGGGACGGCACGGATCAGACCATCTACGGCGACAGCGAGTGGGGACCGACCGCTTATGACGAGCGGCACCGGATTACCTTCGCGGGGTCGTTCCCGCTGCCGGCCGGCTTCAGCATCGCGCCGCTGATGACGTTCGCGACGTCCCGTCCTTACACCGCCTACGGCGGCTTCAGCGAGTTCGGCGTCCTGCAGTACATCAAGGACGAGAACGGCAACCCGGCCGGGCCCTACAACACGCGGGGCGTGCCGCTGTTCAACCTGAACGCGCGGATCACGAAGACCTTCGACTTCGCGTCGGGCCAGAACGCGGACTTCTTCGTAGAGTTCTACAACATCACGAACCGCGCGAACTTCGGGAACAGCTTCAACGGCAACGCGTGGACGCCGGCCTTCGGGACGCCGACCAGCTTCCTGGGCGGTGCGGGCTCGACGTCGACGCTGCCGGTTTCGTTCCAGGTGCAGGTGGGTGCGCGCTACGAGTTCTAGCGGGCACTCGTTACCGGTATCGTAGCGTCTCGTGACGGCGTCGGGCGCCGGTCCCCCGGATGGGGTCGGCGCCCGGCGCCGTTCCTTCTTCCTGTCGGAGGGAGGATTCGGTAACCGGGGCCAATGACGCTGAGCTGGAGTGAAACGACGATGCGCGCCTGGCACTGCGCTGTCGCCGCCGGATTCTGGATTGTGCTTTCCGCCACTCTGGCGGGCGCGCAGTTCTGGGAGACGGAACCCTATACCACTTGGTCGCCATCACAGGTGCAAGATTTACTGACCGACTCGCCCTGGTCGCATCAGGTTTCAATCCGGACCCCGATCGCCGACGGGCTGGCGGAGCGCGTCGGGGGGCTCAACGGGGGCGTGGTCGGCGCCGGGGTCGGATCGCGTGGAGGAGTCGGGTCCCCGGGCGGCGGCGTGGCTGGCGACGGGGCGGGCAACATCGGCGGGGGTTCCTTCCTGGCGCCTCCGGGCCGGATCCGATTGACCGTCCGCTGGGCCAGCGCGCTGCCGATGCGGCAGGCGGCCGCCCGGCGCGCGCAACTGGCCGCCGACTGGCAGCCGCTGGCCGAACCGACGGGAATCGAGTCGTACTACCGCGTTGCCGTGGCGGGCATTCCGGGCGCGCTCGTGGCTGACGTCACGGGCCTGAACGAGCTTCTGGACGTCACGCGGCTGCGGGTCGGCAACCGGGGTGAACGTTCACCGGTCGACATTCTGATTGGCTACGAAGAGGGCCTGCTGGTCATCGAGGGCTATTTCTCCAGGGCCGACCCGATCGTCGCGACCGACCGGGAAGTGGAATTCGTCACCGAGTTCGGATCGACACGCATCCGGCGGACGTTCGATCTGGACGAGATGACCCTCAACGACCGGCTCGCCCTGTAGGGGGGCATGCGCGCGCAGATCGTCCGGGCGTTGAGCCTGTTGCTGGTGGCTGCGGCTGCCGGCGCCTGTGGCGGATCACCCGAGGGGCCGGCGGCTGCGGGCACCCCCACGTTCACGCGCGACGTGGCGCCGATCCTGTTCGAGCACTGCGCCGGGTGCCATCAGCCGAACGGATCCGCGCCGTTCAGTCTGCTCGACTACGCGTCCGTTCGGCCGCGGGCCGACGCGATTGCGCAAGCGACTGCGAACCGCGCCATGCCGCCGTGGCTGCCGGCATCGGACGTCGGCCGGTTTGCGGGCGCGCGCGGTCTCACCGAGGAACAGATCGGGACGATCGGACGCTGGGCGGCACAGGGGGCGCCGGAGGGGCGCGCGGCCGATCTGCCGCCCGCGCCCGCCCTGGCGGGTGGCTGGCAACTCGGCGAGCCCGACCTCGTCGTCGCCATGCCTGGGGCGTACACGCTGGAGGCGGGCGACACCGACATCTTCCGCAACTTTGTCATTCCGGTCCCCACACAGCGGACGCGCTATGTCCGGACGATCGAGATCCGGCCCGGCAGTCCCCGGATCATCCACCACGCCCTGGTGGGGGTGGACGAGATGCGATCGTCGCGCCGCCGCGACGCGGCCGATCCGGGCCTCGGGTTTTCCGGCATGAGCCTGGGCGACGCGAGCATGCCGGACGGCAGCCTGCTGGGGTGGACGCCCGGCATGGTGCCCTTTCCTGGCGTCCCGGGCATGGCGTGGCGGCTGCCGCCCCGGAGCGACCTGGTGCTGCAGCTCCACATGCTCCCGCACGACGAGCCGCGGAACGTCCAGGCGGAGATCGGCATCCACTTCGCGGAGACCACCCAGCCCGGGGATCCCGCCTACGTCGTCATTCTGGACGCCGACGAGCAGCTCGACATACCGCTCGGCGACGCGGACTTCACCGTCACCGACACCATGGAGCTGCCCGTCGATGTCGAGGTACTGGCGGTCTATCCGCACGCGCACTACATCGGCAAGCAACTCGAAGGCTGGGCGGAGCTCCCCGATGGATCCACCGTGCCGCTCATCCGCATCGACCGCTGGGACTTCAAGTGGCAGGACTCCTACCGCTATGTCGAGCCGGTGGCGTTGCCGCGCGGAACCGTCGTCGGGATGCGCTGGACCTTCGACAACTCGCCGGAGAACCCGCACCAGGTCAACGACCCGCCGCGGCGGGTGACGGCGGGCAACCGGTCGTCGGACGAGATGGCGCACCTGCAACTGCAGATGCGCGTTCGCACGCCCACCGACCGGGCAATGCTGCAGGAGGCGCACTATGCGCACATGCTCGCCAAGAGTCCGGACAACGCGCCGTTGCTCTATGCGATAGGCGGCACGCTTCGGGATCAGGGGCGGTTCGCCGAGGCCGCCGAGCGATACGAGGCAGCAATCGCCATCCAGTCGGAATACGTCCCGGCGCGAATCAACCTCGGCGCCGTGCTGATGGCGCTCGGCCGCCCCGATGACGCGGTAGCCCAGCTCCGCGCCGCGCTCCAGTACGACCCGCTGGCGGCGGGCGCCCACTACAACCTCGGCCTGGTGTTCAGCGCCCGGGGCGAACTCGACGACGCGGCGCGCCACTATCGCGACGCGATTGCCGCCGCGCCCGACTACGCCGAGGCGCACAACAACCTGGGGCAGGTGCTGGCGACGCAGGGCCGTCTGCCGGAGGCGGCGGAGCATCTCCGGCAGGCGCTCCGGCTGTTGCCGGACGCCGCGGAGATCCACAACAATCTGGGCCAGGTTCTCGGGTCCCAGGGGTCCATCGACCAGGCCATCCGACACTTCCAGGAAGCGGTCCGGCTGCAGCCCGATGGGGTGGAGGGCTACGCTAATCTGGGCACCGGACTGTATATGCAGGGCCGGTTGACGGAGGCTGCGGCCCACTTCCGGCGGGCGCTGGAGATCGACCCCCAACACCCCAGGGCCCTGGAAGGCTTGCGGGCTACGGCCCAGGCGCGTTGATCACCACCGGCAGCCTGGCGCGATAGCGTTCGAGCCGGGCACGCATACCGTCGGCGAGCCCCGGCGCCGAAACGCTTGCCACGTTCACCGCTTCCTCCGCCGCGAGAACCGCGTCGTCGAACTGACCTGAGGCGGCATAGGCGGCGGCCAGCGCGTCGAGTACCGCTGCATCGCTGCGATCGCTCAACTCTGCCGCACGTTCCGCCAGGCGGAGTGCTTCATCGGGCTCGATTGCCCCGGTGTGGGTTGCACGGACCCACGCCAGCGCTCCCATGGCGGTCGGCCAGTCGGGCCGGGCACGCAGCGCGTCTTCGAAGGCGCCAACCGCCCCCCCTACGTCCCCGGCGGCGTTGAGGGCGTGGGCCAGGTTGTAGTGCGCCTCGGAGTAGTCGGCGTCAAGCTCGACCGCCCGGCGCAGCGATCCCGCCGCCTCGCCGGGCAGACCGCTCTGCATGAGTCCCAGTCCCAGGTTGTTGTGCGCCTCGGGGTCGTCGGGATTCAGGACCGCGGCGCGCCGCAGGAGCGGCAGCGCCTGCGGCACCTGTCCCAGCCGCAGCAGCGCGAACCCGAGCTTGGTGTTACCGCCCGGGTGATCCGGCTCCGCCTCGAGCAGTTCGCGGTAGCTGGCGATCGACTCGGCAACCCGTCCCTGGGCCAACAGGGTGTCAGCCCGCGCAAGCGCCACCTGGTTGGCTGACAGCGACTGCATGACGAGGAAGAGCGCGGTCCAGACTGCCATGTAGGCGAGATTGCGCCGGAGCGGCAGCAGCCGCTCGGCGATCGCCCCCGGGTCCAGGCGCGCCAGCAGCGGTGATCGCGCGGCCCGGTCGATCAACTGGATCAACAGGTTCAGAAGCGGCACGCCGAGGAGCTTGTCGTAGAAGGTGGGGATGCCGAGCCGGCCGAGCCACCCGAAGAGCGCAATGACGCTCAGGCCGTAGAGGATCCCGAACAGGAACCGGCCGAGGTCGGTGCGCGGTGACGTGGACGGATCGCTGAACAGCAGGTGCATGCCGAGAAAGACGGCGATCGGGATGTACGATTCGATGAAGTACGGGTCGCCGCTTGCCGCCGCGTAGGCGAGGCTGAACGCGTAGGTGGTGCCGACGGCGGCGAGCGTCATCGACGCCACGCCGAACAGGTATTGCCCCGGCAGACTTGCCAGGAAGATCAGGAGATAGATGTAGGGCGGATAGATCTGCGTGGTAGCGATCTCCACGCCCCACGTCACGTCGGTCGTACCCGTAAGGATCAGCACGATCGACGCGATGCTGAGGGGAAACGACGAGGGATTGAAGATGTGGGTGCGGCGGCCGTCCTTCGTCCAGCGAATCAGTTCCTTGGCGGCGAATCCGACCGCCACCAGGCCGAACTGCAGGACGAACCAGTCGGGCTTGAACCACAGGAAAAGGTTGATGCTGAAAATGATGGGGAATGGACCAAAGCCCAGCGCCCAGTGGTCGCGCCGCGACCAGGTAAGCAGCGCGTCGAACGCGTAGGCGAACGCCACCTGGGCGGCGATGAGGTAGGCGTAGCCGTACACCTCGCGCCAGTACCATCCCCAATAAATGAAGATGGCCGCCTGGGCGCACGCCTGGACGTAGTGCTGCGGGCGGGGCGCCAGTTCCAGCGAGAGCATCCGGCCGCGCCGCGCCGCCAGGAAGCCCAGCAGGCCGGACCAGGCGATGAGTGCGCCGCCTGCGCCAAGCAGGGCGGCCAGCAGGTTCGGGTTTGCGCGGGCGCTGGGCGCCGCGGCGAACGCCAGCACGACGCAGGCGAAGAGGAGTGGCAGCCGGACAGCGCGCGCCGGGGCGAGAACCCGGGGCGCCCGCGGGGGAGGCCCCGCACGTGCCTTTCGGGGTGGGCGGGGCCGGTGTCGTGCCATGGTGCGGGCCAGCGCCCGGTCCGCCGCCGGGGCGTGCCGGGCGCCGTTGGCGCACGCCCCGTCCGGGATTGTACGCCAACTGCGTACCGGCGGATAATAGGGATCGAGGGCGGCTGTACCGGTGGTAGACTGACAAACGGATATGCGTGCCGCGTCAGCGGTGACGCCTGCAAGTGAGGTGCAGCAAATGCGTTCATGGCGCCACGTTGTCGTCGTTACGGGCATCTGGGTCGGCGTGTCCGCAGTGGCGGGTGCGCAGTTCTGGGAACGGGAGTCCGCCGACGATTGGTCGGATTCGGAGGTGGAAGAGCTCCTGACCGACTCGCCCTGGTCGCACCAGGCCGGGGTGAACACGCCGAACACGGCCTTGGCTGAGCGTGTGGGCGGTCTCGGCGGCGGCGTCGTGGGCGCCGGAGTCGGCGCCCGGGGAGGTGTCGGAGCCGCGGGCGGCGGCGTGGGGGGCGCTGGAGCGGGCAACCTCGGAGGCGGCACCTTCATGGGACGGCCGGAACGGACCAACCTGATCGTGCGCTGGGCGAGCGCTTTGCCGGTGCGGCAGGCCGCCGCGCGGCAGGCGGGCGCCCCGGTGCCGGACCGCCCGGAACCCAACTACCGCGTTACCGTTGCGGGGATCCCGCGTGCGCTGGCCGAGGAGATTACGAGCCTCGACGCGATTCGGGAGGCGACGACACTTCGTGTGGGTACCCGGGGCGACCGATCCCCGATCGACATCCTCGTAGGGTACGAGGGTGACCAGTTGGCCCTCGACTGGTACTTCTTGCGGGACGACCCGATTCTGGCGACAGACGGCCAGGTCGAGTTCATCACGGAACTGGGCACTGCCAGAATCGAGCAGACGTTCAATCTCTCGGACATGACCCTTGAGGGCGAAAGCCAGCCCGCCCTGTAGGGGGCGGTTGACGGCATGACGCCCGTCCTGATGTAATCAGCAGATCATGAACACGAATCCTGTTGCTCGTCTATCTATCGCCGGGGTCCTCATCCTGGCCCTGGCCGCCGGCGCCACCGCGGCCGCGGCGCAGGACGCCCGGCTCGTCTCTGCCGCCGCGGATCAGGATCGCGAGGCGGTTCTTGCCCTTCTCGACGAAGGGGTCGACGTCAACCAGGCACGGGCTGACCGCACCACGGCGCTGCTATGGGCGGCGCACTGGGACGATGTCGAGTTGGTGGACCGGCTGCTCGCCGCCGGCGCGAACGTGAATGCGACGGACGACCGCGGCGTGACGGCGCTGGAGCGGGCGGCCGAGAACGCGAGTTTCGCTATGGTCGAGACGCTGCTCGCGGCCGGCGCAGACCCGAGCGTTGCGCGGCGAAGCGGTCTGACGCCCCTGATGACCGCGGCGCGGACCGGCAACGCCGACGTGGTGGCGGCCCTCATCGGGGCCGGTGCGGACGTCAATGCCCAGGTGACCGCCACCCGCAGCACCGCGCTGATGTGGGCGGTGTCGGAGAGGCATGGCGGGGTCATCCGGCGGCTGCTAGACGCGGGGGCCGACCCGACGGTATCGACCATCAAGGGCTTCACGGCGCTGATGTTCGCGGCGCGCAACGGCGACATCGAGACGGCGCGTGCGCTGATCGACGCGGGCGTCGAGATCAACGAACCGAGCGCCGACGGCACGCACGTCCTGCCCTTCACCCTCGTGAATGGCCAGGCGGACTTCGCGATGTTCCTGATCGAGGAGGGCGCCGACCCGAACGGCGAGATGAACGGGATCCCGGCGCTGCACGCGGCGGCGGGCGGCGTCCGTCTGTGGCTTCGCGAGTGGTACGCGCGGCACGGCACCGGCCGGCTCTCTGCCAATGGGTACTTCATGGCCCGCCTCAACCCCGCGCGGCGTCTCGGGCTCGTGCGGGCGCTGCTCGACGCGGGCGCCGATCCGAACGGCCGCATCCAGACCTCGGCGATGATCATGAGCTACATTGGCTGGCCGAAGAAGGGGGCGTTCGAGCCGTTCTCTCCCGGCACCGGGGATCTCCGCGGCGCCACTCCGCTCTGGGTCGCGGCGTACGATCTGAACGGCGCTGGCGGCCAGGTCTTCAATGTCACGCCGAGCCGGACATCGACGAGCGTCGAGGTCCTCCAGACCCTGATCGACGGCGGGGCGGATCAGCACCTGACCACGGTCGACGGGTCCACGCCACTGATGGCGGCGGCCGGTTTGGGTCGCGCCACCTACACGCCGCGCGAGCCGCGCGGTCCACGTTCGGAGAGCGCCGAGGCGGCGGTGAGATTCCTCGTCGAGGCGGGCGGTGACATCCATGCCACCAACGAGGCGGACTTCACAGCGCTTCACGGCGCGGCGTTCCGCGGCCTTAATGAGGTAATCGAGTACCTGGTCGAGCAGGGGGCCGACATCAACGCGCGCGACTTCCGCGGCCGGACGCCCTACCGGATGGCGGAGGGCGCGAAGCAGTCGTTCCAGTTCCAGAGTTGGACCGAGACGGCGCAGTTCCTGGCGGATCTGGGCGCCGACACCAGCCTCGGCATCCCGGGCACGGTACAGGAACGGCTGCGTGATACATCGCCGGAGGAATTGCTCGAGAACATCAACGAGCCATAGCGAAGGGTCGCGGATGGCCCGGATTCCTGCGGGCAAGGACAGCAGATTCCCCCCGGACCGGCGCGGAGCCGGCCCGGGGGGTTTTGCGTACTGCAGGGATGCGGCCGGCGCGGCGCCGCGGCGATGCGTCAGGACCTGGCGGGGATCGCCGTCGGTTGACATTGCGGACCCGCTTTGGGATCGTTGGAGCACGCGGCCGGGCCTATCGGATTCACAAGAGGCGTGATCATGAACACTCGGATGAGTTGCTTGGTTGTCGGGATGGCGGTCGGGGCGCTGACGGTTGGCGCGACGGCCGCCGCGGCGCAGGACGAACGGCTCGTAGCGGCCGCCGCGAGCCAGGATCGCGAGGTGGTTCTCGCCCTCCTCGACGAGGGAGTTGACGTCAACCAGGCGCGGGCCGACGGCACCACGGCGTTGCTGTGGGCGGCTCACTGGGACGATGTCGAACTGGCGGAACGGCTGCTGGCGGGCGGAGCGGACGTGAACGCGGCGGACGACCGCGGCGTCACGTCGCTCGAACGGGCGGCCGAGAACGCGAGCCTGGCGATGGTCGAGACGCTGCTCGCCGCCGGCGCCGACGCGAGCGTGGCGCGGGACAGCGGCCTGACGCCGCTGATGACGGGGGCTCGGACCGGCAATGCCGACCTCGTCCGGGCGCTCATCGCGGCCGGGGCGGACGTCAACGCGGCGGTGACGGCGACCCGTGGTACCGCCCTGATGTGGGCGGTGTCGGAATCGCATGACGAGATCATCCGGTTGCTGCTCGACGCGGGAGCCGACCCGACCGTCTCCACCTACAAGGGCTTCACGCCTCTGATGTTCGCGGCGCGCAACGGCGATGTCGAAACGGGGCATGCGCTGGTCGATGCCGGCGTCGACGTGAACGCGCTGAGCGCCGACGGGACGCACGTCCTGCCTTACGCGATCATGACGGGCCAGCTCGAGTTCACGATGTTCCTGCTGGAGCAGGGCGCGGATCCGAACGGCGAAGTCAACGGCATCTCGGCCCTGCACGCCGCATCGGGCGACATCCGACCGTGGATGCGCGAGTGGTACGCCCGCCACGGCAGTAGTGGTCTCTACGCACAGTACCTGTTTACTCCCGGCTTGGGCGCCGAGCAGCGCCTTCCGGTCGTGCAGGCGCTGCTCGATCGCGGCGCGGACCCGAACGGCCGGATCAAGACCTCGGCGATGGTCATGTTCTACATCGGCTGGCCCAAGAAGGGAGCCTTCGAGCCGTTCTCCTGCGGCACCGGCGACCTGCGTGGCGCGACGCCGCTCTGGGTGGCCGCGTACGACCTGAACGGGGTGGATGGGCAGAGCGCCGCGGTCATGCCGACTCGAACGTGGAGCAGCGTCGACATCCTGCGGACGCTGATCGACGCCGGGGCGGATCAGCATCTGACCACGGTTGACGGGACGACGCCGCTGATGGCGGCGGCCGGGCTCGGCCGCGCCACCTACACGCCGCGCGAGCCGCGGGGGGTCCGCTCGGAGAGCGCGGAGGCGGCCGTAAGATTCTTGGTGGAAGCCGGTGGGGACGTAAACGCCACCAACGAAGCGGACTTCACGGCGCTGCATGGCGCGGCGTTCCGCGGCCTGAACGAGGTGATCGCGTACCTCGTCGAACAGGGGGCGGATCTCGACGCACGCGACTTCCGGGGTCGGACCGCCTACCGGATGGCGGAGGGCTCGAAGCAGTCGTTCCAGTTCCAGAGCTGGCCCGAGACGGCGCAGTTCCTGGCCGATCTGGGGGCGAATACCAGCCTGGGCATTCCCGGCACCGTCCAGGAGCGGCTGCGTGACACCTCGCCGGAGGACCTCCTGGAGAATGTCAACGAGCCGTAGCTCCTGGCCGGGGTGCGGTCGCACGCGGCGACGTCGGTCAGTCTTGACAGCGCGAGGCCGCTTCTAGGATCATAGTTGGTCGATCACGCTTACTGGCTTGGGGGTTGTGGCCATGACCATTCGTACGAGTTACTGGATTGTCGGCGTGGCGGTTGCGGCGCTTACGGTTGGCGCGACCGCCGCTGCGGCGCAGGATGACCGGCTCGTGGCGGCTGCCGCGAGCCAGGATCGCGAGGTGGTGCTCGGGCTCCTTGACGAGGGGGTCGACGTCAACCAGACGCGGGCCGACGGCACCACAGCGCTCCTGTGGGCGGCTCACTGGGACGATGTCGAGTTGGCGGAGCGGCTGCTGGCGGGCGGAGCGGACGTGAACGCGGCGGACGATCGCGGGGTGACGGCGCTCGAACGGGCGGCCGAGAACGCGAGTCTGGCGATGGTCGAGACGCTGCTCGCCGCCGGCGCCGACGCCACCATCGCGCGGGACAGCGGCCTGACGCCGCTGATGACGGGGGCTCGGACCGGAAACGCCGACCTCGTCCGGGCGCTCATCGCGGCCGGGGCCGACGTCAACGCCGCGGTCACAGCGACCCGTGGCACCGCGCTGATGTGGGCGGTCTCGGAGTCGCATGACGAGATCATCCGGTTGCTGCTCGACGCGGGAGCCGACCCGACCGTCTCCACCTACAAGGGCTTCACCCCTCTGATGTTCGCGGCGCGCAACGGTGATGTCGAAACGGGGCGTGTGCTGGTCGAGGCCGGCGTCGACGTGAACGCGCTGAGCGCCGACGAGACTCACGTCCTGCCCTACGCGATCATGAGGGCCCAGCGCGACTTCACGATGTTCCTGCTCGAGCAGGGCGCCGATCCGAACGGCGAGATCAACGGCGTCCCGGCGCTCCACGCCGCATCGGGCGACATCATGGCGTGGATGCGTGAGTGGTACACGCGTCACGGCGGCAACGGACTGTACACGCGGTACCTGGCCCGTACCGACCTCACGCCCGAGGACCGTATCGCGGTCGTCCGCGAGCTGCTCGATCGTGGCGCCGATCCGAACGGGCGGATCCAGGCGTCCGCCATGATCATGAGCTACATCGGCTGGCCCAAGAAGGGAGCTTTCGAGCCCTTTGCCTGCGGCACCGGCGACATGCTGGGTGCCACGCCGCTGTACGTCGCGGGGTACGACCTGAACGGCGCGGGAGGGTTGGTCTTCGGCGCCGGCCAGAGCTATACGTCGAGCAGCGTGGAGATCCTGCGCATACTGATTGACGCTGGCGCGGATCAGCACCTGACGTCGGTCGACGGCACGACGCCGTTGATGATGGCGGCGGGACTGGGGGAGGCTACCTATACGCCGCGTGAGCCGCGGGGAATCCGTTCGCCGAGCGCCGAGGCGGCAGTGAAGTTTCTCGTGGAAGCCGGTGGCGACGTGAACGCCAGGAACGAGGCGGACTTCACGGCTTTGCACGGGGCGGCGTTCCGCGGGCTGAACGAAGTGATCGAGTATCTGGTCGAGCAAGGGGCGGACATTGACGCGCGCGACTTCCGGGGCCGGACGGCCTACCGGATGGCGGAGGGTTCGAAGCAGTCGTTCCAGTTCCAGAGCTGGCCTGAGACGGCGCAGTTCCTGGCGGATCTGGGAGCCGACACCAGCCTCGGGATTCCGGGAACCGTGCAGGAACGGCTGCGCGACACCTCGCCGGAGGACCTGCTTGAGAACGTCAACGAGCCCTAGCAGAAGGGTGCGCCCCTCGGGCGGAGCGCTACGGACTTGCAGTCCGTGATACGATGGCTGGCACCGTTCAGCACTGCCACAGGTAGGGTCTTGAGTGGGCTTTTTCGGGCGATATCGGTCGCCAGGAGTGGCGTGTCGCCCTTGTCTTTGGGTAACGGGTACTCGATGGCGCATCGTGGGCGCATGTGAGGGACTGATGAACATGTCGAAGACGATTCTGGTTTCGGCACTGGCGGGTGTGGTTGCGTTGGCCGTAGTGGCGAGCCTCCAGCCTCCGGCGCACGCTGCCCCTGCGGGCAGCGCCGAGACGCAGGCGGCGGAGGGGCTTTCGCGGGAGTTGCTCGATCGCTACTGCGTCACCTGCCACAACGAGCGCCTGCAGACCGCGGGGCTGATGCTCGATCAGCTTGACCTGAGCGACATCGCCGGCAACGCGGAGACGCTTGAGAAGGTGGTCCACAAGTTGCGCAACGGGGAAATGCCGCCGGAAGGCCGGCCCCGGCCCGAGGTGGCGACGGTAGGCGCGTTTCTCGCGTCGCTCGAGATCGCCCTCGACCGCGCGGCGGCGGCGAGTCCCGACCCGGGCCGGGTCGCCTCGCGGCGGATGAACCGGCTGGAGTACGCCAACGCCGTTCAGGACCTGCTGGCGCTGGAGATCGATGCCGAGACGCTGCTGCCCAGCGACATGGCGGGCTTCGGCTTCGACAACAATGCCGATGTGCTCTCGATTACACCGGGCCTGATGTCGCGTTACATCGCTGCGGCCACGAAGATCAGCCGTGCTGCCATGGGCAGCCCCGAGAACCGGGCGATGATGCATGTCTACGATGTGGGGTACGAGCGGCGTGACCTGCGCCGGGATGACAACATGCCGTTCGCAACGCATGGCGGCGTAGCCGTGCGTCACCACTTCCCACTGGATGGCGAGTACGTCTTCGCCATACGACTGAAGCGGAATGAGACCATCGAGACCATCGACGGCATCGACGAAGACGAGCATCACATGGAGATCCGGATCGACCACGAGCTGATCCGGGAATTCGCCATCGGTGGCCGGTATCGCGGACCGGACCCGGGGATGCTGATCGCGGTGCCGGAGGACGACCCCGAAGGTCAGATCCTGCATGAGTACCGGATGACGGCCGACGACGAGTTGGAAGTGCGCGTGCACGTCGAGGCGGGTACGCGCCTGGTGGCGACGGGATTCACCGATTCGGCGCCCTCGCCGAACGTGCCGAGCGAGCTGCCCGGGGTGGACAAGCTGTTTATCTCCGGACCGTTCGACGGAACCGTGCCGGACGAGACGCCGAGTCGGGAACGGATCCTGACCTGTCGTCCGGCCAGCCCGACCACCGCAGCCGAGGAAGCATGCGCGCAGGAGATCTTCTCGAGACTCGCCCGGCGCGCCTACCGCCGCCCGGTGACCGACGAAGACGTCGACCTCCTGCTGGACGTCTACCGCGAAGGACGGGCCGATCGCGACTTCGAGGCCGGGATCGAGCGGGGCCTTGAGGCGCTGCTCTCGATGCCCAGTTTCCTGTTGCGGGTAGAGCAGCAGCCAGTCGATACGCAGCCTGGCGCCATCTACGAACTGTCCGATCTGGAGTTGGCGTCGCGGCTGTCGTTCTTTATCTGGAAGAGCATCCCGGACGACGAGCTGCTCGACTTGGCGGAGGAGGGCCGCCTGCGCGAACCGGAAGTGCTGGCGGAGCAGGTGGATCGCCTGCTTGCCGATGAGCGTTCCAACCGTTTCATCGACGACTTCGCCGGCCAGTGGCTGCAGATGCGCAACATCGACTCGCAGGATCCGGACGGTGCGTTGTTCGCGACGTTCGACGATTCACTGCGCGCCGCCATGGTGAGGGAGACTCGGCTCTTCCTGCAGGATCAGGTGCGGAGGGACCGGCCGGTCCCGGAGTTGCTGACCGCCAACTACACCTTCCTGAACGAGCAGTTGGCGCGACACTACGATGTCGAGGGTGTCTACGGGAGCCACTTCCGCCGCCACGAGTGGAACGACGACCGGCGTCACGGCCTGTTGGGCCACGCGAGCCTGCTGACCGTTACGTCCTACGCCAACCGGACATCGGTCGTGCTGCGGGGCAAGTGGGTGCTCGAGACGATACTCGGCTCGCCGCCGCCGCCGCCGCCGCCGAACGTCCCGCCGCTCGCCGAGAGTGACCGAGCGCGCCCGACGTCGCTGCGCGAGCGGATGGAGCAGCACCGGCAGAACCCGGTTTGCGCAAGCTGTCACCAGCGAATGGACTTGCTTGGCTTCGCGCTGGAGCACTTCGACGCGGTTGGCCGCTGGCGCGAGACCGACGGCGGCGCTACCATCAACGCGGAGATCGAGCTCGGCGGCCAGACGGTCGACAACCCGCGCACGTTCCGCGAGGCGCTGCTGGCGGAAGGCGATCGGGAGTTCGTCCGGACGGTGGCGGAGAAGATGTTGATCTACGCCCTGGGCCGTGGCGTGCTGCATACCGATCGGCCGCTCCTGCGGCAGATTTCGGATCAGTTGGCGCGGAGCGGCGAGCGGTGGTCGACCCTGGTTGGGGCGGTCGTCGCAAGTGAACAGTTCCGGTTCCGGCGCGCCCCGGTGCCGGAAGGCGACGAGTTGGTAGCGGCGGCTGCGGATCAGCAGTAGCCAGTAGACTTACGGGTACAGTAGACGGAAACAGGGGACGGACCCCAGGAGGCTCAGACGATGTTCATCACCAAGATGCACTTGCCGCGCCGGACCGTGTTGCGCGGCCTTGGCGCGACGATTGCACTTCCGCTGCTCGACGGGATGGTACCGGCGCTGACTGCGTTGCAGAACACGGCGGCGGCGCCTATCAAGCGGCTCGGCATCTTCTACGTCCCGAACGGGATGTCGATGCCGTACTGGTTCCCGAGGACCGAGGGGCCGATGGACGAGTTGCCGGCGACGTTGTCGTCGCTCAATGCGCACAAGGACAAGGTCGTGTTGTGCGGCAACCTGGATGACGAGGCGGCCAATCTGGTCAAGGGTGGCGGCGACCACGCCCGCTCGGCCGGCACGTTCCTGACCTGCATACCGTTCAAGATCACGAACGGCGCGGACGTGTACGCGGAGACGTCGATGGACCAGATTGTGGCCCGGGAGACGTCGAAGGAAACGCAGATTGCGTCACTGGAGCTCGGCATCGAGTCGAACGCGATGGTGGGCAACTGCGACGGCGGGGCGAGTTGCGCATATACGAACACGATTGCGTGGCGAACGCCGACCACCCCGTTGCCGATCGAGAACGACCCGCGGGCGGTGTTCGAGCGGCTGTTCGGAACGAGCGGCAGCACGGATCCGGCCGCGCGGCAGGCACGGCTGGACCGCGACCGGAGCATTCTGGACGCCGTCAACGCCGAGCTGAGTGATCTGCAGCAGATCATCGGCCCGGGCGACCGCGTGAAGCTGGATGAGTACGTCGATTCGGTGCGCGACATCGAGCGGCGCATCCAGATGGCCGAGGACCAGGCGACGCGGGAGCTTCCGGTGGTCGACCAGCCGGTGGGCGTGCCGGCCGACTACGTCGAGCATGCGCGGCTGATGATGGACCTGCTGGCGCTGGCGTATCAGACGGACCTGACGCGCATCTCGACCTTCATGCTGGCGCGCGAGGTGAGCGGCCGGGCGTACCCGGAGATCGGGGTGCCCGACTCGCACCACCCGCTGTCCCACCATCAGGACGAGCCGGCGAAGCTGGAGCGGCTGCACAAGATCAACCAGCACCAGTTCGCGCAGTTCGCCTACCTGGTCGACAAGATGGCGAACCTGGCCGAAGGCGACGGCACGATGCTCGACTCCACGCTGTTCCTCTACGGGACGGGCATCAGCGACAGCAACACGCACTTCCACGACGACCTTCCGATCGCGGTCGTCGGCGGCAAGGCGGCGGGCATCCAGGGCGGGCGTTACGTTCGCTACGCGCCGGACACGCCACTCGCCAACCTGCACATGACGATCATGGAAATGATGGGCGTCCCGCAGGAATCGTTCGGCGACGGCACGGGCAACCTGCCGCGCCTCACCGTCTAGCGGATATGGCCGTGACGGTGACACGTGCGCCTGTTGGTATGGGGTGCGGCGGCGCAACGCCGCCGCACCCCGTCCGTACCCTGGGTCGTTGGCGTCCCTGGTGCGGATGGGCCGTCGCGGCAGCGCTGCTGGTTGCAGTCTCGACGGTTGCTGAGGCCCAGGAACAGGACGATCCGTACCCCATCTTCACCATCGATCATCTCCAGACGACGATGATCACGATGGGACCGAACTTCGAGGCTGCGAGACGCGCGCTTCGCGACGAGGATTACCCCTTCGCCAAGGAGCGGTTCATCCGCGCGCGCGAACAGTTGGCCATCACGATCACGTTCTGGCGACAGAACGATCGGGACGACGGAGTTGAGTGGGTCCGTGAGGCCATTACGGGGCTGGACGAGATCGACAACCTTCTTTCTGGCGAGACGGTCGACGGTGATACCGCCGGGACCATAGCGGCGCGCGTCGATCGCGTGTGTACGTCCTGCCACGCCGTCTACCGTGATACGGACCCCGACACGGGCGCGTACCGTCTGAAGCCAGGCTCCATAGACTGAGCTGCGTCGCCCGGAACCCGCTCGAGACTGGGCTTCTGCGAGTTATAGTCTAGGTCTACGTGGGGGCAGACGTGACCCTCTGCGGCCCGCCCGGATTTGCCAAACCGGGCGGCGAGCGCGCCGCCACGGGGCGTGTCAGTCCAGCGTACCTGGATGAGAGCGGAGCAGGGGGAAGAGGACCATGCGGAAGTCGCTACGTATGAGCCTTGCGGCGGCGGGCTTGATTGTGGCGTCGGGCCTTGTGGGCGCACCAGCGCGTTTGCAGCAGGAATTCGTACTGGAACTGCCACTCGGGCCGAGCCCGTACGACGTCGTGGAGGGGTGGCTGAAGCCGTTCGCGCCGGCCGGTCATGCATTCGGTGCGCAAAGTGGAGTGTTCGCCGAGTCCCCCGACCGGATTTTCATCGTGCAACGGGGCGAAGTCCGGCTGCCCGATCCGGTACCGCCCGGGTTTGAGGGCTTCGTCGGTTCGATTGGCCTGAACGCGCTGGAGTTGGGCGACGATCGCGTCTGGCGGAACGCCATCTTCGTTGTCGACGGTGATGGCAACCTGATCGAATCGTGGACCCAGTGGGACGAAATGTGGGAAGGTGGCGCGGGTCCGCACAAGATAAAGATCAATCCGCACGATCCCGACCGCAAGGTCTGGGTGATTGACGAAACCAACCACCAGGTCCACGCGTTTACTAACGACGGCTCGGAGCTGGTGATGACGATTGGCGATGAGGGACCGGGCGCCGGCGAGACCAACTTCAACCGCCCGCAGGACATAGCGTTCCTCGAGGATGGCTCGATCTTTATCGCCGACTCCGAGAACGCTCGCGTCGTGAAGTTCGACGCCGAGGGTAACTTCGTTACCGAGTGGGGCACGCCGGGGAACGAGCGAGGCCAGTTCAACGACGTACATGCGGTGGCGACCGACAGCATCGGGCGCATATATGTCGCCGACCGAGGGAACGATCGAATCCAGGTGTTCAACGAGACCACCCGCTCTGTCTGGTATCACCCGAACATCTCGCCGGTCGCGAGCTGGCCCGGCTTCGAGTTCGCGAACGACATCTACGCCACGGGCTACGAGGTCTGGATCGCCGACAACCAGGAGCCGCAACTCATCAAGCTGGACTGGAACGGCAATCCCCAGTACGCCTTCGACATCGGCGGGGAGGGAGGCTTCCGCATCATCCATCAGTTCTCGGTGGATGCGGATCGGAACCTCTACGCCTCCGACACGATGCAGGGCCTGACGCTGAAGTTGGTCCCGATGGAGGGCGCGGACTTCACGGCACTGATTGGACGTCCCGACCCGGCCCTCCGGTAGGAACTGTGCACGGCCGCGCGGTCCGGCTGATCGTCGCCGCGTTGATAGCTGCCGCCCCGGCGCACGCCGGGCAGTCCCCGGCTGAGGCCGAGGTGGATGGCTATGCGCTGTTTGAGGAATACTGCGCTGCCTGTCACAACGACCGTGCGCGCATGGGCGGCCTCTCCTTCGACGGGGTGGATCTCGACCATCCGGAGCAGGACGCCGCCACGTTCGAGCAGGTGATCCTGAAGCTCCGGACCGGCATGATGCCGCCCGAGGGGTATCCGCGTCCGGAGGCCCCGGTGGTCGCCGCGTTCGTCGATCTGCTTGAGACGCGCCTCGACCGCGCCGCCGCGACGGCCCCGAACCCAGGCCGACCGATTCTCCACCGACTCAATCGCACGGAGTACGCCAACGCCGTGCGCGATCTCCTCGGGCTTGACGTGGACACGGTGTCGCTACTGCCGCCGGACGACATGAGCCAGGGCTACGACAACATGTCCGATGTCCTTACGGTGTCCCCGACGCTGCTCGAGAGCTACCTCACCGCTGCCGGGAGGATCGCCCGGATGGCGGTGGGCGATCCGCACGCAGCGCCGTCGGTCGACACCTACGTCGTTCCCCAGACCTTTTCGCAGATGCAGCATGTCCCCGGCACGCCGTTCGGCACGCGGGGCGGTATCGCGGTCACGCACAACTTTCCGGCCGACGGCAGCTACATTTTCCGGCTGTCGTTCTACTTCGCGAGCATCGGCGCGTTCTTCGGCGACAACATCCCCGCCGAAGGCGAGCAAATCGAGGTCGCGGTGAACGGCGAACGGGTGGCGCTGCTCGCCCTCGATCGAAAGCTCCGGACGACCGACGTGCTCCGGACGGATCCCATCCCGCTCCGGGCCGGGCCGCAGCGGATCTCTGCCGCTTTCATTCAGCGGGCGGCCGGGCCGGTACAGGACTTCGTGATGCCGTTCGATCAGGCGCTGGCCGACTTGTCGACCGGCCACATTCCCGGGCTGACCGGCCTCCCGCACCTGCGCAATCTGGGGATCGACGGGCCGTACGACGTGACCGGTGTCAGCGAGACACCGATCCGCGAACGGCTCCTGACCTGCCGCCCCCCCGTCGGAGCTGCACCCGAGGTGGAAGCGGCCTGCGCCGACGAAGTCCTCTCACGCATTGCCCGCCAGGCATTCCGCCGGCCGCTCGGCGACGCCGACCGCTCGCGCCTGTTCCGCTTCTACGACGAGGGGCGCGCGACGGGTGGCTTCGAGGCCGGGATCCGGATGGGCCTGCAGGCAATCCTGGCTGATCCCGAGTTCCTGTTCCGGTTCGAGCGCACGCCGCCGGGCGTCACGGCGGGCGAGAATTACCGGTTGAGTGACGTGGAACTTGCATCGCGCCTCGCCTTTTTCCTCTGGAGCAGCCTGCCGGACGCGGAGTTGATCGACGTTGCGGAGGCGGGACAGCTCTCGGATCCCGCGACTCTCCGTCAGCAGGTTCGCCGGATGCTTGCCGACGCGCGTGCCGAGTCGCTCTCGACCGTATTCGCCGCGCACTGGCTGCGGTTGCAGAACCTGCAGGATGTGCACCCGGACGTCTTCGTGTTTCCGAACTGGGATCAGAACCTGAACCGGTCGATGCGGCGCGAGACGGAGTTGCTTTTCGACCGCGTGGTCCGGGATGACCGGCCCGTGACGGATCTGCTCACCACCAACGAAACGTTCGTTAATCAGCGTCTGGCCGAGCACTACGGCATTCCCAACGTCATCGGCAGTCGTTTCCGGCGCGTCACGGTCCCGCGCGATGCGCGTCGCGGACTATTGGGCCATGCGAGTATCCTGACGCTCACCTCGCTTGCCAACCGGACCTCGCCGGTGATCCGGGGCGCCTGGGTCCTCGATGTCCTGTTGGGTGCGCCACCGCCGCGCCCTCCGGCGGACGTTCCGCCGCTCGATGAGAACGAGCAGGGTGAGGAGCCGGCGACGATGCGCGAGCGGCTCGCCGCGCACCGGGCGAATCCCGCCTGCGCCGCCTGCCACCGCATCATGGATCCGGTCGGCTTTGCCCTCGAGAATTTCGACGCGACAGGGGCCTGGCGCACCCGCGACGCGGGGGAGTCGATCTACTCGTCGGAGGTGCTCTTCGACGGCACCGGAGTCCGCGGCCCATCCGACATCCGGCGCTGGCTCGAACGGCACGAGGAGAGCTTCACCATCAATTTTGCGCGCAACCTGTTGATGTTCGCTCTCGGCCGGATCCTCGAGCCGACGGACATGCCGGCGGTCCGGGAGATCGTCGATCGGGGCGCGGCGGCGGACCACGAGTTCTCCGCCTACGTGATGGGTGTCGTCGCCAGCGTTCCGTTCACCATGCGGCGCGCGGACGACGGAGTTGCGACGGCCGGCGTACAGCCGTAAACTGCATCGGTTCGCCGTTCCCGGGAGAAGCTGTGCCCATGTTCATTACGCAAAGGCACCTCTCGCGCCGCACCGTCCTGCGGGGGATGGGAGTATCGCTCGCGCTGCCGTTCCTCGACGCGATGGCGCCCGCGATGGCGGAGACCCGCCGGACCGCCGCCGCTCCGCGGACGCGCTTTGCCGCCATCGAGATGGTGCATGGCAGCGCCGGCAGCACGGCGGACGGCACCCGCCACCACTACTGGTCGCCCGCCAAGCCGGGACGGAACTTCGAACTGACGCCGATCCTCAGGACGCTCGAGCCGCACCGTGACTACCTGACCATCGTCAGCCACACGGATATCGCGCCCGCCACGGCGCGGACCGAGGCCGAGGCGGGGGCGGATCACACTCGGTCGTCGGCCGCGTTCCTTACCAGCGCGCACGCGAAGATGACGGAGGGGGCGGACATCTACAACGCGACCTCCGCGGATCAGCTCTATGCCCAGGCGTTCGGGCAGGAGACGCCGATACCCTCGATGCAGCTTTGCATCGAGGATGTGGGGTCGCTCACTGGCGCGTGCGGCTACGGCTACAGTTGCGTGTACGCGAATACGATCTCCTGGTCATCGCCCACCACGCCGCTTCCCATGGAACGCGACCCGCGCGTCGCGTTCGAGCGGCTGTTCGGCGACGGCGCAACGCCGGAGCAACGGGTGGCGCGCCGCCGTGCGAACGCGTCGATCCTGGACGCGATCCTCGACAAGATCGACCGCCTCGAGATGGGTCTGGGCGCCTCCGACCGGGCGCGGCTCGATGACTACCTGGAGGATGTCCGCGAGATCGAGCAGCGCATTCAACGGGTGGAAGCGGCGAACGCAGGCACCGTGGCCCGCGAACTGCCGGCGGCGCCGATCGGCGTGCCGGACAGTTGGACCGAGCATGTCAACCTGATGTTCGACCTGCAGTTGCTCGCGTTCACGACAGACACCACCCGGATCGCTGCTTTCAAGATGGGTCGCGACGTCAGCTCGCGCGTCTTCACCGAGGCAGGCATCCAGACGCCGTTCCACTCGCTGTCGCACCACGGCAACCGCCCGCACCGGCTCGCCGAGTTCGCGAAGCTGAACGCGTTCCACGTCCGCCAGGTGGCCCATTTCATCCAGCGTCTGAAGGACACGCCGGATGGCGACGGCAACCTGCTCGACCATTCGGTGGTGCTCTACGGCAGCCCGATGGGAGACGGCAGCGTCCACAACCACCTCCGCGTCCCGCTCTTCCTCGCCGGCCACGCGAACGGCCAGCTCAGAGGAAACCACCACCTGCTGTGTCCCGACGGCACGCCGATGGCGAACGCGCTACTGACCGTGCTCCGCCGCATCGGCGTCGATCTGGATCATATTGGCGACAGCACCGGCGAGCTGGATCTGTAGCGATGCTGCTGGCCGCGTTGCTTCTGTTTGCCACGACCGCCCCCCCGGCCGTCGCATCCGATTCCCCGGTTGCCGATGCCGCCCGCGACGGCGACTTGATGCGGGTCCGTGCCCTGATTGTTCAGCGCGCCAACGTGAACGCCCCGCAGGGCGATGGCATGACCGCCCTCCACTGGGCGGCCTTCAACGACGACCACGCGATTGCCGATCTGCTGCTCGCGGCGGGCGCCAGGATGACGCCCCGGACGCGCGTCGGCGCGATAACGCCGCTCTGGCTGGCCGCCAGCAACGGGAGCGCGGAGATGCTCCGGCGGCTGATTACGGTCGACACGGACGTCAACATTCCGACCGAAACCGGCGCCACCCCGCTGATGGCGGCGGCAATGTCCGGCAACGTCGAGGCGATCGACCTGCTGGTCCGCCGGGGAGCGTGGGTCAACGCGCGCGAGACCGAGAATGGCCAGACGGCGCTGATGTTCGCCGCCTGGAAGAACCGTCCGGAGGCAATCCGCGCGCTCGTGCGCCGCGGCGCCCTGACCGGCCTGATGTCGTACGTTGCCTCCATGATTGAGGAAAGACGGGACGAGTACGGCGACCCCGTCCCGGACCGGCGCCGCCGCATTCCGGGCGGGAACTCGATCATGGGAGGGTTCACCCCGCTGCTCATTGCCGCGCGCGACGGCCACCTCGACGCGGTCCGCGCCCTGGTCGAGTCGGGCGCTGATGTAGACCGCGTGAGCGGCGGCGATGGCAGCAGCCCGATGGTGATTGCGACGGCCAACGGGCACTACGGCGTCGCGCAGTATCTTCTCGATCAGAGAGCCGATCCGAACCGCGTGAACATCGACGGCCTCGGTCCGGTTTACGCCACCGTCAACATGCGTCATGCGCCAATCTCGTGGGCGCCGAATCCGCCCACCGATCAACAAGAAGTCGACTCGATCGACTTGTTGCGCAACCTCCTCGCGGCGGGTGCGGACCCAAACGCGCGGGTGGTGCGCAAGCTCTGGTTCAGTCCTACCTCCCACGACCGGGGGTGGGTGGATTTCGCCGGCTCGACGCCTTTCTGGCGGGCGGCGCATTCGACCGACATCGAGGCCATGCGCATCCTGGTGGAGGCCGGCGCCGATCCGAACCTGACGACCGCCGCCGGCGCGACGCCGCTCATGGTTGCGGCTGGTGTCGGCTGGATGGGCAACTTTACGCAGAACGCGCCCGATTCGTTCATGGCGGCGGTCCGCTATTGCCTTGAGTTGGGGAACGACATCAACGCGGCGGACCACCGGGGTTACACGGCGCTGCACGGCGCCGCCAGTCGCGGCGACATGGAGCTGGTCCGCTACCTGATCGATCAGGGCGCGCGCGTCGATGCAGTGGCGCGCGATGGCAACTCAGCCGCCGACATGGCGTTCGGGCCGTCCCGCTTCTTCATACCGAAACCGGACACTGCTGATCTGCTGGTCGCGCTCGGCGCCCCTTTCAAGAACTACTGCCGCTCCGATCAGTGCGTCGATGGAAAGTTCTTCGGCGGCGCCGGCGACATCCCGGTACGGTAGGTAGAGCGCCCGGTCCCGACGGGTGCGCCGGTCGCGGGATCCGCATGCCCCAGCGCCGCAACCTTCACCTCGGCCACCTGGCGGCGGCCGGCGTGGTGCTCGTCGCACTGGCCCTTTGTCCGGCGCCCCTGGCGGCGCAGGCTTCTGGGGCGGACGCCGGCAATGACGAAGACACGCCCGGCTGGGACAACGCCACCGAACTGAGCGTGGTCCGGACCGGCGGTAACGCCGAGACGCAGACCCTCGGTTTCTCCAACACCCTGCGGGTGCGCGGCGCCGCCCAGCGCCTGCGGCTCCGCTTCGACGGCGTACGGTCACGCACGAGCGACGAGCGCTACCTCCTGGTCGCGCCCGGCGTTCGCTTTCCGCCCGGCGCGCGACCCGCTCAATTCGAAGTGGTCACCACCCGCCCGCCGCTGGAGCCCGATGTCGAGCAGTACTTCGTCGAGGGACGCTTTGACCGCGAACTGGGCGACTACTTCCTCTGGCACGCCGGGGCAAGCTGGGACCGCAACAACGATGCCGGCATCCGTAACCGCACCATTCTCTTTGGCGGTGTCGGTAATACCTGGGCGGACCGCGAGTCGTTCGGCCTCTCGACCGCCTACGGCTTCAGCTACACGACGCGGGAGGAACTGGCGGACGATGGCGCCAGGGCGGACCACTTCGGCGGTCTCCGCATCAACGGCGACTATCGGCAGCGGCTCGGAACCATCACGTCGGTCGACGGCGTCCTGACGATGAACGTCAGCCTGCTCGATCGGTCCGACTACTCGGTCAACAGCACCAGCGGGGTCGCCGTCGCCATGACCGAGCACCTATCGCTCCGCGTCAGCCTGCAGTGGCTCTACGAACATCAACCGGCGTTCGAGGAGGCCGCAGTCGTCGCGCGGGTCACGCTGCGCGATCCGGACGGCATGCCGGGGACCGGAGACGAGCTGTTCGAAACCATCGCCAACGGTGGCGTGGCGATCGACCTGGGTACCGGGCGCCTGCGCAAGGACGGCTTGGATACCATACTGAGGACCGCGCTGGTGATCAGTTTCTGACGGACGGAGGACACGATGCGAACGCACGGCCGGTGGACGACGAGACTCGGCGGGGGCGCGACGCTGTTCCTCGTCGCCGGGCTTGCCGCCGCCATCGCGTCCGGGACGACGCGCGCGGCCGTGCAGGCCTCGGCAGTCCAGGTCTCGGCAGCAACCGCAGACGAGCGGACAGGCTGCGAAGCGCTGCAGCAGATCCGGAACCTGACGATCACCCACGCGGGGTTGGCGGAGACAAGCGGCGGCGCGCCGTATTGCTACGTCCGCGGCATCTTGCCACCCGCCATCCACTTCCACGTGCAGTTGCCCCTGCTGCGCAACTGGAACGGCCGCTTCCTGAAGTGGGGTGACGGCGGCAAGGATGGCGACCTCGACTACGCGGATCACCGGGTGGCGGAAGGCTATGCCGTCGCCAACAGCAATACCGGCCATGACAACGGGGCCGAGCCGGGGTCGTCGTTTGCCTGGAACAATCGGCAGGCGGAGATCGATTTCGGCTACCGGGCCGTTCACCTGACCGCCATGGCGGGCAAGACGCTCGTGCGCCGCTACTACGACGCCGGGCCGGAGTACTCGTACTTCGAGGGCTGCTCCACCGGCGGACGGCAGGGGCTGATGGAGGCGCAGCGCTTTCCCGGCGACTTCGACGGGATAGTGGCGGGCGCGCCGGCGAACCACTACCAGGACATGAACGCGGTGCGCGTCTGGCTGCTGCAGCGCATGTTCCGCGACGACTTCGCCGGCGCGCTCGGGTTCGACACGGACGGCGACGGCCGTTTCGACAGCGTCCGGAAGGTGGAGATTCTGGCCGACGCCGTGCTCACCGCGTGCGACCGGAACGACGGCGTCGCCGACGGCGTGATCGACGATCCGCTCGGCTGCGATTTCGATCCGGACCGCGACCTCGCACCGCACCGCTGCATCGACGACATCGACGGGGACGAGTGCTTCACGCGGGGGCAGGTACAGACCGTCCGCGACTTCCACGCCGGGCCGCGCGACCGCCGCGGTGAGCCAATCTACGCCGGCAAGCCGCCCGGTTCGGAACTGCAGTGGCCGCGGCTGTTCATTCCGTACACTGCCAACAACTTCGCACCCGGGGCGGTCGGCCTCGGCGGCGACCACCTCAACTACCTCTTCTATGACGAAGACCCGGGCGTCGCTCCGGCCGACATGGTCGACACTTCCACGCCGCCGGACCGGAACGCGATACCGCCCGAATGGGCGTGGTGGGAGTTCGACATCAACGACGTCACGGACGGAAGGGGCGACGTCATGAAGGGAATCACCGACGCCGTGGATCCCGACCTGACGCGCTTCCTGCTCCAGGGGGACGGGAAGCTGATCCTCTATCACGGCTGGGCCGACGCCCTGGTGGTGCCGCAGCCCACCGTCACCTACTACGAGGAGATGGTCGAGACTACCTTCGGCGGCGACTTGGCGGCGGCCCGGGAGCGGGCGCGGCTCTTCATGGCGCCGGGGATGGGACACTGCCGCGGCGGGCGGGGTCCCGACACCTGGGACCGCCTGGCCCCGCTCGTCGCCTGGGTCGAACGCGGCGAGGCGCCCGATGCGCTGATCGCCACGCATGCAACGGACGGCGTGGTCGACAACGAACGGCCGCTCTGTCCCTGGCCAGCGCGCGCCGTCTACACGGGCCCGGCCGGCGGCGCGGACGATCCGGCTAACTGGACAGCGGCCAACTTCACCTGCCAGTAACGGCAACACGTGCAGCTAGACGGATTGACAGAACCTTGGGGAGTGAATGACGTGCCGCAGCGTTGGCAGCCGATCGAAGACTGCGGGTCACCCGGGACATTGGCCACGCCGGGGCTCCCTGCTCTCGGCGAGGTCTGGCGCGAGCAGCGTGATCTACTGAGCGATACGCATGCGTATCGTCAGTTCGAGGAGCGATTGAAGCGCGAGTGGGCCATCGAAACCGGACTGATCGAACGCCTCTACACGCTGGATCGCGGGGTCACGCAGTTGCTCATCGAACGCGGAATTCAGGCGACGCTGATTCCGCGCGAGCGCACTGCGAATCCGGAACGGATCGTGGCGATGATCGGCGACCATGAAGCGGCGGTCGAGGGTCTCTTTGATTTTGTGAAGGGAGACCGGCGCCTGTCCACAAGCTACATCAAGGAACTGCACGCCCTGATGACGCGGCATCAGGAAACCGTCGAGGGTGTCGACTCGCTTGGCAGACCGACGTCGGCCCCGCTGATCCACGGCAAGTACAAGTCTCTCCCCAACAATCCGCTTCGGCCCGACGGGACCATTCATGAGTACTGCCCGCCGGAGCATGTCGATGCGGAGATGGACCGGTTGATCGCCCTGCACCACGAGCATGGCGACGTTGCTGCCGAGGTCGAGGCAGCCTGGCTTCACCACCGCTTCTCAGAGATTCACCCCTTTCAGGACGGCAATGGGAGGATTGCCCGCGCGCTCGCGACGCTGGTGTTCGTCAAGGCCGGCTGGTTTCCTCTGGTGGTCCGGGACCGGGACCGGGCGCAGTACATCGGTGCGCTGGAGGCCGCCGACGCCGGCGATCTCAAGCCGCTCGTCGAGTACTTCGCCGGTCTGCAGCGAAGCGCATTCGTCCAGGCATTGAGCCTCGCCGAGGACGTCCGCCAGGCACGCCGGGTGGAGGAGACGATTCAGTCGGTACGGCAGCGGCTTCAGGAACGCAGAGATTCTCTTGTCGCCGAGTGGGAGGCTGCCAAGGCCACTGCCGCAACGTTGCGACAGCAGGCTGAAGACCGCCTGAGACAAGTGGCGGACGAGCTGGGGCACGAGATGCGCGACGTGCTCGAGCATGGCAGCTACTACGCCGACGGAGCGGACGACGGCGGTGACCGCAGCCACTACTATCGCTATCAGATCATCCAGAGCGCGAAGGCACTGGACTACTTTGCCAATCCGGCCGTCTATAGGGCCTGGGCGCGGCTGGCCCTGCGTAACGCCGACACGACCGAGATCCTGATCGCGTTCCACGGGGTCGGGCGGGAATTCGGAGGCGTGCTGGTCTGTTCCGCGTCGTCGTTCCAGCGCGTGGAGACGGACGAAGGGGAGCGGGAGATCGGCCCCGTGACGCCGCTGACGGACAGCGCCTTCCTGATCAACTACAAGGAATCAACCGACGAAGCCGCCGCGCGGTTCTCGGACTGGCTGGAAGATGCCATCGTGCGCGCCCTCAAGCTCTGGCAGGAGACGGCGCTGTAACGAGTCGATTGCCTCGCAGTGTGGTAGCGCGCCCGGCGCGGGCGAGGTCCGCTACTCGGCGGCGGGTATGTAGGCGCGCACGGGACCGTCGAACTGAACCGACTCGTTGCCGGACGGCGCACTGGCGAACATTCGGGCGGAGTCCTCGGCTATCTGGGGTGGCGCGCTGCTCGTCAGGACCAGCCAGTCGGACTCCGTGCCCGGATCGATCAGCCCCATCCGCAGCTCCTCGATGTTGTCCACCTCGTCGCCGAACGCGCTCTCCTCGACACCGCGCCACTCCACGCGTACCTGGCTGTCGCCCTTGTTGGTGAGGCGATACCGGTACTCGTAGCCATCCGCCGTCGCCTCGACTTCGGACTCGAAGATCACGTTCACGTAGTACCAGAGCTGGTACTGCATGTCGAACGCACGGGTACCGAGGGTCGTGACGAGCGGCTCCCGCGTCTCGCTCTGGCCCGTGGCAGCCACGGGAACGGTCGTCCCCAGCAGCAGAAACACAACGGCCACGCACCCCATCTGGTGGAGGGTCATACAGCAGGACATTGTAGTTCACCGGAGCCACCCGCGTTGCCGTATCATGCAGTGCTTAAATGCAGGACGGACGGCGCCGCCTGAGCGGCACAGTGTGTGGCGCGCGGCGGATCGGCGCCGTCGTTTGCGTGTCCGCCGGCCTCGTCGCCGGGGCTGCCGCACCTGCCTGGGCGCAGACGCCCGGCACCGTAGCCGTCGCTCCCTTCACCAATCTGAGCCAGGATCCGAAGGACGAGTGGATTGGCACGGGGATCACCGAGACCGTCGTCGCTGCGCTCTGGGACGCGGGCATCAGCGTAGTGGGCAACGCCCGGCTGCAGGATGCGCTCCAAACCGGCACGGTGGCCGCATCCTCCGGCGACGGCGCCCTTGTTGCCGCCGGCCGGACGCTCGGCGCCCGATGGTTCGTCGCTGGCGGTTACCAGGTGCTGGCCGACAGTATCCGGATCACGGCCCGCGTGGTCGACGTGACCTCGGGAACCGTGCGCCGGACCGCCAGGGTCGACGCTCCGCTGGCAGACCTGTTTCGCGCGCAGGACGAATTGGCCGGCGTGATCGACGAGGCCCTGAACGCCGTGGGCGACGCCGTTCGGAGGACCGAGACCGGGGCGCCGCCCGCACGCCCGCGTGCCGGCTCTCCCATTGCGTTCGAGGAGAACATCGCTGAAGGAGGCGGCAACGGCGTCACCGGCGTGCTGGAACTTCCCGAGGCGCCTAGAGAACCTGATGGTAGCACCGGGCAGAGGGCCAGCCAGCAGGGGATGCGGCGCGAACCGCAGTCACGCGGCGGGCTCGCCGGCGGCTTCGCCGCGGCGCCGAGCGTCCAGCGGGAGGCAACCATTGGCTTCGCCGCGCAGGTTCCGCGGATCGACGGCCGCCTGGACGATGCAGTGTGGGAAACCGCCACCCACATCACCGAGTTTGTGCAGGTAGCGCCGGTCGAAGGAGCGCCGGCCACCGAGGCGACCGAGGTGTGGATGGCGTTCGACGGGGATAACCTCTATTTTGCCTTCTATGCCCATTACGCCGACCCCGGCATCATGCGCACCAACTGGGCTGATCGCGACGATATCCGGGCCGACGACCGGATGTCGGTCCTGTTCGATCCATTCCTCGATCAACAGCGCGCGTACCAGTTCGAGGTGAATGGCTACGGCGTCCAGAGCGACTCCCTCGTCAGCGCGGACGGACGCGGCGGAGCGTCGCGTGGCGGGGGATCGATGTCGCGCTCGTCGAGCCGGAGTTCGGGCGGCAGCAGCCAGCGGGGCGGAAGCGGGAGTGGCCTCAGCAACTCGGGCCAGTTCGGCATCCGCGGGGACGACTCGTGGAATGTGCTCTTCGCCACCAGCGGCCGGGTCGTGGACGACGGCTGGACGGCGGAGATGGCGATTCCGTTCAAGAGCCTCCGGTACCCTCAGCGGGCTGCCGCCGAGACTCACCGCTGGGGCTTTCAGATCATCCGGATCATCCGGGGCAAGTCCGAGGCGCAGGCATGGTCGCCCATCTCACGCGGCGTCGCCGGACAACTGACCCAGTTCGGCGTGCTCGACGGGTTGCGCGAGCTGTCCAGAAGCCGCAACCTGGAGATCCTTCCGGAGCTGACCGGCGCGCGGCTCGGCTCGCTCGACACCGATTCCGGCGCGTTCAACGATCACGATCCGCTGGGTGATGTCGGGTTCAGCGTCAAGTATGGCGTGACGACCAACCTGACCGCGGACTTCACGTACAACCCGGACTTCTCGCAAATCGAATCGGATCAGCCGCAGATCGAAACGAACCAGCGCTTCGCGCTGTTCTATCCGGAGCAACGTCCGTTCTTTCTCGAGGGGCAGGAGATCTTCCGGACCGCCA
Source organism: uncultured Vicinamibacteraceae bacterium (assembly GCA_964550305.1). Taxonomy (GTDB): domain Bacteria; phylum Acidobacteriota; class Vicinamibacteria; order Vicinamibacterales; family UBA8438; genus VXRJ01. The sequence continues at coordinate 6,235 of CAZJYU010000007.1, read as the reverse complement.
CCACGCTGAACCTGCTCCACACGCGAACCATCGTCGATCCCCGCTTCGGCGGGAAGCTGACCGGCAAGGTGGGAAACATGACGCTCGGCGTGGTCATCGCGGATGACGAAGCGGCGGGCCGACTGGATGACGCGAGCGACCCAAGGTATGGCGCGACGGCCCAAACGGTAGTGGGGCGGGCGCGCTACGACCTCTACTCCGAGTCGTATCTCGGCGCCATCATGACGTCGCGGCAGTTCGGCGACGACCACAACGTCGTTGGTGGCGTCGATGGCCGGTTCCGTCTGGGCCGGACCCACCGGTTCAGTTTCCTGGCCGTCAACTCCGCGACCCGGGACCCGGAATTCGGCGAGACCTCGGCGCCCGCGTTCGAAGCGGACTTCACGCGGCAGGGCCGGAATTTCGGCTACAGCGCCTCGTACAGCGACATCGACCCCGACTTCTGGACGCAGACCGGGTTCCTGCCGCGGGTGAATCTTCGACAGGCAAGCACCACCGTGAATTACCGCTGGTGGCCCGAGTCGACGCTCATCACCTGGGGGCCATCGTTCACCTATCTCCGTCTGTTCGACCATTCGGGTGTCCTGCAGGACGAGCAGATCCAGGGCACGGCAAGCTTCGCCTTCCAGCGGAACATCTCGGTGACGGCGACGACAGCCCGGAACCTCGAGCGGTTCGGCGGGATCGATTTCCGGAGAAGGGGCACCGCCATATTCGGCGTCATGAGCGGCCGGGTGCTCACCTTCACGGGTGGGTACGCCGTGGGTGACGGTGTCTTCTACGACGAAACCAGTCCGTACCGCGGGCGGCTTACGGTTGCGAACTTCATGATCCAGGCCCGGCCTACGCCGCGCTGGCGGATGCGGCTGGACAGCATCTACAACGGATTCTTCGATCCGATTGCCCGCGAGGATGTGTACCAGGTACAGATCTACCGGCTCCGCAGCACCTACCAGTTCACCAGGCGGCTACTGGTCCGGTACATTGCCGAGCACAACACCCTGGCGGGCACGCTCGGCAACAACGTGTTGTTCACGTACCGCATCAATGCCGGGACAGTAGTCTTCATGGGCTACGATGACCGGTACCGGCAAGGGCGGTTGCTCGACGAAGTGCGGTTTCCGTACGACCGGTTCGAGCGGACCAACCGTGCGGTCTTCGGTAAGGTTTCGTACCTTTTCCGGTATTGACGCAGGCGCCGGCGCACCAGCCTGCGGGATGGAAGGGAGAGTTGTCATGCGAACGATTACGATTCTCGGCCTGGCCGCAGCGCTGCTGGCAGGGAGCGCTGCGACCGTATCCGCGCAACTGACGGCCGCCAGCGAAGGCCCGGTCGTCTATGGACACCATCACATCAACGGCACGGACCTGGCGGCGCACAAGCGGTTCTGGGAAGGCGCTCTCGGCGGCGAACCGGCGATGTTCGGCCAGTCGGAGATCTACCGCTTCGAGAACGTGCTGGTCTTCGTGCGCGAGCGCGCTCCGGAGGGCGGCACGGTCGGAACCACCGTCAATCACATCGGCTTCAAGGTGCCGAGCGTCCGCAGGGCGCTTGCACGGGTACGTACGGCCGGCTTTCCGATCGTCACACGGCAGGAGCTGCCGCCGTCGGTCGCGGTGACCGACAACATGGCGTACATCGAGAATCAGGACACCTATATCGCGTTCGTCATGGCGCCGGACAACGTCAAGGTCGAGCTGGTCGAAGCGCGCGATCAAGCGGAGCCGATCGCGCTGCACCATATCCATTTCGCGGCGAATGACGTGGATGCCATGAAGGCCTGGTACGTCGACACGTTCGGCGCCGCGCCGGGCATGCGCGGGTCGTTCCAGGCGGCCGACCTGCCGGGGGTGAACCTTACCTATTCTCCCGGCGCCGCCGACCTGCACGGGACGGAAGGGCGGAGTCTCGACCACATCGGCTTCGAAGTGGACAATCTCGAGGCGTTCTGTCGGGAACTCGAGGCGAAGGGGATTACGTTCGACCGTCCGTACCAGGAGATCGAGCAACTGGGGATTGCCATTGCCTTCTTCACCGATCCCTTCGGTACCTACGTTGAACTGACTGAGGGGCTGGACGAGTACTGATGCGCGCCGCAGCGGCCCCCGTGCTGCTGTTGCTGCTGGCTGCACCCTCGCCAACGGCGGCGCAGCCGGGGCATGTTGACCCGCTGCTGCTGGCGCGGTACGTCGGGCAGTACGCGCTGTCGGCCAACTACATCCTGACGATCCTGGTGGACGAGGAACGACTGTACGTCCGTGCCCCCACCCGCGGGCAGCGGTTGCTGGTGCCGACGTCCGAGACCGAATTCATCGAGGTAGAGTCCGGTCTTCGTATCCGTTTCGGCATCCGCCAGGACACGCGGGAGGTGGACCACCTGATCTTCGAGCAGCAAGGCGTTGGCCGACGCGCCGACCGCATTACGTCGGAGGTCGGGCTCGACCCGGCGACTCGCCCCGCCGCCCCGGTGCCCGAGGCGACGCTGGAACGCTACGTCGGCCGGTACGAGGAACAACCCGGCTTCGCCATTACTATCACGCGCGATGGCGATCATCTGCTGGCGCAGTTGACCGATCAGGAACCGGTCGCCATCTTTCCGGAGTCCGAGACCGACTTCTTCTACCGCAACAGCAATGCACGCATCTCGTTCCGCATTGGCGACGGTCAGATCGCGGCGCTGGTCCTGCACCAGGGCGGCGTGGAGCTCGAGATGCGCCGGATGGATTAGCTACCCGTACCGGGCGAGAGCGGACACGGGCGGAGGCGTTCGGCGCGGCCGAACGGGGAGACCATGGGCGCGAAGCATGACAGACGGCGGTTCCTGAAGCAGACGGTGCACGCCGGCGCGGCGCTCGCCGCCACGGGGGCGGGAATGGGAGTGGCCGGGCGCAGCGTCTCCGCTCAGGCTTCACCCGACCTGGTCCGTTTCGATCATGTCGCGGTGCCGATGCGGAACACCGCGGCGATGGTTGCCTTCTACCGGGGCCTGGGCTTCGAGGTGATGGAAGGGGATCGAATCTGCTCGGTCCATTTCGGCGACAACAAGATCAACTTCCACCGGCCGGAGGCCTGGGAGAGCGGCACGTTCACGCTGCGCGCACCCGAGGCAGTGCCGCCGTGCGGCGATTTCTGCTTTGTCTGGGGAGGAACCGACGCCGAGCTGGAGGCCACGCTGGAAGGCGTGGGCGCCGTGGTCATCGAAGGGCCCGCTCCACGCCAGGGCGGCCGCAACGGCGGGATGGATACCGGCACCAGCCGCTACATCCGCGACCCCGACGGCAACCTCCTCGAGTTCATCATCTACGCGTAGAGGCCGGGGCCGTCAGCCGGCACGCCTCGGATCGCCGGCGCCACCGGGCACACCCGCACGTCTCCTACCCGAGCAGATCCCGGAAGGCTGGCTCGATCTCGGGGAACCGGAACGTAAACCCCTCGGCGAGCGGTCGCTCCGGCGTCACATGCTGCCCCTCGACGAGCAGCCCTGCCGCCTCCCCAAGGGCGATGCGCAGTGCGAACGACGGCGCCGGCATGAACGCGGGCCGATGCAGCACGCGACCGAGCGCTCTCGACAGATCGCGGTTGGTTGCCGGTTTGGGTGCGGTGCCGTTGTAGATCCCGCTCGCCGCGTCGTTCGTGATGGCCCACTCGATCATCGCGAGCAGATCCTCCATGTGGATCCACGAGACCCACTGCGTCCCGCTGCCGACGGGCCCGCCAGCGCCGAGGCGAAACGGCAGCAGCATCTTCTGCAGCGCGCCGCCTCCCGGGTGTTGCACGACGCCTATCCGGATCGTGACGGTCCGGACGCCCGCATCGATGGCAGGCTGGCGCGCCGCTTCCCAGGCGACGCTCAGTTGCGCCAGGAAGTCGTCGCCGGGGCCGTCGCGCTCCGTGAACCGGCGGTCCGGACTGGCGCCGTAGTACCCGATTGCCGACGCGGTCACGAAGACCTGTGGCTTCGCGTCAGACACCGCTTCAGCCAGCAGTTGGGTCGTATCGACGCGGCTGGCCCGGAGACGTTCCTTCTGCCGGGTGGTCCAGCGCCGGCCGATGACGTTCTCGCCGGCCAGATGAACCACCACGTCGCTGGCCGCAACCGCCGCACGCACTGCCTCCGGCTCCCAGGAAACGTCACCCCGTGGCCCGCGGCTCACGACGCGAACCGTGTGCCCCTGCCCTTCGAGGCGGGTCTTGAGCCGCGACCCGATGAATCCGGTACCCCCTGTCAACAGAGTGGTCATTGCCCCCTCCCGGCGCCGGCTGGCTGCGGTGGTGCCGCACGTCTATCCCTATTGAATCACCTACCGACCGGCCGCGACTATAATCGGGCCGCTGCCGTACCACCTGTACTGTTCCGGGAGGTTCTCGCATGCCGGCCCTTGTCTCCCGTCCAAGCCGCCTCGTGTTCCTTGCGGCCGCCCTTGCCGGCGCGGCGACGCTGACCGGTCTAGCGCAGCGGGCGGCCGATGTCCGTCCGGTGCCTGACGCGGTGCTGCAGGATCCGGATCCCGGAGACTGGGTGAACTGGCGCCGCACGCTCGACGGCTGGGGCTACAGTCCGCTTGACGAGATTACGCGTGAGAGCGTCGGCGAGCTGCAGCTCGCCTGGTCATGGGGTCTCGAACCGGGAGTGTCGCAGACGACCCCGCTTGTCCGTGACGGCGTGATGTACGTCGCCAACCCCGGGAACGTCGTGCAGGCCCTCGACGCCGCGACCGGCGACTTCATCTGGGAACACCGCAGGGAAATGGACGAGCGGCGCCGCCCCGGTGCGCAGATGCGCAGCCTCGCCATCTTCGACGATCTGATTCTGCTCAACACGGTCGATGCGCACATCGTCGGTCTCGACGCGCGGACGGGCGCGGTCCGATGGGATACGGACGTGGCTCCCGACCACGAGGGCTACGGCTTCTCGAGCGGCCCGGTCGTCGCGGACGGCGTCGTCGTCGCGGGGCTGCGCGGGTGCGAGCGGTTCCGCGACGACACCTGCTACATCGTGGGCGTCGACGGGCGGACCGGGCAGGTGCTCTGGCGCACGTCCACCATTGCGCGGCCGGGCGAGCGGGGCGGCGACTCGTGGGGCGATCTGCCGCTCCTGTTCCGCGCCGGCGCCGACGCCTGGATCCCGGGGAGCTACGACCCGGTGAACCGCCTCATCTACTACGGCACGTCGCAGGCGAAGCCCTGGACCCGCGACGCGCGCGGCACCGAGGGTGATGCGCTCTACAGCAACTCGACGCTGGCTCTCGATCCCGCGACCGGCGAGATGAAGTGGTACTACCAGCACATCCCGGGTGACAGCCATGACATGGACGAGACGTTCGAGCGGATCCTGATCGATGTTGACGGACGACCCTCCGTCTACAGCATGGGCAAGCTCGGGATTCTCTGGCAGCTCGACCGCGTCACCGGCGACTACATCAACGCAACCGATCTTGGCTATCAGAACCTGGTCGATCTGGACCGCGCGACGGGCGAACTGACCTACCGCGACGGCGTCGTGGTGGACGTGGGCCGGGAGCTGTTCTTCTGTCCCAGCACGGGTGGCTTCAAGAGCCTGCGAGCGATGGCGTACCACCCGGACACCGAGGCGCTCTACGTCCCGATCAATCTGCAGTGCGAGACCGCCGCGTTCGGCCCGGTGGAGCGGCGGGAAGGAGGTGGCGGCACCGGCGGCGTCCGCGGGCGACAGAACCACTTCCACCCCGACGCGCCCGATCAGCTTGGCGAGTTCCAGGCGATGGACATTCGGACCGGCGAGACGCTCTGGCGAAACCGCCGCCGCGCCCCGTACAACACCGCCGCCCTTGCCACCGCGGGCGGCCTCGTGTTCATCGGTGACTGGGAGCGCTACGTCTTCGCCTACGACGCGGCGAGTGGTGACGAGATCTGGCGCAGCCGCCTCTCGACCATGGCGAACGGCTATCCGATCAGCTACGCGGTCGACGGCAAGCAGTACATCGCGTTCGGCGCCGGCGGCCCGCTCGGCGGATCGAGCTGGACCAGCATCATCCCGACCGATCTGCTCCCGGAGATGCGCAACCCGAGAGCCGGGAACGCCGTCTTCGTGTTCGCGCTGCCACAGTAAACGGAAAGGCAGGTGTCGGCGCCGAGACCGGCGGAGGCCACCGACGCGCGCCGGTGGCCCCGCTATCAGGCTCTAGCCTAGCTAGGAACAACTGGACCCGGTTCGCTCCCCGCGAACCCACCCGGCCAGCATCTGCCACTCCGGGT
>CAZJYU010000006.1:0-129610 GCA_964550305.1 uncultured Vicinamibacteraceae bacterium | reverse complement strand
GCCGCCACCACCGCCGCCGCCGGCCGCAGCCGAGGCAGCGCCGCCGCCGGTCGTCGATATCAATCCGAATGCGGCGCCGATCGTCGCACCGGAGCAGATTGTCGAGGAAACCGGCTTCGACCTCACCCAGGTACAAGGTGTCGAGGGTGGCGTGACCGGCGGTGTCGTTACCGGCATTGTCGGTGGCGTGCCGACGGCTCCGCCACCACCACCGCCGCCGCCTGAGCCAGTTCGCGTGGGCGGTAACATCAGCCCCCCGACCAAGGTGCGTGACGTCCCGCCCGTGTACCCGCCCGTGGCGCAGCAGGCGCGAGTCCAGGGGGTGGTCATTCTGGAGGCGGTAATTGGCCCAACCGGCGCGGTGACTGATGTGAAGGTGCTCAGGTCGGTGCCGCTCCTTGACGAGGCAGCTATCAACGCCGTGAAGCAGTGGCAGTACACGCCGACTCTGTTGAACGGCGTGCCGGTGCCCGTCGTCATGACGGTGACCGTCAACTTCACGTTGCAGCAGTAGGAAACCCGCTTCGAGTGAACTTTTTGTGCATGAGTAGTGTTTGAGGGGTCCACGAGACCCACAAGGAGGAGCAGATGGATTTTCTTGAACTCTGGGAGCAGATGGGGCTGGCGGTGAAGATCCTGATGGGCGTTCTGGTCGTGATGTCGATGGCGTCCGTAGGCGTCTTCTTCGAGCGGCTGTTCACCTTCATGCAGGCGACGAAGCAGTCGAAGCTGTTCGCGCCGCAGGTGGCGAAGCACCTGAAGGACGGAAAGCTCAAGGAGGCGATCACCATCGCACAGTCGAAGAACTACAAGTACAGCCACCTTGGCAAAGTGGTTCTCGCTGGCCTTCAGGAGTACCAGTTCCAGAACGAGAGCGGCGTGGATCTCAACAAGGACGATGTCGTCGACGGTGTGCACCGCGCGATTCAGCGGGCGGCGGCGCTCACCTCGTCGGATCTGAAGCGTGGCATGGGGATCCTGGCGACCATCGGGTCGACCGCCGTGTTCGTGGGTCTACTGGCGACGACCTTGGGCGTCATCAACGCCTTCCAGGGGATCGCGGCGACGGGTTCCGGCGGTCTGGGCGCCGTGTCTGGCGGCATCTCGGAAGCGCTCGTCGGCACCGCGATCGGACTGTTCGTGGCGATTCCCGCGGTCTGGTTCTTCAATTACCTGACCGGGCGCCTCGAGTACTTCTCGGTCGAAATGGATAATTCGTCGTCCGAGTTGGTCGACTACTTCATCAAGAAGTCCTAAGCGACTCAAGGGAAATCCGGCCGGACGCGTCCGGCCCGCTGGCGGGCGCGTCCGGATCGGCTCTTGCCTGGGTCGGAGACTTGAGGAGAACAGACCATGGGGATGCAAGTTGGCGAAAAGAGCGATGGGCTTAACTCCGAGATCAACATCACGCCGCTCGCCGACGTGATGCTTGTGCTGCTCATCATCGTCATGCTCATCGCTCCGCTATTGCAGGCGGGTGTAACGCTGACGCTGCCTGAGGCGACGAACACGGCGGACAAGCCGGACAACGACAACAATACCGTCGTCGCGGTGACTGCCGATGGCCGCTACTTCGTGGACAACGTGCAGACGTCGCAGACTGAGTTGCTCACGTCAATCAACAACGCCCTTGACCGTAAGCTGGAGCGCATACTGCTGGTCAAGGCCGACGTGAACGCCCAGTACTCCGCAGTAATGGACCTGATGGATCGGTTGCAGCGGGCCGGCATCGAAAACGTCGGATTGATCACCGAACGCGAAATCGGTGGCGTGGCCGGCGGGGGAGAATAGGTCGCCATGGCCAAGAAGAAGCACCACGGCGCAGATGCGGTTGTCGGCGCAAGCAAGGTTGCGGCGAACTCCGAGATCAACATCACGCCGTTCATCGACGTGCTGCTGGTTCTGATCGTCATCTTCCTGGCCGCGCTGCCGTTGGGACAGCGTGGGCTGGACATCAACCTGCCGCTGGAGACCCAGGGCGCGCAGCAGGCGCAGGCCGACAGCAGCCAGATTGTGCTGGAATTCACGGCGGATCGCCGGATCTCCGTTAATCAGCAACCGATGAACATGGCGACACTCGAGTCGGAGTTGCGTCAGATCTTCGAGACCCGTAGAGAAAAGACGATGTTCATCGCCGGAGCCGGGACGCTGACCTACGGCGAGATCATTGACGTGATCGACGCCGCGCGGGGCGCCGGCGTCGAGAAGGTGGGAATCGTTACCGAGGGAATGCGTCGCGCTGCCGGCGCCGCCCCCGTTGGGTAACGGGCAACGGATGGCCAACGCGGACAGGGGGAGAACATCATGCAGACGGCACGGACCTTCGTGAGACTGGCCCTCGTCGCGGCGCTCGTGATGCCGCTGGTCTCCTGCGCCTTCTTCGATCAACTCGGCGCGATGCGGACCTTCAAGGAGGCGAACCTGCTGTACGGTCGCGGCGACTACGAGGGAGCCATCGAGGAGTACGAGCTTGTGCTGGATGTGATCGACGAGGATCCGACGAGCGAGCTCGCGCAGGCGATGACGGTCGCCTACTTCTACATCGCGAACTGCTACGACAATCTCTATACGCCGGCCTTCAGGGGCGATCCGGAAAACGATCAATTTCTGGAAGACGCCATCGACTTCTACCGGCTGGCGGCCGACCGGATTCCGAACGACGAGTTCCGGACCCTGTCGATGCAGTACCTGGTCCAGGCTTACGGTCCCGACCGGGCTAACGACCCGACTAGCCGAGCGATGCTGCTGCAGGAAATGATCCAGCTGGATCCGGCCAATCCGGACAACTACTTCGTGCTGGCGCAGCTCTTCGAGGAGTCGGGGCTCTTCGAGGATGCCGAAGCGATCATGCTTGAAGTCCGGAACATGCGGAACGACGACCCGACCGTCTACATGCAGCTTGCCGGCTTCTACAACCGTAGCGGCGACTTCGAACAGACAATCGATGCGCTGCAGCAGCGGGCCCGCATGGAGCCGGACAACCCCGAGGCCTTCTATACGATCTCCACCTTCTACTGGGAGAAGGCGTTCCGTGACTTCCGCATCACGCAGGAGCAGAAGGCGGAATACGTCCTCGCGGGGATCGCGGCGGCCGACGAGGCCCTTTCCTTGAACGACCGCTACGTCGATGCGCTCATCTACAAGAACATCCTGCTTCGTATGCAGGCGAACATGAGCGAAGACGTAGACGAGCAGGACGCGCTGATCGCGCAGGCGGATGAGCTACGCGACCGCGCGCAGCAGATTCAGGACGAAGCACGGGGGGGCGCTGCTGCGGCTGAGGGCCAGTAAGCCAGCCGGAGCTTCACGCAACCGGTGAACATCGGCGACAATCAGGGTCGGGCGCTCGCAAGGGCGCCCGGCCTTTTTTTCGTTATGGGTAGGCTAGACACGCTGATTCGCACCGTCCGTGCCTATAGGCCGGACGCCGACGTAGACCTGTTGCGGCGGGCCTACGACTTCTCGGCGATGGCGCACGCCGGCCAGACGCGGCGATCGGGCGAGGAGTACATCACCCATCCGCTGGAGGTCGCCGGGCTGGTGGCAGACATGCATCTCGACGATGTCGCGGTAGCGGCCAGCCTGCTGCACGATGTCGTCGAGGACACCCTCACGACAGAGGCGAAGGTCCGGGAGTTGTTTGGGGCGAACGTGGCCAACGTCGTTGCCGGGGTCACCAAGATTGGCGCGATGCACTTCTCATCGCGTGAGGAGCGGCAGGCCGAGAACTTCCGCAAGATGCTGCTTGCCATGGTGGACGACGTTCGGGTCATCCTAGTGAAGCTTGCGGACCGTCTCCACAACATGCGGACGCTCGGCCATCTGTCGGAGAACCGGCGCCTCGCCATCGCGCAGGAGACGGTCGACATTTATGCGCCCATCGCCCACCGTCTCGGCATGAGCAAGGTAAAGCACGAACTGGAGGATCTCGCCTTCAGGCACCTTGAACCGACGGAATACGAGGCGCTTCACACGTTGGTGGAGAAGCGCCGGAAGGCAACCGGCCGGACAGTCGCCCGACTCAGGCAAACACTCTCCGGCAGGCTGGAGAAGGCCAACATTCCGGTCGTTACCATCGAGGGACGCATTAAGCGCCTGTTCAGCATCCGAGAGAAGATCAAGCGGCAGCGGATATCGATCGATCAGGTGTACGACCTGGTGGCGGTGCGTGTAATCACTCGCTCCGTCCACGATTGCTATGCCGCGCTCGGCATCATCCATCAGACATGGTCACCCGTGCCGGGTCGATTCAAGGACTTCGTGGCGATGCCACGGCCGAATGGCTACCAATCGCTGCACACCTCAGTCGTGAGTGACCGTGGTTTTCCGTTCGAAGTGCAGATCCGAACGAAACAGATGCACCGGATCGCCGAGGAAGGCATCGCCGCGCACTGGAAGTACAAGGAGGGGCGGGTAGGCGCTGAGGCGGACGAGCAGTATTTCCTTTGGATCCGGCAACTGCTCGAGTGGCAGAAGGAGGTGCCGGAACCGAGCGAGTTCATTCACAACCTGAAAATCGACCTTTACCCGGAGGAGGTGTACACGTTCACACCCAAGGGGGAAGTGAAGGCGTTACCGCGCGGCGCGACGCCAATCGACTTCGCCTACGCCATACATACCGATATCGGTCACGCTTGCGTCGGGGCTCGGGTCAACGGTCGCATGGTGCCGCTTCGCACGCAACTTGAGAGCGGCGACATTGTGGAGGTGGTAACCGCCCCGGGTCACCGGCCGAGTCGCGACTGGTTGAACATCGTCGCCACCACACGCGCGCGCAACAAGATCAAGCACTTCATCCATGCCGAGGAGAAACTCCGCGCGGTCGAGTTGGGGCGCAAGCTGATCGAGAAGGAGGTGCGTCGCTTCGCGCTGAAGGCGAAGAGCGTGCTGGACGCGAAGGCGGTAGAAATGATCTGCGGCGACTTCAACGCAACGAAGCCAGATGATCTCTACGCTGCGGTCGGCTATGGCAAGGTGGCGGCGCGGGCGGTGCTCGACCGGCTCGTGCCCGTGGATCGGTTGCAGCAACCCAATCGGAAAACGTCGATTGCGTCTGTCGTGCGCCGTATCCTCCGACCGAATCAGGACACCATCAAGGTGCGCGGTTTTGACGATCTCATGGTCTTCCGCGCCGGCTGCTGCAACCCCATCCGGGGGGAGAAGATCGTCGGCTATGTAACGCGCGGCAAGGGAGTATCAGTGCACTCGGCGGACTGCCCCAACGTGCTGAACCTGCTGTACGATCCGGATCGACGCATCGACGTGGTCTGGGCCAAGGCCGACGGCGACGCGTCGTTTCCCGTCTGCCTGACGATTCAGGTGGAAGATCGTCGTGGCATGTTGGCCGATGTCACATCGCGCATCGCCGAGACGCGGATTGACATCCGGAAGGTGGAGGCCTCTGCGCACGAAGACCAGCACGGGCACATCAGCGTCACGATGAATATCACGGACCTGAAACACTTGCAGAGGGTAATCAAGGTGGTACGTGCCGTTCCCGGCGTGTTGAACGTCGAGCGCGTGCTGCGCCAGCAGTAGATCCAGTCGCGGGCCGCAGGCGATCCGCCGGGGAGGTATCAGTCGGCGTCGCCGCCGGGCGTAGGGTTCACGCACGCGATGGCGTCGATTTCGACCAGGGCATCCATAGGAAGGCGGGCCACCTGAACCGCGGCCCGAGCCGGAGCGGGATCCGGGAAGAACGTAGCGTACACTGCGTTCATCGCTGCGAAGTGGCTCATGTCGGCAAGGTAGACCGTGGTCTTGACCACGGCATGGCGCGTCACGCCAGCGGCCGCGAGGATGGCGTTCAGATTCTGCAGCGCCCGCGCGGTCTGTGCACCGATGTCGCCAACTATCAGTTCACCCGTTGCCGGGTCAAGCGGAACCTGACCTGACACGAAGAGGAGGTCAGCGACTCGGATCGCCTGGGAATACGGGCCTATGGCGAGAGGTGCGGCAGGCGTGCTGATCGCGGTCCGCGTCACGCGGCCTTGACGACCTTGTTTGACCGGATGCAGCGGGTACAAACGCGCAACCGCTTCACGCCGCCGTCGACGATCGCGCGGACCGTCTGGATGTTGGCCTGGAATCTCCGTCGGGTCACGTTGTGGGCGTGGGAAACATTCCGCCCCGACTTCGGTCCTTTTCCGCAGATGTCACACCGTCGCGCCATGCTCGTAGCCTTATTCTAGCACCTTTGGAACGTTCCGCCGTCCGGAGTCAATCACGGCCCGCGGGGTACTTCGTTTGCCCGCGTCTTCCCGGGAAGGACATGGGAGGGACGCACTAACGTCCAGGGATGATCAATTCCGACTCGGAAGACTGCGCCGGACGACCCGACTCCGGCCCGTTCTGGGTCACGGCGGCGGCAAGCCGCTTCAGCATCTTGAGGCAGGCGGTGTCGTCCACTTCGGTCCCCAGCACCGTGCGTCCGCTACGCGCTCCCTGTTCGATTCGGCGGAAGATGTCTGCCAGATCGTGGTCGGGGATGGGCGATCCCTGCTGTGCCGCGGCTTCGACGAGCGCGGACATGTCTTCCACCAGACGTTGCGCGAACGGTGTTTCGGCGGCGTGCTGGTACACGATCCCCCGGCTCGCGGTCTCCGCCGTCTGTGCGAGAGCCCGCGACGCCTGGGCGACATCAGCGTCGGTCAATCCGGGGAGATCCGGTCGATCCCTCGCCAGAAGGGTGAGCAGACGGTAGGTGAGCGCCTGTTGCGGTGGCGTCAGGCCGTGCAGCAGAGCGATCAAGAAGTGGGTGTCTCGTTCCCGTTGCCGTTGCACCACGGCCGGCGGATGAGTCGACGCGGACTGCAGCCATGTGCAGTCAGGTGGGCAGGCGATCTCGGTCAGACGCTTTGTGCCGCAACAGACGGAGCAGATCGATACGCCCTTGGCGGGACACGTTCGCCGCCCCTTGCGGCGGTCGCAGATCGGACAAGCGCCTTTCGACATCGCCCGGCAGATTATGACAGGAATTGGTGGGGTACCGGTCGGAACAGGTGTCCGGAGTGCTGCCGATCGGTAGCGGTTACGTCCTCTGGAGTGGTCGCTCCGTTTGAGGAAACCAAACCGGTGTTCCCGTCGTCTAAGGGAGTAGCGACGTGAAGCGGTTGGCACGGATCTTGCTTCATGAAGGGAGGACGGTAAGTCGGTGCTGGCGCGGCTCCACGTTGTGCGAGGTGACGCCAGCGCACGACGCCGGTGCACCAAGGAGCAGTCACATGACGACCAGGCAACGGAACGCGAAGAAGCGGCTCACCAGGATTCGCTACAACGAATTGAAGGAGATGCTCGAGGCGCGGCGCCTCGAGATCATCGGGGAGGTGCAGCACAAGATGCGGGACGCCCGATTGGAGCAGGCGTCGGGGGCATCCGATGTGCGCGATGAAGCGGAGACCTCCGAGGCGGACATTCAGGGCGATATCGAGTTCGCCGTGCTGCAGATGAAGACGGAGACGCTCCACAGGATCAAGGAGGCCATCGATCGCCTGGATGAAGGCACGTTCGGCTACTGCTACGAATGCGGCGCCGAGATCGCGACCCGGCGACTGCGTGCCTTGCCGTTTGCGGTGCGCTGCACTGAATGTGAAGCAGAGCGGGAAATGGCGATCGAGCGGGAGCAGATGTACGAAGCGCGCAGGTCGCCCGCGTCGTTGTTCGCTGACTTCCATAGGTAACCGTGAGCGACGATAGCCTCCGGAAGCCATCCCAACCGGATCCTCCAGTCGCGCAGGCGGCGGGCGTACCGGCGGAACTGCCGGTCCTGCCGTTGCGCGACACGGTGCTCTTCCCGGGCGGCGTAATGCCGCTCGCGGTGGGCCGTCCACGCTCGGTTCGGTTAATCGAGACGGCTCTCGAGGAAAGCCAGGTGATCGCCGTCTTCACCCAGCGCGACGCCACCCAGGAGGATCCCGCCGAGGACGATCTGTACTCGGTTGGTACGCTGACGCAGGTTCACAAGACCTTCCCGTTGCCGGACGGCAGTTACCGGTTGTTCGTTGAAGGGGTCCGGCGAATCGCGCTCGACCGGCTGGTGGCCGTCGAACCGTGCCACCGCGCCACCCTCCGCGCCGCCGACGAGATGGAACGAGAAGGCGACCGGCTGGAAATCGATGCGCTTGTGGAGAACATCCGGACCAGTTTCGCACAGATCGTCTCGGTCTCGCCCCACCTCTCCGACGACATGCGAACGCTCGTCAACAAGATCGTGGAGCCGGGACGGGTGGCCGACTTTATCGCGGCCAGTCTCCGGACGATTACTACGGAGGATCAGCAGTCGTTGCTCGAGGCGCTCGACGTCCGTGATCGTCTCACTCGGCTCAACCGGCTGCTCGCCAAGGAGATTGAGGTACTGGAGCTCCGCTCGAAGATCCAGTCGCAGGTCCAATCCGAGATGGGAAAGAGCCAGCGGGAGTACCTGTTGCGGGAGCAGATGAAAGCAATCCGCAAGGAACTGGGCGAGTCGGACGATCAGGCCAAAGAGGTGGAGGAGCTCCGCGGGAAGATTACACAGGTGGGCATGCCCGAAGCAGTCCAGAAGGAGGCGTTGCGCGAGCTGGACCGGCTATCGAAGATGCCGGTGGCGGCCGCGGAGTACACCGTCTCACGCACTTACCTCGATTGGCTGGTCTCGCTCCCGTGGAACGTTCGCAGTGAGGAGTCCATCGATCTGCCGCGGACGAGGGAAACGCTCGACCGGGGCCATTCCGGCCTGGCGAAGGCCAAGGAACGGATTATCGAGTACCTGGCCGTCCGCAAGCTGAAGCCGGATGTCAAGGGACCGATCCTCTGCTTTGTCGGGCCGCCGGGCGTCGGCAAGACATCGCTGGCCAAGGGAATCGCCGAGTCGCTCGGGCGCGAAGTAGTGCGAGTTTCGCTCGGCGGGATGCGCGACGAGGCAGAGATCCGGGGCCACCGCCGGACCTATATCGGTGCCCTGCCCGGGCAGGTAATACGTGGTCTGCGCCGCGCCGAGACGAAGAATCCAGTCTTCGTGCTAGACGAGGTCGACAAGATCGGTACGGATTTCCGCGGCGATCCCGCCGCCGCGCTTCTCGAAGTCCTCGACCCCGAACAGAACAACACGTTCCGCGACCATTACCTCGACGTGCCGTTCGACCTCTCGGAAGTGCTGTTCATCACCACGGCCAACATCCTCGATCCGGTCCCGTCCCCTCTTCTGGACCGGATGGAAGTGCTTGAACTACCGGGTTACACGGAGGACGAGAAGGTTGCCATTGCGACAGAGCACCTGGTTGCTCGTCAGGTTGAGAACCATGGCTTGTCGACGGACCGGATCACGTTCACGGAACCCGCGCTCCGGGTGCTCATCCGCAACTACACCCGGGAAGCGGGCGTACGGAATCTGGAGCGCGAACTGGCCGCCCTCTGCAGGAAAGTGGCGCGTCGTTACGCCGAGGGCGACCCATCTCCGGTGGAGGTGAGTCCGGCGCTGGTGGCCGACCGGCTCGGCGCACCGAAGTTTCAGGATGAGGAAGTCGCGGAGCGGACGAAACGACCGGGTGTGGCGACCGGTTTGGCATGGACCCCGGCCGGCGGAAACGTACTCTTTGTCGAGGTAGTCCGGATGCCCGGCGGGGGCCGGCTCGAGCTGACGGGGCAACTGGGCGACGTGATGAAGGAATCGGCTTCCGCCGCGGTCTCGTGGCTGCGGACCCACGCGTCCCGCTATCACGTGGATGAGGACTTCTTTGGGAAAGGGGATATCCACGTTCATGTGCCGTCGGGGGCCATCCCGAAGGACGGACCATCGGCTGGTCTGACGATCGTCACGGCGCTGGTTTCGGAGACAACCGGTCGCGCGGTACGGGGTGACATCGCCATGACGGGCGAGATCACGCTGTCCGGTCTCGTGCTACCGGTGGGCGGAGTGAAGGAAAAAGTGCTGGCAGCGCGCCAGCTCGGGATCTTCCGCGTCATTCTTCCGAAGCGGAACGAGCCGTATGTCAAGGAAGATCTTGGTGAGGACCTACGGCGTGAGATGGAGATCAACTACGTCTCCACAATAGACGAGGCCCTTACTCTTGCGCTGACGCCGGCCTCACCGGCGCTGTCGCACCACACGCCGCCACCCGACGCCCCGGGCTCCGGACCCGTGGCGGATGTCGTTCAGTAGCACCGGGCCGTCAGTCGACGTCAGCCTGCGGTGCAGCGGCGGTGCGCAGTTCGTCTACCGTCTGCCGCAGGTCGTCCGGCAAGGCGGAACGGAATGCCAGTCGCCGGCCGTCGCGCGGGTGTGTGAACGCCAGTCGCGCCGCATGGAGGAACGGTCGGTCGAGTCGCTTCACGATCCGATGGGCGTCGCGCAGTGCTGGCGGTGCATGACGCTTCCGCCCGCCGTAGGTCGCGTCCCCTGCGACCGGATGACCGATCGTGCTCAGATGTACCCGAATCTGGTGCGTCCGTCCGGTGGCGATTGTCACTTCGGCGAGCGTCATCCCGGCAAGCGGTTCCGCCCGCGTCACGCGTGTCACGGCCGCCCGCGCGCGCCGGGATCGAGCCGAGATCCGTTTCCGGTCGCTCGGGTCGCGACCAATCGGCAGATCGATCCGGCGTCCCTGCCGTACCACCCCCCAGACCACCACCACGTACGTCTTTTCCACCTCGCGCGCCTTGAACTGTCTGGCGAGCTCGGCGTGCGACGCATCATGCTTCGCCACCACCATCAGGCCGGAGGTGCCCCGGTCGAGCCGGTGGACGATACCTGGCCGCAGCTCGCCACCAATACCACTCAGATCCCGTACGTGGTGGAGCAGTGCGTTGACCAGCGTCCCGTCGCCGTGTCCGGCGCCTGGATGCACCACCATCCCGGCCGGCTTGTCCACGACGACGAGGTCGGGATCTTCGTACACGATGTCGATCGGGAGCGCTTGGGGTCGTGGCTCCGCCGGCGTCGGCGCCGGTATCTCGACCACGATCCGATCGCCACTGTGGACCTGCGCGCTCGGTCGTGCTGGCGCGCCATTGAGTTGCACCTGACCGGTGCGGATTAGGCGCTGCAACCGCGAACGGGTGGCGGTAAGGCGCGTCGTCAGGAATCGATCCAGGCGCAGTCCTGCCTCCTCGTCGGTTGCAGTCGCGGCCCAGGATGTGCCCTCGCTGCTGGTCATGAGCCCGGCGGCCTGCCGTCGGTGCGGCATGGCATGACAGGTCGTGCCGTGGCGTCAAATCGGGCGGGGATGTGGCGTGCGGATCAATCGCACGAGCATGATCAGGCTGACGGGGACCAGGAGTGCGGAAACGAACTGCGAAGTGGAGAGCAGATCGAAGACCGCGCCGCGAGGGTCGCCCCGGAAAAACTCGATCGAGAAGCGGGCAACGGGGTAGAGCAACAGGTATGTCCAGAAGGTCTGTCCCGGGAAGAAACGCCGGCGTCGCTCGATCAGAAGGAGGATGCCCAGAATCAGTAATGCTGCGGCGGACTCGTAGAGTTGCGTCGGGTGCAGCGCGACGTCAAGCGGTGTCCCGACGTTGGCGCTGGCAATAGGATTGGTGAACGTGATGCCCCAGGGCAAGTCCGTCGGCTTCCCGTAGCAGCAACCGGCGAGTAGGCAGCCGATCCGGCCGACCGCCTGGCCGAGTACGATGCCGGGAGCGAAGGCATCGCATGTGGTCCAGAGCGGCATCCGGTGGCGTCGCATGTACCAGAACGCGGCGACGAGTGCGAGGATCAGGCCTCCGTAAAAAACCCCCGCCGAACGGAGAAGCGTCAGCGCGAACGCAGGATTCCGGACAATGTGGTCCCACTCGACGACAAAAAGCAGCAGCTTCGCTCCCAGGAACGCGCTCAGAATCACGAGGATGCCGAGATCCATGACGCGCGCGTCGTTCAGGCCGCGTGTCCGACCGCGGAAAACAGCGACGCGGAGTCCGATGAGGTAGGCAGCCACCAGCATCAGCCCGTAGGCGTAGATGCTGATCCCGCCCAGTTCAAACAGCTTTGGGTACACCTAAGCGCCTGCCTGCGGGGACACCTGCGAGTTTCCGATCATCATCTCTAGGATGACACACCCGGCGCCCACCGTGATCGCGGCGTCTGCCACGTTGAATGCCCAGAAGTGCCAGCCGCGCCAGTAGACATCGATGAAGTCGACGACATAGCCAGTCGCGATCCGATCGATGAGATTGCCGACCGCGCCCCCGAGCACCAGCGCCAGGCCGATTCTCGTCAGCGGCTCGTTCGGCGCCACACGGCTGGCGTAGACGGCGATGGCAATCAGGGCGAACAGCGCAATGGCCGTCATGATCGCCGCCTTGAACGGAATGTCGGCGTCGTTCAACAGGCCGAACGCGGCGCCAGTGTTCCGGACGTACCGCAGGTCGAGCAGGTTGGGAATGACCGTGACCGAGTCGTACAGGGGCAACCAGGCCCTCACCATTCCCTTCGAGAGCTGATCCGCGACTACGATCACCGCGGCAACCGAAACGAGGATACGGTTTCGTAGCACGTCACCCGACACGTTCTACCACCTCGGCCAGCGCGTCCACGCATCGTACGCACAGCCCCTCCGGTTCAGTGTCGGTGACAGACGGCACGTAACGCCAGCACCGGGCACATTTCAGACCGTCTGCGCGCGCCACGGCAATCGTTGCCACACCATCCGGCTCGGTGAACCGCCCGCCCGTCGCGCCCGCCTCTTCCGGATCGGCCGGAAACGACGGGTCCGTGCAGACGGACACGTCCGACGTAATGAACAGCATCGGGAGGTTCGGTGCGCACTGTTCCAGCAGCGAAGCCGTTCTGCCACTGGCCCGAAGAGAAACCGTGGCCTCCAGTGAGGTGCCCACTACCTTCTCCTGGCGGAGCCTTTCCAGTTCGACGTTTACCGCGTCGCGCAGCTGGCGCAGCCGCGCCCATCGTTCGAGCAGTTCGTGGTCGACGAGGGCGTCACATCCCGCCGGAAAGTCGGCGAGATGCACGCTCTCCTCACGCTCGCCCGGCAGATGTCGCCATAAGTCGTCGGTCGTGATCGGCAGGATCGGTGCAAGCAGCCGCGCCAGACCGTCGGTCATCGTGTAGATCGCCGTCTGCGCTGATCGCCGCGCGGGTGCTCCGGCGGCGAGGGTATAGAGCCGGTCCTTTGAGATGTCGATGTAGAACGCGCTCAAATCGACGGTCAGGAAGTGATTCACGGCGTGAGTGATCGGTTGCAGCTCGTACCGCTCGTACGCAGCGAGGATCGCCGTGGCGGTCTCGCCGTAGCGGGCAAGCGCATAGCGGTCGATCTCGTCCAGCGCCGAAACCGGCGCAAGATGGACCGCCGGATCGAAGTCGTACAGGTTGGCGACGAGTATCCGCAACGTATTCCGGATCTTCCTGTACGCCTCGACGACGCGCGCGAGAATCTCGTCGCCTAGCCGCGTCTCCTCGCGATAGTCGGTCATCCCGGCCCAGAGTCGGAGGATCTCGGCGCCGTGCTGGCGGATCACCTTCTTCGGGTCGACGCTGTTGCCACGGGACTTCGACATTTTCCGGCCTTCGGCATCAACCACGAATCCATGCGTGAGCACCTGCCGGAAGGGTGCGGCGCCGCGCGTTCCGATGCCGACGAGGAGTGAGCTGTGGAACCAGCCACGGTGCTGATCCGATCCCTCCAGGTAGAGGGTCGCCGGCCATTCCAGTTCCGGATGTGTCGATAGAACCGCCTCGTGGCTCGAACCGGAATCAAACCAGACATCCAGAATATCGGTCTCCCGCTCAAACGAACCGCCGCCGCACGCGGGACACCGGAAACCCTCCGGAACGAACTCGTCGACGGCGCGCTCGTACCAGGCATCCGCCCCGTACTGCTCGAAGACCTGCGCCGCGCGGTCAACCAGGGCCCTGGTAAGCGTGGCCTCGTGGCACGACGTGCAATACAGCGCCGGGATGGGCACTCCCCACGAGCGTTGGCGCGAGATGCACCAGTCGGGACGGTTTGCCACCATCCCCCGAATCCGTTCCTCGCCCCAGGCCGGAAACCACTCGACGCCCGAGATGGCCTGGAGCGCCCGATCGCGCAGCTCCTGCCGGTCGAGGGCGATGAACCACTGTGCGGTCGCCAGAAAGATGACCGGTGCGTGGCACCGCCAGCAATGGGGGTAGGGGTGCTCGACATCGGTGCGCCGCCAGAGCCGCCCCGCCGCTTCCAGCGCATCGGTCACGACAGCGTTC
Source organism: uncultured Vicinamibacteraceae bacterium (assembly GCA_964550305.1). GTDB lineage: Bacteria > Acidobacteriota > Vicinamibacteria > Vicinamibacterales > UBA8438 > VXRJ01. The sequence continues at coordinate 115,434 of CAZJYU010000006.1, read as the reverse complement.
GCGGCAAACACCTGCATGCCGCCTACGAGCTGGACCTCGTCGAAAAAGCACCCGTCGGGGCCGACTGGAGCCAGGATCTCGAGGCCGTACTGCATCCCGGTATGGAAATCGTCCGCGCCGTGCCCGGGAGCCGTATGGACGGCCCCGGTGCCCTGCTCAAGCGTGACGTAGTCGGCAAGCACCCCGACCGAATCCCGGTCGTACAGGGGGTGGCGGAAGCGGAGGCGTTCCAACGTGCGCCCCGCGAAGGTGGCGAGCGGCTCTCCCAACGTTACGCCGGTCTCGGCCTCGATGCGATCCGCCATCGGTTGGGCGACGATCACGACGGCGTCGCCGTTTGCCGCGAAGTTGCCGCCCGCGGCGCCGCCCGGTGTGTACGCCGCATACGTCACTTCCGGATGAAACGCGATTGCCAGGTTCGATGGAATCGTCCACGGAGTCGTCGTCCAAATCAGTACAGACGCGTCGCGTCCCTTCACGGCCGGCGCGAGGGCATCAAACGCATCGCGACTGGCCTCCGCCAGCGGAAACTCGACATGGATAGACGGCGAACGGTGCGTCTCGTATTCCACCTCCGCCTCGGCCAGCGCCGTACGGCAGTGGATGCACCAGTGGACGGGTTTCTTCCCGCGGTAGACGAGGTCCTGTTCGACGAACTTTCCGAGGGCGCGGACGATTGCTGCCTGGTAGGCATAGCGCATCGTCAGGTACGGTTCCTCCCACGCGCCCAAAACCCCCAGGCGGCGGAATCCGTCACGTTGAAGGTCGATGTACCTCTCGGCGTACCTCCGGCAGGCGTGCCGCAGCTCGGACACGTTTGGCGCGGTCTTGCCGTTGCCCTGTTTCCGCGCCAGCTCGCGTTCGACCTGAAGCTCGATCGGCAGCCCATGGCAGTCCCACCCCGGCACGTACGGCGCGTCGAACCCCGCCATGGTGCGCGAGCGCACGACGATGTCCTTCAGAATCTTGTTGAGCGCGGTGCCGACGTGGATCTCGCCGTTCGCGTACGGCGGCCCGTCGTGAAGAATGAAGCGCGGCGCTCCAGCGCGGCGCTCACGAATCTTCGCGTACAGATTGGTCGCTTCCCAGCGAGCGATCGCCTCCGGTTCGGTGGACGGCAGCCTGGCCTTCATGCGGAAGGCCGTCTGCGGCAGGTTGAGCGTATCCTTCAAATCGGACATTGGGGAGGGACAGATGCGCCCGAGCGCGCCGTGCCGAATCTTCTAAATCTTAGCGCCAAATATAATGCCACGCATGGCGGCCGGCCGGCGTGTCGAGGCGGTCTTCTTCGACGTCGACTACACGCTGATTCATCCTGGGCCGGTCTTCGACGGCGACGGCTACCGAGCCTTCGCGCGCAACCACGACCTGGACGCGGATCCCGTTCGCTACGAGGCGGCGGTGCGCGAGGCGTCCGGCGAACTGGATCGCCTGCAGGATCAGATCTACCGCCCCGAGCCGTTCGTCCGTTACGCCCGGCGCGTACTGACGGGGATGGGCGCCACCGGTGACGGGCTCGATGCCTGCGCCATGGAGATCTACGAGGAATGGGCCGCCTGCCGCCACTTCGCCCTGTACGACGACGTGAAGCCCGCGTTCGCGGCACTTTGCGATGCCGGATATCGGATCGGCCTCATTTCAAATACGCACCGTTCGCTCGAAGCCTTCCAGACCCACTTCGAGTTGAAGGGCTTTGTCACGGCCGCGGTCTCGTCGTCCGAGCAGGGTTACCTGAAGCCGCACCCCAGCATCTTCGAGGCCGCCCTGGTCGCGGCGGACGCGGACGCGGCGGGGTCTGTCATGGTCGGCGACAGTCTGGCCCATGACATTGCCGGCGCCCACCAAGTGGGCATGTCCGCCGTGCTCCTGATCCGCTCGTCGGTGCCGCCGGCTCGCACCATTGCCACGCTCCCGCCCGACGCTCCGCCGGAGGTCCCGGTAATCCGTTCCCTGACCGACCTGCCGGCCGTTCTGCAACGGCTCCAGCCCTGACTGGTGGGCTTAGCCGCTAGCCCGGCGGCCAGGCCATGGGCCGGCCGGCCAGCAGGTGGAGATGGATGTGGAAGACACTCTGGCCCGCCTCGGCGTTGCAATTGAAGACGGTACGGTAGCCCGCCTCGGCGTGGCCGCGTTCGGCGGCGATGTCCCTCGCGCGATCCACCATCCGTCCGACGAGCATCACGTCGTTGGGCGCCAGGTCGTTCAGAGTCGCGATGTGGCGGCGCGGCACTATCAGCACGTGCGTCGGCGCCTGCGGGCTAATGTCGTTGAACGCGATCAGGTCGTCATCCCGATAGACGATGTTTGCCGGGATCTCCCCGTTGGCAATCCGGCAGAACAGGCAGTCAGCCATGGTTTCCCTTCACGCGGCGGCGGGGCGGATCACGGCCACGCGCGGAATGCCCTGCAGGTCAGCCCGGAGATCCAGAAGGACGAGTCCGTTCACGCCCTCGAGCAGTGTCCCTAGCTGGACTGCCTGTCCGGCCCCCAGTTCTACGATAAGCCACGTGGGGCACGGGGGCTGGGCAGCCAGACGCAACAGGGCGCGCAGGGGATCGAGGCCATCGAAACCTCCGTCGAGCGCGAGACGCGGCTCGTGATCCCGGATCTCTTGCGGAAGCGATTGCAGGTCCCCCGTCGGCACGTAGGGCAGGTTCGCCACGACCAGGTCATACCGCACGTCGCCGCTCGCAACCATCCACTCCTCAAACCGTCCACACACCCAGGCGATCCGTTCCGCCACGCCATGCGCCGCAGCGTTCCGCCGCGCTACATTCAGCGCATCTGCCGAGCGATCGACCGCCGTCACCACCGCCCGCGGAAACTCCCGCGCCAACGCCACCGCCAGGCAACCGGAGCCGGTTCCCACGTCGGCAATCGCTATCGGCGCGTCACGCCAGTCCGCGCACGTACCCAGCGCCGCTTCCACGATCAGTTCGGTTTCCGGCCGCGGGGTCAGTACTGCCGGTCCAACCGCGAACCGCAGTCCCCAGAACTCGCGCTCGCCCAGGATCAACGAGACCGGCTCCCGCTGCGCGCGTCGCGCCACGAGCGGCGCATACCGCGCGGCGAATCCGGCCGGCGCCACTTCCCGGTTCCGCGCCAGCCAGGTCGCGCGATCCCACCGGAGGGTGTGCCGCGCCAGCCGCTCGGCGTCGGCGACCGCCTCGTCAACCGGAATCCCGGCGCGGACGAAGCGGCCCCGCGCCGCCGCCATCTCGTCGCGCAGGGTGCCGTTGCCGTCCGTCATTCCCGCGGCCCGCAGCGCGTCGAGCATCACGAGGGCGCCTCTCTCACCGGGCTGCCGCCATCGGTTCTTTCCGGCGCCTTCAGCTTCGCCGACTGGTAGTGGGATACCACCGCTTCGATCAACTCGCCGAGGTCCCCTTCCAGTACGGCAGGCAGCTGGTGCGTCGTGAAGCTGATACGGTGGTCGGTAATCCGGTTCTGTGGAAAGTTGTAGGTGCGGATCTTCTCGGATCGCTCGCCAGTTCCCACTTGGCCCCTGCGGTCGCTCGCGATCTCCGACTGCTGTCGCTGCAACTCCATTTCATAGAGTCGTGCGCGGAGCACCTTCATCGCCTTGGCCTTGTTCTTGATCTGTGACTTCTCGTCCTGTTGCGATACGACCAGACCGGTGGGAATGTGCGTGATCCGAACCGCCGAGTAGGTCGTGTTGACACTCTGACCGCCCGGGCCGCTGGAGCAAAACGTGTCGATACGCAAGTCCTTCGGATCGATCGTAATGTCCACCTCTTCCGCCTCCGGGAGCACGGCAACCGTCGCGGTCGATGTGTGGATCCGGCCGCTGGCCTCGGTTTCGGGCACCCGCTGGACGCGGTGGACGCCGCTCTCGTACTTCAACCGGCTGTAGACCCGCTTACCCTCGATGAGCGCGACCACCTCCTTGATGGCGCCCACGCCGGTCTCGTTGGACGACAGCACTTCGGTGCGCCATCCTTCCCGTTCCGCGTAGCGGCTGTACATCCGAAACAGGTCTGATGCGAACAGTCCCGCCTCGTCACCTCCGGTGCCCGCGCGGATCTCCAGCACAACGTTCTTCTCGTCGTTCGGATCCTTGGGAATGAGCAGTAGCCGCAGTTCGTTCAGCAGCGTTTCCCGCCGCGCGCCGAGTATCGCCAGTTCCTGGCGCGCCAGGTCGCGCAACTCGGCGTCGTCGCCGGCAGCGAGTTCTCTCGCCTCGGACGCCTCGCCGACCACGGCCTGATACTCACGGTACTTGTCGACGATCGGTTGCAGCTCGGCCGCCGCGCGGGCGTGCTTCCGGTACTCCCCCTGAACCGCCTGGACCGCCGGATCGGCGATAAGCGTCATGAGGTGGTCGTACCGCTCCTCGATGCCGTGCAGTTGTTCGAGCATCTTGCACTAGCCGCCGGAGACCGGAGGCAGGAACGCGATATCGTCGCCGTCGGTCAGCGGCGCGTCCATCCGGGCGTATTCCTCGTTGACGGCGACCGAAACGGTGGCGCGGTACGGCGCCAACTCCGGAAACTCGCTGGCGAGGGCCTCCCAGAGTGCTCGCGCCGTCGCACCGCCCGATAGCTCGCGCTCGAGGTCCGACGCGCCGGCAATGTCGCGGAGTCTGGCGAACAGTCTTACGGTTACGCGCATGCCCGCTCCAGCGCGGTCTGTCGCGCCGCCTCGTCGTCCGGGTCGGCGGTTGCCCCTTCAATCCACACGTCACCGCCCTCGAAAAACTCGCGCTTCCAGATCGGCGCGATCTGCTTGATCCGCTCGATCGCATAGCGGCACGCGGCGAATGCGTCGGCCCGGTGGGGCGAGGCGGCGGCGATGGCGACGCTCGCCTCGCCGATCGCCAGCACGCCGACCCGGTGGTGTACCGCAAGGACAGTCTCTGGCCAGCGTTCTGAAGCCTCGGCCGCAATCCGCTCGAACGCCTTTACGGCGAGCGGGTTGTACGCCTCGTACTCCAGCCGCTCCACCCGCCGCCCCTGATTCTCGTTCCGGACCGTCCCGAGGAACGAAGCCACGGCGCCGGCGCTCGCCGAAGCGGAGGCGAGGCGGCCGGTTACGAGATCCACCAACGGCGTCAGGTCCAGCGGGGCTGTCGTCACCACAAAGGGAGCCGTTGCCATGTACGACAGTATAGGCGAGCATCCGGCGGTTGAAGGCCCCATCGACAGCTCGCCTCAACTGAACCCGTTCGCCACGTGGCGCTGAGCGTGTCTGGCCGCATCGAAGACGCTGCAGCCGCGCGCGAGCGCCGCGGCCAGGGCGGCGCTGTGCGCGCAGCCGGTCCCGTGACGGCGGGTCAGGTCGTGTTGGCGCGCAAGCTGCAGGTGGACGATCTGGTGGCCGTCGTCTACGACGTCGATGACGGGGCCGTCCGTGTGCAGGTGGCCGCCGGTAATGACCACAGCCGCCGCGCCCAGGTCGCGGAGACGCTTCGCGGCCGCCTCGGCGTCCGCGACCGACGTGATTCCCAATCCGCTGAGGCGTTCGGCTTCCGTACGGTTGGGCGTGACCACCGTGGCGTACGGCAGTAACCGCTCGATCAGCAACTCGACACCATCCTCTTCCAGTAACACCACTCCGCTTGTCGACACCAGAACTGGATCGACCACGAGCGGGGCGTCAATACGGGCCACCCGTTCCGTCACGGCCTTGACGATGCCTGCGGTTGCGAGCATTCCGGTCTTGATGGCGGTGATCGTGAATCCCTTTGCCACGGCGTCGATTTGCGCCGCCACCAGCTCCGCCGGCAATGGATGCAGGGCAGTGATGGAGCGGTCATGCTGCGCAGTAATCGCGGTGACGGCGCTCGCGCCGCGTAGCTGGCTTGCGGCGAACGTCCTGAGATCCGCCTGGAGGCCCGCACCGCCCCCGGAATCGCTCCCCGCGATGGTGAGCGCCGCCTTCATCCTCACCCGCTATCCGGCCGGCTCGGCGGGCTCTTGCGCGACAAAGACCAAGAGGTACTGAAACCGGAACTGATCGATGCGCGACTGCAATCGCAACCCGGCGGCCAACGCGTCGCGGACGATCGTTTCCGGTTCCACGCGCTCCTCGAGGGGCGGTCCGGGCCCGCCGCCGTCGGGGCGGTACTCGACAATGCCAACTCGTCCGCCCGGCTTCAGCCGGGGGACGACGTTACGCAGCAAGGTCACCGGATCGTCGAGCTGGGCGTACACTTCCACCATCAGTACCGCGTCGATCGGTGCTGGGATCATCGGGTTGCTCGCCGTTCCGATGATCGTCTGGACGTTGGTCAGCCCGGCGCGGCTCACGCGGCGATTGATCGACTCGATCATCTGCGGCTGAATGTCCTCGGCGTAAACCAAGCCGTTCGGTCCGACCCGCTGCGCCAAGCGGACGGTAAACCAGCCGCCGCCCGCGCCGAGATCCGCGACCACCGCGCCGTCGGCGATCCCGAGCACGTCCATGATCAGTTCCGGCTCTTGCCACGCGTCGCGATCCGGTCCCTCCAGCAGCCCGAGGTCTTCCGGGGGAAACAGCGAGCCGTGCGGCGGCCGCACCTGGACTCCGGCCGGGGCGGCGCCAGCGAACAATCCCAGGCCAAGACCGGCGATGATGCCAATCAGCGCGCGCGTCGGTCGCATCCAGAATCTATCTTACGGGTTCCTCGGGCGGCGGGCAGGGGAGGTCGCGCGTCGGAACGTGACGCATCGGTGGTCGCACATAGCCGTTACCCGCAGCCGCCATGTCGAGATCCGTCGTCTCGAGGTCGAGCACCGGCAAGAGCAGGAACGCTGTGGGCGCCGGGACCTTCAACTGCTTCAGCCACCCGTGGCACCCGCGGCAGAACTCGACGCGCCGTGCGCGCAACGGATCTTCGACTGCATCGCCAGCGGCAACGAGATAGCCATCGCCCGTCCGCCCGCAGTAGACGCACGCCGCCTTGGCCGGCGTCCAGTCGGCGCCGCAGAACGAGCACCGCAAGTGGCGTTTTCCGTCCCACACCTCGGCCAGGGCCGGCCACGACCCGCACGCCGGGCAGTGTCCCCTGCGCCAACTCGCCGCCGCCACCCGCACGTCCGCCAGCGCCGTTGGTCCCAGCGCCATACGCTGCAGGTGATTCGCAATCGGACCGACGGTGAGCTCGGCTACCAGCCAGACCAGGTCGGGCGCCACGGCCAAGTGCTCCGCCCGCATCCGGATCGCGGTTTGCTGCCGGGCCAGGGACGCGCGCAGCAGCGATCCGGATTCCATCTCGCCCCTTTCGATCGCGGCGCGCACGCGGATTGCCGGATCGCCAACTCCCCCACTCGCGAAGTCGTCACAGAAGCCGAGCAGGACGGTGGTGAGGGCCGCGACGTCCAGTGTGGCAACCGCCAGATCGAGCACTGGCGCATCCTCGCGTGCGAGACGCCCGAGGAGATCATCCGGCGCCGCGGTCGCGTGGTGCGTTAGTCGGCCGGCGGCAGCGGCGACTTCGGCGCTGCGGGTCACCAACACGCGTTGGAGGTCAACCGCGGCGGCCAGATCGGGACGCTCGTCGGTGATCCGTAGCCAGCGAGGCTCGGCGGCGGCAAGGAGGTCTGTGGGAACGGCGTCAGGTAGCACTGGGCCATCGATTATTGCGTGACGGCGACGTAAGTGCCACCACGACCCCAGGCGCCCGGCCGGACGACGCACTGAGGAACGCGATATAATCGGCATTCGACCGGCTGATAAGGGCGAGGGGAGAGATTACAGTGGCTGAGACGATGGTGGCCGGCGGGCCCGTGAACGTGACCAATGCCGCTGCGGGGAAGATCCAGTCCCTGTTGGCGGAGGAACAGAAGCCTGAGGCGGGACTGCGCGTCTTCGTGCAGGGAGGCGGGTGCTCCGGGTTCCAGTACGGGTTGATGATCGAGGATGGCCCCGGTGACCTCGATGCGGACAGGATCTTCGAATCCAACGGCATCAGGTTGTTCGTCGACCCGATCAGCGTCCGCTACCTGACAGGGGCGGAGGTGGATTTCGTCGACAACCTGATGGGGGGCGGCTTTACCATCAGGAACCCGAACGCCAAGACCACCTGCGGCTGCGGTCAGTCGTTCGGCGTCTAGCCACCGGACACCCCGCCCGACAGGTGGGACTGCGTTACAGACGGCGCCTGTTGGCGGAGCGCCGCGAGCCGTGGCATCGCGATGGAACCGCGCGCACAATTTGTCGAAAGTCACCGTCCGCCGGGCGGCCGACGGTCGAGCAAGCGCGACCGGATTGTCAACTACTTCCTGGGGCAGGAAGGTCATCTGACCGCCGATGAACTGGCTGACGCCATGCGCGGCGCCGGCTACGGCATAAGCCGGGCAACGGTCTACCGGACGCTGCAATGGATGGTGGATGCCGGCATCGCCCGCAAGGTGGACTTCGGCGAGGGTCGTGCGCGTTTTGAGCACGCCTATCGTCACCCGCGCCACTTCCACTTGATCTGCCGGAGTTGCAGCCAGTCATTCGAGTTTCTTTCTTCCGACGTCGAGAGCCTGCTCGAGGAGATCGCCGAGGACCGTGGATTCGACGCCACGGAGCGCGTCGTCCAGATCTACGGCACATGCGACGCCTGCAAGGCGGGGCGGCGCCCCTCGGGCGAGCCGGTGACGGCCGAACTCCTCTTCGCCCGCGACGCGCTCCGCATCGCCATCGCGACAGAACGGAGCGGTCTGGAGTTTTACCGGCGCGCCGCCCGCCTCACAAAGGATGCGCGCGGCGGAACGGTCTTCCGCAAGCTGGCCGGGGAAGAGAAGGAACACCTCAGCACGCTGCAGGCACGTTACGCCGAGTTGTTGCAGCAGGATACACGGCTTGAGAGCTGGCCGACATTCCTTTTCTTCAAGGGCGCGGCAGATGGGCTTTTCGCGGCCGGTGCCGACGAGTTGAGCGCCGGGGTAGACGACCAGGAAGCGCTACGGATCGGTATTCGCTGCGAACGAAGTTCTTACCGTTTCTTCCGGCGCTACGGCGAGCGCTTCGAGGACTCCGAGGGGAAGCGGATCTTTCTGGAGTTTGCACGGGAAGAGCGAGACCATCTGGAACTGTTGATTCGCGAGTATCGTGCGCTCCGGGCGCGACAGTCGTCTGCACCGGCACACCGGCGGAGACGGCGGGCGAACGCCTGACCGTGGGCGACCATCGAGCCGTACGGACCCGATCGGTACCCCGCTAGGGTGCCGGAGTTTTCACATGATTGATTTGCACATGCATACGACCGCGTCCGATGGGGCGCTAGCGCCGCCCGACCTCGTCGCGCGGGCTGCAGGAGTCGGTATTCGGACGATGGCGGTGACGGACCACGACACGATGGCTGGTGTCGAGGAGGCGGCGGCGGCGGCGGACGCCCGGGATCTGGCGTTTCTCGCCGGCGTCGAGATCACCGCCGTGGACGGGCGTCGCGACGTGCACGTACTGGCGTATTTTCTGCATCACGAGCCACCCGGCCTGGACCAGTTCCTCCGGGCGGCCAGGGAGGACCGCGTCCGCCGGGCGCGCGACATGGCGGACAGGCTCGCTGCGCTCGGCATGCCCATCGAAATCGATGACCTGATCCGCGCGGCGGAGGAAAGCGGCAAGGCAGTGGCCCGGCCTGGCGTGGCGCGTGCTCTGGTTGACGCGGGCCATGTCAGGTCGCTCCAGGAGGCCTTCGACCGATACCTGGCCGATGGCGGTCCCGCCTATGTTGCCCGGACGGGCGCACCACCCGCTGACGTCGTGCGTTTCGTTGCCCGGGCCGGCGGCGTCTCGTCGATGGCGCATCCCGGACTGCTCCGGAAGGACCATTTGATTCCGAAGCTGGCGGCGGCCGGTCTCGACGCCCTGGAGGTGTTTCATAGCGAGCATGACTCGGCCGATCAGGCGCGCTATCTGCGTCTGGCCGAAAGGCATGGCCTGGCCGTCAGCGGCGGCTCGGACTTTCACGGCGACGATCACCACCGAGCCGGCTGTTTCGGCCGCGTCGGTTTGCCGGCGGAACGATTCTCGGCGCTACGGCAGCGGCTACAGCGCGCGCACGCGGCGGTCCATGATGCGGCAAGCCTGGCAACCAATGCGCAGAAGCTGTCGGCGCCGGTTGAGCAAGTGCCTTCGAAACCCACGGCGCCGGGAACCATGACATGACGGCCGCCCTCATCACCGTTACCGCCCTTGGCATCGGCGGCCTCGGCTATTGCACGGTTCAGGGATTCCTGGCGTCACCGGCCGAGGTCGCGCGCCACGTTACGTTGGGCATCTTCTCAACACTCGTCACGCTGTTGGCCCACTCGATGACGATGTTCTACCTGATCGGCAAGGGAAAGGCGATTCGGGAGGCAGTGACGGAGGCTGGACTACCTGACGAGCTGCACCAGGTGGTGGCGCGGGCTCGTCGGCCGGTCTTCTCGGTTGGGACGCTGGCGATGGGGGCTACGATGGTGGCTGCAGTTCTGGGCGGCGGAGTGGATACGGGAGTCTTGCCGGCCGGGCTCCACGCGTCAATGGCTCTGATCGCGGTCGCAACCAACCTCTACGTCTTCAAACTGGAATTGCAGGCGCTGGCGACTGCGGTCACGTCGACGACGGACGTCAATCGTCTGGTCGGGGAGGGGGAAAAGTCCTGACGGATCGTCTGCGGCCGTCCGCGGTTCTTTCACTGGAGCCTGGGAAGGTTACGCCACCCGCGAGCCTGGTTCTGTGGCGGAAGCGCCTGGGAGTCGAACCCAGCCCCCCCGCGTTAGCGGGGAGCGACCGATTTTGAAGACCGGGAGGGCCACCGGGCCCCATTCGCTTCCCCGAGTGGAGGTCGAACACAAATCGGCCCGAATGGGAAACCGGACCGGGCGACGTGGGGCCTCGTCGCGAGGCTAACCTTCGATCAGCCGGACTTGCCCCGCCCGTGGGCCCTTCTCGGACGGCTCCGGCGTGAATTCGACTCGCTGGCCTTCCCGCAACAACTCGAAGACAGCGCTCCGCACGGCACTCCGGTGAAAGAAGTGCTCGACGCCTCCTTCGTCACGGATAAAACCGAAGCCCTTGTCAATCAACAGACGCGCGATCGTCCCGGTCGGCATACGATCCCTCCGGCGGGTACCGCCGCGCTGGCGCACTGACGCACCACGACGGATCCCCCAAAGTCGGCAGTCTAGGGAAACCCCCGTGGCGTTGTCAACCGGTACCCGGCGGTTCGGGCCGGCCCGACGGTGGGTCGACTATCCGCCCGCCACCGTCGGGTAGCCTCCGGGGACTTGGCAGCCAGGTGTCTACGGCCCCTCGGGCGCTGTGGCTGGCTTGGGCGGTGGAGGAGGCTTCGGGGCGGTATAGGTGGTCCAGAAGTTCCGTCCGCACTCCGGACACTTCCAGAACTGCTGCGCCGGCCAGGTCTGGCCAAACCGCCAACCCACCGGATCGGTCAGCGTCATCTGGCTTCCGCATCGCTGGCAGCGAATCTGGACGTGAAAGTCGCTCATAGGTCGGACTCAACAAGTGGTGGACCAGACGGGGATCGAACCCGTGACCTCGTGAATGCCATTCACGCGCGCTCCCAGCTGCGCCACTGGCCCACATCGCGCCGTTCACGCGCGGCTCGACCTCATTCTAATACGGAACCGAAAACCTGTTCGTAGACCTCGGGGGTGTCAATGTCCAGAAAGGGGCCGTCATGGGCGACCGGGATGGCGACCGCCGTCGGTTCATGGGCGCGAATGACCGGTTTGGCGCCCCGGGCGGGATCGGCGGCACGCAGAGGATTGAAGAGGGCTCGATCAATGATGACCGGGTGGCCGTGCTTGCGCGTCGTGCCGGTGGCTACCGCATCCGCGCGAACCGGACGAACGACGGGAGCGCGTGTCCGCGTGTAGGCGTCCAGAAGGCTCCGCACCGTGGTGGCCGGCACGAGCGGGACATCGACAAGCGTCAGGAGCATCGCGTCGACGCCGGGTCGGTCGATCGCGTCCAGACCGCAGATGAGCGACGAGAGCTGCCCCCGAGAGGGATCAGGGTTGACAACGATCCGAGCGTTCAGGTGGTCGAGCGAAGCTTGCAGTTCAGCGAGTGGGCCGTCGGCGGCGGCGACGACCACGACATCCGCAATTCCCCCCGCATGCAGCGTCCCGACGATGCGCGAGAGGAAGCTCTCACCGCTGCCTGCCGGCAGTAGCGCCTTGGGTCGGCCCATCCGCAAAGACCGGCCGGCGGAGAGCACGACGCCAGGCACCGCCACGCCGTCGATGCTAGCACCCCTGGCGCTCCCGACCTTCCGCAGGGCGTCGGACAAACGTCGCAGGGTGGCTAGTAGACTCCGAACATGCGCTGAATCTCGTTGCCGTCATTGGTGACGGCCAGCGCGAGCATCAGGAGGACTCGCGCCTTAACCGGGGTCAGATCCTCCGCCGATACCCGGTTGGGGTGCAGCCTCCAGTGAGCGGGGCCGTCGCCGTTCCCTTCCACCCGCAACTCCAAGAGACGTCGTCGCGCCGGCACCCGTCCGCCGCCGGTCCGCGTGGCGATCACCACGACAGTTCCGTCCTCGACCAACTGCTGGATCGCGTCATCCTGGCCCGGAGTAGTCGACCCGGCACCGCCAGCCGCGATAACGACTCCGGCGGCTCCCCGGTCGCGCGCCGCGAGCAGCAGATCGCCTGGCGCACCCAGGTAGGTCATCATGACATCGACACGTGGCAGGCGGTCGATAGTCTCGACTTCGAACTCGGTTCGTCGCGTATGACGTCGGCCCGATCGGCGGTAGTAGACAATACGGTCGTCGTCCACGACCCCCAGCAGGCCGTAAGACCCGGAGTCGAACGTGTCGAGACGCTGCGCATGCGTCTTCTGCACCTCGCGCGCGGCGTGAATCTCGCCGTTCAGCACCACAACCACACCGCGCCCTCGCGATACCGGGGCTGCCGCTACCCGAACGGCATGCAGGAGGTTCGCGGCGCCGTCATAGCCGGTATCGTCCGGCATCCGCATGGCACCCACCACCGCGACCGGCCTGTCGCTCCGGACGGTGAGGTTGAGAAAGTACGCCGTCTCCTCCAGCGTATCGGTTCCGCTGGTGACGACAATCCCGCCGAGGTCGGATCGCTCGCGAAATAGCCTGTTGATCCGTTGCGCGAGAGCAAGCCACTGATCGAGTGTTATCGAACTGCTCGGCAGGTTCGCAAACTGCTCGGTTTCCACGGTGGCGTGGCGCTCGAGCGCGGGTACGAGCGCTACCAGCTCATCCGCGGACAATCGGCCTTGCGGCCGGTTGGCTATCGTGCCGCCGGTGGCGATCAGAAGCACCTTGGGGTGTTCATCCGCGGGGCTGGCGCGCGGCTGGGCCGCGGCCGTGGCCACCCAGGCGAGACCAAGGCACGCCAGGATCGCGACCGCTTGACGGAACACGGTGGGACGCATCACGGGTGGATCGTCACCGGTACTATACTGCGCCTGAATCCCTCAGCGGAGAAATCTCCCCTTACGCCGCTCACCGCGTGCGGACTGCCGCGGGATCCGGCGCAGCGGACTTCTTTCGCTCCGCGCCGGCCGCGACCTCGTGCGCGGCCGCTAGCCAACCCGTCAGGCGACCGGACGCTTCCTCCGGTGTGGCGCCATAAAACGGCATCAGCGCCATGGGAACGCCCGCCGTCCGCACCAGTGAGGCTCGCCACTGCCCGCCTACTGCGGGACTTACCTCGATGGCATAGTCTCGACCGTTGATCCGCTCCCGAAAACGCTGGGGATTAGTATGCGCGAAAGGCAACGTTCTTCAGTTCGATCGGAGTTTCTGCAACGTTCCGGAAACCTGGAAAATTCTAGCGGCAGGTTCGACACGATCAAGCGAAGAGCAACGCGAAGGTGACATCCACACTTCGTGAGAACCCAGTCCCGTGGCCAGGGTCGTCGCCAGACTTTTTTCGTCCACACGGCATCCACTGTTCGTCCACCGTCGGTCCACCGGCCATGCACACCCGCGTCTCGACACGCCCTCTACAATGCCGATCCAGTCGCCGTGACCACGCCACGCGAGACGCTCCTCCTCCGCGCGCCCTCGCTCGCCGCCTTTCAGCGGGCGATAGCCGCACGAGTGGCGGCCGCGCGCCTCCGGCTGGAAGGAGGCGAACCGGTAGTTCTGGTGCCGACGCGGGCGGCCGCCGATCAGTTGCGGCACACGTTGGTGGACCTCGGCGCCGGGGGGCGAGGCGGCGTTGGGCCTCCGGCGATTGTTCCACGGGGCGAGTGGTACGACTGGCTGGAGGCCCGCGCCGCCTCGCCGGTTCGCCTGCTGACGCAGGTCGAACGTGAGGTGCTCGCCGATCTCGCCGCTCGCGATGCGGTAGCAGCCGGCGCCCCCCCGCCGTTCCGCCTGCGTCCCGGCATCGTATCGGAGTTACTGGCGTTCTACGACAATCTGCGCCGCCGTCAGAAGACCGTCGACGCGTTTGAACGGCTACTTATCGAAGATCTTGAGCCGAGTGTCGACATCGATCGCGGCGCCCGCCGCCTACTGGAGCAGACCCGCTTCCTGGTTGCTGCGTTCCGCGCGTACGAACACCGCCTCGACGCCGCACCGGGAATCGATGAGCATCGTCTCCGCGATCACCTGCGGAAGACCGGGATGCGTGAACCGGTGTCCGAAGTGCTCGTTACCGTCCCGGACGAGGCGGCGAACCCGGCGGGCTTGTATCCCGCCGACTTCGACCTGCTGGCTCGCCTGCCAGGACTTTCGCGCGTCACAATCCTCGCGACTGACGCACTGCTTGACACCGGCTTCCGCCAGCGTCTCGACGATGTACTGCCGGAGATCGGCGTGGCGTGCGTCGCGCACGATCCGGTGCCGCCGCCGCATCTGGCCGTCCCGGCCGACACGACGGGCGAGTTCGTGTACTTCACCTGCCGAGACCGCGAAGAGGAACTCCGCGGCGCCGCGGCAGCAATAGGCGACGCGCGAGCCGGAGCGCCCGGACTGTCGGCAGCCGTCGTCGTGGCGAGGCCGCTTCCCTACCTCTACCTTGCTCCGGCCATCTTCGCCGACGCCGGCCTTCGCTCCCGCGCGGGCGTTGGTCTTCCCCTGGCGGTGGATCCGTACGCCGCCGCCGTTCACCTCGTCCTGAAGTACGCTGCCGGTGACCGGAGCGCGACGACGATGGCGCTCTTCGAGAACCCGCATTTTGCATTTGCCGGTGACGGTGGGCCCCGCGTCGCCGATCTGGAACTGGCGCCGCTCCTCGAGTTCCGATCCCTTGCCGATCATCTCGCAACGCTCCGCGGGTTCCTCCAGCGCCATGCGGCGCCGTTGCCCGATCCACGCGACGACATTGCCGAACGCGCCGCGCGCGCACGCGCGCTCATCCATGACGGGCTGGAAGCGCTCGAGACCGCGCACCGCGCCCTGGACGGCGGCGGGTCGGGCGCGAGTCTTGCCGATCTCACCACCAGCGTCCGCCGATGGATCGAGAATCGCACTTACCCTCCCGACCGCAGCGCCACTCGCGACGGCGATGTTCACCTGATCGATCCCGACGCCGCGCCATACGGCTGCTTCGACCATCTCTTCATCGCTGGCCTCGTCGAGTCGGAATGGCCGCGCCGGACCGACCGTAACATCTTCTATCCGGCCGGCATGCTGGCGTCCCTCGGCTGGCCGGTCGAGCGGGATCGCCTGCGCGCCACGCGTGCGTTGTTCAACGATTTGTTGCACCTGCCGCGCGACCGGGTGCGGCTTTCTGCCTTTGTGTTGGAGGACGATGCCGCGGTGACCGTTTCACCGTTGCTCGAAGACCTGGACCCGGGCGCATTCGAGCAAGTCGCTACGCCCGCCGCGAAGCAAGACGGCCTCGCGGCGCGTACGGATGCCGATCCCGCCGCAAAGCGTTGGCGCGCGCTCCGCCGCGCGCGCGCCGGGAGCGGAACGGCGCGCGAGCGCCTGCGCGGGGACATCGGTCCGCAACCTCCCGCCCCGTACGCGGTCAGTGCCCTTGAGCGCTACCTCGAATGTCCGTTCAAGTACTTCGCCCGCCACGTACTCGGCCTCGAGGCAGAGGACGACGGGGAGCAGACGATGACGGCGGAGGCGCGCGGCCGTTTTCTCCATAGGGTGTTCGAGGAGTTCTTCCGGGAGTGGGGCGCAGAGAACCGCGGCGCGATCACACCGGAAACGCTCGACGACGCGCTCGCACGATTCGCGGAGGTAGCCGCGACGCGCCTCGTCACCCTGCCACTGGCAGAACAGGCGGTGGCGCGCGCATGGCTGCTCGGATCGCCTGCGTCACCCGGTCTGGCGGAGCGGATTTTCGGCCGCGAAGCGGAGAACCCGGCGTCCGACATCGTGGAGCGGCTGCTGGAATACCCGATCGATGGTGACATCGAGCTGGGAGCGCCACCCAACCGCCGCACTGTCTCTCTCCGGGGCCGCCCCGACCGGATCGACCTGCATGCCGACGGCACGCTCGTCGTGATCGATTACAAGACCGGCCGGGCGCCGGAACGCTCACGCGGACTGCAGTTGCCGCTCTATGCCCGTTGCGCCGAGCAGCGGCTGCGCGGCTACCGGGACCGCCACTGGCAGACGGCCGACGGCTTGTACGTCGCCTTCGGCGAGCCACGCGTCACCGTGCCGATGGGTGGACGAAGGAGCGCCAGCGATGCAATGGACGAGGGCGAGGCGCGGGCCGTCGACGCCGTCGCGGGTATTGAAGCCGGTCAGTGCCCGCCGCGTCCGGCGGACCTGTACCGCTGCACGGTGTGTCCCTACCAGACGGTCTGCCGAAAGGACTATGTCGAGGACCTTTGAGGGCGGGCCGCCGTTCCACACGGGGTCGCACGATACGGCGCCGGAGAATCTCACGGCGGCGCCCCCCGCGCCGCCGGAGTGGGCTGAGCCGCCCGACCAGGCGGCGCGCGCGGCGTCGATTGATCCCGGCCGCAACGTCGTCCTTGAGGCATCCGCCGGCACCGGCAAGACGACGGTGCTGGTTACCCGCTACGTCAATCTCCTTCGCGCCGGCGTCGATCCGGCCAACATCCTGGCCATCACGTTCACGCGCCAGGCGGCGGCCGAGATGCGCGAGCGGATCATCCGCGAGTTGCGCGTCGATGCCGGACGTTCTCCGGACGGGTCCGCGCGGTGGACCGCGCTGCGCGAGCGCTTGGCCGAGATTTCGATTAGCACCATCGACGCGTTCTGTTTCTCGCTGTTGCACCAGTTTCCCCTTGAGGCAGACCTTGACCCCGGCTTCGCACTCGCTGACGAAACGGAGACTCCGAACATCATCCGGCAAGCGGTGGAGCAGGCGTTGGTCGTCGGGAGCAGCCGCGCGCAGGCCGACCCCGATCTGGCGATGCTGATCGCACAGCTCGGACCGTGGCGGATCCGCGCGGCGCTGACGGATTTGCTGCGCCGTCGCCTCGCCGCACAGACGACCATCAGTCGTTTTCTCGCTGGCGCCCCGCGCGACCTGACCGCCGCTGGTGCCTGCCGCGCCGCCGTGACCCGCCTGGCCGATCGCCTCGGCGGTCCGGATGGCGTCCTCGGCCGTCTGCTCGCCGACGGTCCTGACGCCGGTCCGTTTGCTCTCGTCGCGCGCGACCTCTCGGATCTGGAAGCGTTAGCGGCGCGCATGCCGACCCGGATCCGGGCGGCCCTCGATCGCTGCCGCAACTACTTCCTCACCCAGGACGGCAGGCCGCGCAGGCGGGTGGTCGACGCCCATCTGTCGGGTAGCGGGCAGCGTGCGAGACGGTTCCGCCGGGCCGCGGTGGAAGCGGCACCCATCGTGCACGAGGTGCTGAGACAGTTCGACCAGGACATCAACGTGGTGATGGCCCACGGTGTCCAGCGGCTGTTCCGAATCGCCGTGGACGCCTACCGGCGGCAGCTCGATGCGCATGCGCTCCTGGACTTCTCCGACCTGTTGGAACGCACCGTTGCCCTCCTTGGCCGAATGGATGAGTTTGCGCGATCGCGTTTCCGTCTGGAGTCGCGCTATCACCACGTGCTGGTCGACGAGTTTCAGGACACCAGCCGCCAGCAGTGGGAACTGGTATCGCTGCTCGTCAGGTCGTGGGGTGAAGGGGCCGGCCTGGTGCACGAGGCGACACTGCCGCCCAGCGTCTTTGTCGTTGGCGACCGCAAGCAGTCGATCTACCGGTTCCGGGACGCGGATGTCGCCGTGCTGGATGACGCCGCCGAAGCGGTGGCCGCGCTACGGGAAGCGGATCGGATCGCTGGCGCCGCCCGCGATGTCCGCCAGTCGATTACCAACAGCTTCCGCGCCGCCCCCGCGCTGCTTGCTTTCCTCAACGACCTTTTCGCGGCGGTTCCGAAGGCGCCCAACCGCCCGGACGCGTTCCGGTTCGATGAGCGCGACCGCTTCCCGGTCGATCTGCCGACCGCCGCTTCTCCGGCGGGGCACTGCGCCGTCGCCATCGCCGTCGCCGCCGACGTCGAGACAACCGCCGACCTGATCGCCACGGAGGTCTCCCGCCTCCTCGACGGCGGGGCCGTGCGCGACCGCCGCACCGGGCGGCAGCGCAGCATCGCACCAAACGACATTGCCATCCTCTTTCGCTCGCGCCAGAGCCACCGTGAGTTCGAACGCGCCCTGAACGCTCGCCGCATCCAGACTTGCGTCTACAAAGGCCTCGGGTTCTTCGATACCGACGAAATCAAGGACATCCGCGCACTGATCCGCTACCTTGCCGATCCGCAGTCCGAGCTGCGCGCCGCCGCACTCCTTCGCTCGCGCTTCGTGGGCCTCTCCGATGCCGCGCTGGCCAGACTCGCCGGGAGCCTTTCGTCCGCTCTGCTCGATCCCGCGCCGCCTGCCGCCGGCCCGGCCCATGACGGCGATCGGGCACTGCTCGATCTCGCACGCGCCACTGTTCCCCACTGGGTCGCCCTCGTGGACCGCCTCCCTCCCGCGGAGGTGCTCGACCGCGTCCTCGCCGCGTCCGCGTACGACGCCGAGCTTTCTGACGGCCATCCCGCGCAGGCGCGCGAGAACGTGAAGAAAATCCGTAGCCTCGTCCGTCGTGTACAGAACCGTGGCTACGCGACGATGGCGCGGGTCGCCGACCACATCGATCACCTCTCGGGCGATGTCTCGAACGCGGTGGTCGACGCGTTCGACGCCGTCAACCTGATGACGGTTCATGCAGCCAAGGGGCTGGAGTTCCCGATCGTGATGCTGGTTGATCTGGGCCGCGGCACAGGAACCGCAGGCCCACCGATCCGCGTGGCAACCGACACTATGGGCGACCCGTGGGTAAGCGTCTGGCCTTACCGGACGCCGGCGGATCAGGAGGAACGGCTCCGCGATCTGGAGGAAACCAAACGCTTGCTCTACGTTGCGGGCACACGCGCACGCGACCGCCTCTATCTGTCGGCCGTGATCAACGATGAGGGCACAATCATCACCAATCCCGGAAGCCTCGGCACGGCCGTGCCGAGGCCATTGCTGGACTTGATGGCGCGTGCGACGTCGGAGCGCGGCCCGCTGACGTGGACCGGCGAGAGTGGCCACGCCCATCGGATCGCGGTCGTCCGGTAGTTAGGCCTCGGAAGCGTCGTTCCCCGCGTCGGCCGCGGTCGGCGCCGGCGGCAGAAGCCCCGGATCGGCGGAGATCCGCTCCATCCACTGCCGGACGTTCGCTTCCGCCTCGTCCTGCGTCTGTCCCGGGATGGTCACCGAGCCGACGGGTGTCGACGTGCCGGGCGCGGTCAGCCATGCCACCCAGTGTCCCGCCCGCGCCTCGCTGTGAATGCTGTAGTCCATCGTCGTATCCGTCCTGGGTTGGTCGAAAAAGGCTCCCGCCGGATCGTACACCACACAGCTTCCGTGCGCATCTTGACACGGTTCTAACCGGCTCCTATCGTACGGATCGAATGTTGGACGACCGGATACCCGACACCGTCCGGGTAGGCAGCCGCGCGCGGATACGTCGCGAGCCGCCGCGCCCCTGTATCCTGGCCGACGAGGTGGCCGTCGATTTCCCGTCCATGCGGCCTATCGTCGAGCGGATGCGCACGGCGTTTCTTGCCGGCGAGGACGAGGCAGGTGTCCGGCACACCCGCCTCACCCGTTTCGAACTCACCCAGCAACAGGCGCTCGAAGGAGTGAGCGTCCCGCTCGAGTTGACAGTGCGGCATGTCTGCCCCGCCTGTGGCGGCCGTGGCGAGCTTCAGACCGGCGCATGCGGCTTGTGTCACGGCGTCGGTACCGGTCTGCTCGAACATCGTTTCCACGTCCCGGTGCCGCCCGGGGTCCGTGACGGCGCCTGCCTCCGCTACGCCGTCGCGCCGCTCGGCGCCGTAGAGACGCATGTCGAGGTGCGCATCGCCGTTCAGTGACGGCTCAGCTCCCGGAGACTCGAACATGCCTGCCATCAGCGACGCCGCGGTTCTGAATGCCCTCCGTGCGGTGACGGATCCTGACCTCAAGCGGGACATCGTCAGCCTGGGGTTTGTCAAGAACCTTGTCATTGAGGGACGCCGCGTCGCGTTCACGATCGAACTGACCACACCCGCCTGCCCGGTGAAGGATCAGATGCAGCAGCAGGCGCGCGAAGTGGTGGCCGGGCTCGACGGCGTGACCGACGTCGCGGTTGAGATGACAGCCAGCGTCCGCCCGGCAGTAGCGCCAGGCGCGCAGCAGGCGCCGATCCCCGGAGTGCGCAACATCATCGCGGTGGGCGCCGGCAAGGGGGGCGTGGGCAAGACAACCGTTGCGGTCAACCTTGCGGTGGCGCTGGCGCGCTACGGCGGGCGAATCGGCATCATCGACGCGGACGTCTACGGTCCCAATGTTCCGATCATGCTGGGCGTCGACGCGAGACTCGAATCGGACGGCCGGAAGATCCGGCCGGCCGAGCAACACGGTATCCGCCTCGTGTCGATGGGCTTCCTGACGGGGGCCGACGCGCCGATTATCTGGCGTGGTCCGATGCTGCACGGCGTCGTCCGCCAGTTCTTTCAGGATGTGAATTGGGGCGAGCTCGACTACCTGGTTGTCGACATGCCGCCCGGCACGGGCGACGTTGCGCTCAGCCTCAGCCAGACAGTGCCGGTCACTGGCGCGATCGTCGTGACAACGCCGCAGACGGTTTCGCTTGCCGACAGCCGCCGCGCCGTCGGTATGTACCACAAACTGAACATTCCGACGCTCGGCATTATCGAGAACATGAGCTATTACGCCTGCCCCGGGTGCGGAGACGAAGCGGATCTCTTCGGACGGGGCGGCGGCGAGCGAGTCGCGGCGGAGATGAACGTCCCGTTCCTCGGCCAGATACCGCTGTACGCGCCGATTCGCGTCGGCAGCGACACCGGGGTTCCCATCGTAAGCGCAGAGCCGGATTCGCCCGCGGGCCAGGCATTCCTCCGGATCGCCGAACAGGCGGCGGCGCAGGTCTCGATCGCCAGCTACCGGGAGCCGGTCGGGGCGCCTCCGGTCGGCTGACGCAGTCGAGCCCCGCAACCCGGGGGCCGGTGCCCGGCCCAGACCGATCTTCTCAGACTCACGTTCTTGCAGCCCCTTGTCGGGCGCCGTTCGCTACCGCCCCTGGGCTTCCCCCGTCATCGGCACGAATCGTACCGGCAGTACCGACTCGGTGGTGGTCCCCGTGTCCGTCTTCGTAACGATCAGGATGTCCTGGAAGAAGTTCCCGACCGGAATCACCATGCGCGCGCCAACCGCAAGCTGCTCCACCAGTGCCGGCGGGACGTGGTCCGGCGCGGCGGTAACGACGATTGCGTCGAACGGGGCCGCGCCCGGCCACCCCCGGTAGCCGTCGCCGGCCCGCGCCTCGATGTTGTCGTAGCCCAGTTCGGTGAGCAACGCACCCGAGCGTTCGGCCAGCTCCGGAACGATCTCGATCGTATAGACGCGGTTCGCGATCTCTGCGAGCACCGCCGCCTGGTAGCCAGACCCGGTGCCGATTTCCAACACGCGGCTGTCGGGACGCAGCGCCGCCGCTTCGGTCATGAAGGCGACGACGTAGGGTTGCGAGATCGTTTGGCTATAGCCGATCGGCAGCGGGCGGTCATCGTAGGCGTTGCGCGCCAGCTCGGACGGGACAAACCGGTGGCGCGGAACGGCCATGATCGCCGTAAGCACCGCATCATCGGCGATTCCGCGGTCACGGAGCTGTCGTTCCACCATCTGCTGCCGCTCCTCAAGCCGGTCGTTCTGTCTGCCTTCTTGACGCGGGGGTGTGGTCTCGGCCACGCTCGCTGCCACACCGGCTGATTCGACCGCCCCGCCGGCGCACCCAGGCGCGGCGAGGACGGCGAGACAGGCGGCGAGACAGGCGGCGCGGCAGGCGCGTGCGGGTTTCCTCTGCCGCCCGTACGCGCAGGAGGACCTGCGATGCTCTGGCTGTTGATCGCGATTGGTGCAGGCCTGTTCTCGCTGGCACATGTCGCACCGTTTCCCTTCCTGCTCGACATCCGGGCGCCGGCGGTATGGAGCATGCCGGAGACGGACGGCCCACCGGTGGTCTACTTGACGTTCGACGACGGCCCGAACCCGACCGCCACCCCCGCCCTGCTTGACGCGCTGGCGGAGTTTGATGCGCACGCCACGTTCTTCATCATCGACCGCCACGTGCAGAAGGACACCGCGCCGATCCTCCGGCGGATGTTCAACGAGGGACACGCCGTCGGCATCCATACCCACACCCGAAGCTGGGCGTTTCTGTCGCCGGACGAGATTGCCCGCCGGATCCAGGCGGCGGCAGAACGCATCGAACAACTCGCCGGAAGCGCACCCTGCCGCACGTTCCGCCCGCATGCCGGCTTCCGGAGCGCCTGGATGTACGCCGGTCTCTCGCGGGCCGGCTACACACTCGTGGGGTGGGGATGGAGCCTGTGGGATTTCAACTGGTACCGCCGGCCGGATCCGGTAGGCCTGGCCGCACGCCTCGGGCGGCGCGTGTCCGGCGGCGACATCATCGTTATGCACGACGGCCATCACCTCAACCGGGTCGCCGATCGCCGCTACACGATCGACACCGTGCGCCTCCTGATCCCCCAGCTCCGTGCCGACGGCTACAGCTTCGGGACAATCTGTTAGACGGCGGTCGGGAGATTCTCCACTTTCGCCACGGCCCCCCGTAGCACTCTACCACCAGAACGAGACGCTACCGGGCAGGAGCCGCGCCATCAGAAGGTCGCCCCCGCCGCGAGCTCGGCGGCGGCGACGGCCGCCCCGAGCAGCGCGGGATGTTCGGCGGCTATGACTTGGATAGGCATGGCCGCCATCAAGCCCGTCATCGGTCCCTTCGCCCGGAACGGGTCGAGAAACGCGGGGGAGTTGAGCGCTGGCAGAATGTGAGGGGCGATGCCTCCGCCGATGTACACTCCGGCGCGGGCCATCGCGCGAAGACCGAGGTTGCCCGCCTCGGCGCCAAGCGCGCCGACGAAGAGGTCGAGCGCGGCGGCGCAACGGAGGCAGCGGCCGGAGAGCGCCGCGCCGGTGATCCGGTGCGGCCGGTCATCGCCCTGCCTGACGCCCGCCCCGTCCATGACCGCGCATCGCTCGCCACGGTGCACCACGGCGCCGATGTTGACAAGACCCGGGCCGCTGAGCACGTGCTCGAGCGAGACACGGCCGAACCGCTCGGTCAACGCATGGAGCAGGTCAATCTCAGCCTCGGTCCGTGCGGCGAAATCAGCATGGCCCGGCTCGGCGGCGACGGGCACGATGCGGCCGTCCACGCGGTGCAGAATGGTGGCGCCGAGGCCGGTGCCGGGGGCGATTACGGCGGCGTTACCCGCGGGGTCAGGGCGTCCTTCCTGTAGCGTCACGAGTTCATCCGCCTCCAGGACCATTACCGCGTGCCCCATCGCCGCCACGTCATTCAGCAGGCGCACCGATCGGATGCCGAAACGCTGCGCGATGGCGGAACCCTCGACCCGCCACGGGACGTTGGTCAGGTCCGAGGTGTTGTCACCCACGGGTCCCGCGACGCCGAGAACTGCGGCATCGACCGTCCGGCCCGCGGCGTGAGTATCGAGGAAGTTGGCGAGCAGTGCGTCGATGCCTCCGTAGTCCAGCGTAGCGGCTTGGGCGACGGCGATCCGGTGGGGTCGCGCGCCTCGGCGGGTCGCCGCAAACAGTCCACAGACAGCCTTGGTGCCGCCGATATCGGCGGCAAGTAGGATAGGCATGCGGCGCGCGCGCTTGACTTTACAATCGAAGGGTTGCATCTTTCCACCGGTCGAGCCGAACGGAGCGCCGCGCGGGACGGCGCGCAGGCGATCCGGACAGAGCGCAATGTCGCCCACGCTGCAAAAACCGGCGACGCCGGCGGACGAAGAACTGCGGCGGCACTATCACGGGCGTAGGCAGATCCGCGAACGCTACCCCGAGGTGCGCGAGCAGTGGCTTCGGCATCTCGAGAAATGGGGACTGATCCGTCCTGCGGCTCGAACCGACGCGGAGACGTACTACGCGTTTGCGAACCTGGGCGTCGTCAAACGCGTTCAGGAAGAGGTTGCCGGCGGCGGATCCTTCCGGGGCGCCGTCCGGTTGCTGCTCGCCGAGCGTGAGGGTCAGCTCGCACTCGACTTCGACACCGTGCACGGCGCGGCGCATCCAGCGAAGGTGATCGCGCTGCCGCGTCGGAGCAATCTGGCCGCGCGTCCGTCTTCCTCGTCCGACACGGCTGAGTCGGACCGCGCGGCCCTGGCCGCCCGTTTCTTCCTGGAGGCTTCCAAGCTGGACGAACAGCCGGGAGAGCGGCAGGAGCGGGCGCGCGTTGCCTACCAGAAGGCGCTGCTGCTCGATCCGACTCTGGTGCCGGCGCTGGTCAACCTGGCCAATATCCACTACGCACGCGACGAATTGGTGGAGGCGCAGGCGCTCTACGAGCGAGCGCTGATGCTCGATGCCGACTGCTTCGAGGCGGCGTTCAACCTGGGGAACATCCACCACGATCTGGGCCGTTACGATGACGCCGTCGTCTACTATCTGGACGCACTACGGGTCAACGACAGCTACGCCGATGCCCATTTCTATCTGGCCGTCACGCTGGAGAAGACGGGGCGTTCGGCCGACGCCAAGCCGCACTGGCGTACATACCAGGCGTTGGCACCGGACGGCGACTGGGTTGATCTGGCGCGCGAGTTCAGCGACTAGACGCGCGCGCTGCGGGCCTCGGCAGCCGGACTAGTCCTCGTAGCCGTCGTCGAATTCGAAGTTGCCATCCTTCCTCGGCTTCCGGCGTGTCTTGTAGAAATCGCACTCGGGGCACCAGGCGGTCGGGCTGAAGCCGTACTGTCCGGCATAAGGCTTCACGTCACGGTGCCCGCAGTACTCGGTGCCGTCGGTCAGGGCGGAGTGCCACCGACAGGCGCGGAACCGCGCGACGGCCGGCTCCGGGTCTTCGGATGCCGCAGGCGACGCGCCGCGCCCCGTTGCGGCGGGATCATCGAGCATGATCCCAGTCTATCAAGCGCGCTGCCGACCGTCCCGGAACCGCGCGAGACGGGGCTGCTAGCGGGCGCGGAACGTGATGATGCCGCGGTTGGGATCGTACGGCGAGACCCCAACGGTGACTCGATCGCCCGGGACCACCTTGATGCGGAACCTGCGCATCCGTCCGCTGAGCTGGGCGAGCACCTCATGACCCGAATCGCACTGTACCCGGTAGAGGCCGCCGCTGTGCACGGCGACGATAGTGCCCTGTACGTCGATTAGGTCGTCCTTCGCCACGAATTGCCCAGGGGCGGGATTATACAGGAGCCGGCGGCCGCGTTCCCACCAGAGCGGTTGCATTCACGCCTAAGTGGCTTAAAGCGCCCTGACCGCTTCCTCGATCCGGCGCGCGATAGCGGCATAGTCGTCGCCGTCGAAGCGGAGCGGCTGGCCGAAGGCGACACGGACGCGGCCGGGCCACGCCCAGCGTGCGCCGACCGGCAGTACGCGATCGATGCCGTCGATCCGGACCGGCACCACGGGTACCTGGAGACGCGACGCGAGCATGCCGACCCCGGGCTGGAACGGATCGATGTGTCCCGTTACGTTGCGTCGCCCCTCGGGAAAGATCAGCACAGAGGAGCCCTGGCCCAGCAGTGTGCCAAGGTGTCGCATCGCCTCGCGGGTGCCCGCCGTACGCTGCGGCAGCGGGGCGATATCGAAGCAGAGCACGCCCAGAAAGTACGCGAGGCTCGTGCGAAACCGCTCGCCCAGCGTAAAACGCTCTGGATGGAAGTGGGGCGCGAACCACTCACGGGCGGCAGCCGTTGCCGCGCGGCGGCGCGAGGCTGGCAGCGCCGCCAGAATGACCGGGCCGTCCATCAGGCTTTGGTGATTGGCGGCGTACAGGACCGGATCCTGCGTGCTTTCGAGACGGTCCAATCCTTCGACTCGCGTCCAGGCAAAGCAACGCGCGAGTGGCAATAGGAAAAGCGTCTGCACGACCCCGCGAAACCAGCGGACAGGCGTACGCTGGCTCCAGTGAGGAAAGATGAGTGCACCGTCGCGGCGACCGGCCGTCGCGTCCTCCGCCGGCACCGCGCGGAAACGCGTGTCCGCCGCATTCGCCTCTGCCGTTCCGCCAGCGTTCACGTTGCGTCCCGCCGTGCCACTCGAACCCTGCGCCACCAGCGCCCGCAGATCGTCGACGGTCGACAGCGTCGCGAATGCCGTCTCGTCCACTGTTGTGTCGAAACGCCGCTCGAGGGCGAGCATCAACTCGATCCGCTCAATCGAGCTGAGTCCGAGCTCGTCCAGCGTCGTGGCGCCGGTGACGTGCCGGCCGTGTGCGAAGTGCGCCACCACATCCTCAATGGTGCCGCCCCCGGTGCCTCCGCCTCCGTCTGCCTGAGCCCCGCCCGTCGATACTGCGGCGTCTCCCTCCAGCCAACGCTTCAGCTCCGCTCGCTTCAGCTTCTGGGTGCCCTCGGTACGAGGCAGCGACGCTTCGGTCCAGACGGAGAAGGCGCGGATCCGCTGATGGTCCTCAAGCTGCAAGTTGGCTCCCCGCACGACTGCGTCGCCGTCGGTATCGGCCTCGAGCAGCAGTACGGCATGGACGTGTTCCGCGCCCGGCGGCCCGCCTGCCACCACCGCGGCATCTCGGACGCCGGTCTGCGTGCGCACCTCTCGCTCGACATCGTCCGGAAAGACATTCAGGCCGTCGGACGTGACGATCATTTCTTTCTTGCGGCCACGCACCGTAAGGCGGCCCGCGTCGTCGAGGGCGCCGATATCGCCGGTGTGGAACCAGCCACCGCGAAACGCCTCGGCCGTGGCGTACGGCGCGTTGTAGTACCCGGTCGTGACGTTGGCGCCTCGCACGAGGATCTCGCCGTCGTCGGCGATCTTCACCTCCACGCCATGAATGGGTGTTCCCACGGATCCGCGCCGCGCATGGAACGGATGGTTCAGAGTGACAATCGGCGCTGTTTCCGTCAGGCCGTAGCCCTGGATGACGACGAAGCCCAGGCGCGACCAGAACGCCTCCACTTCCGGGTCGAGGGGCGCCGCGCCCACGACGAACGCCCAGAACTTGAAGCCGAACATCCGGTGCACCCGCCGGTACCGCCACCACCGGCGGGCAACCTGCTCCGGCCGGCCGAGCGGAGCCGCAGTCTCCGGCAGTTCGCGGATCACGTAGTCTCGCAGCACTTCCAGGATCTTGGGGACCGAGACCAGGACCGATACCCGGCGAGTGCGGATCTGTCGAACGATGTCGGTCGGGTTGTAGCCCCGCATGAACACCGTGATTCCCTCGAGCATCGGCGGAATGAACGTCGCCATCGCCTGTCCAAACATGTGGCTCAGCGGAAGCAGGTTCAGGAAGCGGAGCGGAAAGAACGGCCGGCCGTAGTGGCGGTACTTGAGGATCTCGCGTTCGATGGGAACGATGTTCGCCAGCACGTTCGCATGGGTGATGCGGACGCCCTTCGGCTCGGCGGTGGCACCCGACGTGAAGATGATCTCGGCAAGGTCGTTGCCGCTGACGCCCGTAGGGAGCGTCACATCGGCGTCGCCATGCGGATCCTGCGTACCGGCGTCAGCGCCAGTTGGGGCAAGGACATGCGCATCAAGCAGTGCGTCCAGGTCCCAGCGTTGCACACCGTCGAGCGGTGGAACCGGCAGGCCGCGCCCTGCAACAACGATCCGAGCCGAGACGATCCGGGCGATCCGCGTCACCAGGTCGGGTGATGCGCGAACGTCGATCGGCACGGGGACGGCGCGTGCCAGCAGGCATCCCCAGAAGGCGACCACCCACTCGGCCCGGTTCTCTCCCCAGAGGAGAATATTCGCTTCAGGTGTTACGCGCGCCTGTTCCAGGCGTTGCGCGAACCGGCCCGCGGCGTGCCGGACGGCATCGTAGGACCAGGTGTGCACCCGGTAGCCGCCGTCGTACACAAGGAATGGCCGGCCGGATCGAATCCGGTCGTCGAAGAAGTCGAGCAGCGTGGCCCGAGGCATCCCGACCCCTATGATCGCACGCGCGGAGGAGGGGCCGTCACCGGAATGAAACGCCCACGTTCAGGGCCATCTGTGTGATCCGGGGCGACGCCGGCGTGTCGGATGTGCCGGCGATCGGACTCATCGCATAGAAACGGAGGTCGATCGTGAATGCCATCCGGTCGCTCGTGAACCAGCGGACGCCGCCGCCGTAGTTGAGCGTGTTGGCGGTCGGCTGCACCGGCGGATCGGTGCCCTTCGGGTAGAGCGACAGGCGCGCCCGCCCGATGCCGCCACTCAGATAACTCCAACCATCGCGGGCGCCGAAGTTGAACGAGATCTGCGGCGACAGCGCCGTGAACGTCTTGCGGAGGCCTGGGCCGTCCGGATCCGGGGAGAGTTCGCCCGGGTCCCGGCCGGCTGCTGCGGCGTGGTAGCTGGCCCCGATCCCGAATGTGATCACCGAAAGGCGGAGCGGATACACGTGAGCACCGATGTCGATGCCGAAGCCTCTGCCCGGTGTTTCGGGCGGATGCAGCCCGCGCGCCGCGGCGAGGTCGACGTTCTGGCTGAACGGAACGACTGAACCGCGTACGTCGATGACGTACCAACCGATCGCTTCCTGGGGCGGCTGCGCAGATGCCGGCGCCGCGAGGAACAGGGCGAGAGGCAGGATCAGGAGCGCTGAACGTGCCTGTGCCATCGGCGCATCAGTATAGTGATCGGGTGGGGCGCCTGGTTACCCTCGATGCCATCCGGGCGGCGGCCGCCCGCGTCGCGCCTATCGCCGGACGCACGCCGCTCCTCGATGTTTCGCTGGTCGCTGATCGCCCGCTGCATCTGAAGTGCGAGAACCTGCAGAGGACCGGAGCTTTCAAGATACGCGGTGGATTCAACCTGATTTCGCAGCTCGCCGAGACGGGCGAGGTCTCCTCCGGCGTCATCACCTACTCGTCCGGCAACCACGGACGGGCGGTCGCCTGTTCGGCGCAGAGGCTCGGCCTGCCGGCGGTGGTGGTGATGCCGACGACTGCGCCTGCGGTCAAGGTGGAGGGAACGAGAGCGTTTGGTGCGCAAGTGATGTTCGAAGGTACGACCTCGGTCGAGCGCCGGATCCGGGCGGAGGCAGTGGCGGCAGAGCGCGATCTCACGATCATCCCGCCCTGCGATCATCCGGAGATCATCGCGGGCCAGGGAACGGTGGGGCTGGAAATCGTGGAGGACCTGCCAGAGGTCGTCACGGTCTACGTTCCGATCGGCGGGGGCGGACTCGCCTCGGGTGTCGCCGCCGCTGTCAAGGCGCAGCGCCCGGAGGCACGTATTGTCGGCGTCGAGCCGTCCGGCGCGGCTTCGATGCTGCGCTCGATCGAAGAAGGCGAGCCTGTAACGCTCGACGGGGTCGAGAGCATCGCCGACGGGCTGATCCCGATCCGCCCCGGGCCTCTCGCCTACGCGCACGTAGCTGCGCTGGTCGACCGGATCGTCACGGTGGGGGACGACGCGATCATCGACGCCGTCCGTTGGCTCGCCGCCCGTGCGCACCTGGTGGTGGAGCCGAGCGGAGCCGCCGCCCTCGCCGCGATCCTGACCGGCGCCGGCGCTGACGCGGAACGGGAGGGCGGCGCGACGGTGGCGATCCTGAGCGGGGGCAACATTGCTCCCGACGCTCTCGCGCGTCTGCTCAGCGCGGGTCGCTGAGCAGCTCCCGCGCGGCGGTGGTTGCCTGATCGAGCGTCGTGATCTCTCCCTCGAGCTGTCGTTCGTAGACCTGTTTCAGGAGCCGCCCGATCGCCGGCCCGGGCTGACAGCCCAACTCCAGCAGGTGGCGTCCCAGCAGGATCGGCGGCGGCGGACCATGTTCCACGCCGAGGGCACGGGCGCGCCCAAGGAACCAGTCCATCGCGGAACAGTCGAAATCCCCGGTCCGCCCCAGACAGTCCGCCTTCGCGAGGCGCGCGAGCAGTTCCAGGTCGACCTTGCGCGCCAGTCGCCGGAAGGCGCCGTCCCCGACGCCGTCCCGCGCCGTGCGCCACATGCCTGGCTTCAGGTGGTGCGCCACGAGGCCGAGCACCTGGTGTCGGACATCGTAACCGTCGAATGAGTGGACGTTCAGCCGGTCGAGGAAGGCGGCGGCGGGCGCGACTCCTTCGGCTTCGTGGTCGCGTGACCGGATCCGCCCGTCGATGAACGCGGTGGTGGTCGGTTTGCCGAAGTCGTGGCAGACGGCGCCCATCATGATCGCGATCTGTTGCGGTCGTGGCAGGTCGTGGATGCGCTCCCGCGCCTGATCGATCACCAGCAAAGTGTGCACCCAGACGTCGCCCTCCGGGTGCCACTCGGGCTCCTGAGGACAACCGACCAGTGCCTGCATCTCCGGGAACAGGCGCTCGACGACACCGATCTCGCGCGCCAGCCGGAACCCGATCGACGGTCGCCGGGCGAGCAGCAGCAGTTTTTCCATCTCGCCCCAGATCCGTTCGGCCGGCAGATCGTCGAGCGGGATCTCCCGGCAGAGCGCCTTCGTCGACTCGTCGACGTCGAACTCGAGCCGTGCAGCGAACTGCACCGCACGCAGTACGCGCAGGCTGTCGTCGCCGAACGTCTCCGGATCGACCATCCGGAGGCGGCGGCGTTCGAGATCTGCGCGACCGCGGCAAGGATCGAGGTACTCGTTGTCAAGCGGGTCCCACGCGATCGCGTTTACCGTGAAGTCGCGCCGGCGCGCCGCCCGCTCGATCGGAAGTGACGGATCACCGGTAACCGTGAAGCCACGATGGCCTGTTCCGGTCTTCGATTCCGTGCGGGGAAGCGAGACGTCGAGCCGGTCCAGCTTGTATACGGTGAAGCTGGCGCCGACCGCGTCGACACGGCCGAAGCGATCGAGCAACGCCCGCAGGCGGTCCGCCCTGAGGCCGTATACCTCGAGGTCGAGGTTGTCGGGGTCGGCGCTCCCCGATTCCAGAAGATGGTCGCGCACGTAGCCGCCGACAATCAGCGCGCGTCCTCCTGACGCCCGCGTCGCACGGGCGACATCGAGGGCGAGCTCCAGCGTGCCGGTACGCGCGTGGCGCGCGCCGTTCTTGCCCGGTGCATCGTTCACCGTCTGCCTCCTGCCGGCAGGTCACGCACGACGCGGAAGCCGTAGTCGGTGTACCGGAACGACGGATCGAGCTTGCTGCGCGCGGCCACGCGGCTGATGGTCACCGCGTGGCGCCACGACCCGCCGCGCGACGCGCGCCGCACGCCACGCCGCGGCCCTGACGGATTGCGTGCCGGCGACCGGGTGTACCAGTCGCGCGCATGCCAGTCGGCGCACCACTCGTGGACGTTGGCGGCGATGCCCCGCACGCCGTAGCGATTCGGCGGCCCCAGGCCAACCGGCCATGGACCCTCGAGTGGGCCCCGCCCCCGGTTTGGGATCCAGTCGGGAATGCCGCCGTTCTCGCCCCACGGAAAATCCCCGCAGTCTTTGCCCGCGCGCGCGGCACGCTCCCACTCCGCCTCGGTCGGCAGGCGCAGCGGAATGGCGTAGTCGCGGCAGCCGTCGCCTCCCGCCGACGATCGCCAGAGGCAGTACACCACGGCATCGTTCCAGCTCACGCCCACCACGGGGAGATCATCCCGCGCGAAGGCCGGCGCATCCCACTCCCGCGGACGGTCGCGCCCGGTCGCCTCCAGAAAACGGCCGTACTCCTCCCGCGTGACCGGATCGACCGCCATCTCGAACGCATCGACCCAGACCCGGTGCGGCGGCGCCTCGTCCGCCTGCCCGGAATCGCTTCCCATGACAAACCAGCCGCCGGGAATGACGACAAACCGACCCATGTTCCGAATGATGACACACGCCGAACCGGGGCCCGCCAGTCTTGGGTGGCAAGGGTGGCGGGGCAAGCCGCAACCCCCATCCGAGGCCATCCCACTGATATGATCGCGGGCAGCCAGCAGAGTTCGCGTATCGATGAGATCCCTTCTTCGCGGCCCGGTGCGCCTCGCCGCAATTCTCCTCGCTGTCGGCGCCCTGACCGGCTGCTCCCTACGGACGATGGCGGTCAATGCCGTACTCCCGACGCTTGTCAATCCCGCCGTCTATCTCTCCGAGGAAGATCCGGAAGTCGTCCGCGCCGCCCTGCCGTTCTTGCTCAAGACGATCGAGTCGATCATCGAGGCGGATCCCGACCGTCAGGACGTTCTGCTGTTCGCCAACACCGGTTTCGTCCTTTACGCCAATGCCTTTCTCCAGGCCGATGCGGCCATTGCCGAGTGGGATGACTACGCTCGCGCAACGGAGCTGAACGAACGGGCCCGCCGCATGTACCTTCGTGCCCGCGACTACGGTCTGCGGAATGTAGAGGTGGCCTATCCCGGCATTGCCGAGCGCCTCCGCTCCGAGCCCGAAGCGGCGGTCGACGTGTTCGGACCGGACGATGTCGAGAGTCTTTACTATTTGGGCGGCGCGTGGATGCTCGCCATCTCGCTCGGCCTCGATCGGCCCGCGCTGGTGGCCGACCTGCCGGCGGCGCGCGCCGTGCTGGACCGAGCGCTGGAGTTGGATGAGGGCTTCGAGCGGGGGGCTCTGCACGCGGCGTTCATCACGCTCGAATCGGTCGGTGAGGCGATGGGCGGCTCCTACGAACGGGCTCGCGACCACTTCACCCGTGCGGTGGAATTGTCGGAGGGCAACGACGCCGGTCCCTACGTCTCGCTGGCGACC
Organism: uncultured Vicinamibacteraceae bacterium; assembly: GCA_964550305.1. Taxonomy (GTDB): domain Bacteria; phylum Acidobacteriota; class Vicinamibacteria; order Vicinamibacterales; family UBA8438; genus VXRJ01. Next base: position 82,368 of record CAZJYU010000006.1, on the reverse strand, counting down.
GGCGTAGCGATTGCCGAGGAGAACCGCGAAGAGTTTCGGGACCTGCTGGAGACGGCGATCGCCATAGACGTGGACGAGGCTGCGGAGAATCGATTGCTTAACACGATCGCGCAACGGCAGGCTCGTGTGCTGCTAGACCATATCGACGATCTCTTTTTCCCGCCGCTCGACGATGGAGCGGATCAGGAGATTCGGCCATGAGAGAGAAGTTCGCGCCCCGGACCCGCCGGTTCGGCGCGGGCCGGAGAACGGCGATCTCGGCATTCCGGGTTGCCGTCATCGGCGTCTTGCTGCTCGCCGCTCCTGCGTTGCTCGATGCGCAGCGCGCCAACCTGCGGCTCGGCACCATCCTGCCCGCCAACTCGGTGTGGGACCGCGCCCTGAAGCAGATGGCGTCCGAGTGGCAACAGGCGACGGACGGTCGTGTTCGGCTCCAGGTGCGCGGCACGACCGGCGACGAGGCGACGATCATCCGGCGGATGCGCCTGAACAACCCGCAGGTCGCCGCCCTCACGCTGCCCGGCCTGGCCGAGATAGACGAGGCGTTCAACCTGTTCGGCATCCCCTTTTTCTTCGAAGACGACGGCGAGGCGAATCACGTGCTCGACGCGGTGACGCCGCTGCTGCAGGAAGCCCTCGCCGACAACGGCCTGGTGCTGGTCGGCTGGGGCCACGGCGGGTGGATCCACATTTTCTCAGCCGAGCCGGTCGCCAGCCTGGACGACCTGCGTGGGACGAAGCTCTTCACGTCGTCGGGCGACGACGGCATGGTGCAGTGGTACAAGGAGAACGGCTTCAATCCGGTTCCGCTCGCGCTGACCGATGTGCTGATGGGGTTGAATACCGGCCTGATCGACGCGTATCCCAGCCCACCCTACGGCGCGCTCGTCTTTCAGTGGTACCGCCAGACGTCGCACATGCTCGATGTTCCGCTGGGCCCCGTCTACGGCGCCACCGTGATGACCGAGCGGGCCTGGGCCCGAATCAGCGAAGCCGACCGCGCAGCGATCCGTGAGAGCGCTGAGAAGATGGCCGACTTCCTCTTCACAGAGGTGCCCCGCCAGGACCGGGAGGCCGTGGCGGAGATGCGGAAGCGAGGTCTGACCGTACGGTCGGCGAGCGCCACGGAGGCGGCGACCCTGCGTAGCACCGCCGATGCGCTGACTGCCGGGTGGCGCGGTAGCCGCGTGCCGGTCGAGGTCTACGACGCCGCCGTCAACGCCCGCAACGAGTACCGCAACCGGTAATGAGCCGCGGCGCGCCCCACGCTTCCGCGGGGCAGGGCACGACCGATGACCAGGCTGACCGAGACTGACCAGGGACGGCTGTCTCGGCTGTTGGGTCTCTTCCACACTACCGAGGTACTGCTGGCCGGGTGTGCGCTCGCGGCGATGGCGCTGCTGCCGCTGGCCGAGATCGTGGTCCGGCCGTTTCTCGCCGGCGGCATTCCGGGATCGATTCCGTTCGTAGAACACCTGACCCTGTGGGTCGGTTTCCTGGGGGCGGGGCTGGCGGCGCGGCAAAAGAAGCTGATCGCACTGGCGACCGCGACCTTTATTCCGGAGGGCGGCGTGCGTCGCGTCGCGCAGGCGTTTGCGGCACTGGTGGGCGCCGGCGTGTCGGCGCTACTCGCCTGGTCGGCGATCGATGTCGTTGCGATCGAGATGGACGTGGGGGGCGAGATCGCCCTCGGAATTCCGTCGTGGGTGTTTCAGTTGGTGCTGCCGTTCGCGTTCGGGCTGATCGCCGTCCGCCTGGCGTGGGGGGCGGGAAGCTGGGCCGGGCGTGTAGCGGGGGCGGTGGGGATCATCGCGGGCATCTGGCTCAGCACGTCCGGTGCGGCGTGCGCGAACGTGGACGAGGCGTCGTGCGTCGTCGCGGGCGGCGCTGGCTGGCCCTGGGTGGTTCTGGTGGTCGTTGCGGCGCTGGCCGGCGCGCCGATTTTCACAGTGCTCGCCGGTGCGGCGGCCTTGCTGTACATGGTCGATGCGTTCGACCCGGCCGCGGTGCCGCTCTACGCCTACGATCTGGCAACCGAGCCGCACCTGCCATCAATCCCGCTCTTCACGCTGACCGGTTTCATCCTGGCCCAGGGGCAGTCCTCCGAGCGGCTGCTGCGGGTGTTCCGCGCGCTGGTCGGTTGGATGCCGGGCGGCACGGCCGTGGTCTGCGCCGTGGTCTGCGCCTTCTTCACGATCTTCACCGGCGGGTCGGGCGTCACCATCCTGGCCCTGGGCGGCCTGTTGCTACCGGCCCTGCTCAAGGATGGCTACCGCGACCGTTTCTCGGTCGGCTTGCTTACCGCGTCCGGATCGCTCGGACTGCTGCTGCCGCCGGCGATGCCGCTCATCCTGTACGCCATCGTCGCGCAGACGGCGCCGGAGAATCTCTTCATCGGCGGCATCCTGCCGGGCCTCCTGCTGATCGGGTTGGTCGCCGCCTGGGGGATGCGCGAGGGGATGCTGTCCGGCGCCGGGCGCCACACGTTCGCGGCGCCCGAGGCGCTATCCGCGGTGTGGCAGGCGAAGTGGGAGCTGCTGCTGCCCGTCGTTGTGCTGGGAGCGCTGCTCAGTGGCCGCGCGACGCTGGTCGAGACCTCCGCGCTGACGGCGCTCTATGCCGCAATCGTAACCGGTCTGGTCCACCGCGACTTCCGCCTCGGCCCGGGGCTCGGCACCGCATTCCGCGAGTGCGTCGTGCTGATTGGCGGCGTACTGATCATCCTGGGTGTCGCCAAGGGCTTCACCGCCTACATGGTCGACGTCGACATTCCGTTCCGGCTGCTCGAGTGGACGCAGGCCCGGATCGAGTCGCCGCTGCTCTTCCTGCTGGCCCTCAACGTCTTTCTCCTGATTGTGGGCTGCGTGATGGACATCTTCTCGGCCATCGTCGTCGTCGTGCCGCTGATTGCCGAGATCGGCGCGGCGTACGGAGTGGACCCGGTCCACCTCGGGATTATCTTCATCGCCAACCTGGAGCTGGGGTACCTGACGCCACCGGTCGGCCTGAACCTGTTCCTCGCCTCGTATCGATTCGATCGGCCGCTGCTGGCCGTTTATCGCGCGTCGGTGCCGCTGCTGATCATCCTCGGCATTGGCGTGCTCGTAATCACCTATGTACCATGGCTGACGCTCGGCCTGCTGGAGATCGTGGGCAGGCAGTAACAGCCAGGAGGCGATAGTGCCGATGAGAGATCTGCGTTTCCGATTCGCGTCGATCGGTGTCGTTCTGTCGTTTGCGATTGCATGCGGCGCGCCCGCCGACGAGCCGGTGGAGGAGGCGTCTCCCGCGGCGGGTGCCGGCGCCGCCGACACCCGCGGGGACACGGAAGCCCACCTCGCGAACATCCGCCAGCTCACGTTCGGGGGCGAAAACGCCGAGGCCTATTTCTCGTTCGACGGCTCCCAGATCATCTTTCAGTCGACCCGCGAGGGGGTGCCGTGCGATCAGATTTTCCGGATGGATCTGGACGGGTCGAACCAGAAGATGGTGAGTACGGGCGACGGGCGCACGACCTGCGGCTACTTCTACCCGGACGGAGAATCGATCGTATACGCCTCGACGCACCTCGGCGGGGCTGACTGCCCACCGCCCCCGAGCTTCGCGATGGGCTACGTCTGGGCCATCTACGACAGCTTCGACATCTTCCGCGCCGCAGCCGACGGCAGCGGCCTCGAGCGGTTGACGGATGCGCCCGGCTACGACGCCGAGGCGACGGTCGGGCCGGACGGCACGATTGTCTTCACGAGCGTCCGCGACGGCGACATGGAGATCTACTCGATGAACCCGGACGGCTCCGACGTCCGGCGCCTGACGCACCGCCAGGGTCCGGACGGCGGTCCGTTCTTCTCGCCGGACGGCTCGAAGATCATCTTCCGCGGCCGCGAGATCCCGGACGGCGAGGAATACGACGATTACAAGCGGCTGCTGGACGAGGGGCTCTGGCGGCCGACGGCGGTCGAGGTGTTCGTGATGGACGCCGACGGCGGCAACGTCCAGCAGGTTACCGACTTCGGCGGGGCCAGCTTCGCGCCGTACTGGCACCCCGACGGCGACCGGATTGTCTTCTCGTCGAACCTGCACAATCCGGAGGGTCGGAACTTCGACCTGTTCGTGGTCAACCTCGACGGCACCGGCCTCGAACAGATCACGTTCACTGACGTGTTCGACGGCTTCCCGATGTTCTCGCCCGACGGCGCGCAGCTCATCTTCGCGTCCAACCGCGATGCCGCCGAGGAAGGCGACACCAACATCTTCATCGCGGACTGGGTGGAGTAGGATTTCGCGCGCGTCGCGCGCCGATCTCGGCACGGTCCTGAAGATCAACACCAGGGGGGAAGGCCGCCGTTGACCGTCAGCAGTCGCCGAAGCGGGTCGGCGTCGTGATGTCCAGCGCAGCGTCGCGCCTTTGATCGACCAGAAGGTCGCCCAGCAGCGCCGCCGTAAGCGGAGCGAGCAGTATTCCGTTCCGGAAGTGACCGCAGGCGTAGATCAGGCCCGGTACCGATGCCGAGGGTCCGATGACGGGAAGCTCGTCCGGCGTCGCTGGACGCAGCCCGACGCGTGCCTCCAGAAACGATGCCTGCTCCACATCCGGGGCGACACGCGCCGTGGCACCGATCAGAGAGCGGACACCGGCGACGGTCGCCCGCTCGTCGAAGCCCACCTCCTCGATCGTCGCGCCGATCAGCACCGATCCATCGCTCCAGGGAACCAGGTAGCAATCGCGTGCCCAGACCACGCGCCGAAGCGGCGGCGACGGCCACCCGACATGCAGAAGTTGTCCCCGAACCGGGCGGATCGGCAACTGAGTTGGGCTGCCCACCTCGACCCGGCCCGACCAGCTCCCGGCTGCCACGACTGCCGCCTCGCAGTGGATCGCGTCGCCAGAGGTTTCGACGCGCACATGGGCGCCGTTCGCCCGGACACGCGTCGCCTCGGCGGAGGTCCTGAAGACAACGCCATGCGCGGTGGCGGCCCGTTTCAGCGCGCCGGTCAGGTCAGATGCGCCAACAAACCCGTGCGACTCGACGAGCAGGCCGGCGGTGACCGACGGGGCGAGGTGCGGCTCAGCATCGAGGACCGCGTCGCCGTCGAGCCGGCGCGACGGGATGCCTCGTTCGACGCACGTGGCGTGAATGGCGTCGAGCCGGGCCGCACCAGCCCTGTCGGAAGCAATCTCGAGTGTGCCGGTTCGGACGTACTGCACCGGAGCCCCCGAGTCCTCCACCACGCGCGCGACGAACTGATCGTAGAGGTCGAGGCTGCGTGCCGCGAGGTCTAGCAGCGGCCCCCGATCATGCGCCTCGATGAACGGTGCAAGCACGCCGGCTGACGCCTGCGTCGCGCCCTGGCCGACCCTTCGTCGGTCGACGACCTGGACGCGGACGCCGCGCCGGGCCAGTTCGTAGGCGACGGCGCACCCGACAATGCCGGCGCCGATTACGACGACGTCAGACGGTTGCTTCACTGTGGAGAACCCGGCCGCACGACAAACCGCGACCGCGACCGATCAGTGTACTACGGCCCGCTGCGGTCAGGTTGTGCTGTCCATCGCGTTGGATTCGTCGTAGTAGTCCACCTTGTCGAGCGGCATGACGACGCTCGTCAGAACGTTCAGCAGGTGACCGCCGATCCGCTTGTAGTAGCGCGCGGCCAGTATGAAGGCGGTCGTGGTGGCGGCATCCAGATTCCCCTGTCCGACCCGGGCCACGAGCCGGTCGCACTGCCGCGCCAACGCGCGCGCCTCCTGGATAAGCGGCAGCGCCTCGTTCCGCTCCGCCCGCTGGAATACGTCCGGCACCTTCTCGAATACCCGCTCGACACCGGTCCGAATCACCTGCAGTTCGTCGAGCAACTGACCAGACGGAAGCGGCTCGGGGTGGAGGTCAATGATCTGCGACAGGTTCTTGGCATAATCCCCCAGGCGCTCGACATCCTTGACGAGGGTCATCAGCAGCAGCGAGTAGGGAATGTCCGCCTCGTTGCCGGCGACCGACAGGTGGGTGATCACCTGCCGCCGGATCGTCTGCTCCAACGCGTTCACCTGCGCGTCACGCTCGTACACCGTTGCCCGCTCAGTGGGACCACTCTCGCCACTCTCGCCGAAACAGATCCGTCCGGCGGTCAGGTTCAGGTCGCGCGTCAGTTCCAGCATTCGCGCAAAGTTCCGGCCCATGTCGGCCAGCGGGTCGCTGGTTCCGAAGATCGTCAACAGTTCGCGCAGCATCGTCTTGTTCCCACCCATCGTCTCCTCGGCTTCAGTCAAACAGCCGCGTGATGAAGATCAGCAGCGCCGGCACCCCGTAGGCCAGCAGAAAGACCGCGAGTACGGTCAGCTTTCTCGATCGGAGGGCCAGTTGGGTGACGGAGCGTGCCGCCATGAGGGGCAGGCGCCGGGTGGCGTGGATCGGATAGATCAGCAGCATCCCGCTCAGGTTGAAGAGCAGGTGAACCAGCGCAATCTGCAGTCCAGCTGCGGCGTTCGGGCCTGAAACCGCGAGCGCGGCCAGCAGCGCTGTCACCGTGGTTCCGACGTTGGCGCCAATCGTGACGGGGAATGCTTGCTCGAGAGCGATCAGGCCCGCGCCGCCGAGTGGAACGAGCAGCGAGGTCGTGATGGAGCTCGATTGCACCATGACGGTTACCAGCGCGCCCGCCAGCATGGCGACGACTGCGCTCGCCTGCAGGGCGCCGTTGACCATCCGCTCCACCCGCGAGTGAACCGCCGAGCGGAGCACTCTGACCAGCATGAACAGCGCGCCGAAAATGCAGCCCGCGCTGAGCGAAATCAACACGACCGCCTGCAGTCCCTGTAGCGGCATCAATGAAGCGACCCAGGCGAGCGGCGCATACCCGAGGTCGATTGCCGTACTGAACGGGCTCTCGTACTCCATACCTCCGATCCGGTCGCCCAGCAGGTCGGCCATGGCGACGGCCGTGGTTTGAAGGTAGCCCGTCATCAGCTCCAGCGGCAGCAGAATGATCACGGTCAGGAGGTTGAAGATGTCGTGGCAAATGGCGACGGGAAAAGCACGTCCGAACTCGTCCTTGCGGCCGATGTGGGCCAGCGACACCAAGGTCGCCGTGACGGTCGTACCGATGTTTGCCCCCATCACCATGGGTACGGCGTTGCCGAGCGGCAGCGGGTTCTCCGGCGCGGCCACGAGGCCGACCACCATCGCGGTCGTGACCGATGAACTCTGGACCAGCGTCGTCGCCAGTAGTCCGACCACCAGACCGACGAACGGGTTGGAGGTGGCGGCAAAGAAGCTCGCGATGACGTCCTGGCCGAGTAGCTCGAAGCCCTCGCCCAGACCGTTTACGCCAACCAGAAAGACAAACAGGAGGCCAATAGCACTCAGGAGGCGGGGTACGGCAGACATCCGACGACGGTCGGGGGCAAGCTGGGTGACGGGCACGTCGACGTGGAACCTTGTGTCCAGCCTCTCTCTGGCGCCCTGTCGGTCCCCCCGAATCCGATGCAGGCGAGCGCATTCTACACGATGCCACCGGATCGCAGGTCACAGCGGTGTAACAACTGCCTTTCCAACAAACCCGGATCGGGGCATAATCAAGTTCAGATCCCCCCGGGATGACGGGCTCCGCGCCTGCGGCCTGTCTTCGGGATGAGGAGTGCTGAAATGGTGATGAGACCCGCAGCCTTCGTCGCCGCCGTGGCGCTCATCGCCGCTGCCGCCGGTCTTGGGGCCTACCTGGCCCTGCGGAGCGATGGCGCCGGCAGCACCGCCGCCACCGACGCCCGGATGGCAAGCCGCGCGGCGGAGGCCGCAATGGCGGTCGACGCGACGGAGCAGGCCGTGGAACTCGCGGCCCCCGACGCGAGGCGGGCCGCCCCTTCCCCGCCGCCGCCCGACGCTCGGTCCAACGAGTCCCGCGTCGCCGAACGCCAGCCTGCGCCTCCCACCACCGCGCCGCCGCCCGCGCCCGAGTCCGCACCGGCACCGGAGTCCGCGCCGCAGACCGCGCCATCGCCATCGCCGCCGCCCGAACCGGTGACCGACGTACCGACAAACCCCGAACCGTTCGATGCCAACGCCAATGCGCCGCCCGAGCGTCGCGACGTGCCCGACGGACTTCCGGAGATCGATGGCTGGCGGCGCGCCGAGCGTTCGCCGGAGCCGGCCGCTGGGGAGCCTGCCGCGACGGAAGCCGATCCTGGGGACGTGGATACGGGGCCGATTGCCACCGATTCCGACGGCTGGCCCCTCGCCCGCATTCCCGCCGGAGCCGACAGCGCCGACCGCTCTGATCTCCTCACGCTTCCATCGCCGACGGACACCGGTGATGTCCTGCTGGCGGCCGACTCGGTGATCGGCCTTCAGGTCGACACGTACGTATCCAGCGACACGGCCGAGGTGGAGGATGACGTTCAGGCGCGCGTCACGCGCGACGTCGTCGTCGCCGACCGCGTGGTGATTCCGGCCGGTACGGTGGTGATGGGTTCGGTCGTGCTCGTCGAGCAGACGGGCCGTTTCCGCGGCGTTTCACGGCTCGGCGTCCGTTTTCACACGGTCGTGTTCGATAGCGGCGCCGAAGCGCCGATCGTGACCGAAACAATCTTCAGAGAAGGCGAGTCGAGCGGGCGGGAAAACGCCGCAAAGGTTGGTGGCGGCGCTATCGCCGGAGCGATTCTGGGCGCGATCTTCGGCGGCGGCAGGGGCGCGGCCATCGGCGGTGCGGCCGGAGCCGCCGGGGGGACGGCGGCGGCCGCCGCGGGGGACGCCGAGCCGGCCACCTTGCCCACCGGCGCCACGGTGACGGTCCGGTTGTCGCGGCCCGTCTCGATCGCCATCGAGCCGTAACGCGGCCGTGCAACGGATGCAACGCCCGGTTGCTACGGTACGCGCCGTGTCGGAGTTGGACGACATTACGGAAGCCGTTCTGACCCGAGACGAAGTCGTCCGGTACCTCCAGGGCGGTGGGGGGCGAACGCCCGATGAGGCGCAGGCCGCCATTCAGGGCTATCTCGAGGAACTGCGGACTACGCAGCGGTACCGGATGTACCGCGCGCTGCAGCATCCGCTGTACCCGATCCTGCGGAAGATCGAACGCGTGGGCGAGGGAATCGGAACAGTCCGCGCTGCGACGCGTGCCGGTCGCGTCATCTACGCCTCGAACCACAAGAGCCACATCGATTACCTGGTGCAGCCCATTGTCCTCGACGACAACGGGATCCGCCCGCCCGTCATCGCCGCCGGCATCAACCTGTTCGGCGGCGCGCTGGGATTGATTCACAAGTACGTGACCGGTGCGATCCCGATCCGCCGCGAGACGAAGGACCCGGCGTACCTGGTTACGCTCAAGGCTTACGTCGCCGAGCTGCTCCGCCGCACCGACCTGTTCCTCTACCTCGAGGGAGGGCGGAGCTACAGCGGCGCGCTGAAGCCGTTCAAGACCGGACTGTTGCATGCCGCCGCTTCCGCGAAGGGAAGCGACGTCGCGATCATCCCAACCGCGATCGCGTACGACCTGGTGCTCGAGGACTTCATCCTGTCGCGCCAGCGCGTGAAGCGGATGCAACGGCCGTTCCGGCACGAAGTGGCGGAGATGATCCGCTACGCGGTCGGTTACCGGTCGCGCAGCATCGTCACGTTCGGGGATCCAATCCGGTTTGACGACTGCGATCCCGATGACCGGCGAGACATGGTCCGGCTGCAGCGCCGGGTTCGCGGTGCGGTTGGGCGCCTCTACAAGGTGGTCCCAACGGCCTTGGTCGCCGCCGCGATGCGGCCGTCCATCGAGCGGGAGGCGCTTGAGGACAGGATCGATCAGTTGATCGAGTTGCTGCAGCCAGCCGGCGCCAACCTGGACGTGACGAAAGGCCGCGCGGCGGTCGACGCGGCCACCGAGCCACTGGTGACGCGGGGCATCCTCGTGGTGGAGGGAGGCCGCTACCGGGTGCGCCAACGCACGGTACTCCGCTACTACGCGCGGACCATCGCACATCTGCTCACCCATCGTGGAGAGTCCACCCATACCCACTGACCTGCGGCGCCGCCGCATCGTGTTCGCCGGTGCTTGTTGACGCGCTTTCCCGTTGGTTCTTCCTCACGGTTGCCGACAGCCGCCTGCTGAAGGAGGCGGCCACCCGCTATGGCATGCGCGGTCCCAACTCCCCCGCCGCGCGATTCATCGGTGGTCGGGATATTGCCGGAGCAATCGCATCGGCTCGATCCATCGAGCGACATGGAATGACGCACACGTTCAACTATCTGGGCGAGCACGTGCGAACGGCGGAGGCGGCGGCCGAAGCCACCACTGCCTACGGAAGGGTGATCGACGCGGTGCGTTCCGCCGGAATGGAGTGCAACCTGTCGATCAAGCTGACGCAGCTCGGCCTGGAGATCGACCCGAGCCTCTGCGAAGCGAATCTGGAGCAGATTCTCGACCAGGCGGGAACGGCCGGCTGCTTCGTCCGGATCGACATGGAGCACTCGGCACTGCTGGAAGAGACGCTCCGGATCACGCTGGCGGCGCACTCGCGCCACGGTGATGTAGGCACCGTCCTGCAGTCCATGCTGCGCCGGGCGCCGGACGATCTCAGCCGCCTCAACGAGGCCGGGGTGCCCGTCCGGCTGGTGAAGGGCGCCTACCGGGAAGAGCCGGATGTGGCGTTCCCCGAGAAGCGGGACGTAGACTGTGCGTTCACCCGTCTCGCCGAGGTGATGCTCGAAGACGGCGCCGATCCCGCATTCGGCACACACGATCCCCGCATGATTGCCGCGGTCAACGCGGCCGCGGGGGCCCGCGACATCCCCGCCGAGCGTTACGAATTCCAAATGCTCTATGGAGTTCGCCGCGACCTGCAGGCGGCGCTGGCCGCCAAGGGGTATGGCATCCGCATCTACCTTCCCTTCGGGGCGGAGTGGTTCCCCTACTTTATGCGTCGCCTGGCCGAACGCCCCGCCAACGTCCTTTTCGTCGTCCGCAGCCTTCTGCACGAGCAGCTCGGCGCGCACCGCCGCTAGGTCCCCGCTGGCGTGGGCTACGCGTCATTGCGGAGGGCTCGCGACGGCAGGATCGGCGACGGCGCCGTGCCGCCACGCGGGTGCTTCCCCAGATGCAGGTGTGTGCGCCCCGCCGCCGTGCTGTACCCTTAGGTCGGAAGAGGAGGTAATCGTTCCGCGATGATCAACGCCCGCATCAGTGCACCCACCCCGGTCAACGAACCGGTACTTGCGTACGCGCCAGGTTCTCCGGAGCGCCGGGAGTTGAAGACGCGACTTCAGGCTTGCGCCGGCGCAAAGCTAGAGATCCCGCTGGTCATTGGTGGTCGACAGATCCGGACCGGCGAGACTGGTCAGGCAGTCATGCCGCACAACCATCAGCATGTGCTGGCGACCTTCCACAAGGGGAATGCGGAAACGGTGGAGCAGGCCATAGCAGCGGCCGAGGCGGCGCGCCCCGGCTGGGCCGCGTTGCCGTGGGAGGCGCGCGCCGCGGTATTCCTGCGCGCAGCGGAGCTGCTGGCAGGAAAGTACCGACCGATCATCAACGCGGCGACGATGCTCAACCAGAGCAAGTCCATTCTGCAGGCGGAAATCGATGCCGCTTGCGAGCTGATCGACTTCTTCCGCTACAACGTCTCGTATATGCCGCAGATCTTCGGCGAGCAGCCGGGCAACGGGCCGGCAATGTGGGACTACGTCGAGTACCGGCCACTCGAAGGATTCGTCCTGGCAGTAACGCCTTTCAACTTCACGTCGATCGCCGGCAACCTTCCGACGAGCCCGGCAATGATGGGCAATACCGTGATCTGGAAGCCTGCCTCCACTGCCGTGCTCGCGGCCTGGCACCTGATGGAGCTGCTCCGAGAGGCGGGGCTGCCGGACGGCGTCATCAACTTCGTCCCCGGCAGCGGCGGCGCCATTGGCGATCCAGCGCTGCGTCACCCGTCCCTCGGCGGTGTTCACTTCACCGGCAGTACCGTGGTCTTCCAGGGTATGTGGCGGACGATCGGGACCAACATCGCCAACTACCGGAGCTATCCGCGCATCGTTGGCGAGACGGGCGGCAAGGACTTTGTCGTCGCCCATCCGTCGGCCGATCCCTCGGCCCTGCTGACCGGTCTCATCCGGGGCGCCTACGAGTACACCGGGCAGAAGTGCAGCGCCGCCAGCCGGGCGTACATCCCGAAGTCGATCTGGGATAAACATGCCGACGACTGGTGCCACGAGATCGAGGGGATTCGGTACGGCGATGTCGCCGATATGACGAACTTCATGGGCGCCGTGATCGACGCGTCGTCGTTCGCAACCCAGAAGCAGGCGATCGACGAAGCGCACGCGTCACCCGATGCGGAAGTCGTCTGCGGCGGACAGTACGACGACTCCGTTGGGTATTTCGTCGCGCCGACACTGATTCGGGCTCACGATCCGCATTACCGGACGATGGAAGTGGAACTGTTCGGTCCGGTGCTGACGGTGTACGTCTACGACGACGACCGATACGCCGAGACACTCGAGCTGTGCGATCGGACGTCTCCGTACGCGTTGACCGGCGCCGTCTTCGCTACCGACCGTGCCGCGATCGATGTGGCGCACCGGACGTTGGTTAACGCGGCCGGCAACTTCTACATCAACGACAAGCCGACCGGCGCCGTCGTCGGTCAACAGCCGTTCGGCGGAGCGCGCGCTTCCGGGACGAACGACAAGGCCGGGAGTTCGCTCAACCTGCTCCGCTGGGTAAGCACGCGAACCACGAAGGAGAACTTCGTGCCGCCGACCGACTACCGCTATCCGCATATGGAGGCGGACTAGCGCCACCGACGGAACGGAACGGCAATCGGCGGGAGGAGCGAGACATCAGTGAGGGAGGCAGGACGCGATGGGCTTTTGTGAACATTGTGCAGGTCAGCGCTTCGACCGCGCGCAGGTGCTGCGCACACTGCGGGCCGTGCGCCGGCGCTTCAAGGCCGGGAAGACGCAGTGCAGCGGCCTCGAGGCTATTGATCTGGCAATCCAGGCGGTCCGCGCGCTAGAAACCACTCACCTTGAACTGTTGGAGGATATGGGCGACGACACGGTCATCCACTGACCGCACCGTCGCCTGCGGGCGCTCGCGTGTTTACTTCGGCTGCGGCACGACCCGGATGTAGGGCAGGGGCCGCTGCCAACCCCCCGGATACGTCTGCTTCGCTTCGTCGTCGCTCACCGCCGGCAGGATGATGACGTCGTTCCCCTGTTTCCAGTTCGCGGGAGTTGCCACTTTCTTCTGCGCCGTGAGCTGGCACGAATCGAGCAGGCGAAGGATCTCGTCGAAGTTCCGGCCGGTGCTCATCGGGTAGGTGAGCGTGGCCTTGATCCGCTTGTCGGGCCCGATGATGAAGACGGACCGCGCGGTGGCGTTGTCGGCCGGTGTCCGCCCCACCGACGTGTCGCCCGCATCCGCCGGCAGCATGTCGTAATGCTTGACAATGGCCAGCGACGGGTCGCCGATCAACGGGTAGTTGATCGGATTGCCGCTGAACGAGGCGATGTCCTCCGACCACTTCGCATGGTCGCGCACCGCGTCGACGCTGATGCCGAGCACCTTGCAGTTCCGCCTGGTGAACTCGTCGCGCAGCCCCGCCATGGTTCCGAGTTCGGTCGTACAGACCGGAGTGAAGTCCTTGGGGTGCGAGAAAAGGATGGCCCAGCCATCACCGATCCACTCGTGGAAGCTGATTGGCCCCTCAGTCGTCTCTGCCGTGAAGTCGGGTGCGATGTCGTTGATTCTGAGTGACATTCTCGTTTCCTCCGTGGCGACGCTCAAGTCTATACCGTCACCCCAAGTGATATTCTATGCTCGGTTCCGGTGGCACTGGGCCGCGTTCAGGCCCGCCTTCCCGGGGGCGAGTGGAGCAGATGGAGCGGGTACAGATTGCGATACCGGTGCGGGGGTTCGGAGAAACCTCCCGTCGCGACGCGTGGTGGTTGCAGCCCGCGGCCGTTTTCCTGGGACTCGCCGCGTTCCTCGTCTATTCCACCTGGGCGGCGTTTCAGGGGGCGTATTACACCTACGAGGGCTATCTCTCGCCGATGTACTCGCCGGAGATCTTCGGCGACTCGCCGCATAGCCTGTTCGGCCCCCGGCCCGGCTGGTGGCCCGCCTGGCTGCCGTTTTCGCCCGCGTTCCTGATCCTCTGGGCGCCGGCCGGTTTCCGGCTCACGTGCTACTACTACCGTGGGGCGTACTACAAGGCGTTCTGGGCCGATCCGCCGTCGTGCGCGGTGGGTGAGCCGCGCAATACGTTCCGGGGCGAGAACTCGTTCCCGCTGATCCTGCAGAACGTCCACCGCTATTTTCTCTACCTGGCGCTCGGCTTCCTCGTCTTCCTGAGCTATGACGTCTGGAACGCGCTCTGGTTCGACGACGGCGCGGGCGGCACGACGTTCGGTCTCGGCGTCGGCACGCTGGTGCTGGCCCTCAACGTCATCCTTCTGGCCAGCTACACGTTCGGCTGCCACTCGCTGCGACACGTCGTGGGCGGACGACACGACTGCATCTCGGCCAGTCCGATGCAGAAGATGGCCTACGACTGCGTCGGTTGCTTCAACCGCCGCCACATGCTCTGCGCCTGGATGAGCCTCGTCTGGGTCGGTTTTTCCGATGTCTACGTGCGGCTCTGCTCAATGGGGGTCTGGACCGACTTTCGCATTCTTTAGCTTCCGATGGACTACCAGACCTTCGAACACGATGTCCTGGTGATCGGCGCCGGCGGCGCGGGCCTGCGCGCGGCGATCGAGGCGTCCGCAGCGGGGGTTTCAGTCGGCCTCGTCTGCAAGTCGCTTCTCGGCAAGGCGCATACCGTGATGGCCGAAGGGGGGATGGCGGCGGCTCTCGCCAACGTGGACGACCGGGATTCCTGGGAGACGCACTTCGCCGACACGATGCGCGGCGGGCAGTACCTGAACAACTTCCGCATGGCGGAAATCCACGCGAGGGAAGCGCCCGACCGGGTGCGCGAGCTGGAGGCGTGGGGCGCTGTCTTCGATCGGACCGGGGACGGGCGAATCCTCCAGCGTAACTTCGGCGGTCACCGCTATCCGCGGCTGGCGCACGTCGGCGACCGGACCGGCCTGGAGATGATCCGGACCCTGCAGGACCACGGCGTGCACCAGGGGATCGACGTGCACATGGAGTGCACGATCGTCGAGCTGCTGAAGGAAGGCGACCGGGTCGTCGGCGCGTTCGGCTACGACCGCGAGCGGGGCCGCTTCCGCGTCTTCAAGGCAAAGGCGATCGTGCTGGCGTCGGGTGGCATCGGGCGCGCGTTCAAGGTGACGTCCAACAGTTGGGAGTACACCGGCGACGGCCAGGCCCTCGCCTACCGGGCCGGGGCCGAGCTGCTGGACATGGAGTTCGTGCAGTTCCATCCCACCGGGATGGTCTGGCCGCCGTCGGTCAAGGGTATCCTGGTGACCGAGGGCGTGCGCGGCGAAGGGGGCGTGCTGCGGAACAGCGAAGGCCGCCGCTTCATGTTCGACGACATTCCCGAGCTCTACCGTCACCAGACGGCCCGCGATGAAGAGGAAGGCTGGCGCTACACGCAGGGCGACAAGGAGGCACGCCGGCCACCGGAGTTGCTGACGCGCGACCACGTCGCGCGCTGCATCGTCCGGGAGATCAAGGAAGGGCGCGGCAGCCCGCACGGCGGCGTCTATCTCGACATCGCGTGGATCAAGGAGAGGCTCCCGAACGGGGTGGAGCACATTCGAAAGAAGCTGCCGAGCATGTACCACCAGTTCAAGCAGCTTGCCGGCATCGACATCACCGAGACACCGATGGAGGTAGGTCCGACGACCCACTACGTCATGGGAGGTGTCCGAGTGGAGGCCGATACGCAGATGTCGGCGGTGCCGGGGCTTTTCGCCGCCGGCGAAGTGGCGGCGGGCCTGAACGGCGCCAACCGGCTGGGCGGCAACTCGCTGTCGGACCTGCTGGTCTTCGGCAAGCGCGCTGGCGAGTACGCGGCGGCGTTCGCGAAGGAGCAGGCGCCCGGCCGGGTCAACGACGCCGAGGTGGAGCAGGTGGCGCAGATGGCGCTGGAGCCGCTGGAGCGGGAGGGAAGCGGTGAGGCGCCGTATCAGCTTCAGTACGAGCTCCAGGATCTGATGCAGGCCCAGGTGGGCATCGTCCGCAACGACGCCGACCTCCGTTCCGCGCTCGACAGCCTGCTCCGGCTGCAGGAGCGCGTGAAGCGGGTCGAGGCGCCGGGTAACCGCGAGTACAACGCCGGCTGGCATACTGCGCTCGACCTCCGCAACCTGATGGTGGTTTCGGAAGCCGTGACCCGGTCCGCCATCGAACGGCGGGAGAGTCGGGGCGCCCACTTCCGCGAGGATCACCTCGGGAAGGACGAGGCGTGGGGGAAGACCGCGCTCGTGATCCGGCGGGCGGAGAGCGGCGCGATGGAGGTGCGGCGCGAGCCGCTGCCGCCCCTGCCCGAGAACCTGCAGCGGATTATCGACGAGAATCAGAAGACGTGACGGGCCGGGGGGCGAGATGGCAAGCGCGACGTTCAGGATCTGGCGAGGCGGCCCGGACGGGGGTGCCTACGAGGACTACACCACCGAAGTGTCCGAAGGAATGGTCGTGCTCGATGCGGTTCACCAGGTGCAGGCCGAATCGGCCAATGATCTGGCGGTCCGGTGGAATTGCAAGGCGGGCAAGTGCGGGAGTTGCTCAGCCGAGGTGAACGGCAACCCGAAACTGATGTGCATGACGCGCCTCAGCAGCCTGAATCTGGACGAACCGGTGACGATTGAGCCCATGAAGGCGTTCCCGCCCATCCGTGACCTGGTGACCGACGTCTCGTGGAACTACGACGTCAAGAAGCGGATCAAGCCGTTCAGGCCGCGTCCTCCCGACGCGGAGGACGGCACGTGGCGGATGGCGCAGTCCGACGCCGAGCGGGTGCAGGAGTTCCGGAAGTGCATCGAGTGCTTCCTCTGCCAGGATGTGTGCCACGTGCTGCGCGACCATCGGCTGCATCACGAGTTCATCGGTCCGCGGTTCCTCGTACACACCGCCGCGCTCGAGATGAACCCGCTCGACACCGAGGACCGGGCCGACGACCTGGCGAACGCCTTCGGCGTCGGCTACTGCAACATCACAAAGTGCTGCACGAAAGTCTGCCCGGAAGAGATCACGATCACCGACAACGCGATCATTCCGCTCAAGGAACGCGTCGTGGATCGCCTGTACGATCCGCTCAGCCGCCTGCTCCGGATGTTCCGCTCGTAACGGGCCGGTTAGCGCTCCGTTCACGGCATCAGCGGCCGCACTTCCTCCGGAAAGTCCTGTCGCAGGATTTCCTCCGCCGAACGCGGCCGGTACATCTCGTGCCCGAAAGCGAGCAGCAGCACGATCACGACTTCCAGGGCCACGAACGTCGCCGCCGCCACGCGCCATGGCGCGGTGCGGCGCCAGAAGGCCTCGGTCAACCAGCCCGCCACCGGGAGGCAGGCGGCGTGAAAGGCGATCACCACGTGCCAGCCCTGCACCGGTACGGGCGAGATGGCCGCGGCCACGACCAACGCCACCAGGGCCCACCAGGCATAGCCGCGGAACCAGCCGGCGGCGTTCGGGCGCCGGGCGTCAGCCGGCGGATCGACCGCCCCGTCGCGCCAGAACCAGCGCCACGCGGCGTAGAGCGCAATCAGGATTGACGCGCTGCTGATCCCGATCAGCGCCGCCAGCAGGAAGGACGCGGCATCACCGCCGGATACATCCGTCCAGACCACCTGCCGCAACCGCCGGCCGATATCGAGCGAGCCGAGTCGGAACCAGTAGCCGATCGCTTTCGCGCCGTTCAGTACCGCCAGCACGATGCGCGGGTACGGCTCGGTCTGCACCGGCGCCAGCGCGGGAAGCGTCCCCGCGATGAACATTTGCCCGGTCGGGATGAGCGTCGTGGCGCCTGCCGCAAGCCCGACCACCGCGCCCTTCCAGTCGATATGGATCAGCCGCCGCGCCGCGAGCAGCGACGTCAGCAGCACGAGCACCAGGAACGATCCATGCAGTTGCAGCGCGGCGGCGAGCGTGGCGGCCAGCAGCAGGCTCCAGCCGGTATGCGCCGCCTCGCGGAGCCGGTACGCGAAGGCCAGGTGCAGCGCGGCCGGCAGGAAGACGTACGCCGGCTCCCAAAGGAACCCGGCGTGGTAGAGCCGCCAGGGTGAGAGCCAGTAGACGGCCAGGTATGCGGCGGCGAACCGGGCGCCGAGGGCGCGCCCGATGCAAGCGGCCAGAACGCCGGCCGCCGCCACGTGGGTCAGTCCCACAAGGAGGGCAGGCGCCCGGTAGTCGGCCCACAAATCGAGCGGCGCCGCGATCAGAATGGGCAGCAGGGCGCCCGGGATCCGGCCGTCGCCGCTCATCATCTTGGCGAAGGCGGGAAGCTCGCCGGTCGCGAGCACATCCAGCCCCGCAAGCAGCAGCGCGTACTGATCGCCGTAGACCCACTGCCGCGACCAGAGCAGCATCTGCAGCAGCAGCCCGATAATCGCAACCGCACCGATGGCGGCGCGCGGGTGGGTCACGTCAGCGGACCCGTGCGGCGCCGGGACGCCCGGCGGGCGCCCGGGCGGGTTGAGATTGCACGAACGTCACGGCGGCGCAGGCGGCGATATTCACGGCGAGGGCAACGATGCCGGCATGGATGTTCCACACTTCGGGTCGGCCGGTGAGCAGCAGGCCCGCGTAGGCCGTGCAGCCGGCCAGCATGCCGGTAAAGGCAGCGCCGGTGGTGAGACGCCGCCAGCTCACTCCGAGGATGAAGAGCGGCGCCACCTGGGCCAGGATCTCCATCTTGATCTCGGTCAGGCCCCACAGGGTCACGCGCGGCGCGAGGGCGATCGCCACCAGGACCGCCACCACCGCCCACGAGAGCCGCTTCCCGATCCGCGTGAGCTGTTCTTCCGGCGCCCCGCGCAGGAGCGTCGTGCCGACGATGTCCTTCGCCAGGATGGACGAGAGGCTCAGCAGCACGGAGTCCGCCGTCGACATGACCGCCGCCACCACCGCGGTGACGACCACGACCGACAGGATGTAGAGCACCAGCGACCGTCCCGCCCAAGCGGTCAGCAACGCCGGAATCACCTGGTCTTCATCGGCGACGGTTCCGAGCTCCGCGAGCGCCAGGATCCCCACCAGGAACATGACTCCGGTGGTGACGAGCGGCAGGAATACCATGATGCTGAGGGAGCGCTTCAGCGTGGCGGCGTCGCGCGCCGCGTAGATCCGCTGAATCGCGTGCGGGTAGACCGCCCCCGACAATCCGATCAACAGGATCGTGGAGAACCAGTTGCGCGAGACATCCCATCCGGGCACCGCCGCCTTCTCGGGCGCCGCGGCGGCGACCGCGGCCGTAAGCTCTCCCAGATGGGCCGGCGTTGGGACGACGGCGAGCAGCAGGCCGGCCAGGCCGACCAGCAGCATGATGCCCTGCACGCAGTCGGTCCAGGCGACGGCGCGCATCCCGCCCACCGTCTCGTAGATGATCACGACCAGCGTCAGGAGCACGACGCCTACCCAGTAGGGCACGGCGCCGCCCGACAGCCCCTCCGTGACGTGCCCCATTGCCACGAGTTGCGCCAGCAGGAAGTTCGAGATCGCCAGTATCAGCAGCACGTTGGCGATCAACGTGAGCGGCGGCGATTGGAAGCGGTGCGCAATCCAGTCGCCCGGCGTGACGAACTGATGCCGGCGGGCGATTCCCTGCAGGCGCGGCGCGAACACGAGATAGGCGACGATGATCGCCATCATGAAGCCGACGCTCATCACCCAGGCGTACCCGACGCGGACCGCTTCGGCCGGGTAGCCGAGCAGCGTGTTGCCGCTGTACTGCGTCGCATAGAGCGTCAGCAGGAGAACCAGGCCACCCAGGTTCCGGCCGGCGAGATAGAAATCGCCCAGGCCGGTTCGGGCGCCGCGGCTGCGCGTGGCCCAGCCGACGCCGACAAGCACGACCAGGTAGAGGCCGACCGCGATGCCGGCGCCCAGAGCGAGGCTCATGGCGCGCCGTCCCGCCTGGGACCGCCGCTGCGCGCGACGTGCTTGCGGGCCGGGCCGGCATGCGGCGCGTTGGACACGCCGCTCGCCGGGACCCCGCCGTCGCGCACGCCGCTCGCCGGTGCGCCGTCGTCCGGCTCCGGCCAGCAGTGGCGCACTACCCAGACGGTGAACAGCGCGACGCCGAGGTAGGCAACGAGCGAGATCACCACCCAGTGCGGCAGGCCGAACCAGAGGCGGAGAGGCTCGCCGGCCGGGAGATACCACGGCACCGATATTGCGAAGAGACAGACGTAGACGGCCCACACCCAGCGGCGTGGATGCGGTTCGACCCGAT
This sequence comes from uncultured Vicinamibacteraceae bacterium, assembly GCA_964550305.1. Lineage (GTDB taxonomy): Bacteria > Acidobacteriota > Vicinamibacteria > Vicinamibacterales > UBA8438 > VXRJ01. Next base: position 62,015 of record CAZJYU010000006.1, on the reverse strand, counting down.
CGGGCGTAGCCGGCATGATCGCGGCGGGCGCGGGCGGCGTGGCGGGACGCCCGGCCCCGTGGGCCTATGATAGTGCGTGACCGGAGGAGGGTGGCCGATGGTTCGGACTAGTACGGTGCGGCTGTGGCTGGCGTTGGCGCTCGCCGGCCTGGCGGCGGCGACCCCCCGCGCCCAACCAGTGTCGCTCGACGGTGTGATCGACCTGCATGTCCACGCTGGCCCGGACTCCCGGCCGCGCTCGGTGAGCGACGTCGAGGCCGCGCGTCTGGCGCGGGACGCGGGGTTGCGGGCGATCCTGCTGAAGAATCACTTCACGATGACCGCCGACCGCGCGGCCCTGGCGATGTCGGCGGTGGAGGGGATCGAGATCTTCGGCGGCGTCGTCCTGAACCGCGCCGTCGGCGGGATCAATCCGGAGGCGGTGCGGCAGATGGCTACGTTCTCCGGCGGGCGCGGCAAGGTGGTCTGGCTGCCGACGTTCGACGCAGAGCACTACGTCACCGCGGCAGGGGGCGGCGCCCCGTTCGTGCCGGTCCTCGAGAACGGCGAACCGCGACCGGAGGTGCTGGAGGTGTTCGATCTCATCGCCGAGCATGACCTTACGCTCGCGATGGGGCATGTGTCTCCGGAGGAGGTCCTGCGCCTGCTCCCGGCCGCGCGGCAACGTGGCGTCGAGCGGATTCTGGTGACGCATGTGTTCGGTCAGGACGCCACCCGGGAACAGATGCAGTCGATGGCGGATGCCGGCGCGGTGATGGAGATCGACTGGCTCGCGGTTTTCTCCGGCAGCCGGTCGATCGGGGAATACGCCGACGCGATCAACGCCATCGGCGAGTCGGCGTTCTTCATGTCGTCCGACCTGGGGCAGGAAGGCAATCCCACGCACGCGGAAGGTCTCCGCGCCTACATCCGCGCGATGCGTGAGGCGGGTATCTCCACCGACGCAATCGACGTCATGATCCGCCGCAACCCGGCGCGCCTGCTCGGCCTGGATCCCTGGTGACGCCGGTGGTGACGCCGTTCACGTACTCATGACCGACATCGTCCGCCTCGTCCGGCCGCGGGACTGGCTGAAGAACATCTTCGTGTTGATGCCGCTCCCGTTCGCTCTGGGGGAGAGCGGCACGTTCGATCCAGTCGTGCTGCTAGCGGGCCTCGCGGCGATGAGCCTGGTCAGCAGCGCCTCTTACGTCTTCAACGATCTATGGGACGTCGGGCGCGATCAGGCACATCCCGACAAGCGGCGCCGGCCGATCGCCGCCGGCGCCGTCTCGCCGGCGTCGGCCCGGCTACTGATCGCCGGGCTGGCCGTGGCGGGAGGCGGGATCGCGTTGGCCGGAACGCCATCCACCGCAGGATCGGTACTGCTCGGCTACGCCGGACTGCAGCTCTTCTACACGCTCTACGGCAAGCACCTCCCGCTGGTCGATGTCTTCCTGCTGTCGTCCGGCTTCGTCCTCCGGGTGCTCCTCGGCTGCGCCCTGGTGGGCGCGCCGCCGTCTGGCTGGCTACTCTTCTGCTCGTCCTCGCTCGCGCTCTTCCTGGCCCTCGCCAAGCGGCGGGGCGACCTGCTGCGCGGCGTCGACGACGCGCATCGCCCCAGCCTGGCCGGCTACAGCCGCGTCTTCCTGGATCAGAGCCTGACGGTCGCGGCCGGCCTGACCATCATGGCTTATGCGCTCTACTGCCTCGAGGCGCCGGTGCTCGTCACGGGCCGCGAGTTCCTGACGCTGCCGTTCGTCCTCTTCGGCGTCCTCGAGTATCTCAGGATCGTCCACCTGCGCGAGGCCGGCGCATCACCGGTCGACGTCCTGCTCGGATCCCGACCGCTGCTCGTCTGTGGCGCCGGCTGGATCCTCGCGGCGCTCTACAGCGTTGGATCGCCGGCCGGGCCGTGAGCGATTGTGCGCCATGACACGGCACGACACGACCCTCTCCGGCTGGGGACGGATCAGCGTGACGGGGTGCGAGGTGCGCTCGGACGACCTGCTGCAGTTGAGCGAACGCGCGGTGCTGTTCCGGGGGCTAGGCCGCTCGTACGGTGATTCGTCGCTACCCCCGCCGGCCACGCCGGAGGTGGCCTGCACGGTGCTGGGCGACCGTCTGATCGCGTTCGAAGAGGCGACCGGCCGCCTGCGCGCCGAAGCCGGCGTGAGCCTGGCGTCGCTCGCCGAGATCTTCCTGCCGCGCGGCTGGTTCGTGCCGGTCACGCCCGGCACCCGCTTCGTCACCCTGGGCGGGATGGTGGCGGCCGACGTGCACGGTAAGAACCATCACGTCGACGGCTGCTTTGGCGCGCACGTGGACGCGCTCCGCGTGCGGGTGGCGGACGGGCGGATTGTGGACTGTTCGCCCGACCACGAACCGGATCTCTTCCTCGCCACCATCGGCGGCATGGGACTGACTGGCCACATCCTCGAGGTGGGCTTCCGGATGGCCCGCCTGCCGTCTCCCTGGATTCAGAGCGGCAGCGTCCGCGCGCCGGACATCGGCGCGCTTCTCGACGCGCTGGAGGCTTCAAGCGCGCACTGGCCCTTCACCGTGGCGTGGGCCGACCTGCTGGCGCGCGGCGCGGGCTTCGGCCGAGGGATCGTATACCACGGCGGTTGGGCGGACGCGGAGGCGACGTCAGGCGGCGCGCCGTTGCCGCCGCCCGCCGTCGACGTGCCCGCCGTGGCGCCCGACTGGCTGCTGAACCGGACCGCGATGGAGTGGTTCAACCGGGCGCGGTATCGAATGCACGGCGGCCGGCAGCGCGCCGCGATCGAGTCGCCTTACCGCTTCTTCTATCCTCTGGACCGGCTGCACAACTGGAACCGGTTGTACGGCCCGCGCGGCTTCATCCAGTACCAGTGCGTGATTCCGGAATCGCGAGGCGTTGCCGGTGTGCGGCGGGTGCTCGACCTCCTGGCCGCGCGCCGTGCGCCGGTATTTCTGTGCGTCATCAAGAACTGCGGCGACGAGGGAAGCGGGCTGCTCTCGTTCCCGTTGCGCGGCATGTCGATCGCGGTCGACATGCCGGCGGGCGAAGGGATTCAGGCGCTGGTCGACGCGTTGAACGAAACGATGATCGAGCTGGGCGGACGGATCTACCTGGCCAAGGACCGCTACACGCGGGCGGAGCACTTCCGCGCGATGGAGCCGCGCCTGGACCGTTGGATGGCGGTGCGCCGGCGCTGGGATTCTCAGTTGCGCTTCCGAAGCGCGCAGTCGGTCCGCATTCTGGAGGATCCGGCATGAACGTCGTGCTGTTCGGCGCGACGCGCGGGATGGGGCGTGCCGTCGCCCGGCTCCTGGCCGAGCGGGGCGATCGCGTGTGCCTCTTCGGGCGGGACCAGGCGGCGGTCGATGCGGCGGCGCGCGATCTGCGCGTGCGCGCAGGGCTGAGTGAACCGCCCGCCGTCGTCACGTGCGATCTGGATCGGCCGGACACGTTCGCTCCCGCGCTCGACGCTGCAGTGGCCGCGCTCGGCCGGATCGACACCGTCGTGCTGACCGCCGCCCGCTTCATGACCGAGGACGACGTTGAGGCGGCCGACCCGGCCGAGGCGCGCGCGCTCGCCACGGTCAACCTCGCCAACACGATTGGCTTCTGTGAGGCGGCGCGGCGCCGGCTGCTTGCGGACGGCGGCGGCACGCTGTGCGTCTTCTCGTCGGTTGCGGGTGAACGGGGACGATCGCCACTCGTCACCTACGGCGCCACCAAGGCTGGACTCACCGCGTACCTCGAAGGGCTCGACCATCGCTACTGGCGCCGGGGACTGCGCGTCGTCTGCGTCAAGCCGGGCTTCGTCCGGACCGGGATGACGGCCGGGTTGAAGGAGCCGCCGTTCGCCGGCGACGCCGCGCCGGTCGCGCGCCGGGTGGTTCGCGCGATCGACCGCGGAACGCCGGTTGTTTATGTGCCCGCGATCTGGCGCTGGGTGATGCTGGGGGTCCGCGCACTGCCGCGCGCCGTCATGCGTCGCGCCCGCTTCTGAGCCGCGGGTCCTTACGGTCCCACGCCTCGAGTTCACGCTCGATGGCTTCTTCCATTTCCCACTCGCGGCGGCGCTCCGCACGGCGGAGCCGGTGGCGCCAGATGGCGGCAAGGGCGAGCGCGGTGATCGCGGTCCAGAGCGTGAACGGACTGGCGACGAACGTTATCCACTCCTCCCAGCCCCCGGCGCTGCGCCAGAAGGCGCGGGTGGCTCCCCGCACGGTCGTTCCGGTCGCGTCGATGAACGCGTTGTCGAACGTCGCACCCGCGGCCACCTGCGACAGGATGCCCGGCACGACGGCGACGCCGTACCGACGGATGGTGTCGCGCACGATCGCGTGCGAGATGATGTAGGCGCGCGCCACGCTGCCGGCATCGCCGCCAAACAGTCCTTCAAGTTCGGTGACGGTCGGCTGGCCGGCAACGAACGTAGCGCTGAGAAACCGTGTGCGGGTCCCGATGCCCCAGGTCCGTTCGGCCACGCTGGCCAGGCCCTCGCTGAACCACCGCGGCAGCCGTCCACCTCCCGCCGCGCGCGAGGCCAGAATGTGCGCCACCTCGTGGTGCAGCACCACCTCGAGTGAATCATGCGGGTACGAACCGACCCGCGCTGGAAACAGCACGATCAAGTCGTTCTGCGGGTCGGCGAACGCCGCGACCCAGGCCGGAAGGTCCCGCGCGAGGCGGGACTCCTCGGAAACGATGACGACGCGGATGGGATCGCCCGGTGCGGCGAGTCCGACCAGGCGCACTACGCCACGCAACCGGTTGACGTCCAGACGGCGCACCTGATCCGCAACGTTGCGGAGACCTTCGGGCGCTTCGACGATTAACTCCGGCGGACGTACCTGGGCGTGGGCGGGCCGGTCGGCTGCGACCGCGATCGGGAGTGCCAGCAGCGCGGGGAGCGCCACCGGTACGCTCGCGCCCGCGGCAACCGCGCGCCAACGGTGCGGCTTCGGCGTCATGGCTGCACATAATCCGCGGTCACCCGGGTCGAGATTCCGCCGCGGGCCGAAAAGTCTCCCACCACGGTCATTCGGCGCGGCCGGCAGACCGCCACGAGGTCGTCCAGGATCCGGTTGGTCACCGCCTCGTAGAAGATCCCCTGGTTGCGGAAAGCGACCAGGTACAGCTTCAGCGATTTCAGCTCGACGCAACATTCATCCGGGACGTAGGTAATGCGGATCTCGCCGAAGTCCGGCAGGCCGGTCTTCGGACAGACCGACGTGAACTCGGGGCAACGGACGGCGATCTCGTAGTCCCGCTCGGGTGCTGGATTCGGAAACGTCTCCAGGGCTGGCGACTCCGTGGTCGCCGCCAGAACGGTGGAGTTGGCGTCCCCTGCCTCGTCGGCCATGGGGCGATTCTACCAGCCACGATCGGCGCCGCATCTCGCCAACATGGCCCTGACGTCTATTGCACAAGGCTGCCCGTGGCTACGATTGACACCCGACAGGCAGCGGGATAGCATTACGCCCGGTTCTGAGGACGATCCCCGGTGGCCGAACTGACAAGGCCGCGCCGGGGGTGGATCAATAGATCGCTTTAACTGGGAGGGGAGACGCCAATGGCGGAAGGCCGCAGGATGGGCAAGACGGAACTGTTTGGTCATTTCGCCGAGCGTTTCGGCGTGAGGCGCGCAGACGCGCGTGAGTTCTTCGCCGAGCTGCAGAGTCTGTCTGAGCAGGAACTGAGGCGGTGTGGGGAGTTTGTGATTCCCGGCGTCGCGAAGCTCGTGCTCCAGAGTCGTCCGGAGCGCGCGGGCAGGAACCCGGCGACTGGCGCCACGATCACGATCCCGGCCAAAACGGTCGTCAAGGCTCGTATCGCGAAGCCGCTCAAGGACGCGGTGCTCGAGTAGGCTCCCTCGGGTCGCGGTCTTCGGTCGATCGCATAGCGGGACCGGAGTTCCGGGCTGTTTTCCGTCCGGGATCGCCGCGTCGCCTGCCCGGTGACGATGGCCACGAATGTCCTGATGCCGCAACTCGGCGAGTCGATCGCCGAGGGAACCGTCGTTCGCTGGAACAAGCGCGTCGGCGACGCGGTCGACCGCGACGAGCCTCTGTTCGAGGTTTCCACCGACAAGGTCGACGCCGAAGTACCCTCGCCGGCCGGCGGGGTGGTTGCCGATGTCTGCGTTGAGGTGGGCGAGACCGTGGGGGTGGGCAGCGTGGTCGCTATTATCGCGGCCCCCGGCGAGGAAGTGGCCACCAGCCGCAACTCGAGCACCACGCCGGTCACGGATGGACCCGGTTCCGCAGCCGTTGCTCTCCCAACGCGCGGGCCGGCGGATCGTGTGGCGGCGGATGGATCGGCTGGCGCCGCAGGTCCCGCTGCGGGCCGGGACGGCGTACGCCTGTCGCCGGTCGTCCGACGGCTGGCACGGGAATACGGCGTCGACCCGGCGGTAGTGGCCGGCACCGGCGCTGGCGGCCGTGTCACGAAGGACGACATCCTCGCTCACGTTGCCGCCCGCGGTTCGGCGGGTGCACCCGGGGTCGCAGCTCCGTCGTTCGGCGAACGGGTCGAGCCGCTGTCGGCGATGCGGCAGCAGATTGCGCGGCGAATGGTCACCAGCCGCCGCACCGCGGCCCACGTCCACACGATCTTCGATGTCGACTTCACGCGCGTCGCGGAGCTTCTGGTCGCGCACCGCGAGGCGTACGCCGCCCGCGGTGCAAAGCTGACGTATCTCTCGTTCGTGGCCCGCGCGGTGGTCGATGCCCTCGCCGCGGTGCCTGTCGTCAACGCGACGCTCTCGGAGGATGGCGCCTCGGTCCGCTACCGCGCGGCGGTGGGTCTCGGGATCGCGGTGGCGCTCGACGAGGGAGAGGGACTGGTCGTGCCGGTTGTCCGCAAGGCCGGCGCCAAGAGTGTCTTCGATCTGAGCCGGGCGATCGACGACCTCGCCGCACGGGCTCGCGAGAAACGGCTCTCACCCGACGAGGTGCAGGGTGGGACGTTCACGATTACCAACCCGGGCGTCTTCGGTTCCATAGCCGGCCTGCCGATCATCAATCATCCGCAGGTGGCGATTCTCTGCCTGGGCGCCGTCGAGCGCCGGCCGGTCGTGGTGGACTCGGACGGGACCATCGCCGCGCGCCACCGCGCCTATTTGACCCTGGGTTTCGATCATCGACTGATCGACGGCGCCATCGGGGACCGGTTCATGTCCGTGGTCAAGGCCGGCCTCGAGCAGTTCGACGAGGGGTTGCTGTAGGAGGGCGCCCACGGCGCGGCGCACGCCACCATGTCTCGACCGTCCGGCCCCCGGCAGTTGGTGGTCCGTCGGCTCGGCGTCGTCTCGTTTGCTGACGCCGTCGCGCTACAGCAGGGACTCGTTGCAGACCGGCAGCAGGATCGCATCCCGGATCAGCTGCTGCTGCTGGAACATCCGCCAGTTGTCACGCTAGGTGTCAGCGCGGACCTCGGCAACCTGCTCGTCGCACCAGCCGAACTGGAACGGCGCGGCATCGAGCTGCACGAGGCGCGGCGCGGCGGTGATATCACTTACCATGGCCCGGGCCAACTGATTGGTTATCCCATTCTGCTGCTGAAGCCGGACCGCTGCGACGTGCACCGCTACGTCCGCGACCTCGAGGAGGCACTGATCCGCGCGGTGGCCCGTTTCGGCGTACGGGCCGAGCGGATCGGAGGGCTGACGGGCGTGTGGGTGGGCAACGACAAGCTGGCCGCGATCGGGGTTCGGCTCTCGCGATGGGTGACGTCGCATGGTTTCGCCCTCAACGTTACTACCTGCCTGGACGACTTCAGCCTCATCCGCGCCTGCGGGCTCGACGGTCGGGGCGTTACTTCGCTCGGGCGTCTGACCGGTCGCGAACCGGACATCGACCGGGTGAGCGACGCCGTCGCGGTGTCCGTCGCGCAGGTGTTCGGTCGCGAACCGCGCCTCGCTCCCGCCCCCGTCGCCACGAGTGCTGCCGGGTGATCAGTCGCCCCGCGCCGCCTGCAGTTCCCCACGTTCCCGCTCGGTGAGCGGGGGCCGGAGAATCCGCGTTACGCCCGACCGGTCGAGCGCGATGGGCATCGCCAGCGCGGCAGGTAGGTTCTCGTCCACGACGAAGCAGGAGGGGCGGTGGCCGCTGCCGGTGAGTGCGGTCGAGACGACCTGCGCCGCCGCTGCGGCGAGCGCGTACGGCCCCGGTGGCCAAAGGGCTGCCGCCCGGCGGCGGAGGCGAGTGAGACGCAAGGGAGGGAGCAGGGCCTCCAGCGACAGCCCGCCGGCCGTGGCCTGGCCCCAGGGCACAACCACCCGGTCGGGTGGCGAACCGAGGAGCGTCAGTGCCACCTCCGAGGCAGGGCACTCCATGTCGAGCGCGACGATCGCCCGGAGCGCGCCACGGAGCGCTTCGGGTGCGGAACCGATCAGACGGCGCCGGTCGAGTCCGACATCCGACACGCCCCGCTCGACGAGCCGGCAATGCCCGGCCCCCGCGCAGACCACCGGCGCCCGGTGGTTGGCTGACGTCACCTGGTGCAACTGTGTCAGGCCCGCGTCGTCGTCCCATTCCGCATCGGGCGCTACCGGCCCGGCGAGCACCACGATGTCGGCGTCGGTCAGTCCGGCGGGCGGCCGGTCGGAGGCGAGGCGAGTGTCGGACCGATCGATCGGTCCCGACTGCCGGATGTCGAGCGCCTTGCCCGCCGCCACGTCCGCGGCGTCGTCCAGCAGGCGGATCTCTCGGCACTGGCCGCGCACGGCCAGCGTGCGGGCCAGTGTCCCGCCGAGGGTTCCGGCGCCCAGAATGGCGATGACGGACATCGGGCCTCTTGGGCCACCCGACGGCATGCCGCCGCGGCGCGCGCTGACGGTACGGGTGACGCTCGCGGTATTCTAGTGGCCGTAGCATCCATGGTCAGGGATCAGGCGGTGGCGTCGGCGGGACAGTTCGCAGGGAAGTCGGCCGTGGTGACCGGCGGCTCGCGGGGCATCGGTCGCGCCGTGGCGGAACAGTTATTGGCGGCGGACGCGGACGTGGTGATCTCGGGGCGTTCCGGCCCGGCGCTGCGCGCCGCGGCGGATGCCCTCACGACGGCCGTCGCCCGACCGGGCGGAGGCGCCAGACTCGAGACGGCACAAGCCGATGTTCGGCGTCCGGATGACGCCGCACGCCTGATCGAGACCGCTGTCGGACGGTTCGGCGGCCTCGACATTCTCGTAAACAACGCCGGTGTCGGCCATTTCGCACCGGTCGCGGAACAGGCGATCGACGACTGGCTACAGATTATGGAGACCAATCTGCACGGAGTGTTCTACTGCTGCCGCGCCGCGATTCCGGCCCTGCGGCAGCGTGGCGGCGGGTGGATCGTCAACGTCAGCAGCCTCGCGGGCGCGAACCCGTTTGCCAACGGCGCGGCGTACTGTGCGTCGAAGGCGGGTCTTGACGCCTTCACCGCCGCGCTGATGCAGGAGGTGCGGCACGACGGCATCCGGGTGACGACGGTCGCGCCGGGTTCGGTCGGCACCGGGTTCGCGGGATCGGACGACCGCCATGCCGCTGCGCCCTGGAAGCTCACCGCGTGCGACGTGGCGCGGGTGGTGGTAGACGTGCTGGCGCACGACCCCCGCAGCCTCCCCAGCCGAGTGGAGTTGCGGCCATCGACGCCGCCTCGCAAGTCATGACGGCGCTACAACGGTTGACTATGTGGGTGCTCCGATCGGATGGGGAGGACGAGCGGCGGACGATGCGCTTGCCGACGGGGTCGGTCAGGACGGTTGGACGCGGGACGCGGGCCGACTTTGTCCTGCCAGGGGACGAGTTGCTCTCTCGCGTCCATTGCCGCCTGTCGGCGTCCGCGGACAAGCTGGTGGTCGAGGACCTCGCCAGCACGAATGGCACACATGTCAACGGCCTGCGCGTGGAGAAGAAGGAGCTGAAGGCGGGAGACCGACTGCGCATAGGACGTTCGGAGTTCAGCGTAGCTCGCGATCCGTCCCGGGCCGAAGCGGAATAGTCTTGCGGGCGCGTCCCGGGCGAGTCAGCGCCTGCCGGGCAGCCGTTCGATCCACTCGGCGATCCGATCCGCCACCGCCGGCGCAATCTGCGTCTCCGTGAGCGACGCGTACTCGTCGACACTGCCCGTCACCGCCGGGATCAGCAGGTGGTTCAGTCCGTCGAGCCGGGCAACCGCCAGCGTCGACTCGCGCCGGGTCCGCACACCGGCGATCGCCTCCAGCCGGTCGGCATGGTGCGGCGGCACTTCCTGATCGAGCGCGCCCTGAATGACCAGCATCGGCTGCCGGACGTGACCCAACGTGTCGGCCGGATCGAAGGCCAGGAAACTCCGGAACCACGGCGTGTCGGCCTGGGTGCGCAGGGCATCCGGAATCCCCTCCCACGGACCCTCTTCGAGCACGGCCTGGTTGATCCGCGTCTGCAGGTCGATCCGCTCCTGCCGCTGCGCCTCGGTAGCACCCATCTGATCGAGGGCGGCCAGCTGCTGTTCCATCACCCTTTGCGCGCCGGTAACCGAAGGCGCGGCGAGGACAATCAGCCCCTTGATGCGATTCTCGCGTCGCGCCGCCATCAGGGCGATCCAGGCGCTCTCGTCGTATCCCACGACGGCGATCCGGTCGCGGTTGACGTCGTCGCGACGCTCGAGAAAGCGGACCACTTCGCGCACATCCTCGGCGTAGTCGCGCAGCGTCACCGACTCGGGACGTCCGCCGCTCTGGCCCGCCCCGCGACGGTCGTAGCGGGCTGCCACCACGCCCCGGTCGGCGAGGGCGCCGGCAAGTTGCCCGAAGATCGACACGCCGTGGTGGATCTCGTTTCGGTCGGACGCGTCCGGACCGGGAACCAGCACCACCGCCATCCGGCCGTTCGGGCCCGGCGCCGGGGCGGTGTCGAGCGGGGTGGTGATCGTCGCCGCCAGGCTGAATCCGGCCGCCTGCACCCGCACATCCTCATCGCCCGGATGCGCCTCGTCGGCAAGCCGCGTCGACGAGAGCGCAAGATCCTGCCGAGCCACGTCAATCGACGCCATCGGCACGGTGACGCGCAGCAGGCGCCGATGTTCGTCCACCCAGACCACGGCCGGGAAATCCTGTTGCGGGTCGAGGATCGTCAGGTTGTAGGTGGTGGCGACAATGGGCCGATCGACCGTCCGGATCCGCTGGCTGCCGACGCTGTCGACACGCACGGCGGCGGTGCCGCCGGGCGCTACGAAGACCGGCAGCTCGTCGCCCTGCGCCGATTCGGCCAGGCGGAACGCCAGCGCCTCGTACGCGGCGAACAGGAGGTTTGGCAGCATGACGGCGCTGGGATCGATCGCTATCTCGAGGATGTCGCTGGTCGTTTCCTGCTGCCGCAGTTCGCTGGTGGCGATCCCGTCGACGATCGTCGTGTCGAGCGCGAACGGCACGCCGTCCCGCGTCCCCTGGACTTGCAGGCGCAGCGGCCGCCAGTCGGCATCGTAGGTCGCCTCGAAGAGGCTCGTTTCGCTGGTTACCGGCGCCGTCAACTGGCCGCCCGCCCGGATTACCCAGCCGTGCTCCGTCCGTAGCAGTTGCGCCCGTTCGAAACCGACCGGAACGGCGTTCACGAAGACGTTGAACGTGGCGTCGCCGGCGGTCGGATCGGATACGGTGGTCTGGGCCTCGCTGGAGGGCGGCAGCAGCGCGGACAAGCCGAGCAGGGCGAAACAGGCGGCGGCCGAGCGCGCCCCGGGTCGCCTTGTCACGTGCGCAGCATATCATTTGCCCGTGACGCTTTCCGCACCGCCACCCGACGGATACGACGCGCTCCGGACCGCCGTCGCCTGGAACGTCCCGTCCGACCGAGGCTGGATTGCGGTCGGCGGCGCGGACCGGGCAACGTTTCTGCAGGGCCTGCTCACCAACGATGTCGCCGCCCTCGCGCCGGGTGGGGGCTGCTACAGCGCGTACCTCACGCCGCAGGGTCGGATGATCGCCGACATGTATGTGCTGGCGGAGTCGGGGCGGATGGTGGTGGACGTGCACCTCGACGTAAAGGACCGTCTGCTCCAGCGGTGGGATGACCTGATCTTCACCGAGGACGTTCGATTGGCGGACCTGACGCCGGAGACCGCCGCCGTAGACGTGCATGGTCCGGGCGCGGAGGACGTTGCGGCGCGGGTGGCGGGCGTGGCGGACGGCGCCGGCTTGATGGCGTTGAACGCACACGATGCCGGCCGTGTCGCCTCCCACGACGTCACCGTCGCGCGACTGGACCCCCTTGGCATCCCGGGCTACCGCGTGCGGATTGCGCCGTCCGGCGCCGACGCGCTGCGTTGCGCGCTGGCCGACGCGGGTGCGGCGGAGGCGAGCACGGAAGCGTGCCGGACCGTCCGCATCGAATCGGGACTGCCCATGTTTCCCATCGACATGGACACCGGGACGATACCGCTGGAGGCCGGCATCACGGAGCGCGCCATCGACTTCGACAAGGGCTGCTACGTGGGCCAGGAGGTGATCATCCGGATCCTCCATCGGGGCCAGGGGCGCATCGCCCGCAGACTGACCGGCCTGACGCTGGACGCGGCCGGCGACACGTCGGCCCCGCCCGCCGGCGCCGCGGTCACCGGGGACGACGGTGCGCAAGTCGGCCACACCACCAGCGCCGCCCACTCCCCGGCGCTCGGCCGTCCGATAGCGCTCGCCTATCTGCCCCGCGCCCTGGCCGACACGCCCGGCGCCAGGGTCACTGTCGCCACCGCCGCAGGCGGCCAGACCTCCGCCGCCGTCACGCCACTTCCGTTCCTGCCGTCCGTCCAGATCTAGACGGCCAGGTATTCGACTGACCGTTCAGTCTGGCGACATGGCGATTCAGGACCGTTCGGCTTCAGGCATCCGACCGCCCGATTCCATCACCCGCTTCACCGCCGCGAAGATAGTGCGGGCCAACTCCTGGGAGATCTGATCGCGGATCGCGCCGCACGCCACCAGTAGCGTTCCGTGGTCCGTGTCGATCTCGACGTCCCATCGGTCCCGGCTGAGCCCTTCCGGCCGGGCGCCCAGGATCTCGGTCGGAATGATGCTCGCCTCGTCATGGCCCGGGGCGACGGCAGCGGCGATTGGCGCGCCGTTGATCAGGACCCGCGCGGCCCGGATGGCCGCCTTCGGGATCCGCCGGCCCGCGTGGTGGAACGCCTCATCGTCCTCGCTGAAGAACGTGAGGCCAGTGTCGCCGGGGATCTCCGCCAGGACCGTCCGCCCGCCCGCCTCCAGCTCGTCTCGCTCGCTCCGGCGGCGGCGCCGATCCCGGGTGAGCGACGTAGCCAGACGCAGCGCGAAGACGAAGAGCAGGATGGCGACCAGTGCCGCCATGACGTCTCGCATCCGGGGTATCGTAACGCCGGAGGTGACTGATGCATTCCTCACACCCGGTTTCGCGGTGGATCGTGCTCGTCGCGGTCGCCGTGCTGACGCTGGCGTCGGACGCGACCCGGGCCCGCGCGCAGTCCGGCGACGACTTCCCGCCGGTCACCGACGCCATGCTCCAGGAGCCGGCCGACGGCGACTGGCTGACGTGGCGCCGCACGACGGATAGCTGGGGTTACAGTCCGCTCGATCAGATTGACATCGACAACGTGGGCGAGCTGCGCATGGTCTGGTCGCGGGGACTTACCGACGGGTTTCAGTCGGGCACGCCGCTCGCCTATCACGGCGTGCTGTACATGCCGAACCCGAACGATGTCATACAGGCCCTCGACGCCGTGACCGGCGATCTGATCTGGGAGCATCGCCGTGATGTCCCGGACGACGTCGGCGACTACCTGCTCGGGGCGCTCGCCACGAACAACCGCAACATCGCGATCTACGACCGGCTGATCATCGACACGACGGTGGACGACTACATCCACGCGCTGGATGCGGTGACCGGCGAGATGGCGTGGGAGACCCAGGTTCTCGACTACCGGGTGAACCCGGCCACGCAGGGCGCGGGGCCGATCATCGCGGGCGGCAAGGTCATCTCGGGTCGCAGTTGCCAGCCCCGCGGCGGGCCGGACGCGTGCGTCGTGGTTGCGCACGACGCCATGACCGGCGCCGAGCTATGGCGCCGCCGCCTGATCCCCGGCCCCGGGGAGCCGGGAGACGAGACGTGGGGCGGCGTGCCGTTCGAGGAGCGTTTCCACGTCGGCGCCTGGATGGTGCCGAGCTACGACCCGGAGCTGAACCTCGTCTACGTCGGGACGTCCGTCACCTCACCGGCCCCGAAGTTCATGCTCGGCGGGACGGCCAACAAGCACCTCTACCACAACTCCACGCTGGCCCTTGATGCCGACACCGGCGAGATCGCTTGGTACTACCAGCACCTCAACGATCACTGGGATCTCGATCACCCGTTCGAACGGATTCTTGTCGACACCGCGGTGGCCCCCGATCCGGCCGCCGTGCAGTGGATCAACCCGCGCGTGCAGGCCGGCGAGACGCGCCGTGTCGTAACCGGGATTCCGGGCAAGACCGGCGTGGTGTACACCCTCGACCGGGCGACCGGGGAGTTCCTGTGGGCGACACCGACGGTGACCCAGAACGTCGTCGGGGATATCGACGGCGCCACGGGAGAGGTGTCCGAGAACTCTGAGGTGGTGTTCACGTCGGTGGGGCAGGAGGTCTTCGCGTGTCCTACGTGGAACGGCGGCAAGGACTGGGAGGCGGGCGCCTACAGCCCGCTGACCAACACCATGTACATGCCGCTGCGCAACACGTGCGCGCGCATGATGGCCATGCGGAACGTTTCCAGTGACTCACCCACGGAGCGCACGGAGAACCGCTCCGAGCTCTATTCCATCGTCTATCGGCACCAGTTGGCTCCTGGTACCGAGAACGCCGGCACGGTGCGGGCGATCTCTGCCGAGACCGGGCAAACCGCCTGGATCTACGAGCAGCGGGCGGCGACCATGTCGCTGGTCGCGACCGGCGGCGGACTTGTCTTCGGCGGCGACGTTAACGGGCGGTTCCGGGCCTTCCACCACGAGACCGGCGATGTGCTCTGGGAGATCAACCTCGGATCACCGATCACCGGCTTTCCGATCACCTATGCCGTCGACGGCCAGCAGTTCGTCGCGGTCAGCACCGGCACGGGCGGAACGTCAGGGCACTTCACGGCCCTTACGCCGGAACTGCGGCCGAGCTCGGGGAACACGCTCTTCGTGTTTGCCCTGCGTTGACACGGACGGCGCACGGCAGGAGACGCGAAGCCGTCTGGACGTCATCGCCGCGGCCGGACTGGATCGCGAAGAACTAGCGCGCGGGAGGAGACAGGGAGGCGCCAGGTTCGGTCACCTCGTCCTCCTGGGCGAACGGGTGCAGCGGACGATGGCCGCGCCGATTCGGTGATCGCCGACCCGGGCGGCGCTGCGGCGGAGCCTCGGACGGGGTCTGCACCGCGTGGTTTGACACGAGCGACGCGAGCAGCTTGCGCAGCAGGTGCGCGAGCGTGTCCCGCTCGTCCTCGCACAGCGCGGCGTTCAGCACCTTGTTCTGGTTCTCCACGTACGCCGTCGTGACCTCGTCGACGAGCCGGCGGCCGGCCCCCGTAAGTTGCAGGCGGATGCCGCGCCGGTCTTCCGTATTGGCGATCCGTTCCACCAGGCCGGCCGTCTCGAGCCGATCGATGCGGTTGGTCAGGCCGCCCGACGTCACCATGAGCCCGTCGAGCAGGTCGCGTGGAGCGGGATTCTGGTCGGGCGCGGTGCGGATGGCCGCCAGCAGGAGAAACTCGACCTCGCTCAGGTCGTAGTCGCCGAGCAGAGCCGCCGCATTCTCCTCTGCGGCGCGGGCCAGACGGCTGACCCGGGCGAGAACACCCAGTGAGGAAGAGTCGAGGTCGGGCCGCTCGCGCCCCCAGTGCTTCATCATCAAGTCGATCGCGCTCATGGAATCTAGTTTAGAGCAGAAAATGTTTCCGCGAAGATACTTGATAAGTAACTAACTTGTGCATAAGATGCTTTATCTACACCGAGAGCGTGCTCTCGGCCTCGGCGGCAGTCGTTGCAGGTCGACCCCGGATGGAGGAGGTCGCGCGCGGGCAGCGCGCCTGGGTGTTGGTAACGCAGGAGGAGGCCGTACCGTGGAGAATCACTCAAGACGTTCGACAGTCTGGCGGCCGGTGGAGTTCGTGTGTCTCGCCGTCGCAGTCGTTGCGGCCGTGGGCGTGGGGCAGCGGACGGGGGTGGCGCAGGAGGTTCCGGAGACCTTCACCGCCACGACGGCGAACATGCACCCGGAAGGGACCGACCTGCGGATCAACATTCTGAACTGGTCGCGGGACGCCGAGCGCGAGGCCGTGATCGACGTGCTGACCAGCGCGGAAGCCGAAGCCGGTGGGGAATCCGATCTCGAGGCATTGCTCGAACTGCCGACGCACGGCTCCGTGTGGCCCGGCGGGAGTTCGCTGGGGTACTCGATCAAGTACGCCCACCGGGCAACGACGGCGGACGGGGGGGAGCGCCTGACCTTCGTTACGGGGAGGCGGCTCGGCAAGTTCGGACGCGATCCCTGGACGCCGGCGGGCACACCGGACGAGGCCCTGCGGCCGTTCACGGTCATCGAGATTCGTCTTGACGCGAACGGCGATGGCGCGGGGACGATGTCTCCGGCTGCCGACGTCGCCTTCGACGCAGCAACTCACACCGCCGGGCTCGTCAACTACGAAGATGCTCCCACGCTGCTGGAGGCCGCCAAGCGCCAGCCGCCGCCGTACTGGACGCAGTAGGGAAGACGGTCTGATCGCGGGCGGCCGAGGGGCGACAGGGATATAGGATCTCCGCTACCTCATGACGCCATCGGTATCTGATCTCCGTTACCCGATAGGGCAGTTCGCGCCCCCCGCCGCCGTCACCCGCGACCAGGTGGATGTCTGGATCGCGGACATCGGGGCGCTGCCGGCGGACCTGCGACGCACCGTCAGCACACTGAGCGACGGCCAGCTCGATACGCCGTACCGGCCCGGCGGCTGGACGGTACGGCAGGTGGCGCACCATCTGCCGGACAGCCACATGAACAGCCTGGTGCGGTTCAAGTGGGCGCTGACCGAGGATCGTCCGGTCATCAAGGCCTACGACGAGGTGGGCTGGGCGGCGTTGCCGGTCGCCGCGGGCCCGATCGGCCATTCGCTGGACTTGCTCGACGCCCTCCACCGCTGTTGGGTGGATCTGCTGGTCAGCCTGACCTGGCCGCAACTACAGCGCGAGTTCGTGCACCCGGACGCCGGTCCAGTCTCACTGGCCGCCACGGTTGGCGCCTACGCCTGGCACGGCCGGCACCACCTCGCCCACGTCGAGCGACTGATCGAGCGCGAGGGCTGGACCTGCGAAGCGCCTCGTCCGGTATCGTCCCCTCGCTGACCGGCAGCCTTAGCGCAGGCTGTCTCTCAGGGCCTGGAGTTCATCCTCGCTCCGCATGATCATGCGCCCGACGCGATGGGCCAGACCCGACGCGGAGGTGAATTCCAGGACGCCGTCCCGTTCGAGCATGTGGTTCTGACGCTGGGCCATGCCCTTGGTCGGCCAACTGTAGATTGCCCAGGTCTCGGTATCCGGATCGAAACGCCCCATTTCGTCGGAGTTCTGGAACGTCAACCACACCTGGTGCCGGCTGTCGATCATGGCTTCGTACGGGTACATCCCGGGATACGGCACGGCGTAGTACTTCAGTTCCTTGGTCTGCGTATCGATCCGCAGCAGGGTGTTGCCGTAGAAGTTCGGGACCCAGACCGCCGTGCCGTTCAGGTCGGCGCTTGGCCGGCGAGGCGACTGCCGGCCGCCGAGTCCGGGCTGCGGGACATCCTCGTCGTCCGCGAAATCGCCGGGCTGCAGGTACTCGGCCAGCGGCATCGGCGGCAGCTTGATCTCGTGAACGTCGCCGGCGGCATCCGAGTACACCATGATGTCGTCGTTGACGGCGGTCCACCAGCCGTTGCCTTCCCTATCCCCGGCGATGCCGTAGGTGAGCCCCCCGGTCGGGGACAGGTACTGCGTGAATTCCTCGGTCCGGGGGTCGAACTTCACGGCTCCCGTCGGCGGCCGCATGCCGCCGCTTGCGCCCCAGATGTTGCCGTTGCCGTCATACGAGAGCCAGCCGCCAACCCCGTGCATTCCCTCCGGCAGGGGAACCCCCTTGACCGTCTGCGTGCGTGGATCGGCGATCCCCAGATCGCCCATCAGGTAGGCGACCTCTGCCGACGCATTGAAATAGACTCGCCCGTCCGGGCCGAGAATGATGCCGTGGGACTTGGCGACGGGGTTGCCCTCGACGGCCACGGGATAACTCGTCGTCTCGCCGGTCTTGCCGTCTACGCGCCCCACTGTCCGCGCCGTGCCCTGGCGGGTCGACGTGAACCAGATGTTGCCGTCCCAGTCGACGGTTGCGTCGTGGATCGACCCTCCACCGCCGGCCGAGCTGGAGTGACCGTAACGCCAGTCGCTACCGTTGTGGGCCGAATAGCCACCGTCCTCGAACTCGACGTCGTACTCGTAGAAGACCGGCAGGGTTGCTTCTCCGGTCGGCCGGAACACCTGCGGCCTCATCGGCGACTCGCCGGGGCCGCGCATCTCGGTGAGATAGGTCGCGAGTTCCTTCTGGTGTGGCGTGAGCGGGTTCGGAGTGCGTGAGAAGCCGTTCGTCATCGCCTGGACAATCGCCTCCCAGCCCTGTTGATCGAAGCGGCTGCGCAACGTGACGCTGCTCTCGTGGCAGTACGTGCAGTTCTTCTGCAGGAGCGCCTTGCCACGACGGTGCGCGACGGTATCCTCGGGCAGGGCCGCGAGGACCTGGTAGCCGGACAACTGGAGCAGGATGTCGTCGGTCTCCGTCATCGTGAAGTCGACAAACGTCGGGTCCGACCCGATGTGGGCCTTCCCTTCCGCGCGTTCCAACCCGGTCGCCTGCGCCCACACGTTGTACTCGCCGGCCTCCAGGGGCGGGAAGAAGTAGCGACCGTCAGCACCGGTGTAGACCGAGGCGGTGATCGGCACGCCAGGAATCTGCGCGGAGACCGCGACCCCCTCGATCGGCGCGCCGCTGGTCGACGTGACAGTGCCCGCCAGCACCCGCTCCACGGCAGCATCCGTCGAGGCGGGTTCCTGGGCCGAGCACGCCAGCATCAAGGGCGCCAGGGCCATCAAGGCAACTACTGCATGGAGTTGTCTGCGTCGTGCGCTCATCGGTGTGCTCCTATTCGCCCGGGCGAGCCACGGCCAGCCGCGTGAGGGGGCCGTCTATCGTCTTCATGAAAGCAATGACCTGGTCGATCTGTTCATCGGTCAGCGTGTAGCGGTAGCCTGGCATCTGTTCGCTGCCGAGCCGGATGGTCTCGCGCAGCCCCGCCTCGTCGTTGGCATGGCGCGGGCTCAGCACCGGACCCAGCGTCGGCCGCACCTGCGGGGCGTTTTCGTCGTCCCGCCTCTCCGTCCCGGGTTCCTGGCCCACATGGCACATGGCGCACCGGGTCTGGAACAGCTTGAGGCCGGCCTTCTCCGCGGGCGTGAAGTCCCCGGCCGACAGCTCCTGTTCGGCGGCTGCCGTTCCACTCAGGACGAGCACGAACACCAACAAAAGGAAAATCCGCAACACGGCAACCTCCGGTTCAACTCCTGGCGGTCTTCTACGGCAAGGCGAACGCGACCAGTTCCGCGATTCTGTCCTCGTCCAAAGCCGCTACCACGATGTACTGCCGGCCATCCGCCCTGTACGTAATCGGAAAACCGGTGGTGGGTCCACCCGGAAGCGCGAGCTCATGGACAACGTCGCCCGTCCGCTTGTTGTACGCGCGGAGCACCGGACCGCCCCGTTGTCCTTCGCCCGCAAACAGGAGGGTCGACGTCACGAGCAATCCGGAGCTTTGCGTGAGCATTCCCGTCTGCGGCACGTCCACGCCCTGGAGATCCGGATGCCGCTCGATATAGGGAGGGGTCTCGCCGTGCGGGATCTGCCACAGAATCTCGCCCTCGGTCAGGTCGATCGCGGTGATCCGGCCGTAGGGTGGCTTAATCAGAGGCAGTTCGCGGACCGTCGGAACGCCTCGGGAAAATGAGATGTGATACCGCACGCCGGTCCGTTCCGTGCCGTCTGCCAATCCGAACAGCGTCGGCCTTGTCTGCGACGGTACGAAAAGGAGACTCTCCTCGACATCCACCGCGCCGCCCGGCCAATTGACGCCGCCGCCGGCGCCGGGGAGCCCGAGCGTCCCGAGATTGACGCCCGGCTCAATCAGGGATGGCGGTGTGTAGATAGGCCCGAGGCGGATTTCCTCCACGATCCGCAACGCCTCGGCCCGAAGCTCCGGAGTGAAGTCGATCAGGTCGTCCTCGGTGACGCCCTGGCGTTCAAACGCGGGCGGCTTGGTGGGAAACGGCTGGGTGGGTGACGTCCACTCGCCCGGCACGTCCGACTCCGGCACCGGACGCTCCTCGATCGGCCAGACCGGTTCGCCCGTCTCGCGGTTGAGCACGTAGGCAAACCCCTGCTTGGAAAGCTGCACGACCGTCTTGATCGGCACGCCATCGACCTCGATGTCCACGAGGATGGGGGCGGTGGGGATGTCGTAGTCCCAGAGTTCGTGATGGGTGAGCTGAAAATGCCACACCCGCTCGCCGGTCTCCGCGTCGAGGGCCAACAGGGAGTTGCCGAAGAGGTTGTCCCCGGGCCGATAGCCGCCGTAATAGTCGTTGGTGGGAGTCTCGGTGGCCACGTAGAACAGGCCGAGTTCCGGGTCGGCCGTCACCGGCGCCCAATGCCCGACGTTCCCCGTGTACTTCCACGAGGCATCGAGGAGCTCCGGATGCTCCTGCACCCAATCGTGGGTACCGGCCGGGACGTCCCAGAGGGACTCGTCCGCCTTCAGCCAGGTCTCGACCCCGAATTCTCCCTCCCTGGGGACCGTATGGAAGCGCCACAGCCTCCGGCCGGTGCGAGTGTCGTACGCCACTACGTCCCCGGGCGTATTCATGGGCCACACCTCGTTCGGAGAGGCCCGGGTGGGAATGCTGCCGGTATGCATCGAGATCGAGGCCACGATCGCGTTTCCAAGAATCGACGCCGGTGACGTGTTGGCCACTCGACCCGCGCGCAGCGCGGCCGGCCGCTCGTTCCAGCGCAGGTCGTCCATCATGTCCACGACTCCGGCGGAACCGAAATCCTCCACCAGGTTCCCGGTGCGGGCGTCCAGGGCCACCAACTGAAAGCTCGGGGTCACCACGAAGATGCGTTCGTCCCCGGCCCCGTCCGTCCAGTAGGACACGCCGCGACCGGCGCTCCGCGCGACGGGCTCGATGATGTCGCCCCACCGGCGCTCGTTGTCACCCGGGTGCCAGTTCCAGATGGGCTCGCCGGTTGCCGCGTCGAGGGCAATCACGCTGCGCTGGTTGCCGATGGTCGTATAGAGGACTCCGTTGACCACAATGGGACTGATCTGCGTCCGGCCGGACGGCGGGGGATCGCCCTGGTCCCGTGCGCTCCATCGCCAGGCCACATCGAGATCTCCGACGTTGCTGGCGTTGATGTCGTCGAGCGGTGAATAGCGGGTGGCGCCCCGGTCCGCTCCGAACACGCCCCATTCCCCATCGGCGGCGCCGTCCTGAGCGCTCAGGCCAATAGTTCCCAGACACACGACGGCCACGACCGCCGCGCAACGGATTACCGGATGGCGCCGGGAAGGCACCTTGCACAGGGTAGAGAGCATCTTGCACATGGCTGTTGAACTCCTTCAACGACGCGGCCGCTGGTCCGGCCGACGGCACGCCAGCATGTCACAATCCCTTGAGGGCAGTCAAAACGGCAGCCGCCACGCCGTCGAAACGGCGCGCCGGCGGCCGGTTGCGTCGTGCCGGGGGGTGTTGGCTACCCCTCGCTGAGCTCGTCGTACGCCACGCCGAGCACGCCGCTCAGGCTGAGAAGCGCGAACGGCGACAGGTAGTCGTCGAAGCCCGGCAGCGCCTCGGTGCCGGTGATTTCATCCCGCGACCGGCCGGCCTGCATCTCGCGGCGCGTCAACTCCAATGCCGCCGTGAAGTAGTCGCGCAGGTGCGTGAGCTCACCCTGGTCGCCCGTCACGCCGGCGCCCGGGGCGCCGTGCCCGAAGATGTAGATCGTGTCCGCCGAGTGCGCGGCCGTCACCTGCTCCAGCACTTCGACCCAGCTCGTGATGCGCGCACCACTGCCGCGGTCGACGAACGGGTGCAGGCGATTGAACATCAGGTCGCCCATGTGCACGACGTTGGCCTGCTCGAAGGTCACCACGCAGTCGCCGCTCGTATGGCCGGCGCCGTGGTACCGCGCCACGATCGTCTCGTCCCCGATGGATGTCCGCCATTCGTCGCTGAACGTCTCGTCGGGGTAGGCCTGCGAATCTTCGTTCCCCGCCTCCTGGGCCCCCCGCCGCTGCCACTCCGCGCTGTTCTCGTGGGCGACGATCGAGCCCACGACCGGACGGAACGTCTGGTTTCCGCCGACATGGTCGCCGTGGTGGTGTGTGTTGATCAGGACGTCGATCGCATTCGACGACCGCTCCTGGATGCCCTCGATGCAGGCAGCCGCCGCGGCGGCGTTCTGGCTGTCGATGATCAGGATCCCGTCCGAGTTCACGAGCCACCCGATCGTGCCACCCTGGCCGTTGAAGATGCCTACGCCCCGCCGCAGGTCCTCGAACGATGTGGTGAGCTCCTGCCATCCGGCGAGCGGCAGGTCCCTGAACGCCGCCGCCATCACCGTCATGCCCGACGTCGCGAGAAACTGGCGTCTGTTCATGTCGAATCCTCCCTCTCCAGGCCCCGATCATACAGCCCGAACGCGCCGTCAGGTCCGTACCGCGCCGGCGAGGACATCGATGAGTGCGTCGAGGTCGCCGGCGTCGTTGTACAGATGCGGCGCGACACGGATGGCGCCGCCGCGGAGTGAGACCGACACGTTCCGTGCGGCGAGGCTGCGGCCAAGCTCCGGGATGTCGACGTCGGGCGGCAGGCGGACGCCCAGCAGGTGCCCGGCGCGCCAGCGCGCATCCTCGGTCCGGCAGCCCAGCTCGCGTAGCCTCGGCACCGCCGTGTCGGTCAAGGCACGCGTGTGCGCCGCCACCGTCTCCGGTCCCCACTCGCAAACCTGCTCCAGCGCGGCTTCGAGCATCGGCAGCAGGACGAAATTCGACCGTTCGCCGACGTCGTAACGGATGGCGCCCGGCCGATACTCGTCGCGGTAGTGCACGAGCTCGTTGAAGTGGTTGCTGCCGGCGCGCGCAATCCAGTTCTCCTCGACAGGCGTTCCGCCGTCGAAGGCGGGACCGTACCAGGCCACGCCGATCGAGTACGGTCCCGTCAGCCACTTGTAGCCGGCGCAGGCCACGGCGTCGGGCCGCGTGCGTCCGACGTCGAACGGCAGCGCCCCGACCGACTGCGTCCCGTCGATGACCAACCGGGCGCCCACGGCGCGCGCCCGCGCGCCCACCGCGTCGAGATCGAAGCGCAGCCCGTCGGTCCAGTGCAGCTCCGGAACGGCAACCACCGCCGTCCGTTCGTCGATCGTGTCGAGGAGGGCGGCGTTCCAGGCCTCGGCGCGCGCACCCGCGGTGTCCGGCGCGGCAACCGTGCGCAAGGTGGCGCCCGCCTCGCAGCAGGCGCGTCGCCAGGTGTAGACGACGCTCGGGAACTGTTCCTCGACGACGACCACCGACTGTCCCGGCGCGAGCGGCGTGTTGCGCGCGATCGTCGCCATGGCATAGGAAACCGAGGGAATGATCGCGACACGATCCGCGTCGGACGCGCCGATGATCTCTGCGAACAGCCGGCGGACGCGGGCGCCCGGTTCGAAGAAATCGGCGATTCCGAGACGGGCCGGCGCTTCGATGCGTTCCAGCGCCCGGCGCCCGGCGGCGGCGACATGCTTCGAGGCCGGCGCCATGAACGCGCAGTTGAGGTAGTGCGACTCGGGCGGTAACGAGAAGCGGGAACGGTAACCGCCGGGTCGAGCGCCCATGAGCTCAGTCCGTGTGACGGCTCAGAAGTCGAAGCGCGTGGCAATGCCGAACCGCCGTGGCGGGTTGGTCAAGTAGCCCACTCGGGCGAGTGTTCCCCGCTCCTGATCGAGCGCCAGGAAGGCCCGCTCGTCGGTGACGTTGTTCAGGAAGAAGGCGATGTCCCAAACGCCGTTGAGCACGCCGACGCGAACGTTGAGGAGGTTGTAGGCCGGCAGTTCCGGATCGAAGGTGAAGGTGTTGCGGGTCAGCGGCGCACCGATCGTATTCGGCAGGGCCAGCAGGTTGACGGTGTCGAAACCGGCCGCCTGGTCGCCGATCTGCGTGTAGCGCGAGCCGACGTGCTGGTAGGTGCCGTTGACGTAGCCGACCCAGCGCCCCATCAGCCAGCGCCAGGTGGCGGTTGCCGTGGCCTGGAACCGCGGCGTCGTCGGCAGCCGCTTGCCGGCCTCGATGCCGGCGATGATGCCGGTGGAGTTCCCCGCGGCGTCGTACGACTCCAGAGTCGACTGAAGCCTGCCGTCGGCCACGCTGGCGGTGACGGCGAAGTCGAACAGGGGCGCCGGCTGCGCGGCGATCTCGATCTCCATGCCGGCGCTGCGCGACTCCGGCACGTTGAAGATGATGCGCGAAGAGCACGAGCCGGCCGTCACCGTGGCCTGCAGGTTGCGGATGTCCATGTAGAAGCCCGAGACGTTCAGCGTGCCGCGGCCGCCCAGGAACGTGGACTTGGCCCCTGCCTCGTAGTTCCACAGCTCTTCGTTCTCCCACATGTCGCGGCCGCTGAACGTCTCGAGGTCGCGCGGCGTGCAGATCGGCACGTTGAGCGGATCGTTGATGCCGCCGAGGCGGAAGCCCTTCGACACCTGGGCATTGACCTGGGTCGTCTCCGTAACGTCGTAGCTGGCGATGACGCGCGGCGCCGCGCCCCTGGCCGCGATGTCGCCACGGTTGGTTCCCGGATCGGAATAGATGCCGTCGAACGTCTGGACCCGCTGCTCGTCGAAGTCGTACCAGCGCAGGCCGCCAGTCAGATGGAACCGCTCCGCAAGCGCCACCGACACCTCGCCGAACACCGCGAACTGGTCAAAGTCGTACCGCAGGTCCGACCAGAACAACTCGTCGCGCGCGGCGTGCTCGTTCTGCGTGGGGATGCCGGTGACACCCTCGAAGCCCGTGATCGGGAGGCTCTGACCATAGCGCCGCTCGGCGTTGCTGTAGAACAGTCCGCCGACCCAGTCGACGCGCCCGGCGCTGCCCGACAGCCGCAGCTCCTCGGTCACGGCCTGCGCGGCGGTGGTATCGATAAGCGGTGCGTCGAGCGTGTATGCCGCTTCACTCAGGCCGATGGTGCCGCCGGTCACGCTCGCGGCCAGCGCGGTGGAATCGCGAACCACCTCGACGTCCCGATCGGTGGCCGACGTGATCGACGTCAGCAGCACGTTGCCGAAGTCGTACTCGACCTTCACGTCGCCCAGCAGGAACTGGTCGCCGAAGGGTTCCTCGAACTGCGTGAACAGTTGGCGCTCGCCAAGGTTGAAGGCCGGCCGCGTGGTCGTGAATGGGTTGGCCAGGATGTTGTAGATGTCGATGCGGTTCCAGCCGTCCATCGACACGTCCTGATAGATGACGCGCGGCGTAACGGCGAAGCGCTCGTTCGGCTGCACGAGCACGGCCACGCGCGTCCCGGTGCGGCGGCCGCGGTTGACGTCCTCGTCAACGCTTCCGTCGGGCTGGACGGCGTCCATGAAGCCGCCGAGCACCGTGTTGTAGGCAGTTACCCGCGCCGCCGCCGCCTCGCCGAGGGGAACGTTGAGGGCGACCTTGGTGTTGTTGCCGAAGCCGCCGCCGCCGAGCGCGTCGAAGCCGAGCTCGCCCGTTACTTCGAAGAGGCCCAGCTCCGGCTGGTTCGTGATGTAGCGCACCGTGCCTGACAACGACCCCGATCCGAACAACGTCCCCTGCGGGCCGCGCAGCACCTCGACCCGCGACAGGTCGAACAGATCGATGTCCGGCGTGAAGAGGGACAGCGAGATGACCGACTCGTCGAGATACACGCCCACCTGTTCCTTCACGCCCGGCTGATCGCGGACGATCTGACCGGCCGAGACGCCCCGGATGGCCGTTTGGCTCTGGCCGGGGCCGAGGTTCTGGACCGAGAAGCCGGCGACGTTCGCCGAAACGTCCTCGATGCTCTCGGCGCCCCGGTTCCGCAGCACCTGTTGTGTGGGCGCGACGATCGAGAAAGGCACCGACTGGAGGTTTTCCTCCCGTTTCCGGGCGGTTACCCTGACCGTGACCTCCTCGGTGAACTGCGGGGTTTCCTCACTCTCCTGCGGTTCATCCTGCTGCGGTTCATCCTGCTGCGCCGCATCCCGTTGAGCCGCATCCTGTTGCGCGGTCGCCGGCGGAACCGCGGCCAGCATGATGCCCATGAACGCCGCCGCAGGGGCTGTCGCTGGCAGTCCTCTCATCTTGCCTCCCTCGTGGGGTCATTCGGCGGCTCCATGCCGCGGCTGGTGAGGAGGTAGGCGGCGAAGGTGCCCAGCCAGTGGCCGCCCTCGTAGGCCGCCCCGGTGACGGAGGCGAGCCCTGATCCTCGGTGCGTCTCGGCGGCGGCGGCGAGCGCGGCCCGGCGGCCGTCGCCTGCGGGGAGACCGGCCGCGATGCCCTCCAGCATCCAGGCGCGGCTGAGGTTCAGACCGTCCAGGTGCACCAACTTGCCGTCGGTCGGGTCGGTTACCGCTGCTGGCTCCAGCCAGCCCGCGCTACCGTCATCCGGAATCCCGGGCAGGAACCGGCGCAGCCAGTCGGCGAAAGCGACCGGGCTCTTTACGCGGCGGACGAGATCCGCCTCCGCCAGGCACGGAGACAGGAAGTCCTGTCCGGACGGTTCGTAGCGCAGGGGGCAGTCGTAGTCGGCGAAGTAGTAGTCGTCGCTTCGGCGCTCGATCAGGGCGGCCATCGCATCGTCGCCGGCGACGCGGGCCCAGTCGAGGATGAGCCCGAACGCGAACGCGCTCTGGGAGTGCTCGCCGCTGCGAATCGGATACGTCAGCTTCGGCAGCCACTCCCGGATCCGCTCCGCCGCCAGCGTCTCGACCGGGGCGAGGGCATCCCGCCAGCGCCCCGCGTCGGGATCGTCCCACTCGCGCAGCTCGGCCGCGAGCTGCAGCAGCCACGCCAACCCGTACGGCCGCTCGAACGTGTCGCGTCCGGGCGCTTCCAGGTACTCCACCTCGGCCCGCAGGTTCTCCCGGGTGAGGCTCCTGGCCAGCGCGGCGCGGGACGCTTCGGTCGTCTCCGCAGCCGGATAGAGCCGCGCCAGGCGGGCGAGCAGCCAGTGTCCGTGCACGGAGGAGTGCCAGTCGTAGCAGCCGTAGAAGGCCGGAGTCAGCTCGCGCGGGGGCCGCGCATCGTTGTCGTCGTTGAGGACGTGCGCAATCTTGTTGGGGTACTCGCGATGCACGCAGTCGAGCGCGAGCCGGGCGAGGCGTGTCACCACCGCTCCGTCGGGCTGCAAGGCAGCCGACGGGACCGCGCCAAGGGTCATCATGACGACTACGGCGGCAGCGAAGCAGGGCCAGGCTGTTGACGGCAATTCGCCATATTATCGAATTACCTGCGGGCGTTGTGCGAGGAATCCAGGCGCGAGGCGGTCGTCCGAATGCCCTCGCCTCAGAAGTGCCAGGCGGCGCCGACCGACATGAAGTTCAGATCGTATTCGTCGATGACGAAGCGTTCGACCTCGGCCCGAATAGTGAACCGGCTGGTGATCCGGAGCCGCGCACCGAAGCCCCAGACGAGGTCGAATCCCGTGGTGTTCACGTCGGACTGCTCACCCTGGGACGCGACGTCCCGGCTCCACCAATGGGGACCAAACTTCAGGAACGCATCGAGCCGCTGCATGGGAATCAGCGTCATTGCGGTACCGCCGAGACTCACGTTGTGCGTCCCGTCCAGTGTCACGTCCACGACTCCGGAACGTCTGACGAACTGCGTCTGGAAACTGGCTTCTCCGAGTCTCGCCACGACGAGCTCGGCCGCGAGATAGTCGTTCAACCTGCGTCCGGCGTAGACCTTGTATCCGCCGTCCCGGTCGTCACAGGCCAACTCTTCCCGGACGAAGCGCAGCTCGGGATTGCATCGGTCGTCGCCGAGGGAGGCCGTGCCGGCGGAGGCTCCGATCCAGTGCCGCGGCTCCTGCGCTTGTGCGTGGGCCGCGGCGCCCGACACGGCAATCGCCGCCACCACCGCGAAAGCCCAGCCCGACGCACGGGCTAATAGACTGCGCGCGGGCCGCGCCGTGCCGCGGCGTTCAACGCCATCGTGCGTTCCTGAGTAGTTGCCAAGCGTCAAATCGTCAATCATGGTGCATCAGTGTCCCGTTTCCGTGTGTCCTGCCGTCTGGAGCCGACCTGTGCGCTGAGCACGCATCGGACCGGTGCGTGCAGCCAGAGGGGCTACCCAACTGCCGGAATCTCGACCGGCAGATGCTCCCGGTCGCCCCATTCCTTCCACGATCCGAGATAGTTCCGGACGCGCGGGTAGCCGATGAGGCGGAGCGCGAGGTAGCCATGGGCGGCGCGGTAACCCCCTTGGCAATAGGTGAACACCTCGCGCTCGGGCGTCAGGCCAACCGCTTCGTACATCGCGCGCAGGTCGTCCGCCGGCTTGAAGGCGCCGTCTTCGTCCAGATTGTTGGTCCACTCGACGTGGATCGCGCCGGGGATGGCGCCGCCGCGCTTGGCGCGGACCAGGGTCCCGCAGTACTCGGCGTCGCTGCGGGTGTCCAGGATCGCGGCATCGGGCTGGCCCAGCCGCTCCTCGACGTCCCGCCACGTGGCGAGACGCAAGTCGTCACGGCCTGCGTCCCACTGCACCGGCTGCGGCGGCATCGCCTCGGTAGTGGTGAAGTAGCCGTCACGCTCCCACCCGCCCACGCCGCCATCGAGTACCCGTGCATCGGGGTGGCCGAAGAACTCGAGGAACCAGAAGGCGCGCGCGGCGCGGATTCCCGACTGCTCGTCGTAGACGACGACCGGCCGGGTCGCGTCGACGCCGCGCGTGGCCAGAAGGTGGCCGATAATCCAGAGGAACGCGTTGAGCGGCGCCGGGTCGGTATCCACCAGGCTGATCCCGAACAGGTCGAGATGCACCGCGCCCGGGATATGGCTGGCGGCGTACTGATCGGCGGGCCGGAGGTCAATCAGCACCGGCACGCGTTCGGCATCGGCGGGCGGGCGGCGCGCGGCGGATCCCGCCGCCACGCCCAGCTGCGCCGCCAGCTCATCCGGCGTGATCAGAAGCTGAGGGTTGGCGTAGCCCTTGGGGTTGTCCATCGCTCCCGCTGCCTCAGGTGACGACCGGCGAACCGCTCCTCAGCGCCTCGAGCTTGTCGCGCAGGGTATCGGGGATCCGGACCGGACGCTCAGCGGAATAGTCGTAGGCCACCTGAACCGATTCGCTGGTGGCGACCAGGGCATCGTCGCGGACGCGCCGCGCCTCCATTTCAAGCTGGAAGCTGGCCCCGCCGACCCGGGCGACGCCGATCCGCACCTCGATCGTGTCGCCGAACACCACCTGCACCTTGTAGTCGCACGAGGTGTGCGCCAGGATCAGGCTCAGCCCCGCCTCCTGGAGCGTCCGGCGCAGACCGAGGGTCTCCGCCATCACCAGGCGCGCCTGCTCGAAGTACGTGAAATAAACGGCGTTGTTGACGTGCTGGTAAGCGTCGCAGTCGCGGAAGCGGACCTCGATCCGGTGGGAAAATGCGGGGGTCACGGGCGCGGCGCGTATTATATCGCGTGCCTTCGACGGTTGCGGCGGCCGAGCCGTTCACGCCCGAGGAGATCGCCGCCCTGGCGCCCTACGTCGGGAACACCAACTCGCCGGTCTTCGTGCTGACGAACCTC
The DNA here is from genome assembly GCA_964550305.1 of uncultured Vicinamibacteraceae bacterium. Taxonomy (GTDB): domain Bacteria; phylum Acidobacteriota; class Vicinamibacteria; order Vicinamibacterales; family UBA8438; genus VXRJ01. The sequence continues at coordinate 32,172 of CAZJYU010000006.1, read as the reverse complement.
CCCGAGGTGGTGAAGGGGGCGCTGTTCGCCCGCTACTCTCGGTCCAGGAAGTCCGTCCGCCGGCTGTTCCTCGACGAGTTTCTCGAAGCGGCGGGCCGCGCCGGCGCCGGCCCGGGGGCGGAAGGCCCCGGCCTTCAGCGGGCCGAGTCGCTCTACCGTCGCGTCTTCGATCAGTACGGCGACGACTCGGTGGCGCAGCTCGGCGGCGCGCATCTCGCCTGCGAGGGAGTGTCGAACGTCCTGACGAAGGTGCTCGAGCGGGGCCGCCTGATGTCGTACCTGGAGCAGTCCACGCGCTACGTTCCGTACACTGACCGGCCGGGCGGGCGCTGGAAGTACGTCGTACCGGGCGAACTGGAAGACGCCGCGGAGCGCGCGGCCTACGGCGCCGTCCTCGACCGCGCGTTCGAGACCTATGCCCGCTGGATCGAGCCGGTGCAGCAGCTCTTCCGCGAGCGCCACCCGCAGGCGCCGGGTGATTCCGACGGCGTGTATCGCGCCGTCATCCGGGCGAAGGCGCTCGACACGCTACGAGGCCTCCTGCCGGCCGCGACCCGGTCGAATGTCGGCATCTATGGCTCGGGCCAGGCGTGGGAGGCGCTGCTCCTCCGAATGCGCGCGCACCCGCTGGCCGAGAGCGGCGAGATAGCGTCACTGATGCTCCCGGAACTTCGGAAGGTGATCCCGGCGTTCCTGCAACGGGTGGACCGCGAGGACCGGGGCGTTCGCTGGAGCGACTACCTGCGCGCGCGGCGCGCGGAGACCGAGGAGCTGGCGGCGACAATGGCCGGTGCGCCGGGGATCGCGCACGAGGGCGGAGGCCACGACGCTGCCGGCCCGGAGGCGGGCGCACCGGCCGGCGCACCGTCCGGCGACGAAGTGACCCTGACCGACTTCGACCCCGACGGCGAGGTGAAGGTGGTAGCGGCGGCGCTCTATGCCGGGTCGCACCTGCCGCACGCCCAGCTCCTGGCAACCGCGCGTGCGATGACGACGGACGAGCGCGTGCGGGTGTTGACGGCCTACGTCGGCAATCGGACCAACCGCCGTCATCGTCCCGGCCGCGCCTTCGAGCATGCCGACTACACGTTCGACATCCTGTCGGACTACGGCGCGTTTCGCGATCTGCAGCGCCACCGCCTGCTGAGCCTCGAGTGGCAGGCGCTCACGGCACGCCACGGCTGCGTGCGGCCGGAGGCGATCGACGATGCGGGCGCCGGCTCGGAGTGGGGCCGGGTGATGGACGACTCCGCCGCGCTGACCGAGCGCCTCGGGCGCAACCACTCGCCGCTCGTCGCGCAGTACGCCGTCGCGATGGCGTACCGGATCCGCTTCTACATGCGGATGAACGCGCGCGAAGCGATGCACGTGATCGAGCTCCGGACCGCGCCGCAGGGGCATCCGGCGTACCGGCGGGTCTGCCAGCGGATGCACCGGCGGATCGCGGAGCAGGCGGGCCACCGCGCGATCGCCGCCGCGATGACGTTCGCCGACCATTCGGCGGTGGAACTGGAGCGGCTCGACGCCGAGCGGGCCAGCGAACGGAAGCGGAAGGCGCGGTAGGGCGGCCGGACGCCAGGACGCGCGCGCCGGGGGATCAGTCCTTGGCCGCGAAGCGCTCGAACTCCGACAGGAACGTGAGGCTGTCGAACGACCGCATCCGGTCGAGGAAGAGCACGCCGTCCAGGTGGTCGGTCTCGTGCTGGATCACGCGCGCCGCGAAGCCGCGCGCCGTGATCTGCTGCGGGACGGCGTGCCGGTCGAGGGCACGCACACGGATCTCCGCCGCGCGCGGCACGCGGCCTCGAATGTCGGGGATGCTGAGGCACCCCTCCCAGTCCTCCTCCGTGGCGGTCCCGACGGGCTCGATCTCCGGGTTGATCATCACCATCGGCGGCACGCCCTGATCCGGATCGTCGACGCCGGCGACGAACAGCCGAAAGTCGCGGTGCACCTGCGGCGCGGCGAGGCCGATGCCGGCATACTCGTGCATCGTCTCGAACAGGTCGTCGATCAACTGCTGGATCTCCGGCGAGGCGATCCTGGACGGGCGGAGGGGGGGCGTGCGGCGGCGCAACACGGGATGTCCCATCCGCGCCACCTTCAGGATGGACATCGCGATCGATTATAGGCTGCCCGGCCCCTCCGCGCCTTGCGCGGCCCGGTTCCCGGCGGCGGCAGCCGGACTGGAGGCGGCCGATTCCGCCCGGCGCGGCACGGGGAAGGCGACGTCGGTGCGCTCCGCGGCGGCCACCGCCCGGTCGATCATGGCGTCGATGGGCAGGTCCCGCTCGGCCCGCTCCACCTCCGCGCGCGACGCGCGCGTCGCCGGCCGGCGCGGCACGAAGAGCGTGCAGCAGTCCTGATCCGGAATGATCGAGACCGGATACGTGCCCAACCGGCGCGCCTCGGTCACGATCTCCTGCTTGTCGGAGCCGACCAGCGGGCGCAGCACCGGCAGGGTGACCACGTCGTTGATCACCGCGAGGTTATCGAGCGTCTGCGACGCCACCTGTCCGACCGCCTCGCCCGTGACGAGGGCCTTCGCGTCGCACGACGCGGCGATGCGCTCGGCGATCCGCATCATCAGCCGCCGGTACAGGACGACGCGGAGCGGCGGCGGCGCCGTCAGCACGACCTGCTGCTGAATCTCGCCGAACGGCACCGCATACAGCCGTGACTGCAACTGCTGGCGGGTCAGCAGGTCAACGAGTTCGCGCGCCTTGTCGAGTGAGGCGCGCGACAGGATCGGGTACGCATGGAAGTGGACGAAACGGACCCGGCAGCCCCGTTTCATCAGCCGGTAGGCAGCCACCGGCGAGTCGATGCCGCCCGAGAGCAGGCATACGACCGCTCCGCTCACGCCGGTAGGCAGCCCCCCCGGCCCGGGCTCCTTGCCCACCGTGTGGAAGATGCGATCCGGCAGCACCTCGACGCCAATCGCGACGTCGGGTCGCTCGAGGTCGACGCGCCAGCCGAGGGACTGCCGGATGCGGCCGCCCACTTGCCGTTCGATCTCGGGCGATGTGAGCGGATAGGTCTTGTCGGCGCGGCTGGCACGGACCCGGAACGTGGTGCTGCCCGCCGGGACGTCCCGCGAGGCGGCGCCCGCCGCCGTTGTGTCGCCGGCCGTCGCCGCCGCGCCCGCCGCATCCGGATCCGTCTCGATGCACTGCAGGATGGCGGCGGCGATCTCATCGACATCGCGCCCCGACGTACCGGCTCGTGCAAAGTTGGCGACGCCGAAGACGTTGCCGAGCCGCACGCGCAGTTCCGGCCAATCGGCCGACGGACCGAGCGTCACTTCGATTCGCCCCATCAGCGCGCGCACCCGCGTGACGTCGAGGTCAGCCGTGGCCTCGCGCAGGTTGTTAACGAGGCGATCGATGAACCAGGGACGGTTGCGTCCCTTGAGCGCGATCTCCTGGTAGTGGACGACGACCGAATCCATGGTGACTCCGGCGGCGGCGCGCGCCGACACGTTGCTTGGGGCTCTCTCCCGGCTCGGCGTCCGGAAAAAGCCTATTCGTATCTCGACTTCGACGGATCCTCAGGCGCGGCGCGTTTCATGAGCTGCGTGATCCCGGCGCAATCGCTTGCGCTCGGCAGACCGAATCCGGCGCCATACTCGAAGACGTCGCTCACGGTCCGGGCGCCGAAACGGCCGTCGAGCAGCTCGAGCTGGTCGGCTGTGACCAGGGCCGGGTGCACGACGCCGCACGCGTGGCTCAATGCGGTCAGCTCCCTTCGCAGGTTCACGACGTAGTTGGCCAGCCGGACCGACTTCAGCGTGGGATCGAGGCCGCGGCCGAGCCAGCGATTCTGCGTGGTGATCCCGGTCGGGCAGCGGTTCGTGTGGCACTTCCGGGCCTGGATGCAGCCGATCGCGAGCAGGGCCTCGCGTCCCACGGCGATCATGTCGACACCCAGGCCGAACGCGAACAGTGCGGCCTCGGGGAACCCGAGCTTGCCCGAGCCGACGAAGACGACGCGCTCGTGCACTTCGTGCTCCACAAAGATCCGGTGGACCCGCGCGAAGCCGATCTTGAAGGGCAGCGCGACGTGGTCGTTGAAGACGAGAGGGCCCGCGCCCGTGCCGCCCTCGCCGCCGTCGACGGTGACAAAATCGACACCGCGGTCGCCGGCCGCCATCAGGCGCGCCAGGTCGTGCCAGAACGCCGACTCGCCGACCGCCGACTTGATGCCGACCGGCAGCCCCGTCTCGGCCGCGATGGCCTCCACGAAGTCCAGCAGGCCGTCGGCGCCGCGAAACGCCGTATGCGAGGCCGGGGTGGCGCAGTCACGGTCCAGGGAAATGCCGTGGGTGCTGGCGATCTCCGGGGTGATCTTCGCACGGGGCAGCAGCCCGCCCATGCCCGGCTTGCCGCCCTGACTGAGCTTGATCTCGATCGCTCGCACGTGCGGGTTCTGCGCCAGGCACTCCTTCAGCCGCTCCATGCTGAACCGGCCGCCGGCGTCCCGGCATCCGAAGTAGCCGGTGCCGATTTGCCAGACAATCTCCCCGCCGTTGCGGTGGTACGGCGAGATGCCGCCCTCCCCGGTGTTGTGCAGGCAGCCTGCCAGCTTCGCGCCGCGGTTGAGAGCCTCGACGGCGCGGCCACTGAGAGCCCCGAAGCTCATTCCCGAAACGTTGACGACCGACGCGGGCCGGAAGGCCCGGGCGCGCCCGCGCGCTGCCCCGAGGACCTTGGCGCAGGGCAGTCGATGGTCGGGATCGTAGCCCTCCTCTCCAGGCGCGCAGCGGCTGAGGGGAAAGGCCTGGTGCTTGATCACCAGGTAGTTTGGCGCCGCCTCCATCTCGTTGTCCGAACCGGACCCGAAACAGGCGTTCCCACCCTTCGATGAGGCGTATACCCAGCGGCGCTGGCCGCGGCTGAACGGCTGCTCGTTGCCGCGGTTGGTACCGAGGTACCGACTCAACCCGGAGCCTGCGGCCTCGAGCCAGAAGTGGAAGCGTCCGATGACGGGGAAGTTGCGGACGATCGCATCCTTCCGCTGAACGACGTCGTAGGCGACCCATGCGGCGAGCGCTACCACCGCTACGGTCCAGACTTCCGGCATGCACCAACGATCTTACTCCCGGCCCGGCGCAATTCCCGGCGCGTGCGGAGTTCTGGCGCTGCCCCAGGCTGTGGCACAATGGCCCGATGAAGCGGCCGGCGGTCGTGGCCACGGCGCTCACCGTCATCCTTGCCCTCGTCGCGGGCGTCGCATTCGCCCAGTGGGGCTGGCGAACCCGATATCCGCCCCGCATCCGTCCCCCCGAGCAGCGCGACGCCGGATTCTCGTTCTGCCGGCTCATGTACTCCAGCGAGTACTCCGGGCGCGGCATGGGCCGCTGGTCGACCGACTACCCCTTTGCGGACATCAACTTCATGATCCGGCTGTCGGAAATGTCGACCACGAGCGTCAACTTCGACGCCGAGGACGAGCCCATCCACTGGGTGGTCCCGGTCACTGACGACACGCTGTTCGGCTGCCCCTTCATCATCGCCTCGGCCGTCGGCTCGATGGTGCTCTCCAACGAGGACGCCGCCCGCCTGCGCGAGTACCTGCTGAAGGGCGGCTTCCTGTGGGTCGACGACTTCTGGGGAAGCTGGGAGTGGGATCAGTGGGTGACCCAGATCCGCAAGGTGCTGCCGGAGGGGCAGTATCCGATTGTCGACCTGCCGATCGAGCACGCGCTGTTCCGCACCATGTTCCAGATCTGGGAAGTGCCGCAGATCGCCAACATCAGCTTCTGGATACGCTCCGGAGGAGGTACGTCCGAGCGCGGCATCGACAGCGAGGAGCCGCACTTCCGAGTCATATTCGACGAACGCGAGCGCATCATGGTGGCGATGACGCACAATACCGACATTCAGGACTCCTGGGAGCGCGAAGCGGACGACCCTCGCTTCTTCGAGGCCTTTGCGCCCGACGGCTATTCCTTGGGAATCAACGTTCTGGTCTACGCGATGGGTCACTGACGCGCCGGTAAACGCGCCGGCGCCCCGCAGGGTCATCAGGGGCGGACCACGAGGGGAGGCTTGACGATGAGAAACGGAATCTCGACACTGCTCGCGGCGCTTGTCGCGTTCGGGACGTTCGGGACGCTCGGCGCGGCTCCGGCCGCCGCCGAGGACATCGAGATCACCGAGTGGATGGTGCCGTGGGAGAACACGCGGCCGCGCGACCCCTACGTCGACGGCCAGGGACGCGTATGGTTCGTCGGGCAGCGCGGCGACTACCTGGCCTACCTCGACCCGGCGACGGGCGATTTCCGGCGCTACGAGCTTGAGCCGGGCACCGGGCCGCACAACCTGATCGTCGACGGGGACGGGTTCGTGTGGTACGCGGGCAACCGGGCGATGCACATCGGCCGGCTCGATCCGGAGAACGGCGACATCGAGAAGTTCATGATGCCGAATCCGGATGCGCGGGATCCGCACACGCTCACCTTCGACCACAACGGCGACATCTGGTTCTCGGTGCAGGGGGGCAGCTTCGTGGGCAAGCTGGGCACGCAGACCGGCACCGTCGAGCTCATCCCCATCGAAGGCAACGGGCGGCGTCCCTACGGCATCGTGGTCGACGCCAACAACCGCGCGTGGTTCTGCCAGTTCGGTACCAACGTGCTGGCAACCGTCGACCCGGAGACGATGGAGCTTGAGGAGTTCGAGCTGCCGCGGGCGGAGACCCGGCCGCGCCGCCTGGCCGTGACGACGCGCGGGCACCTCTGGTACGTCGACTACATGGGTGGATTCCTCGGCCGTTTCGATCCGGCGACCGGCGACGCGCGGGAGTGGCCGGTCCCGGGCGGGGCGGAGGCCCGGCCCTACGGGATGGCCGTCGACGCCGAGGACCGGCTCTACTTCGTGGAGTCGGGGACCGAGCCCAACCGTTTCGTCGGATTCGACCCGGCGACGGAAGAGTTCTTCGCCATGACCGAGATCGCGAGCGGGGGCGGAACCGTGCGCCACATGTACTACCACCCGCCGACGCGCGAGATCTGGTTCGGCACCGACACGAATTACATCGGTCGCGCGCGCGTGGTGCCGTAACGCGGAAGCACTTGTCTGGTTGGCGCACCGCTGCCTCGGTCGGCGCCCTGACGGCGGCGCTGCTGGCCGCTACCGTGCTGCCGGAGGCGGCTTACGTCGAAGGGCCGCCGCCGGCCCAGGTGGGTGGCTTCGGCGGCGAGACCTGCCACGCCTGCCACTTCGAGAACACACTCGATGCGCCTGGCGGCATGCTCACGTTGAGCGGCGTCCCGGAGACCTTCGACCCATCGGCGACCTACCGTGTCACGATCCTGCTGGAGCACGCCGGAATGGGTCGAGCCGGCTTCCAGGTGGCGGCTCGGGTCAGCGAGGGGGACGGCGCCGGCGGACCGGCGGGGACCTTGCACGCCCTGCGCGGCGACGAGCGCGTTCAGGCGGTGACGGCAGTGGACGGCGTGACGTACGCCCAGCACACGGAGCCGGGAACCGCGCTCACGGGTCCGGAAACGGCCACCTGGACCGTCGAGTGGCGCGCGCCGTCGCGCCCCGACGCGGCGGCGGTCGTATTCCACGCGGCTGCGAACGCGGCCAACGACGACGCCTCGGAATTCGGCGATTTCATCTACACGGCGTCCGTGACGGCGCGGCCTGCCGACCCCTGATCGCGTGGCCGGCAGCCCCGTTGGGTGCGGGAACGACCCATGCCGGCGGGAACGACACGTCTGCCGCTACGACCGGTCGCTCAGGGGCGGCGTCCGACGAACAACTCGTGGCGGCCCGGCTCGACGTCGGGGTGACTGAACGGGACGTTGCGGGCCTCGAAACCGACCTCGTTCAGTAGATCCAGCCAGCACTGGCGGGGAAACAGCCCCTCGACGTGGCGGTCGTGCTCCACGCGCATGGAGCCATCACGATCGCGCAGCAGCAGGGCGTAATCGGCGACGTACTCGGTGTCGCTCGGGTCGGGATCCCAGACCCATTCGAGGTAGCGCAGACCGCGCGCGCAGAGGCCGGCAGCGTCCGAAGACGCGGCCTCGTCGCAGCCCCCATGATCCGTCAGCGGGCCCGGAAATTTCTCGCGCACGTAGTCGGGCGCGAACAGCACGGCGCCGCCCGGCCGGCAGTGGACCCACGCGGTTTCCATCGCGCGCCGCAGATCGCGCTCTGTCGTCATGTAACAGACGGCGTCGTGGACAAACACGGCATCGAAGGTCCGGCCCACGCGTAGCGTGCGCATGTCGCCCAGCCGATGCTCGCACTCGGGGTTGAGAGCGCGGCTGACGGCCAGCATGCTCTCGGAGATGTCGGTGAGGAGCAGATGGGAAAACCGCCGCTTCATGTGCAGGGCGTTGTTGCCGCCGCCGCAACCAAGTTCCAGCAGGGACTCGACCGGCCCGTCGCACGCCTCGGCAAGCAGATCGCCATAGATGCCTGCCTCCACGGCATAGGCGGTTTCCGGATCCTCGACGAGCGGCCACCATTCCGCGAATTCGTCGTAGAAGCGCATGATGGCGGCAGCGCCCTTGGCGCGCCGAAGGCTATTCGACGGTGAATGTTCCAGTTGCCGTCCGCCCGCCGTCCGCGCGCCGGCGGATGACCGACGGGACGTCGCCGACGGTGAATTCGAACGTGCCGGTGCGAATCGGCGTAAAGCTGAACTGGGCGGCGCCGGCGACGTCGAATTCGATGGCGCGGAACGCCAGTGCTTGCAGATGCACCTCGATCCCACTGATGGTGACGATGCGCAGGTGCGAGTTCCGCAGCAGCTCGTCCACCTCGATCCGCCACATCTCCTCCCCGTCGCTCGCGACGTTCAACCGGTAGTACTCGCCCGTTACCAGGTCAAACGCCCTGGGAGAGAGCAGCGGGCCGTCGGGGCCCGTCGCGATCTCCAGATGAATGTCCAGCGGCGGTCCGGCGGCCAGATTGCCGCCCACCTGTGCGTGTGCGGCGCTGGCGGCGAACGCCAGGCCGCAGGATGCGACAACGATGGCTCGCAGCAGCATCCGGTGGTTATACCCGAACCTCGCCCGGCGCACCAGCATGAGGATGCCGCGCTAGTTGAGGCTGGCGACGCGGCGGCGGAGCATCTTGACATGCTCCCAGATCTCGGCGTGCTCGCCGCTCCCGCCGGATTCGTCGTCCTCGTCGTCCTCGTCGCTGTCAGAATCCCGTGCGTCCGGCGCGAGCCGCGACGCGACCCGCAGATACGCTTCCAGATCGCGCAGCGCCGCCGCGTAGTCGTGCAGGTGATAGGCAAGCAGCCCCCGGTCGCGCAACTCGGTCGTGGCGGAAGGGTCGATTCCAAGCAAGAGCCTCGTGATCGCATGTGCTTGCGGGAACGAGCGCATCCCGACGTAGAGATGCTTCAGGTTGACCAGCATCCGCACCAGGATTTCCTGCTTGGTCGCCCGGGCGAGGAGCCGCTGATCGAACGCGGCGTCGTTGCCGGCGTACTTGTGCAGTAGCGATTCGCAGTCCACCTCCGAGAGGATCGCGCCGCCATGGAACGGATCGACGATGACCGGCGTGCCGGTGCCGCCCAGCACCCTCGGCCGGGCCGGCGCCCTCAGCAGGAAGTGCCCCGGAAAGTTGACACCGTCCACCCGGACTCCGGCGCGCCGCGACACCTCGATATAGACCAGCGCCAGCGTGATCGGAATCCCCGTGCGGCGATCGAGGACGTTGTTCAGAAAGCTGTTGCGGGGATCATCGTAATGCGCGCGGTTCCCCGCGAAACCCTGGTCGTCGAAGAGGTAACGGCTGATCTCGGTGACCCGTCGCATCGGGTCGGCTTCCTGGCCGAGCGCCGCGACACGCGCTGCTGCCTCTTCGCCCATCCGGTCCAGTTCGCCCAGGTAAGAAGAGATGTCGAGCCGCGGGTACTCGAGGCGCGCAATCATGAACGCCGCGGGCGCGAGATCCGGTGCGGGCGACTTGACGATCTCCGTGAACCGGCGGATGAAATCGTCCGAGACCATCGTCACCTCAGTGTAGTAGCGATTGCGTCGAGCATGCCACGGTGGAGTTCGTCGAGGCTGGAGATCACCGCTATCGCGCCGGGCAGGGCCTCGGCCCCGTAGCTGGTGGTCACGCCAACGCACGGTAGCCCGGCGGCGGTGGCCGATTCGATCCCCCAGCGCGAATCCTCGACGGCCACGAAACCGGCAGCCGCCGGGACACGGCCGAGCGTGGCGCAGAGCCGCTCGACGGCGCGCGCGTACGTATCGGGCGCGGGCTTGCTTGCCGCCACATCGTCCGCCGCCACCACCGCCGCGAAGTGCTGCCGCAGTCCGGCCCGCACGAGGATGGCGTCGATCTCGTCGTGCAGCGCGCCGGAGGCGACCGCCAGGGCGATGCCGTCCGCCGCCAGTCCTTCGACGCACCGCCGCGCCGCCGGGTACACCACGTCCACCTTCGCCACCAGGGTCGCGAAGTGGTCCGCCTTCGCCGCCGCGAGCCGCGCCGCGGCGTCCGCATCGAGCGGCGCGTGCTGATCCCGCGCCACCGCCGCGAACAGTCCGGAGTCGTCGAGACCGAGGTAGCGCTCCCAGTACGCCTCGTCGGTGAGCGTCATCGGCCCACCCGCAAGCGCCGCCTGAAACGCCCGCAGGTGCAGTGGTTCGGTATCGGCGAGGACGCCGTCGAAGTCGAAGATGACGCCGAGAAGGTTCACGGCAGCCGGCGTTGGTCTTCCGGCGGCAGTTTCTCGCCGGCCGGAATCGGAATCGGCAGGCGGTTCTGGGGCGGCGGGAAGGGGCAGTCGAACTGTTCGTCGAAGTAGCAGGTGGGATGGTAGGCGCGGTTGAAGTCCAGGTCGTACACGCCGGTGGAGGAGAACGGCAGGTCGAGGTAGCGTCCCGCGGCATACGTCTCGGTGCGGCTCGTCTCGTCGCGGAACGGCACGAACAGGGCGGCGTCGCCCTCGCCCACGAGCGCGTCCAGCCGGTACTGTTCGCCCTTGAGCATGAACTCCAGGTGGCCGACATGCTCCAGCGGCCGGATGAGGCCGGTCGACGTCGGGATCTCCACCATCTGCGGATCCTCCGCCAGGACGAGATTGGCAGGGACGCGGTATTCGGCATCCGGTTCGTAGTAGCGGAGAGGCACCATCCACGACCGCCGGTCGAGAGGCACGGGCGAGTCGGCGCCGTTCCTGAAGAAATCGTCCTTGAATGCTCGATCCTCGAGGAGACGCTGCACGTAGTCCCCCTCGTCGGGCGGGGGTGGACTGCACGCCGCCGCCGCCAGGGCCGCCGCAAGCAGGACTCGCATCCGCATCCGCGTCAGTATCATCGCTTCCACCCGCGGGATTCTAGAGGGGATAGGCGCCACGCTCCACCGCCGCGTCCGCCAGGCGGCGCCGGATCGTGACCGCGTTGACCGGGGTTACCTTCAGCAGACGGCGCAGCGCTGCCAGATGCGTCCTCAGCGTGTCGCCCTCCGCCATCGCGGCCAGCGCCGCGCGCGCCGCCATGTCGATCCGCATCGCCGCGTCGTTGACGTAGACGGTGGCGGCATCCGCCTGCAGATCGGCGCCGGGCAGGCCTCCCGCGGCCGCCGCCCGCGCCCGCTGCACGACGCTGTCCGCTGCATACGTATCGATGATGATGTCGGCCGCGAGCGAGAGCACCTCCTGCTCATCGTTCAGCCGGTCGCCATGGGTCTGGAGCGCCAGGCCCACGATGGCCAGCGCTACCCTGCGGAACATGCCAACCGCCGCCGCTGGGGCGTCGAGCGGCGCGTCGTCCGCCGGCATGGCCGGCGCGAGGGTGAGCAGATCGTCCTGCACCTGCCGCGCCGCGTCGATCAGCGGCAGCCCGCCCTTGACGGCCCGCCGGATCAGCATCCCGGGGATGAGCAGGCGGTTGATTTCGTTCGTGCCCTCGAAGATCCGGTTGACCCGCGAGTCGCGGTAGTGGCGTTCGGCGGGATAGTCCCGGACGAAGCCGTTGCCGCCATGGATCTGCACGTTCTCGTCGAGCACGTAGTGCAGCGCCTCGCTGCCCGCCACCTTCAGGATGGACGACTCGACGGCGAACTCCTCGAGCGCCGCGAGCAGCGCGCCTGCATCATCGTCGTCGGCGCCGGCAAGCGCGGCGTCGATCAGGCCGGCGGTCCGGAACACCATCGACTCGACGGCGTAGGTTCGGGCCACCATCTCGCCCAGCTTGTGCTTGATCGCCCCGAACCTGGCGATCGGCTGGCCGAACTGCCGGCGGCTCGCCGCGTAGCGGGCCGACTCGCCGATGGCGCCGGCGGCGCCACCGCCAGCGAGGGCGCCCAGCTTGAAGCGGCCGTAGTTCAGAACGTTGAAGGCGACGCGGTGGCCCTTGCCCACCTCGCCGAGCAGGTTGTCGGCGGGCACCCGGACGTCCTGCAATACCAGCGGAGTGGTCGACGAGCCGTGCAGGCCCATCTTGTGCTCTTCCTTGCCGCACGTCACGCCGTCGAAGCCGCGCTCGACGATGAAGGCGGTGAACTGTTCGCCGTCCACCTTGGCGAAAACGATGTAGAGATCGGCGAAGCCGCCGTTGGTAATCCACATCTTCTCGCCGTTCAGGACGAACGAGCCGTCCGCCTGCCGCGTCGCCCGCGCCCGCGCGCCGAGCGCGTCGGAGCCGGACCCGGTCTCACTCAGGCAGTAGGCGCCCACGAGTTCGCCGTTGACGAGCGGTGGCAGGTAACGCTGTTTCTGCGTCTCGGTGCCGAACATCACGATCGGAAGAATGGCAAGTCCCGTGTGCGCGCCGAACGTCGCTCCGAACGATCCGGACCGTCCGATCGAGGCCCCGATGATTGCCGAGCTCACCTTGTCGAGGGCGAGGCCGCCGTAGCCTTCCGGCACGTCGGTGCCGAGCAATCCCAGCTCGCCTGCCTGCTGCACGAGCCGGCGCGCCAGGTCCCAGTCCTTCGTCTCGAGCTGATCGTTCTGCGCGGCCGCCGCGGCGGCAAACTCGTCGGCGGTCTGGCGAATCAGGTGGTGCTCCGCGGTCATCCGTTCCGGCGTCACCACGGCATCGGGCTGCGTCTCGTCGAGAAGCCAGGCCCCGCCGCGCGTTGCCGACTCGGTTGCCGTCAGCGTCGTCATCTTTCCGCTCCCTCTGTCCGCACCCTGCGTTCGGGCGCCATCCAGGATCAGAGCCGCTCGAAGATCCCGGCTGCGCCCATCCCGCCGCCGACGCACATCGTCACCATCCCATAGCGTCCGTTGCGCCGCCGCAGCTCGTGCAGCAGCGTGGCTGCCAGTTTCGCACCCGTGCAGCCGAGCGGGTGGCCGAGCGCAATCGCCCCGCCGTTGACGTTCAGCCGCTCCGGATCAATGGGGAACTCGCGGAGGCAGGCGAGCACCTGGGCCGCAAACGCCTCGTTCAGCTCCACGAGATCGATGTCGTCGATCGTCAGGTTCGCCAGCCGCAGCGCCTTCTGCATTGCCGGCACCGGGCCCAGTCCGAACAGCTCCGGCTTGACCCCCGCCGTGGTGTAGGTGACGAACCGCGCAAGCGGCTGCAGTCCCAGCTTCACCGCGCGCTCCGCCGTCGTCACCACCGCGGCGGCGGCGCCGTCGCTCATCTGCGACGAGTTGCCGGCGGTGACCGATCCATGCACTTTGAAGGCCGGCCGCAACAACCCCAGTTTCTCGATCGACGTATCGGCGCGCGGCCCCTCGTCGGCGCTGACCACGAGATCCCGAACCGTCGGGACGGCGCCGTTACCGCTACCGGACCCGTTCGACGCCTCGGCGCGCTGGACGGTGACCGCCACGAGCTCGTCGTCGAACCTTCCTGCCTCCCGGGCGGCGAGGGCGCGCTGGTGGCTTCGGAACGCGAAGGCGTCCTGCTCCTCGCGCGTGATGGAAGACTCGTGCGCGTGGTTTTCCGCCACGAGGCCGGTGCTGAGGTAGACGTCGGGATAGTGCTGCACGAGTGCCGGATTCGGCACGAACTTGTGTCCCACCATCGGCACCAAACTCATCGACTCGGTGCCGCCGGCGACAATTGTCTCGGCCGTGCCGGCCAGGATCCGTTCCGCCGCGAAGGCAATTGCCTGCAAGCCTGACGAGCAGAACCGGTTGATCGTCACCGCGGAGGCCTCCACCGGAATCCCGGCGCGCAGGCTCGCGATGCGGGCGACGTTCATTCCCTGTTCCGCCTCGGGCATGGCGCAGCCCAGGATCACGTCGTCCACTGCCGCCGGGTCCATCGCGCCCGCGCGGTGGAGCGCCGCGCGGATGGCGGTGGCGGCCAGCTCGTCCGGCCGGGCGTTGCGAAGCGCGCCCTTCGGCGCCTTGCCGGCAGGGGTCCGGACCGCGGAAGCGATGACGGCCTCTCTCATGATCTGCTCCGTTCACGCATGCGCTGCGGCCGGCACGGCGGCAGCGGGCGCCGCCGCGTCGCAGGCAAACGCCGCCACGACGCCGGCAAACCGCTCGGGCCGTGTCACGAGCCCGATGTGGCCAGTCCGCTCGATCTCATGGTACTGCGCTCCCGGGATGGCGTCGAGGTACGCCCGCGTGCTCTCGACCGCCACCACCCGGTCGAGCCCCGCCGCGCCGGTAACCACCTGCACCGGCGCCCGCACGCGCCGGCAATCGGCCAGGAAGTCGACGGTGGCGGCCAACCGCATCCTTTGGGCCATCCGCACCGGCGACATCGCGTGGCGGGTCACGCGGTAGAGGTGACCCGCCGCAAACCGGGCGCGATCCACGACGTGCGGGAATGCGATCGCGACCTCGGGATAGAGGCGCACCGGCGAGGTCAGGGCGAAGACCGGCGAGAGCAGGCGCGGTGCGCGCAGGTACCACTCGACGCGGCAGCCGGGCCGCCAGTCCGGGGCGGGGGTGGAGGCGAGCGTCAGGCTCGACACCCGTTCCGGGCGGGCGGCCGCGTAGTGAAGGGCGATCCACCCGCCGAATGACACGCCGCAGAGTGCGGCGCGCGCGACACCGGCCCCGTCGAGCAGCGCATCGAGCCAGGCCGTATGGCTGTCGAAGCCGAGCGCCGGCTCGATCGTGTGGGTCGCGCCGGTGTCTCCCGGCAGCGATCCGGTCAACACCCGGACGCGGGACGCGAGCGCGTCCACGGCGGGGGCCATCCACTCCCAGCGGCCCTGAATCCCCGGGACCAGCACGAGCGGCGTGCCGGCGCCGCGATCGATGATCATCGGTCCTTCGCCCGCCGTCAGTTCCTGAGCGGCTTGCCTGTCTTCAGGATATGCGCCATCCGCTCCTGTGTCCTGGGCTCGCCCAGCAGACTGAGAAACGCCTCCCGCTCGAGGTCGAGCAGGTACTGCTCGGTCACCGTCGTCGGATGCGGCACTTCGCCGCCGGCCAGGATCCGGGCGATCAGTCGGCCGATCTTCGCGTCGTGGTCACTGATGTAACCGGCGCGCCAGGCGATGTGGACGCCCAGGTCGAGCGCCGCACGGACGCCGGCGCCCCCGACCGGAATGGTCGTCCGCGGAGGCGGCGAATGGTATCCGGCGTGGGTCAGGCCGAGCGCCACGCGTTTGGCGTCCGCCATCAGGCGCTCGCGGTTCATCGTGACGCCGTCGGTTTCGCGCATCAGACCGAGCCGCTGCGCGTGCGGGGCGCTGGTGGACACCGTGCCGAAGCCGATCAACTCGAATGCGCGCCGCACCTGCGGCAGCGGATCCCCACCGGGCGGCACGCGCTCCGTGAACCGGACGAGCAGCTCCTTGGTCCCGCCGGCGGCCGGGATCAACCCGGCGCCTACCTCCACCTGGCCCAGGTAGGTCTCGGCCGCCGCCTGCACCCGGTCGCTGTGCAACGTGACTTCGCAACCGCCGCCGAGGGTCAGTCCGGCGGGCGCGGCGACCACCGGCACGGCCGCGTCGCGCAGGCTGACGACCGTCGACTGGAAGGTCCGGATCATCAGGTCGAGCTCGTCCCAGTTTTCTTCCTGGGCCTCGAGGAGGGCGAGCATGAGGTTTGCGCCGGCCGAGAAGGCCGGCGCATCGTTGCCGATGACGAGCGCCTCGAAGTTCCGCTCCGCTTCCGCCACTCCCGCCGACAGCATGGCGAGCGTGTCGCCGCCGATGGTGTTCATCTTCGAGTGGAATTCAACTGCCAGTACGCCGTCACCGAGGTCGATCAGACTGGCGCCCGGATTCCGGCGTACCGGAGGGCGCGCCTCCTTCGCGCGCCGGAGGATCTGCAGGTCCGCCGCGGCAGGCGGCACGGCGCCCTCACGGAAGCGGATCGCCCCGTCCGGAGCCGAGCCGCGGCGGCGCTCCGCCACCAGCGGAGGAGGATTGTCGCTTGCGCCAGCGGCCTCGAGCACCGCGTCGACGCCAATCGCGTCCCACAACTCGAACGGGCCCAGTTCCCAGCCGAAGCCCCACCGCATTGCCCGGTCGACATCGTCGATCGAGTGCGCGATATCCGGCGCGACGCGCGCTGCGTAGACCAGCATCGGCGCGAGCGTCGCCCGCAGGAATCTGCCGACGCGATCGTTACCCAGGAACAGTGTGCGGACGCGCTCGCCAACCGATTCGATCGAGGCGGCCGCGTCGAGGGCCGGGAGGCGCGGCGTCTGCCTCTCCCGGTACTCCATCGTTTCCGGTTCGAGCGTCGTGATCGCGCCGCCTTCCGCCTTCGGCCGCTTCATGTAGAAGCCGCGGCCCGCCTTCGCGCCAATCCAGCCCCGCTCCACCAGCCCGGCGACAACCGGCGGCAGCGCAAATGCCGCGCGCTCCGCCTCGTCGGTCAGTTGCCCGGCCAGGTTGGCGGACACATGGGCCAGGATGTCGAGACCGGCGACATCCATCGTCCGGAACGTCGCCGACTTCGGCCGCCCAATCGCCGGGCCGGTGATCGCGTCCATTTCCTCGATCGTGTAGCGGCCGATCTGCTCGAAGACGCGCATCACGCCGTACAGCCCGATCCGGTTGCCGATGAAGTTGGGCGTGTCCTTCGCGACGACTACGCCCTTGCCCAGGACGTGATCGCCGAACCGGGAAATCGTCGCCACGACCGCCGGGTCGGTGTCGCCGGTCGGGATCACCTCGAGCAGCGGCAGATAGCGGGGCGGGTTGAAGAAGTGGGTCCCAAGCCAGTGCCGCCGGAACGCCTCCCCCCGACCCTCCGCGATGTTCGCGATCGGGATACCCGACGTGTTCGAGCTGACGATCGCACCGTCCGCCCGAAGCGGCTCTACCTTGGCGAGCAGCGCCTGCTTGATGTCGAGCCGCTCGACGACGGCTTCTACGATCCAGTCGCAGTCGGCGAGCCGGTCGAGGTGGATATCGAAACCACCGGTCGTGATCAGGCGAGACGCGTCGCGCGTGAAGAAGGGGTCAGGCCTCAGCCTTCGCGCGCGCGCGAGCCCGTCCCGGGCGGTCGTTTCATCGAGATCGAGCAGGAGGACGGGAAGACCGGCGTTGGCGGCATGGGCTGCGATCTGCGTCCCCATCACTCCCGCGCCCAGGACGCCGACCGACCGGATATGGTGCACCGGGCTGCCGCGTCGGGTTACGGGAGAGCAGAGAGCGTCGCCTGCGCCTGTGTCCCCTCGGTCGAGTCGGGGTCAACGTCGACGACACGCTGGAAATACTCCTTCGCGGCCGCGATGTCACCCTCATTGAGCGCGACCAGAGCGCGCTTGAAGAGCGGCGGGGCCCAGTTGCCGTCGACGGCGATCGCTTTTTCGTACCACTCCGCCGCTTCCGTCGTGTCGCCGCGTGCGAACGCCAGCTCGCCCTGATTGTAGAGATCCTCGCGAGAGGCACTCAGGCTGGACGCTGCCGCCTCGAGCATCTGCCTGTCTTCGTCGGTGGCGGTGCCGGCGGCCATCCGGACCCGGGCGCGGGCCTGGAGGGCCTCCTGATTGTCAGGTTCGAGTTCCAGCGCCCGATCGTAGGCGGCAACCGCCGCCTCGTGGTTTGCCGTTCTGGAGTGGGCGTTGCCGAGGCGCAGTGCAAGCGCTGTCCACTGCGGCAGGTCGTTCAACGCCGCCTCGTACCCGCTGGCCGCCGCCTCGAAGTCACCGCTCCTGAACGCGTCGTCCGCCGCGTTCACCGACGCCTCCACCGCCTCTAGGTCGACACCCGCGGTCGCCTCTTCCCCCAGCAGCTCCGCGATCGGGTGGCGGATCCGGCGCAACGCGAAGTCGAGCGGCGAATTGCCCGACTGACGGACCGGCGACACTCCCTCGGAGGGCTGGTACCCGTACGGGGCGCCATTGGCCTCGGCGCAGGCGTCCGCGCACTCGGCCCGAAAACGCCATTGGCCGCTGATCAGTCCAAGCACCGAATAGCGTCCATCTTCGCTCGTCTCGGACTCGAACTCCGACGGATTGGATTCCGGATTGGCGGCGGTGACCCGGACGCCCCGAAGAGGGTTTCCTTCTTCGTCCAGCACCCGGCCGTTCACGCGCCCATTGCCTTGGGCGGCGGCCGAGGCCGCGAAGCCAAGGATGGCGAAGGCGACGGCGGTGATGCGGACGACGCCCGCGACACTGCTGGGATGTGAACACAAACTCATGGCATGGACCTCAGCGCTACGCAGTTTTCCCGACCGATTGTCAGTATATCCGATGCGGGCGCTATCATTGGAGCGATGATTCGGCTCGCGGTTGGCGCACTGGTGGTGGGGCTGTTGATCGGCGGCGCGGTCACCGCCTGGGTGTCGGCGGGACGGGCGGAGGGTCCGGCGCTCGCGATCGTGCAGCCGGAGGCGTACATCGGCCGGACCGCCTCCTTCGTCGCGACGGCCGATGCGCCCGGCGCGGAGTTCGTGGCGCTCGACGCATACGTCGAGCAGAACGGGGCGGTCCATCCGCTTTTCTCGCTCGACGGAACGGCGGGCGGGGCGGGGCAGACGGCGGTCGAAATGGACACCGAGACCCGGCTTCGCATCAGCCGGACCATCGATCGCGAGTCCCACCCCGATCTCGTTCCTGGCCCGGCCCGGGTCGTTGTAACCGCGACCCGTCCGGTTCTCTACGGTCTGCGCGAGCGGACGAGCGAGGTGTCGGCGGATGTGACCGTTCGTTTCGCCCCGCCGCGGCTGGCGCCGGTTTCCACCTTCCACTACATCACCCACGGCGGTTCGGAGCTGGTGGTTTACCGCGCAACCCCTGACGATGCGGAGTCCGGGGTCCGGGTGGGCGATCGCGAGTATCCCGGTTACCGGCTTTCCGCCGTCGGGGTCGACGGTCCGGCCGATCTGCGGGTGGCGTTCTTCGCGCTTCTGCACGATCAGGACCTCGCCACGCCGATCGAACTCTGGGGGCGCGACCCAGCCGGCAACGAGGCGAGCGCATCGTTCGATTACCGTATCTTTCGGCGCGAGTTTCGCCGGGCGCGTCTGTCGGTCGGGGACGGGTTCCTGCGGCGCGTCGTCCCCGCGCTGGCGGCGGCGGCGCCGGAACTGGCGGACGAGGAAGTGGACGGCGACTCCGAGCCGGCCGACCTGCTCGATCTCTACCTGTTCATCAACCGGGAACTGCGCCGGCAGAACCGCGAGACGCTGGTCGCGCTGGCGGCGCAGACCGCGCCGCGCCGCCTCTGGGACGGACCGTTCCGCCAGTTGGCGAACTCGCAGGTGGAGTCGGGATTCGCCGATCACCGCACCTATCTTCACGATGGCGACGAGGTGGATCAGCAGGTGCATCTGGGCTTCGATCTGGCGTCGACCGCGAACGCGCCGGTCCACGCGGCCAACGCCGGCGTGGTCGTCCATGCCGGCTACCTCGGCATCTATGGCAACTGCGTCGTCATTGACCACGGCCTGGGTCTGCAGTCGCTCTATGCCCACCTGTCATCGATTGACGCTGCGGTTGGAGACGAGGTGGCGCAGGATCAGTCGATCGGCCTGACCGGGCAGACCGGTCTCGCGGGTGGGGATCATCTCCACTTCGCGGTGCTGCTGCAGGGCCGGCCCGTGACGCCGATGGAGTGGTGGGATCCGCAGTGGATTGAGGATCGCCTCCTGCGAAAGTTGCGCGAGGTGGAGAGTTCTCCGTCCCCCGGATGACCCGGAGGGATCGGTAACGGTATACTTGTCAGGTTGGGAACGTATCGGGAACTTCCGCAGTCGCGGAGGCGCTCCGTCGTTCCCGGACAACCACAAATCCCAGGAGAGAAAGCTCGATGCGACAGCGAACACTCTGGACACTCGTTTCGCTGGTGGCGATTGTGCTGGCGGTGGGGTGCAGCCGCCGTTCCGACGTGCCGCCGGTGTCGATCATCCCGGAAGGGGGAGGCGGGGGCGCCACGGGGGCGGGAGCCACGGGCACCAGCCGCATCACCGGCACGATCATGTTTGAGGGCGACGTCCCGCCGGCCGAGACCATCCGGATGAACTCCGACCCGGTTTGCGTCATGGAAGCGACGGACACCGAGACCGAGTACTACGCCGTCGGCGATGGCGGCGGCCTTGGCAACGTCTTCGTCCACGTGACGGGAGACGCCATCGCGGGGACGTACCCGACGCCCAGCGAGCCGCGCCTGCTCGATCAGCAGGGCTGCCGCTATACGCCGCACGTCTTCGGCGTGCAGGTCGGCCAGACGGTGACGATCCGCAACTCGGATCCGACCCTGCACAACATCCACGCCACGCCGGCGGTGAACGCGGAATTCAACACCGGGCAGCCGATCCAGGGGATGACCATGGATCGGACCTTCGATCAGGTCGAGGTGATGGTGCCCTTCAAGTGCGATGTCCACGGCTGGATGAACGCGTTCGTAGGAGTGCTGCCTCATCCGTACTTTGCCACCACCGGCTCGGATGGAACCTTCGACATTTCGAACCTGCCCGCGGGCGACTACGTGGTCGAGGCGTGGCACGAGATGCTCGGGACGCAGACGCAGAGCATCACCATCGGTGACGGCGCGACGGCGGAGCTGTCGTTCAGCTTCAGCGCCGGCTGATACGCCGGCTGGCGGGATCGCGACGACTTGCGCTGGCTCCACCGGTACACCCGGCTCCTGGCCGCGGCGGCGCTCCTGCTGATTACGGCCGGCGGCCTGGTGACGAGTACGGGTTCCGGTCTTGCCGTACCGGACTGGCCGAGCACGTACGGCTACTTCATGTTCGCGTTCCCCGTCTCCAGCATGGTGGGGGGGATCTTGTACGAGCATGGCCATCGACTGATCGCCAGCGTTGTCGGAATGCTCACCATCGGCCTCGCGGTCTGGTTGTCATGGGTAGAACCGCGCCGGTGGGTGCGCCGCCTCGGCTGGATTGCGCTCGCCGCCGTGATTGTGCAGGGCGTGCTCGGGGGCATCACGGTCCTCTATTTCCTGCCGGCGCCGATCTCGATCAGCCACGCCAGCCTGGCGCAGCTCTTCTTCGTGCTCATCGTCAGCCTGGCGATCTTCACGTCGGCGGGATGGCGTGACCGTTACGGCAATCCGCCGGCTTCGGCGATGGCGCCACCCACGGACCCGCGGCTGGCGCGGCTCGCGCTGATGCTGCCGGCCGTCATCTACCTGCAGATCCTGGCCGGGGCCACCATGCGGCACACCGGCGCGGGACTGGCGATTCCGGACTTCCCACTCGTCTTCGGAGGTATCGTGCCACCGGAGTGGACGGGTGCGATTGCCATCCACTACGCGCACCGGGTCGGCGCCGTGCTGACAACGGTGCTCGTCTTCGTCACCGTCGCGCGTGTGTTGCGCCGCCACGGGGCGCGGGGGGAGCTGACCCGGCCGTCGAGGCTGCTCGGCGCGCTGGTGCTGATACAGGTGGGTCTTGGCGGCTGGACGGTGCTGAGCGAACGGCAGGTGGCGATCAACACGGCGCACGTGGCGGTTGGCGCGTTGCTGCTGGTGACGGCGGTCGTCCTGGCGCTGCGGGTGCATCGCGGATGGTTTGCCGAGGTCATGGAGGATCGCCACTCCGTATCGCCGGCTCCCGGCCGGGAGGTGCAAACGACGTCGGAGTCTCCTGCGTGAGCACGTCCGGAATGGGCGCCCTGGCGCTCGTCGTCGCGCCTCGCCGCGCGCTCCATTTTCTGGAGCTGACGAAACCGCGGCTCAACACGCTGGTGGTTGCGTCCGCCGGTGTCGGTTACTGGGTGGGCACGGTGGGCCCCGTCGACCTGATGGTGACGTTGCACCTGCTTCTGGGGACGGCGCTCGTCGCGGGCAGCGCGGCCGCACTGAATCAGGTGTACGAGCGCGACATCGACCGGCGGATGGCGCGAACCCGGGCGCGTCCCATACCGGCCAATCGCGTGACACCGTCCGACGCGCGGGTGTTCGGCGCCGGACTTGGCATTGCCGGCCTGCTTGAGCTGGCGTTGCTCGTGCATCCGCTCGCGGCGACCGTCGCCCTGGCGACGCTGCTGAGCTACGTCTGGATCTACACTCCACTCAAGCGCCGGACCGACTGGGCAACCGTCGTCGGCGCCGTACCCGGTGCTCTGCCGCCCGTGATCGGGTGGACCGCGGCGCGCGGATCACTCGGGATGGAAGCGCTTGTACTGTTCGGCATTGTCTTCTTCTGGCAGGTGCCGCACTTTCACGCCTTGTCATGGCTCTACCGTGACGACTATGTCCGCGCCGGTCTGCCGCTGCTGGCGGCGGTCGACCCGGGCGGCCGGCGGATGGCGCGCCACGCGCTGGGCTACGCCGCGGCGTTGTTGCCGGTCAGCCTGGCGCCGGCGCTGGTCGGACTGGCGGGAACGGCCTATCTGGCGCTGGCGGCGCTGATCGGACTACTGTTCGTGCTACTGGCGGTTCTTTTCCTGCGACAACGTTCCGAGTTACGTGCGCGCGCACTGTTCGTCGGCTCGCTCGTCTATCTGCCCGTGCTCTGGTGTGCGCTGCTCATCGAACGGATGGCGTGAGCGGGCCGGCGGGCGAGGCCGGTAGCCCCGGCCCGAATCGGGATGACACGATGCCGGATGTGACGTGGCTTCCGCACCTGAACGCGACGTTGAATGCGACCTCCGGCATCTTGCTCTCGGCCGGGTACCTCGCGATCCGCGCGGGCCGCATCGGCCGTCACCGCGCCTGCATGCTGGGCGCGGTCACCGTGTCCGTGATCTTCCTGATCTCGTACGTGACCTATCACCTGCAGGTGGGATCGGTGCCGTTCACGCGGGAGGGTCCAATCCGGATCGTCTACTTCGCGGTCCTGATCACCCACGCCGTGCTGGCCGCCGTTACCGTGCCCCTCGCGGTGATCACGGTCACGCGCGCGTTGCGGGAGCGCTTCCAGCAGCATGTGGCCATCGCGCGGTGGACGCTGCCGATCTGGATCTACGTCTCGATCAGTGGCGTGGTGGTCTACTGGATGCTGTACCGCCTTTGAAGCGGGGACCGGTGGACGATCAGTCGTTGCCGGCGCCCACTGCGGCCGCTGCCAGGGTCGCTACCCGTCTCCGCAGCGCGACAACGTTTCCGCCCCCGTCCGGATGAACCCGGTTCGAGAGGAAGACCACGACCGTCTCGCTCCCCGGATCGATCCAGATGGACGTGCCCGTGAAGCCGGTGTGGCCGAACGAGCGCCCGGCGGGAAAGCGGTCGCCACGGGCGGACGAGTAGCGCGAATCGATATCCCAGCCGAGGCCGCGCCGGTCGTCCAGATGCAGCGGTGTCGCGGGCGCGGTCATCCGGTCGACGGTGCCGGGTGCGAGTACCGCGCCCGTGTTGTCCGGGGTGCGGCCGCGTCCGAGCAGCATCGCGCCGAAGCGGCCCAGGTCGTCCGCCGTCGAGAACAGGCCGGCATGCCCGGCCACGCCCCCCATCCGCCGCGCCGTCGGGTCGTGCACCGTCCCGCGCAGCATGGCGCCGCCCGGTGCGCCGCAGGGCCAGCCCAGCGGCGTGCAGGCCTCGGTCGGTGCGATGCGGGAGCGGAGGCCGGCGGGCGGCAGGAACATCGTCTCGTGCATGCCGAGCGGGCCGAAGAGGCGCTCCCGCGCGAAGCGCCCCAACGGCTGCCCACTGACGCGTTCGACGATGGCCGCTAGCAGGATGAAGTTGAGATCGCTATAGATGAAGGCCTCTTCCGGTGGCGCCTCGAGCCGCTCTTCGAAAACCCGCCGCAACGCTTCGCTCGCGCCCTCGAATTCCTCCTCGAGAGGCAAGTCGGGCCTCAGACCGGAGACGTGGGTCAGCAGGTGTTCGACGGTAACCGCCTCCTTGCCATGGCGCTCGAACCCCGGCAAGTGGTGCGCCACCGGGTCGCGCAGCCCGACCGCGCCATCCTCGATCAGAGCCATGACGCTGGGCGCGGTGGCCACCACCTTGGTGAGCGAGGCGAGGTCGAAGACCGTGTCGGTGGTCATCGGTTCGGGCGCCGGACGAATCGATCGCTGGCCAAACGCCTGCCGGTAGACGGTGTCTCCGCGGTGAATGACCAGGACCACGGCGCCCGGGAGCTGACCCTCCGCGATCGCCGTTTCGACGATCGGCCCAATCTCGCCAAGGTGCGCGGCGTCGATTGCCGGAGCGCGCGGTTGCCGGGCCTGTGCCGCGAGGACGAAGGCGAGGGCAACCGGAACCGCGGCGGCGGCAAGGCGTCGGGAAATCGCGCGCATGGCGTGGCCGGCTGGGAGTATACTGTCTGACCTCAGTCCGTCAGGAGGTAAGAGGCATGCTCCGTCGCCTGGTGATCGCCCCGGCGCTCGTCCTGATCGCGGCGGTGTGGTTCCTGCCCGGGCTTGTGCCCGACGCGGCCGCGCAGACCGGCAGTATCGTCGGCAACGTGAGCGACCTCGAAGGCGCTCCGATCGAGGGCGCGGAAATCACGGGCGAGAACCGCGAATGGCGGATGCGCATCGAGGGGTCGACGAACGAAGACGGGCAATTCTCGTTCGTCGGCCTGCGCGCGGGAGGTTGGATTCTGACGATCCGCCGCCGCGGCTTCCAGCCGCTGCGAGGGATGGTGATGGTGAACCGTATCGGAACGGCCCGGATCAACATCGGGATGCTGGTCGATCCGCGCTATCCGCCGCCGCCGTCCTCCGGCGCGCTCGCCAACGTGCGGGGAACCGACCTTGAGGCGGCCCTCGACGCCGCGGACACGTTGTACGACAACCAGGATTACGACGGCGCGATCGAAGCGTACGAGCGGATTCTGGAGCTGGCGCCGCGACTGACCGGCCTGCACATTCAGATCGGACATGCCTGGCTCGCGAAGCGGGATGTCAACCGGGCCCTGGCGTCGTTCCGTGCCGTTCCGGCGGAGGATCCGATCAGCGCCGAGGCCCAGGCTGCCATCGATGCGCTGCAGTTGGACGGCCGCGCACGCTGATTGCTTCGCCGCCGCTTTGCCGAGTCGAGTCGTTGACCCTGGCGCGAGCCGGCTGCTAGGATCGAAGTCCGCACGCAATCGCGGCGGTATCGTCTAGGGGTTAGGATGCGTGGTTCTCAGCCACGAGACCGGGGTTCGAATCCCCGTACCGCTACCAACCTGTTCTTTCGATCCGTTAGCGCGGGCCCGTGTACGGCCGCGTGGAGTACGTTGCGGCGGCGCGCGCGCAACGCCGGTCACCGCCCTCCCCGCAGATGCGCCGGCTGCGGACGTAGTGGCCACGCGCCTGCCGGTGGTTCCCTTCGAGGTCGGACGCCTTCCCCAGCTCCAGGTAGGCCTGCCCGGTCGACCAGCCGTCAGTTCCGCTCCGGGCCGCGCGCAGCAGGTCGATTCGTGCCTCGTCGACATCGCCGAGGGCCACCCGCGCGGCGCCCCGCTTCAGGTGCCAGATCGCATCCTCACCCAGCATGCGTGGCCGCTCGTCCGCCTGTAGCCGGCGGAAGCCATGCGACAGGATCAGCTCCGCCATGGCGGGCCGTCCGGCGCGCAGCCAGATCGAGGCAGTCTCGATCCAGAGCAGACGGTTGCGGGGGAACGCGCGACGCAGGTTTGCGAGCACGCGTTCCGCGCGGCGGTACTCCCGGTCGCGGTTGTAGAGTATGGCCAGGGCGAACTGCGCTTCGCGCCGTACCTCCGACGAGCGCCGCGCCGCGTCAGCCAGCATCCGAAGCGCCCCCTCCTTGCCGCCTTCGAAGCCGGCCAGGTAGGCGACCCACCGGAACACGCGCGGCATCACCGACACGATGTAGCGGTAAATGCCGATCAGGAGCTTGGCCTCATGATTCGAGGGATCGAGCTCCAGTACACGCTCATGGGCAAGATAGGCCCGCCGCGCGGAACGGAGGGCCTGGAACGGTTCCCGCCGGACGGTGCCGGTGAAGGACGCATCGAGCCCCACCGCGACGCCCAGTTCGTAGTGGGCGCCCGGATCGTCCGGATTGCGGTCGATCGCCGCCTCCGACAGGGAAATTGCCTGGGCGACATGATGCTCGAACGTGTCTACCAGGTGCTCCGGCGGGGCGTCGAAGTTGCCCGACGGGCCGTACATTGATCCGGCGAGGTAGCTGTCGGTCAACACGGCGCCTTGCTCGAAGAGCAGTTGCAGCCAGGCGGCGGCGGCCACGGAGCGGTGCGGCGCGGGGTCTTCCGGGCGCGCCGCAATCAGATCCCGGAACGTGGCCATCGCCGCGTCGTAGTCCAGGTTGTAGACCTGCTCGAAGCCGGCGGCCAAGGCCGGGTTGCTTTGGGCGGCGTGGGCCTCGCCGCCGGGCAGCGTCGCGCCCAGCGGCAGCAACACCGTAAGCGCGGCCAGGGCTACTACCCCTCGGTGCGGCATGGCCGCCGATCATAACGTCAAGCCGCGAGTGCCCGGACGACCCATCCTGGGATAGACTGGTGCCTACTGAGATTCAGTCCCCTTTAGGGAAGCTGGGAGTTCACGTGCATCAGGGGCTTCGCACACTCGATCAGTTGGCGGTCGGAGAATCGGCCGTCGTCCACCGGGTCGGTTGTGCGCCGCGCGTCGGCTGCCGCCTTATGGAAATGGGACTGCTGCCCGGCACGAGAATCGAGATGGTGCGCCGTGCTCCCCTGGGCGATCCCATCGAGATCCGGCTGCGGGGCTATCTGTTGAGTGTCAATTCGTCGGAAGCCTCCGACGTGCAGCTCGCGCCCGACGGCCACGTGGACCCCGACGCCAACGTCGTCGGCGCAAACGAACGGGGCGTCGCGGCCGCACGTTTCGCTACGCACCCTTCGCGCGACGGTGCGCCGCGCACTCGCTCGCTCCGCGTCCTGATGGCAGGCAACGCCAACTCCGGGAAGTCCACCATCTTCAACGCACTGACCGGTGCGCGCGCCAAGGTGAGCAACTACCCCGGCGTCACGGTCACTCGGGCGTCACGCGAGGTTGACCTGCCGGACGGTACCCACGTCGAGGTGGTCGACCTGCCGGGCACCTACAGTCTCACTACCTATTCGCCCGACGAGCAGGTGGCGGTGGACGAGGTGCTCGGCCGGCGCAGCGAGATCCCGGACACCGTCGTGGTGGTGGTCGATAGCGTGTCGCTCGAGCGTGGCCTGTACCTCGTGATGCAGATTGTCGAGACGGGAGTCCCGGTCGTGGTCGCGCTCAACATGCTGGATGAGGCGTCGGCCGCGGGCATCGACGTGGACGCCGCCAGACTGAGCGAGCGGCTCGGCGTCGCCGTCGTACCGACGGTTGCCTCGGCTGGCGAAGGAATCGACGCGTTGCGCCACGCCATTAGTCAGTCGGTTCGCCTCGCCGCGCACGACAGGGTGGACTGGCCCAGCTTTCCGCCGGCGGTCGAAACCGCCGTGGACGAGGTGGAACGGTCGCTGGACGGCGCGCCGTTTGTCCGCACCCCGGCCGAGCGCCGCTCGTGGGCGCTCTGGTCGCTCTTGTCGCACGCGGCGAACGAGGAGGAGGACGACGTGGAGGCGCTGCCGGACGACGTGCGCCGGACGATCGACGACGTGCGCGGCCGCGCGGCCGCCGCGCAGGTAGAGCTGGGCCACGACGTGATCGCCGCCCGTTACCGATGGATCGACGCGGCCGTCGCTGACGTGCGGCGCACGGTTCCGGCCGTAGTGGCAAGGGTGTCCTGGACCGATCGGATCGATGCTGTCCTGACGCACAAGGTCTGGGGTCTGGGCGCGTTCGCTTTGGTGATGTGGGTGTTGTTCGAGGCGCTCTTCGCCTGGTCCGAGCCGTTCATCGGCGTGATCGAGACCGCTACCGTCGGGCTGCAGAACACCGTGACCAGCGTGCTACCCGCCGGTCCCCTACAGGATCTGCTGGCAAACGGCGTGGTCGCCGGCGTCGGCAACGTCGTCGTGTTCGTGCCGCAAATCGCGATCATCATGTTGTTCATCGCGGTGCTGGAGGATGTCGGTTATCTGGCGCGCGTCGCGTTCGTCATCGACCGCCTCATGGGTTTGGTCGGCCTGCACGGCAAGGCGTTCGTACCGATGCTGTCCGGCTTCGCCTGCGCCATTCCGGCGGTGATGGCGACACGGACCATCGAGAGCCGGCGCGACCGGCTGATCACGATGCTCACCCTACCCATGATCTCCTGCAGTGCTCGGCTGCCGGTCTTCGCGTTGGTCACCGCCGTCGTCTTTGCGGGCAGCGGGCGCCTGTTCGGGCTGTTCAGTACGGGCGCCGTCGTTCTGCTCGCGATGTACGCGCTGTCGGTCACGGCCACCCTGACCGCGGCGGCGGTGTTGCGCCGAACGGTACTGCGCGGCCCGCGTCTGCCGCTGGTCCTGGCGCTGCCTCCCTACCGGCAGCCGGTGTGGCGCGACGTATTCCTCTCCACGTGGCGGGCGGTTCGCAGCTTCCTGAGAGATGCCGGGACCGTCATCCTCACGATGACCATCATCCTCTGGGCCCTGCTTTCGTATCCGCGGAGTAGCGAGATTGTCGAGCGGTACGACGCGGAGCGCGCTGCCGTGGAGGCGTCGGCGGGGGCTCCGGCGGCGCAGACGGAAGAGATCGCCCTGCTGGATGGCGCGGAGGCGAGCGAACAGCTCCGTTACAGCGTCGCGGGACGCATCGGCCGTCTGATGGAGCCGGCGATCGAGCCGCTCGGCTTCGACTGGCGCATCGGCGTCGGGATTCTGGGGGCATTCGCTGCCCGGGAAGTATTCGTTTCCACGCTCGGCATCGTCTTTGGCCTCGAAGAGGCGGACGAGGAAAGCGTCACGCTCCGGACATCGCTGCAGGAGGCGCAGCACCCGGACGGCAGCGCGCTGATGACACCGCTCGCCGGCGTATCGTTGATGGTATTCTTCGTCCTTGCCTGCCAGTGCATGAGCACGATCGTCGTCGTGCGGCGGGAGTCGGGTTCGTGGGGCTGGCCCGCGTTCATGTTCGTGTACATGTCGATCCTGGCGTACGTGGCGGCGCTCATCGTCTACCAGACGGGAGCGTTCTTGGGGTGGGGACTCTGACGGGAGATCCGGGATGTCGCTGGAGTGGCTGACGGCAGGGCCGGCGGGCTGGCAGGAGTTGGCGGCCGCGGTTATCGTCGGACTGGCGGTGGTTTCCCTCTACCGGCACCTGCGCGACGTGTTCGGAACCGCCAGGTCCAGCGGCGGGCCTGCCTGCTCGAGTTGCGGCAGCGGCGGGTGCGAGGAGACGGCGTCGTCGAAGGATTCCGTGGCGACTCCATCTACGCCGGCCGGCGCCACGCCGGTCACGACCATCCCGGGCGGGACGCCGCGCTGACAAACGCGTCGAGCCGGCGCCGGTTCTCTTCGAGAATGGGGTGCGACCAACGTGCCGCCATCGTCGCGTAGATGGTCTGCTGGTACCAGAGCATTCCCTCCAGACTCGCGTTGAACGAATCGATGAACGACAGGCCCTGCGTTTCGAGGTCGGCAAGCATCCTCGCGAGATTGTGAATCTTGTCGGCCGACGCCACGGCAAGCGATCCGAGCCGCGGCGTCGTCCGGACCTGCTCGATGTAGGTTTCCTTCCGCTCCCGCCACGGGGTCGGCTTCGGCGGCTCGGAGACGTCGCGGACCATCTGGAGCACGGGCTCTCCGAAGCGTGACCGGATTACGCCGGGATCGAGTTCCGTATCCTCCAGCGTGTCGTGCAACAGTGCGGCGACGACGGTGTCCTCGTCGAAGCCGAAGTCGGCGGTGATGAGGCCGACCGACAGGACATGCGCCGTCTGGAAACCGCGCCGTCCCCTGCGCCGGCGCAGGCCGTGCGCCTCGATCGCCGTGGTAAGGGCCAGCTCGATGCGGGGAGACCAGTTCACGGGCCGTCCGTGTCGCCGCCCGGCGCGAGGTAGCTGCGCCGCGCCCGCGCCCGCAGACCGCGCTGATCGAGCTGTACCTCGATCTGGTGGAGCTGCCCGTCGGTGCGCGGCGTAAAGGCGAGGACGTACTGGCTGTGAAGCTCCTGCGCCACCCGCGTGAAGGTGGGCCCGAGGTCGGCCGCCTCGGTCAATTCGAAGTAGCCGCCGCCCGTTTCCTCGGCGAACCGGCGAAGGTTGCGGTCGGGCCGCGTCGTGACGTAGCGCACGCCGTTGAAGTAGTTGCTCTCGAAGCCGATCGAATAAATCATGACGTCTTCGGCCACCGCGCGATCCAGCACGTCGCCCGCCCCCACGTCGCTGTCGGTGTCGTCGCCGTCCGTGAAGAGAAGGATGACGCGCCGGCCGTCCACTCCCGTCAGGGCGTCCAGCGAGGTGTAGGCGGCGTCGTACACCCTCGTGGAATTACCGAAGCCCAGGTCGGACAGCTCGGCAATCAGTGCGTCGCGGTCCCCGGTGAACTGCGGCGGCGTGATCTCCAGCTTGTCGTTGAACGCGCCGACCCGCGCCTGGTCGGTCGGCAGGAGGCGCAGCAGGAACTGCTCGGCGCCCGCCATCAGCCGATCGCGGTTCAGGTCCATGCTGGCGCTCGTGTCGAGCATCACGACCACCGTGATGGGCCGGACGCTGTTCTCGAACAGGACGATCTCGGTCTCTTCCTCGTCGTCCAGGATCGTGAAGTCCTCGCGGGTCAGGCTCGGCACGAGCCGGCCCTCGCGGTCGGTCACCGTCACGAAGAGGTCGACAAGCTGCGTCCCGCTGCGGAACAGGGGTTGTTGCTGGGCGGCCGCGGCGACGGCGGCGACAGCGGCCACGGTGGAGATGAGCACCACCGTGGCGAGCGGCGAGCGACGCGGTCGGGGAGACATGGAATCAGCTTATCGCCCTCGCGGCGTCGGGGCAACGCCGCGACGGCCGAAGTAAGGCTGAAGCCCTCCGATTGTCAGGCGTCGCCGCTCGGTAGTACGGTTAAGACAGCTGCTTGTAGGGGGAGGCGCACCCTGGGACGCACGGGGCAGTGCAGCCTGGGAACAGCGGAATCGATGGTCAAGCACGTGCTGACGGCACCCTGGTTCGTGGCCCGCGCGGCGGCGGCAGCCGCGCCCGTGTCGCGGGAGGTGTGCAGCCGGTGACCGGGCCGGCGTGACCGGCATCGCCGTGCGGCGCGGGCTCGATGCCGCGCTCGAGGATCGGGTCCTGATCCTCGACGGCGCGATGGGAACCGCAGTCCAGCGCTACGGGCTTGGCGAGGCGGACTTCCGCGGCTCCCGGTTCGCGGATCATTCCCGCGACCTCAAGGGCAACAACGACATCCTGGCCCTGACCCGCCCGGACGTCATCGGCGCCATCCATGAGGCCTATCTTGAGGCGGGCGCCGACATCATCGAGACCAACACTTTCAGCGGTACGTCGATCGCGCAGTCGGACTACGGCCTCGAGGCGATCGTTCCGGAACTGAACCGCGAAGCGGCGCGGCTCGCGCGCGCGGCAGCCGACCGCTGGACGGAGCGGACACCCGATCGGCCGCGCTACGTCGCTGGCGCCATCGGCCCGACCAACCGGACGCTGTCGATCTCTCCTGACGTCAACGATCAGACGTTCCGGGCCTCGACGTTCGACGCGATGCGCGACGCCTACGTCGAGCAGGCGCGCGCGCTGATCGAGGGAGGCGTCGACCTGTTGCTGATCGAGACGATCTTCGACACGCTGAACGCCAAGGCAGCCATCGTCGCGGTGCGCGACCTGTTCGACGAGCTGGGGGCGGAACTCCCGATCATGCTCTCCGTGACGGTCACCGATCGGAGCGGCCGGACGCTCTCGGGCCAGACGATCGATGCGTTCTGGGTCTCGATGGCCCACGCCGAGCCGTTCGCGGTCGGCTTGAACTGCGCCCTCGGCGCCCGCGAGATGCGGCCGTATCTGGCGGAGCTGGCGCGCGCGGCCACCGGTACCTGGATCAGTTGCTACCCGAACGCAGGCCTGCCGAACGCGTTCGGGGAGTACGACGAGCATCCGGACGAGACCGCCGCGT
>CAZJYU010000005.1:0-155148 GCA_964550305.1 uncultured Vicinamibacteraceae bacterium | reverse complement strand
CGCCGATGGTACTGCGGGGGCGACTCCGTGGGAGAGTAGGTCGCTGCCGGGAGTTTTTCGTTGACGCCCGGGCTCGCGGACGGAGCCCGGGCGTTCGTGTATTGGGGAGCATGACGTGATCGGGGCGGCCGGACGAACCGACGACAGGGGGATTCCGGTGGAGGTGGCGGCGGAGCGACGGATCCGGGCGCGGAACAAGGGGTACTACCGTCTGGCGCACTGGCCGATCTGGATCTGGGTGTTCTTCATCGTACCGGGTCCGCTGACGTTCGATCTGTTCGAACACGGCTTCGACAGTCGGATGGGGCTGTGGCTGGGAGCGGTTCTTCTCGGAACGGGGATCGCGGGGCTGCGGGGGCGGTTGCCTGGGGTAGAGCCTCGACCGTACATCATCCGGTTTACGGAAGACCGGCCGAACCCGGTCTACCGGCGGATTTGTTACACCTTCGCATGGAGCGCGGTAGTGACGTTCGCGGTCCTCAACATCGCGGGCCTGACGTGGGCGATAACGACAGGCGATTGGCGGATGCGACAGATCTACGATGCCGGTTACCTGCCGATGGCGGCGGCGATCTGGATTCTGGGCGCTGCGGGCCGGCTGCCTCGGGTGAAGGCATCGACGAAAGGCGAGGGTCACGAGCGCCGTTACTTCTACGGTTCCGTCTGGGCGGTGTGCCTGGCCCAACCCGTTCTGTGGTTGCTATGGGCCGTGCTGCCGCCGGGCCGGTCGGGCGACGTACTCAAGCTGACGGTGTTCGTGGCGTTGCTGGCGTTCGTCGGCTGGTTGTCCTACCGCGGCCGACTGCCCCGTACGCGGCCGATTGTTCCGGGCGAACTCGCCGTCAGCGACTAACGTCGGCCGCTTCGGCCTCCTCGGCGCGGGAACCCGCGAGGATCCCCTCCATTCCGTAGTTTCCCTCGTGACAGGCAAACTCGAAGATGAGATCGGGGTTGCGCTTCATCGGATGTTGGGCCGTCCAGGGTCGCGTCCAGATGCTGGGATCAGTGACGGTGTACTCGTACATCAGATTGTCATTGTCCATGAGCGCGAACCGTTCGACGAGCGTGAGGTTCTCACCGG
The DNA here is from genome assembly GCA_964550305.1 of uncultured Vicinamibacteraceae bacterium. GTDB lineage: Bacteria > Acidobacteriota > Vicinamibacteria > Vicinamibacterales > UBA8438 > VXRJ01. Next base: position 154,067 of record CAZJYU010000005.1, on the reverse strand, counting down.
AGCTGAGGATCGGCCGTCCGATCTGATCGTGCTTCCCGTTGAAGTGGACCGTCTCCACGACCAGCGTCCCACCCTCCCAGCGGGCGCGGGAGTCGCCCATCCACTGCGTGATCCGCGGGGACACATGCGGTCGCCCGTCGAGCGGAATGATCCGCGCGTCGTGGTTCTGTTCGGCCCACAGGACGACGTGCTCCGGCGTCTGGAAGATCTGGACGTTGTTGTTGTAACCGCCGGTACTGATGGGTGGGCCGGCCTTCGCATGTTGGATGCAGCGGTCGCCCGCGTCGAGCTCGGTATACGACGCCGCCGGCAGGTCGCCCCGGCGCACCCGGGCGATGCGCGCGGCTTCGGGGGAGTCGGCCAGGCGCCGTGCTTCCTCCGTCAGCGTCGGAAGTCGGCCGTCGGGCGGATCGACGACCAGGGACGTGCGGCGCGTCTCGATCGCGGTCGTGCCCCGGTCGAGCCAGAAGTTGTTGTAGAAACCCGGCGTGCCGTCATCACGCCGGTCGACTTGGTCGCTCGCCGAGGTCCGCTGGGCCCCGCGGTTCAGCAGCAGCTCGTTCCGCTCAAGGGTTTCCCGTTCAAGGGCGGCTGCTTCCTCTTCGGACAGAAACGCCTTGTCTCCCAGCTCTTCCGGACGCTCGAGCGGGGTGAGCGTGCGGTAGTCCCACACACCCTGGAGATCCGGGTCGCCCCAGGGCGTGACCCGGGCGCCGTCGGACTGGGCCGCCGCGGCGGGCGGCAACAGCCCCACGGCGGCGATCGTCAGCGCGCAAACAACAAGTCGCTGGCGCATAGGAGCCTCCTTCCGGATGGCACGAGCCATCGCATCGCCAAGCCCCATCATGGACCAGAACCGGCGCGTGCACAAGCACCCGCCGAGGTGCACGCGGTCACGCCGCAACGGCGAGCTAGAATACGGTTATGCGAATCTCGCGGTCGTGTCTCGTGGTGGTCTCGGGCGTGCTGGCGGCGGCGGCCTGCATGGTCCCGGCCGGCGGCGGGCCAGGCGGAGTGCAGGCCCAGGTCCCGGTTGCGGCCGACGGCTTCGACACCGATTTCTTCGACAAGACGATGCGCGTCGACTACTTCCACGGCGGCGGCCTGGGGACGGAGATCGTCGCGCTCGATCAGGTAGTCTCCGACGGGCCGTGGCCGGGCAGTCGGACCCGTTTGGTGGACGACCTCAACCTGGGTAAGTACCTGTTCGAGGTGATCGACCGCGGGACGAACCGTGTGATCTACTCGCGCGGCTTCGCGTCCATCTACGGCGAGTGGGAAACCACGCCGGAGTACCGCGAGACGCACCGCGTCTTCCACGAGTCACTTCGCTTCCCGTGGCCGCGCCATCCGGTGCAGGTCGTTCTGAAGGTGCGCGACGCCGAGAACAGCTTCCACGAGATCTGGTCGACCGTCATCGATCCCGACTCCCGCTTCGTCAACCCGGCCGATCGAACGCCGGCGGGGGAGGTCTGGCCGCTGTTCGAGAATGGACCGCCGAACGAGAAGGTCGACCTGCTCGTATTGGGTGATGGCTACGCGCCGGACGAGATCGACAAGTTTCATGCCGACGCGCGCCGCCTGGTCGAGGCGCTGTTCGAGGAGGAGCCGTTCCGGAGCCGGCGGGCCGACTTCAACGTCTGGGGTCTCGACCTGCCCTCGGCAGAGTCCGGCATCACGCGTCCCCGGGCCGGTGAGTTCCGGCGGACGCCGCTGTCGGCGGAGTACAACATCTTCGACTCCGAGCGCTACGTCCTGACGTACGACAACCGCGCCCTGCGCGACGCCGCGTCCGCCGCGCCGTACGAGTTCATCGAGATCCTGGTGAACGAGGAGCAGTACGGCGGCGGCGGCATCTTCAACTTCCAGGCGACGGCGGCGGCCGGCACCGGGTTTGCCGAGTATGTGTTCATTCACGAGTTCGGCCACCACTTCGCCGGGCTGGCTGACGAGTACTACACGTCGGATGTCGCGTACGAGACCGGCGCGTCATACCACCCGGAGCCGTGGGAGCCGAACGTCACCGCGCTGCACGACCCCGAGAACGTCAAGTGGGGTGACCTGATCGAGCCGGACACGCCCCTGCCTACCCCCTGGGACAAGGAGGCGTTCGAATCGGGCAGTATCGAGGCCCAGCGCGAACGCCGCGTGCTGCGGACCGATGGGGCGCCGGAGACGGAGGTGGACGCCCTGTTCAATGCCCAGATGGAGCGGGAAACATCGCTCCTTGCCGGGATGCCGCACGCCGGGAAGGTGGGCGCGTTCGAGGGCGCGTCGTACGAGCCGACCGGCCTGTACCGGTCGGAGATCGACTGCATCATGTTCACGCGTAACCCCGTGGGCTTCTGTCGCGTGTGTCAGCGCGCCATCACGCGCGTCATCGATCAGTATTCCAGACCATGAGATCAACAGCGGCCAGGAGGACGTAACGATGGCCATTACCCTTACCGTCAACGGACAAACGCGTTCCGTTGATGTCGAACCCGATACGCCACTGCTGTGGGTGCTGCGCGACACGTTGGGGCTCACGGGCACGAGGTTCGGGTGCGGCATTGCCGCCTGCGGCGCCTGCACGGTGCACCTCAACGGCCGCGCCGTCCGTACCTGCACGCTTCCGGTTTCCGCCGCCGAGGGGGCGGAGGTCACCACGATCGAGGGGCTGGCCGAAGGCGGGGCTCCGCACCCGGTCCAGGAGGCCTGGATCGAACATCAGGTGCCCCAGTGCGGGTACTGCCAGTCGGGGATGATCATGGCCGTCTCGGCCCTGCTCGCTCAGCGGCCCGATCCGACCGACGATCAGATTGACGCCACGATCACGAACATCTGCCGATGCGGGACGTTCGCCCGGGTGCGTCGCGCCATTCACAGCGTCGCGAAGGGATAGTGGGGGCCGCCATGGGTAAGTGGACGCGACGTGCTTTCATCGGCGCCGGCACGCTGGTCGGCGGAGGTTTCGTTCTGGGAGTGGCGGGGGTGGCCTTTGCCCCGGGCCGCCACAGCGTGGTGTCGTCGGATGCGGAGGCGAAGGGTGAGTTGACCACCTGGATCACGGTCACTCCGGACAACCTGACGACGATCCTGATTCCGCACTGCGAGATGGGACAGGGCTCGCAGACCGCGCTCGCCATGATGGTGGCCGAGGAAATGGAAGCCGACTGGAACCAGGTCCGGATTCAGGAGGCACCCGCGCTCGACGCCTACGCCAACGCCTACATGCTGCGCGCCTTCACCGGCGACGCGCTGCCGGCGCCGCTCGGCCGTGCGATCGACTACGGGGCCTACCGGCTCGCCCGTTGGTTCGGGACGCAGGCAACGGGCGGATCGACGGCCGTCCGCGGCACCGGCTACGGCATGATGGTGGCGGGCGCGGCGGCGAAGGAGATGTTGATTGCCGCGGCGGCGGAGCGCTTCGAGGTCCCGGCCTCGGAATGCGCCGCGGCCCGGTCGCGAGTGAGTCATGCCGCATCGGGGCAGAGCGCCAGTTTCGGCGAGTTGGCGAGGGCCGCGGCGGCGATACCGGCGCCGGCGCATCCGGCGCTGAAGGGACCCGACACGTACACGCTGCGCCGTACCGCCGTGCCGCGCTTCGACATCCCGCCGAAGGTGGATGGCACCACCCAGTACGGGATCGACGTCACGCTTCCCGGGATGTTGTACGCCGCGGTCGACATCGCGCCGGTGCAGGGCGGCCGGCTGGTCTCGGTGGACGAGGGTCCGGCCCTGGCGATGCCGGGTGTTGCGCGCGTCGTCCAGCTCGACGAAGCCGTGGCCGTCGTCGCTGACAGCTACTGGCGAGCCCGCAAGGCGCTGGCCGCGCTCGATCCCGTGTACGACGATGCCGGCCACGGGGACGTGTCGAGCGAATCGATCTTCGCCGCCTTCGACGAGTCGCTCGGCGAGGCGCCGGCGATGCCCGACGGCGCGGCGGGGGTCATCACCGCCGACTACCGCGTACCGTTCCTTGCCCACGCCACCATGGAGCCGATGGTGTGTACGGCCCGGGTGGAGGCCGACGGCGCCGAGGTGTGGGCGGGCACTCAGGATCCCCTGAACGCCCGTTCGGTCGCCGCCTCCGCGTTGGGGTTCGACGCCGATCAGGTGCGGCTTACGAATCTGCAGTTGGGTGGGGGGTACGGCCGCCGCCTGCCGTTCACCTTCGACTACGTCGATCTCGGCGTGCGGATCGCCAGGGCGATGGCTCCCACGCCGGTCAAGACGGTGTGGAGCCGGGAGAACGACATTCAACACGACTACTATCGACCCGCCGCGATGGCGAGATTTGCCGGCGCCCTGGATGCCACCGGGCACCCCATCGCCGTCGCGTCCCACTACGCCGGCGGCGGCGACGGGGAGTCGCTGTTCATGCCGTACGCCATCGACGACATGTGGTTCGAGGACCGGGACGTTGCCCATCCCATTCGGCTCGGGGCGTGGCGGTCGGTACTCAATTCGCAGCACGGATTCTTCAAGGAATCGTTCATCGACGAGCTGGCGCACGCGGCGGGCAAGGACCCGTACCGGTTCCGGCTCGAGCTGCTTGGCGATCAGCCGCGTTTCCGGGGCGTGCTCGAGCGTGTCGCGGCGATGGCCGACTGGGGCCGGCCACTGCCCGCCGGTGAAGGGCGCGGGATCGCGATCGCCGAGAGCTTCGGCTCCATCGTCGCGCACGTCGCGCACGTGGCGGTCGAAACCGACGGCCGGCTTCGCGTCCGGAGCGTATTTGCCGCCGTCGACTGCGGCGACGTCGTCAATGCGGACGCGGCGGCGGCGCAGGTGGAAGGCGGCATCATCTTCGGGCTGTCGGCGGCCATGGTGGGCGAGATCACGATCGCGGGCGGCCGCGTCGTCGAGAGCAACTTCGGGGATCATCGGATGATCCGAATGGCCGACGCGCCTGCCATCAGCGTGGAGTTCATCCATTCCGGGGAGCGTCTCGGCGGTTTGGGCGAACCAGGAGTGCCGTCCATCGCCCCGGCTGTGACCAACGCGATCCACGCCGCGACAGGCGTCCGGGTGCGCGCCCTTCCGATCAAGAACCACGACCTCAGGCGGACGTAGCCCACCGGGCTACGACGGTATTCGCGCATGGACGCACGGTTGATTGCGGAGCTGGAACGCATCGTCGGCCCGGACGGGGTGGTGCGCGATGACGGCGAGCTGCTCACCTACGAGACCGACGGCCTGGTGAAGCTCCGCTCGAAACCGGGCGCCGCCGTCCTCCCGACTTCCGCCGCGCAGGTGCAGGCGGTGGTCCGGCTATGCCACCAGCGCGGCGTGCCGTTCGTTGCGCGCGGGCAGGGCACGGGCCTGTCGGGCGGAGCCCTGCCCCACCCGGATGGCGTGCTGATCGTGATGACCCGGATGAACCGGATCCTGGATATCGATATTCCCAACCGGCGCATCACGGTGGAGCCGGGCGTGATGAACCTCGACGTGAGCAAGGCCGTGGCTGCCTCCGGCTACTACTACGCGCCCGACCCCTCGAGCCAGGTGATCTGTTCGATCGGCGGGAATCTGGCGGAGAACTCCGGCGGAGCCCACTGCCTGAAGTACGGCTTCACGGTCCACCACGTGCTGGGTGCGGAGGCGGTACTGCCGAACGGCGAACTCGTCCGGGTCGGCGGCCCCGCCCTCGACGCGCCTGGACTGGACCTGCTTGGCGTCCTGGTCGGATCGGAGGGGACGCTCGCGGTCGTCACGCAGGTCACGCTCAACCTGCTCCGGAAGCCGGCGGCGGTGGAGACGCTCCTTGCCGCGTTCGATTCGACCGAGGCGGCGGGCAACGCGGTTTCCGGGATCATCGGCGCCGGGATCATTCCGGCTGCGGTCGAGATGATGGACCGCGTGACGATCGACGCCGCGGAGGCGGCGGTCCATCCCGATTTTCCCAAGACCGAGGCGATCCTGATTGTCGAGTTGGACGGCGCCGAGGCAGACGTGGAAGCTCTCTTCAGCCGGGTCGAAGAGGTGTGCACCGAGGCCGGCGCACGCGAGATTCAGGTGGCCGAGACGGCCGAGCAGCGGGCGCGCTTCTGGCAGGGCCGCAAGGCGGCGTTCGCCGCGATGGGACGGGTGTCGCCCAGCTATTACGTGCAGGACGGCGTCATCCCGCGGACCCGCCTGCCCGAGGTGCTCAGCCGAATCCGCGATCTGTCGGCGCGCTCGGGGCTGACGATCGGCAACGTCTTCCATGCCGGCGACGGGAACCTGCACCCGTTGGTCTGCTACGACGAACGGATCCCCGGACAGGCCGATCTGGCGCAGGAGGTGGCGGCCGAGATTCTCACCTATTGCCTCGATGTCGGCGGATCCATCACCGGCGAGCACGGCGTCGGCGCCGACAAGGCGGCGCACCTGCCGAAGATGTTCAGCGACAGCGACCTCGACACGATGCAACTGGTACGCTGTGCGTTCGACCCGGGCCATATCTGCAACCCGGGTAAGGTATTCCCGACGCCACGCCTCTGCGGCGAGGTGCCGGGGCCATACCGCCGCCACCCGGCGGAGGCGGCAGGCCTGGCCGACCGCCTGTGAAGCCGCGATCGAAAGTCGAACGCATCCAGATCCATGGCGCCTGCGGGAACCGCCGCGCTGCTTGATCAGCTCGCCGGGCGGAGTGCGGGCGGTGCGGCGCGCATGGGAAGCGACGCCGATGCGATCGACGGCGTCCGCCCTCGGCTGGTGGCGTCGCCGGCGACTGGCGAGGCGGTGGCCGAGACGCTTGCGTGGGCGGTGGGAGAGGGGCTCTCCGTGCACGTGGCGGGCGGCGGAACCAAGCAGCAATGGGGCGCCCCGCCCGCGGCCATCGATCTGCTGCTCACCACGGCGCGCCTCGGGCGTGTCCTCGAGCATCGCCACGGCGATCTCACGGCGACGGTGGAAGCCGGCGCAACCCTCGCGTCAGTGAACGTGGAGCTGGCGGCCCACGGTCAGCGCCTGCCCTGGGATCCGCCCTGGCCGGAGCGGGCCACTATCGGAGGGATTGTCGCGTCGAACGACAGCGGACCCCACAGGCACGGCCATGGCGCACCACGCGCCGCGATCATCGGTGTCAGCGTGGCGCGTGTCGACGGGCAGATTGCGAGAGCCGGGGGTATTGTCGTCAAGAACGTCGCGGGCTACGACCTGTCGCGCCTGTTGACCGGATCGTTCGGCTGCCTCGGCGTCATCCTGACGGCGACCTTCAAGCTGGCGCCCGCGCCCTCCGATTCCCGAACCGTAGAGGTGATGTCGGGTTCGCTGGAGCAGGCGGGCTCGGTCGCGTCCGCGCTCGCCGACGCACCGCTCACGCCGGCCGTCTTCGAGCTGACCGGCACCCCTCCGCGCCTTCTGATCCGATTCGAATCGGTCGAGGCGTCGGTCGTGCAACAGGCGGACGAGGCGTGTGCCATCGCCCGCGCCGAGGGGTGCGCGGCGACGGTGCTGGACGGCGCGCCGGAGGCGGCGGCGTGGCGCTTGCACGCGGTGCACTGGGAAGGGGACGCGACGCTCGTCAAGCTGACCACGGCGCCCGCCGAGCTGTTCCCGACCATCGCGGCCGTGCGCGCCCAGGCTGCTGGCGTGGGCGTGGGAGTCTCCGTCGCCGGCCGCGCCGTGCTGGGCGTCGCCGATCTGAAGCTGGAGGGCACGGCGGCGGCGCAGGCGTCGCTGATCAGCCACGTGCGCGAGCAGCTTCCGCCGGGCCGTGGCGCCGCCGTGATCCGGCGTGCCGGGGGGTCGCTCCGCCGCGCGATCGACCCGTGGGGCCCCATCGGCGACAGCCTCGCCGTCATGCAGGCGATCAAGCGGCAGTTCGACCCGGCCGGTCTGCTCAATCCCGGCCGCGGCCCCGGAAACCTCTGAAGCACTCCAACCTCCAGCTCGCGTGTGCCGGCGGCCGATGCCGGCGCGGAAGTCGTCTCCGAGGCCAGGACTTACCGAGGCCGCACGCCGCGGATCGAAGCATCTACGAGTTCCACCAGGTGCATCGTCCGGAGCGGATGGCCTTCCTGGGCGAGCGCGCTCTGAAGCTGCAGCAGGCAGCCGGGATTGGACGATACGACCGCGCCGGCGCCGGTCGCCCGCACGTGTTGCGCCTTGCGCCGGCCCAGGTCGTCCGCCGTCTCTGGCTCCACCAGGTTGTAGATGCCGGCGGAACCGCAACAGAGGCCCCCCTCCGGCACGTCGTGCACGACCAGGTCCGGGATCGCCGCCAGCACTTTCCGAGGCTCGGCGCTCACCTGCTGCGCATGCTGAAGATGGCAGGCGTCGTGATAGGCGACCCGCTCCGCCACCGGATGGCGCGGCGCGCGCGGCTCGAGATCGGCCAGCACCTCCGAGATGTCGCGGCATTTCGCCGCGAGTGATCCGGCCCGGTCCGCATACGCGGGGTCATCGCGCAACAGGTGGCCGTACGTCTTCAGCGTCGACCCGCATCCGGCGGCATTGATCACGATCGCGTCGACGCCGGCGATGACCGGCTCGAAGGCGTCGATGAACTTCCGCGCCATGGCCGCCGCATCCGATTCGAGGCCGGCATGTAGCATCAGCGCCCCGCAGCAGCCCTGCGCCGGCGGGATCGCGACCTCGCACCCCTCGGCCGCCAGAACCCGCGCGGTCGCGCGGTTGACGTCGCTGAAAAAGACCCGCTGCACGCACCCCAGGAGCAGTGCAACGCGCCGCCGTGGTTCGCGTTCCGCCGGCACCTGCGCCGGCATCGACGACCAGGCGCCGCGGAGAGAGAACCGGGGCGCGACCGCTTCCATGGCGCGAACGCGCGCGGGCAGCAGCCGCAGCAGGCCGGTGGCGCGCATGAGCCATTGCAGTCCCGACCGCTGGTACAACCAGAGCACGAGCGCCATCCACCGGAGGCGCGCCGGGTACGGAAAGAGCGCAAAGATCATTCGCCTGAACAGCCGGTCTCCGAACGGTCGCACGACGTGGCGCTCGACCTGCGCGCGCGTCGCCTCGACCAGCTTGTCGTACTGCACGCCGGACGGGCAGGCGGTGACGCACGCCATGCAGCCGAGGCAGGTGTCGAAGTGGCGGGCGAAAGCGCTGTTGATCTCCGCTTTCCCTTCGCTCGCCACCTTCATGAGATGAATCCGCCCGCGCGGGGAATCGGTCTCCCGGCTCCAGAGCGCGTAGGTCGGACAGGGAGGCAGGCAGAACCCGCAGTGAACGCAATCGGACAGCAGGTCCGCGGCGGGCGGGTGGACCGCATCGAACGCACCGTTCGCCGAGCGAGTTGCGCCGCTCATTGCCTGCGCTGATCCTAGCGCAGTGCCGCTCGGCTGCTAAGATCAGCCCCTTCACAAGAGGACGGGCGCCAGGAGCAACGACGATGACGCATGCGATTCGCATTCACGAGACCGGGGGACCCGAGGTGCTCCGCTGGGAGGAGGTCGACGTCCCCGGCCCCGGGCCCGGGGAGGCGTTGATCCGGCAGACCGTGTCGGGACTCAACTTCATCGACGTCTATTTCCGGACCGGGTTGTACAGGGCGCCTGGGTTGCCGGCGGTGATCGGCAACGAAGGGGCGGGAGTCGTCGAGGCGGTGGGGGACGGCGTAACCGAAGTCACGGTGGGCGACCGAGTCGCCTACTGCATGAGCCTCGGCAGCTACACCCAGCGCCGCGTGATCCCCGCGCGGATGCTCGTGACGATTCCGGACGGAATTACGGACGAACAGGCGGCGGCGGCGATGCTGAAGGGCTGCACCGTGCAGTACCTCGTCCGCCGGACCTACTCCGTGCAGGCGGGCGACACGGTGCTGTTCCACGCGGCGGCCGGAGGCGTCGGCCTGATCGCCTGCCAGTGGCTGAAGCACTTGGGCGCCACCGTGATCGGAACCGTGGGTACCCCCGAGAAGGCGGAGTTGGCGCGTGCGTACGGCTGTGACCATCCAATCGTCTACACGGCCGAGAACGTCGTGGAGCGGGTGAAAGCCCTCACGGGCGGAGCCGGCGTTCCGGTGGTCTACGACTCGGTGGGCCGGGACACCTTTGGCGACTCGCTCGACTGCCTGCAGCCGCGGGGCATGATGGTCAGCTTCGGCAACGCGTCGGGTGCGGTGGAACCGTTCGCGCCGGCCGTGTTGGCGTCCAAGGGATCGCTCTTCCTTACACGGCCGACGCTCGCCACGTATACGGCCTCGCGCGCCGATCTGGTGGCGACGGCCGCCGAACTGTTCGATGTCATCGGCCGCGGCATCGTGAGGATCGAGGTGCACCAGACTTACCCGCTCGAGGGGGCGGCCGACGCGCACCGCGATCTGCAGGCGCGGAAGACGACGGGATCGACCGTACTGGTAACCGGCGCCTGACGGGCGCCGCCGCAGGACGAGGGGAGACGCACCATGACTCGACGGAGAACGATGCTCGTATTCGTCAGCGGAGTATTGCTCGGGGTACTCGTGTCGGGCGCCGCCGCCGCGCTGACGGCCGCACAGGATTCATCGCCCCGCGCGATCAACCTGCCGGGTCGCACGACGGCCGCGCCGTTCAGTGACGCCGTGCTGGCGGGCAACACGCTCTACGTTGCCGGGCGCCTCGGACTGGATCCCGATACGGGCCGGCCGCCTGCTTCGGCGGCGCAGGAAGCGCGCAACATCCTTGACGCCATCCAGGCCGTGCTGGCGGAGGCGGACATGACGATGGACGACCTCGTGAATGTGCAGGTCTTCTGTTCGGACGTCTCGTTGTACGGCGAGTTCAACGAGGTCTACGCGGAGTACTTTAACGGTGATCCGCCGGCGCGCGCGTTCCTTGGATCGGGCCCGTTGCTGTTCGGTGCACGGTTCGAGGTGACCGGTATCGCGGTGAAGGGATGACCCGGACCATCCGCGCGGCGAGCGCCCTCACCTGGCTTGCCGTCACCGCGGCCGGGGCGGGCGCTGCCGAGGCGCAGCCGATCGAGCTGCCGTGGGTGACCGTGGCGGGGGGCACGTTCCGGATGGGTTGTGTCCCGGGCGACGGCCTTTGCCTCGACAGCGAGCGTCCCCGGCACGAGGTGACGCTATCGACGTTCGACCTGATGACGACGGAAGTGACGGTCGGCCAATACGCGCAGTTCACCGCCGCGACCGGCCGGCTGCGCCCGCCGGAGCCCGACTTCCCGCAGGACGGCGACCATCCCGTCGTCCATCTCACCTGGCACGACGCGGCGGACTTCTGTACCTGGGCGGGCGGGCGCCTGCCGACCGAGGCGGAGTGGGAGTACGCCGCGCGGGCCGGGCATGACGGCCGGCTCTACTGGTGGGGCGACGACGTGACCCGCGATTACGCTAATTTCGGTGCGATGACCTGCTGTGGCGGGGACACGGGAGGCGCCGACACCTGGGTGCAGACGGCGCCGGTGGGTTCGCTTCCAGCGAACGACTTCGGCCTGCACGACATGATCGGCAATGTCTGGGAATGGGTCGACGGCTGGATCGACGATGCCTATCCGGACGGCCCGGTGACCGATCCCCGTCCGCCCGATACCGGATTCCTCCGAGTCATGCGAGGGGCCTCGTGGCTCAACTACCCCGAAGTGCTCCGCCTCTCGGTCCGGCTTCCGTTCTCGCCGCAGAGCCACACGAGCAACGTCGGCACTCGGTGCGCTGGCGACCAGCCCACCGTCGCTGTGGAGTGACTCGGCCCAAGGCGCCGACGCGCGCGGCGGATCTTCTTTTGACATGCCAGCGACGAGGCCACTAGCATCCGGTCCGTGAATGCCGCGATGCAGTACCGTCCCATGACCCCGGACGAGGCCCCCGCGGTTGCGGCGATGGTGATCGCGGCGTTCGACGAGTTCATCGCGCCCGACTACTCAGCGGAGGGGATCGCCGAGTTCCACGAGTTCGCTGCGCCAGACGCGCTCGTCGACCGAATGGCGCAGGACCACTTCGTCCGGGTTGCCGTGGCGGACGGCACCCCGGTCGGCATGGTGGAGATCCGGCAGAACAACCATGTCGCGCTGCTATTCGTCGACCGTGCGTACCAGCATCATGGCATCGCCAAGCACCTCCTGAAGCTGGCGCTGGCCGATGCGCGCGCCGCGAACCCCGACCTCGCACGGGTTACGGTGAACTCGTCCCGGTTCGGCGTGCCCGCGTACGAGAGGCTTGGCTTCCGGCAGACCGGCCCGGAGCGGACGGTCAACGGTATCGTCTTCATCCCGATGGCGAAACAGCTGGACGCCTGACACGATGCGCGTCCCGTTCCTCGATCTGGCCGCGCAGCTCGAGACCGTGCGGCCGGACGTCGAGCGTGCCATCCGCGACGTTGTCGAGTCCGGCGCCTACGTTGGAGGACCGGCGGTCGAGGCGTTCGAGCGGGCGATGGCCCACCGCCTCGGCGTGGCGCACGCGGTCGGAATGTCGTCGGGGACCGACGCGCTGCTGGCGGCGTTGACGGCCCTCGGGGTCGGTCGCGGCGACATTGTGATTACGACGCCGTACACGTTCTTTGCGACGGCCGGCTCGATAGCCCGTGCCGGCGCCACGCCCGCGTTCGTAGATATCGAGCCGTCGCGATTCACGGTCGATCCGGCGGCGCTTGCGCGATGGTTCCAGCGGGAGACCGCCCGGCGCGCGCGAGTGAGGGCGGTCGTGCCGGTCCATCTCTTCGGACAGTGCGCCGACATGGCGCCGATTCTCCGGGTGGCGGCTGAACACGGGGCGGTGGTGGTAGAGGATGCGGCGCAGGCGCTCGGGGCATCGTACCCGGACAGCGGCGGAACTGCGCCGCTTTCGGCCGGGAGCATCGGAATCGTCGGTTGCTTTTCGTTCTATCCGACCAAGAACCTCGGCGCGATGGGAGATGCCGGGTTGGTGGCAACCGACGACGAGCCTCTGGCCCGGCGGTTGCACAAGTTGCGGAACCATGGCGCCGATGAGGCGTACCGGCACGAAATAGTGGGCGGTAACTTCCGCCTCGACGCGCTACAGGCGGCCGTGCTTTCCGCGAAGCTACGGCATCTCGACGGCTGGATCGACGCGCGCCGCGTCCGTGCCGCGTACTACGACCAGCATCTGGTGGTCGCGGGCATCCAGGCGCCGGCTACCCCCTGGGGGCCGGGGCATCATGCCTACCACCAGTACGTTGTCCGCGTGCCGGAGCGACGCGACGCATTGCGCGCATACCTGGCCGCGCGGGACATCGAGACGATGGTGTATTACCCGGTCCCGCTACACCTGCAGCCGTGCTTCGCGGAGCTGGGATACGCGCAGGGCGACCTTCCTGTCGCCGAGGCCGCCGCGGCAACCACGTTGGCGCTGCCGATCCATCCGGAGTTGACGGCCGCGATGCAGGACCGTGTCATCGAGGCGATCGCGACGTTCTATTCCGGCGGCGGGTAGCCGGCCTAATCCGGCAGGGCATAGGCGACGATGCGCGGCCCCCCGCCGATCGCGACGGCGATGTACTGCCGTCCGTCCACCAGGTAGGTCATGGGGCTGCCGACCGTGCCCGCCGGCAGGTCGACCGCGCCCCGGATCTCGCCCGTCTGCTTGTTCCAGGCGACGAGCGCCGGTCCGCCCTGGCTGCCCGCCGTCGGCACCGAGCTGATGAGCAGTGTCTTCGTCAACACCGGTCCGGCGATCGCGCCGTCCCCGAGCGGCGGCAGGTTGAGGTGGCGCAGGCGGGGGTGGTTCCGGATCCGGTCGCCGTTACCGAGTGGCACCATCCACACGTGCTCGCCGGTGTTCATGTCGATGGCCGTGATCCGCGAATAAGGCGGTTTGAGAAGCGGCAGCCCTTGCGGCATCTGTGCCTGGTAATTCCGTCCCTGCCGGATCTGCTCAAGACGCTGCTGCTCGGGCGCGCCGTGGGTGTAGCGCATGGTCGCCCCGAGCGCCGGGTCGGGCTCGTAGAGTGGGATGGCGACGGCGACGTTGCGGGACGGGACGTAAAGCCATCCGGTTTCCGGATCGACCGCCGCCCCGGCCCAGCCGGCCGCGCCGAAGTCGGGCGGGCGCATCAGGGTCCCCTGCGTGCCCCCCTCGATGGGACGGCTCGGCGGCGTGAACAGCGGGCCGATGAGGTAGTTGCTGACCACTTCCTCCGCCATCGCGCGGATCTCCGGGGTGAAATCGACCAGGTCATCGATCGTCACGCCCTGGTAGTCGAACGGCGCCGGCTTCGTCGGGAACGGCTGCGTCGGCGCGGGAACCTCGCCCGGCATGTTCGTCTCCTGCGGCACCGGGCGCTCCTCGATCGGCCAGATCGGGTCGCCCGTCACGCGGTCGAACGCGTAGACGAACGCCTGCTTGCTCACCTGCACCAGGGCCTTGATCGGCCGCCCGTCGACGACGACGTCGACCAGGTTGGGGTGCGTCGGGAAGTCGTAGTCCCAGAGTCCGTGATGGACCGCCTGGAAGTGCCAGACCCGCTCGCCCGTCTCGACGTCGACCGCGATGATCGATTCCGAGAAGAGGTTGTCACCCAACCGGTCGGCACCGTAGTAGTCGTTCGTCGTCGTGCCGGTGGGCAGGTACACGTGCCCCAGTTCATTGTCGCCGGCCAGCATCGACCAGACGTTGGCGTTGCCCGAATACCGCCACGACTCGTTCAGCCAGGTGTCGACGCCGTACTCGTCGGCGCTGTTGGGGACGGTGTGGAAGTCCCAGGCATGCTCGCCGGTCCGGACGTCCCATGCGCGTACCCATCCCGGGATCGCCTCCTTCGTGATCCGCCGGTCGGCGACCTGCGATCCATGGATCACCTTGTCGCGCACCACGATGGGAGGCGAGTGGATGCCCCACGGCAGCGCGTTCAGGTAGTCGCGCTCGTTGCGGTCAGCGCGGGGCAGTCCGACCATGGCGTCGACCATGCCGCTGCCGTCCGGGCCGAAGTCGGCGCACGGGCGGCCGAGCTTCGCTTCGACGCAAACGAGATACCCGTTGCCGGTTCCCCAGAGGATGCGTTCGTCTCCCTCGCCGTCGGTCCAGTAAGCGACGCCGCGCTGTGTCCACGGGCCGCTCATCGTCGGCGTTCCTTCCTCGTAGCCCTTCGGGTTGAAGATCCACAGCGTCTCGCCGGTCGTTGCGTCGACTGCCACCCCCTGCGACAGCGGGGTATTGAAATAGAGAACGCCGTCGACCATCAGCGGCGTCACCTGCAGCCGGGACGGATTGGGCGGCTGGCTGCTCCGGTACAGGTTCGGCGTCTCCTCGACCAACGCTTCGACGATGGTGTCCAGCGGCGCCGACCACTCGCCGCCGTTCGGCGTCGTCCTGCTGACGAAGTTGTCGATCGACCGCCACTCCCAGACGATCTCGAGGTCGCTGAAGTTCGTCGCGTCGATCTGGTCGAGCGGCGAGTACTTCGTCCCCTTGATGTCCCCGGCGTAGCTCATCCACTGGCCGGCCGACGTGTCGTAGGTTTGCCAGGCATCTGTGCCGGCGGTGGACTGTCCCTGCGCCAGCGCGTCCGGTACGCCGGCCGCGACGGCGAATGCGGCCGCGACGACGGTGGCCGGACCGATCGCGTGCGTGGTCATGTGGAGGCTCCTCTCCCGACGGCGGGCCGTTCAGGGCCCGGCGCCGCACTTCGGCATCCTATACTCCTCCGCACCGGGCAATGGGACGATCCATCACCCCGGCCGAGGGTTGGCACGGCTGGGATGCCTATGCGCCGTTCTACGACTGGGAGAATCGCCGGACGCAGGGACGCCGCGACGTCCGGTTCTGGACCGACCTCGCACGCCGCGCCGGCGGCACGGTACTGGAGTTGGGCTGCGGCACCGGCCGGCTGTCGGTTCCGGTGACGCGCGTCTCGGAACGATTCGTCGGGATCGACCGTTCCGCTCCCATGCTTGCGCGGCTCCGCGCACGGCTGCGCCGCGCGCGCCTGACCGGCCGCGCCTCGATCGTGCGGGGTGATATCCGAGCCCTTCCGTTCCGGGGGGGGTGGCGGTGCGACCTGGTGATGGCGCCGTACGGCATGCTGCAGTCGCTCCTGACAGACGCCGACCTGGACGCGGCGATCTGCGCGGCCGCCCGGGTTCTGCCGCCGGGCGGGACATTCGGCATCGACCTCGCGGCGGGCCTCGCGCGCTGGCGGGAGTACGACCGCGAGATGAGCCTGCGCGGACCGATGCCGGGCGGGCGGCGGGTGACTCTGATCGAGTCGGTCCGCCAGGTGCGCCGCCGGGCCCTGACCGTCTTCGATCAGGAGTTTGTCGAGTGGCGCGCCGGCCGGCGCAGTGTGCACCGCTTCTCGATCGCGTTCCGTTCGGTGACGGTCCCGCAGATGACCGCGAGGCTCGAGGCGGCGGGTTTCAGAACCGACGCGGTCCTGGGTGATTACCGCGGGGCGGCGTGGTCGCCCGCTGCAGAAGTGTGGGTGATCATCGCGCGCCGTGCGTCACCACGCCGCTGATACCGCGGTTGATCGGCGGCGGCGCCTTTATGCGGCCAGGCGCCATGCGATAATGAACGGCGGTCAGGGGGCGGCTGGAGGTGGCGGGCCGCAGCGGGGCAGTTCATGTCTGGGCATTCCAAGTGGGCGTCGATCAAGCACAAGAAGGGCGTGGCGGACGCGCGCCGCGGCAAACTCTTCACCCGCATCATCAAGGAGCTGACCGTCGCGGCCCGCGATAGCGGCGGCGACCCGGGCTCGAACCCCCGGCTGCGCACCGTGATTCAGGACGCGAAGGCGGCGAACATGCCGCAGGAGAACATCAAGCGCGCCATCCGCCGCGGCACGGGCGAAGAGCCGGGCGTGTCGTACGAGGAAGTGACCTACGAAGCGTACGGCCCGGGCGGAGCCGCACTGCTGATCGTGTGCCTCACGGATAACACGAACCGTGCGGTAGGCGAGGTCCGGCATGTCCTGTCGAAGCACAACGGCAATCTGGGCACCGCCAACTCCGTAGCCTGGCTCTTCGAGAAGCAGGGACACATCGTCGTCGAGCAGGAGAGCGTCGGCGAGGAGGCGTTGATGAGCGCCGCGATCGACGCCGGCGCCGACGACTTCCGCGAGGATGGCGGTAACTGGGAGATCGTTTCCAGCCCGGAGGCGTTCGAGGGAGTCCGCGCCGCCGTCGACGCGGCGGGGGCCACCCCGGTGTCGGCCCAGATCGCGATGCTGCCGCAGAACCTCGTCAAGCTGGAAGGAAGGTCGGCCCAGCAGATGCTCAAGCTGATGGATGCGCTCGAGGAACTGGACGACGTGCAGCACGTGTGGTCGAATTTCGACATCGAGGAAGCGGACATCGAGGCTTCGCTGGCGTGAGGATCTTCGGGGTCGATCCCGGCTCCGTGCATACCGGCTACGGCTGCATCGACACCACCGGCGGCCGCCACCGGATCGTTGCCTGCGGGGCGCTCAGTCCTCCCGCACGGGCTCCGTTCCCCGAGAGGCTTCGCTTCGTCCACGAGGGTCTCGCGGCCGTGATACGTGAATGTGGGCCCGACGCCGTTGCAATCGAGGATCTCTTCTACGCGCGTAATGCCCGCAGCGCACTGACCCTCGGGCATGTCCGCGGCGCCGCGATGCTGGCGGCGGCACAGGCGGAATTACTGGTCGCCGAGTATGCGCCGGCCGAGGTGAAACGGGCGGTCGTGGGGTACGGCCGCGCCGACAAGCGTCAGGTGCAGCAGATGGTCGCACTGCTGCTCGGATTGACTGCCCCGCCGGAACGCTTCGACGTAACGGACGCGCTGGCGGTGGCGATCTGTCACGCCCACCAGGTAGGGCCGCCCTCCGCCGCTGCGGTTGCGTCGGCGGCGGGCTCGGCGCCTCGCAGTTGGCGGCGCTACCGGCCCGGCCCGCCGGCCGGCGGCAACCGCTGACGATGCGAAACGCGGAATGATCGCGACGTTGAGCGGGACGCTTTCCGAGAAGGCGCCGGACCGGCTGGTGGTTGACGTCGGTGGTGTCGGCTACGACGTGCAGATCCCCCTCTCCACTTTCTACGCGGTGGGGGAACCCGGCGCGGATGTCGTTCTCCGGATCCATACGCATGTCCGCGAGGACACGCTCTCGCTGTTCGGCTTCGCCACCCGGCTGGAGCTCGACCTGTTCGAACGGCTGATCGGCGTAAACGGTGTCGGTCCGCGCGTCGCACTCGCGGTCCTCTCCGGGCTCGAGCCGCCTGAGCTCGTTCGGGCGATCCGGACCGCGGATACGACGCGCCTCACCCGGATTCCGGGGATCGGCCGGAAGACCGCGGCGCGGATCGGTCTCGAATTGAAGGACAAGCTGTCCGCGACGGCGCTGGTGGGGCAGGACGAAGCCGGCGGCGCGACAGCGGATAGCCTGGGAGCCGACGTCGTCTCGGCGTTGCTCAATCTGGGCTATCACCGTGCGCAGGCGGAAAAGGCGGTCACCGCCGCGCTGGGAGCGGCGCCGGTCGGATTCGAGGCGACCCTGCGGCAGGCGCTTCGGGAACTGGCGGGGTGAAGCGACCGCGTGCGGGCCGGACGTCTGCCCGGAACCCTCGCGCGTGGGTCTCCCATAGAATGATGCAGCCGTGGACACGACCGACCGTGTGCTCAGCACAGTCCGGACCGACGAGGAGGTGCAGTACGAGGCGGGCCTGCGCCCCCGTGCGCTCGACGACTACGTCGGCCAGGACCGTGTCCGCGAGAACCTGACGGTCGCCATCACGGCAACGCGCAACCGGGACGAAGCACTCGACCACGTGCTGCTGTACGGCCCGCCGGGGCTGGGGAAGACCACGCTTGCCTATGTCATCGGGAACGAACTGGGCGTCGCCGTGCGCGCCACGGCCGGCCCGGTAATGGAAAAGCCGGGTGATCTGGCTGCGATCCTGACGAACCTCGCGGCGCGCGAGGTGCTGTTCATTGACGAAATCCACCGGATGAGCCCCGCCATCGAGGAGATCCTCTACCCGGCGATGGAAGACTACGAACTGGACATCGTTATCGGGCAGGGGCCCGGGGCCCGGTCAGTGAAAGTGCCGCTGCAGCGGTTCACGCTGATCGGTGCGACGACGCGGGCCGGACTGATCACGTCGCCGCTCCGAGCGCGGTTTGGCATCGTTCACCGGCTGGATTTCTATGGCGAGGCGGACCTGGTGGAGATCGTCAGGCGCTCCGCCCGCATTCTGAAGGTTCCGATCGTGGCTGCCGCGACGGCCGAGATCGCGCGTCGTTCGCGCGGGACGCCGCGCGTCGCCAACCGACTGCTGCGCCGGGTGCGGGACTACGCCGAAGTGCGGGCCGACGGGACCATCACCCTGGACGTTGCGCGCGATGCCCTCCTGCTGCTGGAGGTGGACGATCAGGGCTTCGATGAAGCGGACCGGCGGCTGCTGCACGCCATCATCGATAAGTTCGGCGGCGGTCCGGTCGGGCTTAACAGCCTGGCGGCAGCCATCAGTGAAGAAAAGGACGCGATCGAAGATATCTACGAGCCGTATCTGATTCAGGCCGGCTTCCTCGACCGGACCCCGCGCGGGCGCATGGCGACGGCCCGCGCCTACGACTACTTCGGACTCCAGAATCCCGATCGGCATCCGCGGCTGCTGTAGCGCGGGGCGAGAACAGGACGGCACGAGTGGCAAACGACGGAATCGGACGACTGGCGGGCGGTGGCAAGCTGCGGCGGGTGAAGGTGGCGTCGCTCGGCACCTACGTTCCGCCACGCCTGCTTACCAACGCCGACCTGGAACGGATGGTCGACACTACCGACGAGTGGATCCTGAAGCGTACCGGCATCCGCCAGCGGCACATCGTCGACGAGGGTGTCGCTTCGAGCGACCTCGGAAAGGAGGCCGCGTTCGCCGCCCTGACGGAGGCGGGGGTCGCGCCGGATCAGATCGGCTTCATCGTGGTCGCCACTACGACGCCGGATATGTTCTTTCCCAGCACCGCCTGCCTCGTGCAGCACAAGATCGGCGCCCGGAACGCGTGGGGGTTCGACCTCGGGGCCGCGTGCTCCGGGTTCGCCTACGCGCTGACGACCGGTGCGCAGATGGTGGCGTCCGGCGCCCACGAGCACGCGCTGGTGATCGGGGCCGACGTCATGTCGTCGATTATCGACTTCCGGGACCGCGCCACCTGTGTGCTGTTCGGCGACGGCGCCGGCGCGGTGGTGGTCTCGCCGGCAAACGGTGACGGCGATGGATTGGGGATCATCGACTACGCCCACGAGATCGACGGCAGCGGCGGGCCGGCGCTTTGCATGCCGGCTGGCGGCAGCCTCCGGCCGGCGTCGCACGAGACGGTGGACCAGCGGCTCCACTATGTCCATCAGGACGGCCCCGCGGTCTTCAAGTTTGCGGTCCGCAAGATGGCCGAGATCTGCCGGCGCGTGCTCGATGCCAACCACCTGACGGCGGATGACATCGACCTGTTTGTCTCGCACCAGGCAAACCGGCGGATCATCCTGAGCGCGGCGCAGCATCTCGGTGTGGACCGAAGGAAGGTGGTTCTCAACATCGATCGGTACGGCAACACGACGGCCGCCACGATCCCGCTCGCCCTCGCCGACGCGCGCGCCGAAGGCCGCCTCCAGAAGGGGACGCGCGTCCTGTTGGTCTCGGTCGGCGCCGGGTTCACCGTCGGTGCGGTCCTCCTGCGCTGGGCGTACTGACGAAGCCGCAGTCGGGCAG
This sequence comes from uncultured Vicinamibacteraceae bacterium, assembly GCA_964550305.1. GTDB lineage: Bacteria > Acidobacteriota > Vicinamibacteria > Vicinamibacterales > UBA8438 > VXRJ01. Next base: position 133,523 of record CAZJYU010000005.1, on the reverse strand, counting down.
TTCGCGCAGGTCCGCTGCGGGGCGGCGGGAGAGAGCCATGCGCCTCTCGGACTTCGACTATCACCTGCCACCCGAACTGATCGCGCAGGAGGCCGCCCCGGAGCGCGACGCGGCACGCCTGCTAAGGGTCGGGCGGAACACCGGCGCCCTGTCGCAGCACACCTTCACCGAGTTGCCGGACCTGCTCGCAACCGGCGACCTGTTGGTGGTGAACGATACCCGAGTCGTTCCCGCGCGGCTGCTCGGCCGGCGCGATCCCGGCGGCGGAGCCGTCGAGTGTCTCCTGCTGGCGCACCTCGACGGCGACCGGTGGGACGCGCTGGTTCACCCGGGACAGAAGCTTCGTCCCGGCGCCCGCGCCCGTTTCGAGGGCAGCGGCTGCCAGTTGGAGATGGAGGTCATCGAACGGCACTTCCATGGCCGGCGCACGATCCGATTGAACGCACCAAGCGGAACCGTCGAGGCAGCGGTCGACGCCATCGGACATGTGCCCCTTCCCCCGTACATCAAGCGGCCGGATCGCGCCGCGGACCGGGAACGCTACCAGACGGTGTACGCCGCGGCACGCGGATCGGTCGCGGCGCCGACTGCCGGTCTCCACTTCACGCCAGCGCTGCTCGACCGGCTTGCGGACCGCGGGGTGGAGCGGTGCAGCGTCACCCTCCATGTGGGCTACGGGACGTTCGCGCCGGTCCGCACGGAAGTGGTGGAGGAACACCGCGTCGCGCCCGAGCGCTATTGCGTGCCCGCCGCTACGGCAGAGGCGGTAAACCGGGCGCGCCGCGACGGTCGCCGTGTGATCGCGGTCGGGACCACCACGACGCGGACCCTGGAGGCGGCGGTGCGCCGTGCCGACCCGCTCCGGCCGACCGAAGGCGAGACCGACCTGACGATTGCCGGCGACTTCGACTTCCGGGTGGTCGATGGTCTGTTGACCAACTTTCACCTTCCCCGTTCGTCGCTGCTGCTGCTGGTCGCCGCCTTTGCGGGCCGGGATCGCGTGCTGACCGCCTACCGTGAAGCGGTGAAGCAACGCTACCGTTTCTACAGCTACGGGGACGCCATGCTGATTCTGTGACAGCCTCAGGACTACCGCAGATCGCGCCGCGCGCGGGGGCGGCCGGTTGCGCTCGATACCCGGTGGCGCCGCCACGCGTGGCGTATAATCGAAGGTTCCTGCCGGTGTAGCTCAGCTGGTTAGAGCAAGCGGCTCATATCCGCTAGGTCCGGGGTTCAAGTCCCTGCACCGGCACCACTCCGTCTCCCGCCGGTCCCGGAAGTCCAGATTGGGTGGCCATGTTGCGGACGTTTAACCCAATCGTGATACCGGTGCAGCATCCGAGTCCTATAGTGACACTTGTCGCCCAGCGATCGGGTGACGAGTCCAATCAGCAAGGGCATGGTATCGACACCGCCTGCTCGTTCTCGCCAGAGGCCCGGGCCTGAGCATCCGGGGGCCTGGGTGTTTTCACTCGCCGGCCACCTCCTCCTGATTCCGTTCGTTGCCTTCGGGGCGTTGGGCAATCCGATGGAACCCGACCCGCCGCCGGTGCGGATAATGATGCGTCCACCAGCACCGGAGCCGCCGCCGCCGCCTCCTCCTCCTCCTCCGCCTCCGGACGCACCGCCCGAGCCGGCCCCCGTACCGCCCGCACCGCTGGAAGCCGAGCCGGCCCCAATCCCATTGGCGGAGGCGCTCGCCTTCCAGACAACCGGTCTGGGCGGTATGCCGGGCGGCGTGGCGGGAGGGGTGCTGGGCGGTGTCGTGGCGGAAACACCTCCACCGCCGCTACCACCTCCACCTCCCCCGGAGCCGGTCCGCATCGGCGGTGACATCCGTCCGCCGGAACGGACAAGCTACGTCGCACCGGTCTATCCGCCCGCCGCGGTGGCCGTGGGTTTGCAGGGCCTGGTCGTGATCGAAGTCGTCGTCGACGAGTCAGGGTGGGTGACCCAGGTCGACATGCTGCAGGCGAGTGACCGTGCCTTTGCAGCGCCGGCGGTCGCGGCCGTGCGGGAGTGGCGGTACGAGCCACTACGGATCGATGACGTCGCCCGGCCGTTCCGAATGGTGGCGACTGTCCGGTTCGAACTGGACCGTCGCTGACCTCGGCTGGGCCGATCAGGACGGACGGCAAGCGGAACCTGAAGGGATAGGCGGAAGATGTCAGAGACAGGGATTGAGGGAATTGATGTCTGGGTGCGGTACGTGACTTTTGCACCGCTCATCGTTTGCTCCGTCTGCGGGGTCGCGTTGATCATCAGCAAGTGGCTCGACCTGCGACGCCGACGCGTGACCATCGGCGAAACCCTTGCGAACGTACTGGCGCTGCTACGAACCGGCGACGAGGAGAAGGCGTTGAAGGCGGCTGAGGCCGATCCTTCGTATGCCGCGCAGCTCGTTTCGACGCTGATCCGGCACAGCGGCCGCTCACGGGAATCCATGCTGGCCCGCGCCGCGCACGCCGGCCAGGAAACGTCGCGCGACATTCAGGGCGGCCTTGGCGGCCTGGCGTTGATCGCCGTGCTTGGGCCGCTTTTCGGCCTGCTGGGCACCGTCGTCGGGATCGTCGTGGTGTTCCAGGTGCTTGCGATGTCCGAGGGAGGCACCAGTCCGCAGCAATTGGCAGGCGGTATCGGGACTGCCCTCTATACGACGATCGCGGGCCTCGCGCTTGGGATTACGGCCCTTGTCTGCCACCGGGCGCTCTCTGCACGCGTCGACCGCATCATGCACGAGATCGAGACAATCGGGCTTGATGTCGTCGATCTGTTGACGGGGGAGCCGACATGATGGGCCAACGCCGAACCTTCTTCCGCTCCGAGCGCGAGCAGCCGCCGGAACTCAACCTCACATCGCTCATCGATATTCTGTTCATCGTTCTCTTGTTCCTCCTGCTGTCGACGACGTTCAGGGAATTCACGTTCGTCCGGGTCGATTTACCCGAGGCGGCGAGTGGAGAGCACATCTCCACGGAGATTCTGGGGCCGGTCGTAATCAGCGTCGACGAGCACGGCGGAGTGTTCGTCGACGAGGACAGCATTCCGCTGGATGACCTGATCGAACGACTCAGGGCAACCGCAGCGGCTGAAACCACCGAGATCATCCTTGCGGCGGACGAGAAACTGGACTACGGGCGAGTGATCGACATCATGGACCGGTTGCGGCGGGCCGGATACTACGCCCTGAGCTTGCAGACGCTCACGGCGGGCGGCGCGGCCCCGAGCGACTGACAGCCCGAGCTGCCGGGCCTCTAATCCCCTTTCCGACCGTGGATCTGCCGGGGAGCCCTCGGTGACACCCAAGGGCGTCGGCCCGGCCGCCTCGATCTCGTGGTGATTCGGAGGAGCATCATGTGGGCGCGACGTAGAATGAGGCGTGGCGCCTCCCTCCGTGCTGACACCGCTCCATCTGCGGGTCCTGCGCGCCGTGGAGCGGGACCGGCTGATCCCCGCCGCCGGCCGGGCCTGGGTGGCCCTTTCGGGTGGCGGGGACTCCGTCGGGCTCGCCGTGATCCTGTCGGATCTGGCGGCCGTCGCTGACTGGTCAGTCGCCGGACTGTTCCATCTGAACCACGGATTGCGAGGCTCGGAGGCGGACGCGGACGAACGGTTCTGCGAGGCGCTGGCCGCGCGTCTCGGGTTGCCCCTGCAGGTTGAGCGGGCCGACGTCGCGGCGCGCGCTCGGGCGGACCGGACATCGATCGAGACGGCCGGGCATCGCGTCCGTTACGAACGGTTCGAGCATCTCACGACGGTTGGCGCCGCGGACCGGGTGGCAACCGCCCACACGATGGACGATTTGGCGGAGACGGTACTGCTTCGCCTCACGCGCGGAGCAGGGCCGATTGGCTTGGCGGGTATCCATCCCCGCGTCGGGTCGGTGGTCCGGCCGCTGCTCGAGATCCGTCGCAGTGATCTGCGCGCTTTCCTCAACGCGCGCCGCGTACCGCATCGGGAGGACGCGACCAACACCGACCCGAGAGTGCTGCGTAACCGGATCCGCCACCGGGTGCTGCCGGTGCTTGAGGAGGAGTGCTCCCCGGGAGTGGTTGCAGCCCTCGCCCGCGCTGCGGCAATCGCTCGCGCCGACGCCGACTGGATTGGCGACGTGGTGAGGGCGGCGGCGCCGGACGTGGTGCAGAACGGCGTCGGGGCGGCGGTGGAGATTGACGCTGCGGGTCTGGCGAAAGGGCCCCTGGCCCTGGCGCGCCGTCTGGCCCGGCGGGCGCTGGAGCAGGCGGGAAGCCGACGGATCGGATTCGATCAGATCGAGCGGCTGCTGCAGATGGCGGCCGGCGAGGGGCCGGCGAGCGCGGACTTGCCGGGGGTCCGGGCGGAACGGCGGGGTGGCCGCCTCCATCTCGCCCCGTCGGCCGGCCGCCGCTCGGAGGATGGACGCGACCGCGGCCATGGCGCCACGCGGGAACGGGCCGGCGGTTTCGAGTACTCCCTGCCGGTCCCGGGCGAGGCGAAGATCCCGGAGGTGGGTGTGCGGGTGTCGGCCGCACCAGCCCCGGCGCCAGCCGTCCTCGATGCCCGGAGCGCTACCGTGGCAATCCCCGCGGAACGCATCAGTCCGCCCCTGACGGTTCGGAACTGGCGCCCCGGCGACCTGTTCCGGCCCCTCGGCCTGGGTGGGCGGACCAAGAAGCTCCACGACTTCTTCGTGGACCGGAAGATCGCGCGGGGAGACCGGGGTGCGATTCCGCTTGTGGTCGATCCCCGCCTGGGGGTGGTCTGGGTGGCGGGACACGCCCTGGCGGAGGATGTGCGACTTACCGCCCCGGGGGAAGGCGTGCTAGTCTTGAAAGTGACCGATTTGGGAGACATGAGGTGAATCCGTCTGTCCGCAGCTTTGCGTTCTGGCTGGTTCTGGTCGTTGTGGTCGCGCTGATCTGGAATTTCTCGACCACCTACCAGGCCGGAGACAACGCGATCTCGTTCAGTGAGTTCATGCGCCAGGTCGAGACCGGCCAGGTCGAGACCGTCACGATGGCCGGCAGCGAGGTGACCGGCACCACGACCTCCGGCGAGACATTCCGCACCTTCGCCCCGCCGCAGTACGAGGGGCTCGTCAACCGCCTGATCGAACGCGACGTTCAGGTCAACGCCGAGGAGGCGTCGGGCAGTCCCTGGACGACGCTCCTGTACTCGTGGGCGCCGATCCTGCTGATCATCGGCTTCTGGATCTTCTTCATGCGGCAGGTGCAGTCGGGCGGCAACAAGGCGCTGTCGTTCGGCAAGAGTCGCGCCAAGCTGTCGTCGAGCGCGCAGAAGAAGGTCACCTTCAAGGATGTCGCCGGCGTCGAGGAGCCGAAGGAGGAGTTGCAGGAGATCATCGAGTTCCTCAAGGAACCGCAGAAGTTCCAGAAGCTGGGCGGTCGCATCCCGAAGGGGGTGTTGCTGATGGGCCCGCCGGGAACCGGCAAGACGCTGCTCGCGCGCGCGGTGGCGGGCGAGGCGAACGTGCCGTTCTTCTCGATCAGCGGCTCCGACTTCGTCGAGATGTTTGTCGGCGTTGGTGCGTCGCGCGTCCGGGATCTGTTTGAGCAGGGAAAGAAGAACGCTCCCTGCATCGTTTTCATCGACGAGATTGACGCGGTGGGACGCCACCGGGGCGCGGGGCTGGGCGGCGGACACGACGAGCGGGAGCAGACCCTGAACCAGTTGCTGGTCGAGATGGACGGCTTCGAGTCGAACGAGGGAGTCATTCTGGTCGCGGCGACCAACCGTCCCGACGTCCTCGATCCAGCGCTGCTCCGCCCTGGCCGCTTCGACCGCCGCATCGTGGTCAACCGGCCGGACGTCAAGGGGCGTGAGGGGATCCTAGGGGTCCACACAAGGAAGATCCCGCTGTCGGACGATGTCGATGTCCACGTGGTGGCGCGCGGCACGTCCGGGTTCTCGGGCGCGGACCTGGCCAACCTGGTGAACGAGGCGGCGCTCAACGCGGCGCGCTACAACCAGAAGGTGGTCCAGATGCAGGACTTCGAGTTCGCGAAGGACAAGGTCCTTATGGGCTCGGAGCGGCGCTCGATGATCATCAGCGACGACGAGAAGCAGGTGACCGCCATCCACGAGGCGGGCCATGCGCTGCTGACCGTCCTGCTGCCGCATGCGGACCCGATCCACAAGGTGACGATCATCCCGCGGGGCATGGCGCTTGGCGTCACGCAGCAATTGCCGGTCGACGACAAGCACAACTACTCGCGCGACTACCTCAACGATCAGATCGCCATCCTGCTCGGGGGGCGCATCGCGGAGGAGCTGACCAACGGCGACGTCACCACCGGCGCTGGGAACGACTTGGACCGTGCCACGGAGATGGCGCGCCGGATGGTGTGCGAGTGGGGAATGAGCGACGCGATCGGACCGCTCACCTACGGCAAGAAGGAAGAACAGGTGTTCCTCGGCCGTGACTTCGCCCAGTCGCAGGACTACAGCGAGGGCACGGCGGTTCGGATCGACGAAGAGATCAAGCGGATCGTCACGGAGAACTACAACCGTGCGCGGCAGGAACTCGAGACGCATAAGGACGAGCTGGTGCGGATTGCGGAGGAGCTGCTGATCCGTGAGGTGCTCGACGCCGAGCAGGTAAACCGCATCGCGAAGGGGCTCCCGATCGACGAGCCGGCCCCCGTGTCCGCCGTGCCGAAACCGCCGGCCGGCGCCGTGCGGCCGGATGCCGACGAGGAAGCGAAGCCGGTTGTTCCGCCCGTCCCGTCTCTCGACAAGGCCGTCCCGCAGGAGTGACGCCACGCACGCGGTACACGCTCGCGCTGCCTGACGGGCGTACGCTGGCGCTCGGCACCCGCACGCTGGTGATGGGCATCGTCAACGTTACCCCCGACTCGTTTGCCGATGGCGGGGTCTGCCTCGATCCGGACCGGGCCACCGACCACGCGCTTGCTCTCGAGGCAGCAGGCGCAGATCTGATCGATATCGGGGCGGAATCGACACGGCCAGGTTCGCACCCGGTATCGGCGGATGAGGAACGGCATCGGTTGCTGCCGGTGCTCGAGCGCCTCTCCGGTCGTCTCCGCGCGCCGATCTCGGTCGACACACGGAAGCCGGAAGTGGCCCGGGCGGCGCTCGCGGCGGGAGTGGCGATAGTGAACGATGTCTCCGCGCTTGCCGACGGCACGGCGCTCGCGGCGGTCGCAGCAGCCGCGGGTGCGCCACTCGTCTTGATGCACAGCCGCGGACCATCACGCGACATGTACGGTCGTGCCGATTACCGGGATATCGGTGCGGAGGTGGCGGCAGAACTGAGCGCCGCCATCGACCGTGCCGCCGGGGCGGGGATGCCGCGCGCGCAGCTCGTCATCGATCCGGGGCTCGGCTTCGCGAAACGGGCGGAGCATACCGCCGCGGCGCTCGCGGCGCTGCCGGCGCTTCGTGGGCTCGACCGTCCCATCCTGGTCGGGCCATCGCGCAAGTCGTTCCTCTCGGCGGCGCTCGGCGAAAGGACACCCGACGCGCGCGAATGGGGAACCGCCGGCGCCGTCGCGGCGGCGGTTTGCCTCGGCGCGCACATCGTTCGGGTCCACCACGTGGGCGCACAGCGGGACGTGGCGCGGGTCGTGGATCTTATCCGCGCAGCGGCGTAGAGTCCGAACACGAAGATCACCAGATGGTGTTCGAGGGGATCGGCAGTCTGTTCGACGGAATTCGCGTCGGCTGGCGCGACGTGGTCGACATTGCCGTCGTCACGTTTCTCATCTATCAGTTCCTGATCCTGATTCGCCATACCCAGGCGATTCAGATGGTGGTTGGCGGCGCGCTGGTCGTCGGCCTTTACTACCTCTCGGACACCGCGGAACTCCGTACGGTCAACTGGATCATCGGGGACATGTTCGGCTATATCGTCATTGCCATCATTGTTCTGTTTCAGGCAGACATCCGGCGCGGACTGTCGCGGCTTGGCCGCGCCCCGTTCGTTCGCTACCTCTCGCAACGCGACACGACGGGCGAGACGCTGGCCGAGGTGGCAATGGCGGCCGGTCTGCTGGCGAGCCGGAAGGTGGGAGCGATCATCGCGATCCAACGCGGCATCGGATTGCGCAATTACGTCGACAGCGGTATTCCGTTGGATTCACGGGTCACCTATGACCTGCTGGTCAGCATCTTCCTCACCGACTCGCCGCTGCACGACGGCGCGGTGATCATTCAGGAGGATCGCATCGCGGCTGCCTCGTGCTTCCTGCCGCTGACGGTCCATCCGCAGCGAACCGATCTGGGAACGCGTCACCGTGCCGCGATCGGGCTGACCGAGGAATCGGACGCCGTGGCGCTGGTCGTATCGGAGGAGACCGGAGCCGTGTCGCTCGCGGTGGACGGCAGACTCGAACGGGAAGTCGATCCGGGGCGGGTGGCCGAGCGGTTGGAGCAACTGGTACAACCGGGGCGCCGCAGCCGGCCCGTGTCGACGACGGACGAGGTGGCATGATGCGCTGGCTTCGGGATCTGGTCGGGCGTGATCTGAGTCTGAAGCTGCTCGCGCTCGGTTTGGGTGTCGCCTTCTGGTTGAGCGTGGCGAGCGAGCCGGTAATCGAGCGACGCATGATGGCGCCCCTTGGTCTTGAGAACGTGCCCGACGATCTGTCACTCTCGGGCGACTTGCCGGAAAGCGTGGAGGTGCGCGTCCGCGGCGCATCAACTGTGATCAACAGCCTCGCCCCGGGCGCCGTCGTCGCTTCCGTCGACTTGGTCGACGTGGGACCGGGCCGCTTCACGTTGCCGGTCGCGGTGACGGCCGGGCAGGGCGTCGACGTGATGCGCGTTGATCCGGCTAGCGTCAGCGTCACGATCCGTTGACGGTCGGACGTGATTCGCGCGGCGCCGATACCAGATGGCCACCCGGATGTTCGGAACGGACGGCGTGCGGGGAGTGCCCGGAGAGCCGCCGCTCGACCAGGTCACCATCCTGCGCCTCGGCGTGGCGCTCGTGGAGGAGTTGCGCGCCACGTCCGCCGGACCGAATGCCCCCCGTATCGTCTGCGGCCGGGATACGCGTGATTCCGGCGCCTGGATCGAGGCGCAGTTTGCCGCCGGGATCCGCGCCGCGGGCGGCACGCTGGTCAGCCTGGGCGTCCTGCCCACGCCCGGCGTCGCCCTGATCGCCGCCCGGCACGGCTTTGACGCCGGCGTCGCGATCTCCGCCTCCCACAATCCTCACCCGGACAATGGCATCAAGCTGATCGCGGCGGACGGATCCAAGGCGACCGGCGAGGTGGAACGGCGTCTCGAAGCGCGAGTCATTGCCGCTGCCAACGCGCGGGGCATTGCGGCTGCCGGCGGCGCTGTCGACCGTGCGGTGGGTGATGCGCCGGAACGGCACGAATTGCTGGCCGCCTACGACCACCACCTTGCCGGCGTTGCCGGTGACGTCGCGCTGCGTGGAATGCGGGTCGTGATCGACTGCGCCCATGGAGCGACCAGCACCGTCGCGCCAACCGTCCTGCGCCGCCTCGGCGTCAACCTGATTACGCTGCATGCGGAGCCGGACGGATGCAATATCAATCGGGCGAGCGGGGCGACACACCCCGAGGCGTTGCAGGCGGCGGTAGTGGCGCACGGCTGCCAGGCGGGCTTCGCCTTTGACGGCGACGGCGACCGTGTGATCGCCGCCGATGCCGGCGGCCGCCGCGTGGATGGCGACAGCATCCTGTACCTGGGCGCGCGGGCGTTGCGCGACGCTGGCCGCCTGCCCGGCGACGGCGTCGTCGCGACGGTCATGAGCAACCATGGCCTGGAGGTGGCGCTGCGCGATGCTGGCATCACGCTCCACCGCTGTGGCGTGGGTGATGCGACGGTCTACGCGGAGATGCGGCAGCGAGGCGTGGCCCTCGGCGGCGAGCAGTCGGGCCATGTGATCCTCTCGGAGCTACTCCCGACCGGCGACGGCATCGCCACCGCGATCACGGTGCTCCGCGTCATGGCGGAGCGGCAGGCGCCGCTGGCGGACCTGGTGGACGGCCTGATGATTCTGCCGCAGGTGCTGCTGAACGTCCCCGTCGTGCGGACACCGCCGATCGCGGAAGTACCGGGACTGGTTGCCGCAGTTCGAGACGCCGAGGCGCAACTTGGCGGCGCCGGACGGGTGCTGGTCCGCTACTCCGGCACCGAGCCGCTGCTCCGTGTCATGATCGAAGGAACCGACCGCGATGTGGTCGAGGCGCTGGCGGCCAGGATTGCCGACCGCGCCCGGACGTCGCTTGCCTGAATTCGGCCGGCGTAGTCGACCTGAAGGGACGAGTCACAATGCGTCTTGGCGTCAACATCGATCATGTCGCCACGGTGCGCCAGGCGCGGCGCGCCCGCGAGCCGGAGCCGATCGCCGCGGCGCTTCTGGCCGAAGTGGCGGGCGCCGAGGGGATCACGGTCCATCTCAGGGGTGATCGGCGCCACATTCAGGAACGCGACATCGAGCTGTTGCGGGAGGTGATTTCGACCAGGTTGAACGTCGAGATGGCGGCCACCGCGGAGATGGTCCGGATCACGTCGCGCGTGAAGCCGGATCAGGTCACCCTGGTGCCCGAGCGTCCGGATGAGCTGACCACGACCGGCGGCCTCGATGTCGCCGGCGCCGCGCAGGCCCAGGTCTCTCGGGCGATCGCCGGGCTGACGGAAGCAGGTATCTCGGTGAGTCTCTTCATCGACGCCGACCCGGTCCAGGTGCGGGCCGCCCGCGCCACCGGCGCCGGCGCAATCGAGATCAACACCGGTCCGTATGCCGACGCCGGCGCGGATCGCGCGCGAAGGACCGCCCTCACGCGCGTGGTCGATGCGGTCCGCCTGGCCCGTGACGAAGGCTTGGAGGTGCTGGCCGGTCACGGCCTGACCTACGTCAACGTCCAGCCGATCGCGGCCATTCGGGAGATCGCCGAGGTGAACATCGGCCACAGCCTGATTGCCCGCGCCGTCCTGGTTGGTATGGACCGGGCGGTCCGCGAGATGATCGCCTTGCTGAACCCGCGCTAGGATCCAGTTCCGATGTGGGGTTGGATACTGCGCGGCGTCTTTCTCGTCCTGATCATCCGGCTCATATGGCGGTTCGTCAGCGGGCTGGTCGCTGGACTGCGGGGTACGCCGCCGAGGCAGCGCCCGGTCCGCGGGCGCGTGCTGGAGCGCGATCCCGTCTGCGGGAAGTTCGTCGAACCTTCGCGCGCCCTCACGACGTCCACGCAGGGAAAGACGCACTACTTTTGTTCGGACCGTTGCCTGCAGGCGTTCAAACGGACGGCCTGACCGTGCTGGCCTGGCCAGGATGAATCCCCGCGAGCCGTCATGAATGACACCGAAGCCACCCGCGCCGACATCGTCGAGGTGGGGCGCCGCCTCCACGAGCGGGCGTACGTCGCGTCGAACGACGGCAACATCAGCGTCCGGTTGGCAGGGGACCGGATCCTGACAACGCCGAAGGGTGTATCGAAGGGATTCATGACGCCCGACATGATGGTGGTGACGGACCTGGACGGGAAGAAGCTGACGGGGGAGCGCGATCCGTCGTCCGAACTTCTGATGCACCTGGCCGTCTACCGGCGACGGTCCGACATCCGTGCCGTCGTGCATGCGCACCCGCCGGTGGCGACTGGATTCGCCGTTGCCGGCATTCCGTTGGATCGCGCCGTGCTGGCGGAGGTGGTGACGACGCTCGGCAGCATTCCGATTGCCGACTACGGCACTCCGTCGACGCAGGAACTGGCCGACGCCGTTGACCAGCACATCGCGGTGCACGACGGTCTGCTGCTGGCGAACCATGGTGCCATCACCGTCGCCGACCGGTTGATGCCGGCGTACTACAAGATGGAGACGATCGAGCACTTCGCCCGGATCAGCCTCGTAGCGCGCTTGCTGGGCCGCGAACGGCTGCTGTCGCGCGAGGAGGTGAACCGATTGCAGGAGTTGCGCGGCGTGTACGGCATCGCGGCGCCGGCGCCGATCTGCCCGGAGGGAACCGACGGCATCGTGGCTGGGGACGACGCGTCGTGCCAGACCCTCGAGGCGCCGTCCTCGCCCGGCCGACAACTCGTGGACGATGCCCCGCAGTGGCCCGGCCGGGGGGCGGTGCGGGCCGGTCAGGCGGACGGCGATGCGGAAATTCGGCTAACATACGGCGAACTTGCGTCGCTTATCGAGGACGCCGTGAACCGGTTGCGGCAATAGCACTGCCGCACGAGCGGGTGGACAACGACGAGGATTACATGGGTGAAGCGTTGGGCATGGTCGAGACGAAGGGGCTCGTCGCGATGATCGAGGCGGCCGATGCAATGGTCAAGGCGGCCAAGGTGACTCTTGTCGGCTGGGAGAAGATCGGCGCCGGCTACGTCACCGCCATCGTTCGGGGGGACGTGGCGGCCGTGAAAGCGGCGACGGACGCGGGCGCCGCCGCAGCGCGCCGGGTAGGCGAGCTGGTTTCGGTCCATGTCATCCCGCGGCCTCACGAGCATCTCGAGGGAACGCTCCCCATCGGCAGGGCGGGCAGCTAGGCGGGCGCGGGTGTGATCCTCGCCAAGGTGGTCGGGACCGTCGTTGCCACGCGCAAGGATGAGCGCCTCGTCAGCAGCAAGCTGCTCCTCGCTCAACCGATCGAACCGGACGGACAGCCGCGCGGCCATCATCTCGTTGCGGTGGACACGGTGGACGCCGGCGCGGGCGAAATCGTGCTGATCATCACCGGCAGTTCGGCGCGAATGGCGGAGGGGCTCCGCGATGTGCCGGTCGACGCCGCGATCGTCGGCATCGTCGACACGGTCGAAGTATCGTCGCGGTGAAATGCGTCTTGCGCGCGTGCTCGGTGACGTCGTCTCCACGCTGAAGGACCCCGGACTCCACGGATACAAGTTGCTCCTCGTGCAGCCGGTGTCGCCGTCGGATGCTCCGGTCGGCGGGCCGATGCTGGCCATCGACGCCGCACAGGCCGGCATCGGCGAGCGGGTACTCGTGATCCGGGAAGGGCGCGCTGCCCTTTCTGCCGTCCGGCGCCGCGCCGCGCCGGTGGAGGTGGCGATCATCGGCGTGGTCGATTCGGTCCACGTTGCGCCGGAGTCATGACGAATGGCGGATGCAGCAATGCGGGCAGCGATCGACGCGGCGATCCGCAATCACTTGGAACGCCGCCGTAGCGCGCCGCCACCGCAGTCCTTGCCGCCGGCGTCCGCCGGCGCGGACGCAAGTCATGCACAGTTTGCCGCCAGTCGCCTCAGCGGCGATCCCCCGCCCGGGCGCTGCGTCATCGAGCCGTCGGTAGACTGCGTCCACTGCGGCTACTGCCGTTCGCAGGGTTACTGAAGCCGCCGCCGGGATGCCCTCCGCACTCACCTCGCCACGGGGCATCGGCGTCACGATGCGTCGGATCGGACGCGCGATCGAACAGATGGACCTGCCCGCGATCGAGAAGGTGGCGGCAGAGCAGCGGGGCGATCCGTTCCAGGTGCTGATAGCGACAATGCTCTCGGCGCAGACGAAGGATGCCGTGACGCACGAGGCGTCGACGCGGCTTTTTCGGCGAGCGTCAACGGCGCAGTCGATGGTGCGCCTCGACCCGGAGACGATTGAGGGACTCATCTACCCGGTCAGCTTCTACCGCAACAAGGCGCGCCATGTGAAGAACGCGTGCCGCCGGATCCTTGACGACTTCGGCGGCCGCGTGCCGACAACGATGCGCGAGCTGCTGACGCTGCCCGGCGTCGGCCGAAAGACGGCCAACCTGACGTTGATCGTCGCGCACCGGAGCGAGCGGAACATCTGCGTCGACACGCATGTACATCGAATCGCCAACCGCCTGGGCTGGGTGACGACGCGGTCGCCGGAGCAGACCGAGCGCGCCCTTTACGAGGCGGCCCCACGCCGCTGGTGGGCGTCGATCAACCTGTACCTCGTCACCTGGGGCCAGAACGTCTGCCGTCCGGTTTATCCCGTCTGCACCGCCTGCGCCGTTGCGGATCGTTGCCCCCGAGTCGGCGTTACCCGTATCGGCCGTCCATAGCGCGCGCCCTCCGCCGGCCGATCGCGATGGATAGAATGAGGCGTTGAACACCGGATCGTGCGCCATGCTGACGGTGAACGAGATCTTCTATTCGATTCAGGGCGAGTCGAGCTTCGCGGGAAGGCCGTGCGTCTTCGTCCGGCTGACCGCATGCGATCTGCGTTGCCGGTGGTGCGACACGGAGTATGCGTTCGACGAAGGGGCGCCCGTGTCGGTGGACGAAATCATCGAGCGCGTCGGGACGTACGACTGCCCCCTGGTCGAGATCACCGGCGGTGAGCCGCTGCTGCAGGCAGAGGTGTACTCGTTGATGCGGCAGCTGCTCGATGGCGGCAAGACCGTGCTGCTCGAAACCGGCGGACACATCGACATCTCGTCGGTACCCCACGATGTCGTGAAGGTGGTCGACGTCAAGTGTCCCGGGAGCGGTGAGGCGGATCGGAACGACTGGAACAACCTGGAACGTCTCGCGCCGCACGACGAGGTGAAGTTCGTCATTGCCGACCGGACGGACTACGAGTTCGCGCGCGACGTGGTGCGCAACCGCCGGCCCGACCGACGTTGCGCCGCGGTTCTTTTCTCGCCGGTCCACGGCGAACTCGACCCGGCGCAGCTTGCCGCCTGGGTACTGGCGGATCGCGTGCCGGCGCGCGTGCAGGTGCAACTGCACAAGTACCTCTGGGGTGCGGAAGCCCGTGGAATCTGATGCGGGCGGGCGCCCGGCCGTCCTCCTGTTGAGCGGCGGTCTTGACTCCTATACCGCCGGCGCGATCGCGAAGGATGACGGTTTCGCGCTGCATGCACTGACCGTCAGTTACGGACAGGTGCATGCGCAGGAGCTCGCGGCGGCCCGTCGCGTTGCCGCCGCGCTCGGCGTGGCGCGGCATCTGGAGCTGGCCATCGATCTTTCGGCGATGGAAGGGTCGGCGCTGACCGGCTCGGGCGCCGTGCCGAAGGATCGACGGCTCGACGACGGCGCAATCCCGGCAACGTATGTGCCGGCGAGGAACACGGTGTTGCTGTCCCTCGCGCTCGGCTGGGCCGAGACGCTGGGTGCGACGGATCTCGTAGTCGGAGTGAACGCGCTCGACTATTCCGGATATCCCGACTGCCGGCCGGAATATGTCCGGGCGTTCGAGCGGTTGGCGGCGCTCGCGACGAAGGCGGGAGTTGAAGGCGCGCGGTTCCGCGTGCATGCGCCGCTGATCGCGATGACGAAGGCGGAGATCATCCGCCGGGGAGTGGCGCTTGGGCTCGACTATGGGTTGACGCACAGTTGCTATGACCCTGACGGTGGTGGACGCCGATGCGGGCGGTGCGACAGTTGCCGGCTGCGGGCGCGGGGCTTTGCCGATGCGGGGATTACGGATCCGCTCGAGCGTATTCCGCCAGGGCCGCCACGGCAGCGTCGATCGCGCCGATCACCTGATCCGGCGGGACGGTGAAGTTGTTGGCGAGAATGGCGAACACGAGGACGTCACCGTCCGGCGGCGCTACGTAGCCGGCCAGCGCCCGGACGCGGGACATGGATCCGGTCTTCGCCATCGCCACACCGTCCGCCGCGGTTCCTACCATGCGGTTCACCAGCGTGCCGTCGTAGCCGGCGACCGGCAGGGAGGCGGCGAACGGCTCGCGGTGGGTCGGATCGCGCCAGACCCGCACCAGCAGGTCGACCAGCGTTCTCGCGCTCAGGTAGTTGTAACGGGAAAGACCGGAGCCATCGGCGATGACTGCCTGCTCCGCGCCGATACCCCACCCGGCCAACACGTCTGCGGCAACGGCGCTACCCCTTCGGTTCGCCATCGCGCCCAGGTGATGCAGGAGCGACTCGGCATACAGATTCCGGCTTCCCTTCATGAGGGTGCGCGCCACCACCGACAGCGGCTCCGACGTGTGCCGCATCAGCGGATTCAGCCGCTCGCGCAGCGACTGCCTCACGTCCGGCTCGAACTGATCGATGTCCACCGCCTCGCCGTCCACCTCAACTGTCGACTGCCGCAACGACGCCCGGAGACCCTGCACGAAGAACAGCGTCGGATCCGCCACCGCGCCACTCCGGATCACCGGTTCCGCGTCTTGCGGGATCGTGCCGGTCACAATCAGCGCGCCACCATCGGGCCGCCGCACGAGAAGGATGTCCGCCGTGTCGCCGCCGCCGACGGTCACCGCTTCGTTCACGAGCGCCACGCCGTTCGGCGCGTCCGCCGCCACCCGCGGCGCGCGGAGCGCAATCCGGGCCGGCCTCCCCGGCGCGTCGCCTGGCGCTACCTCCACTACCAGCATGTTCTCGTGGTGCTGCAGCGCGCCGGTGGGCGCGGCGAACGGGCGCGCCAGGTCGTCCCATGCCCAGCCCGCACCCGGGCCGGCGCCACCGCTACGGCCCGGCTCGTCGTCGAACGCGTCGTCGTCACCGACGATCCGGCCGGCAATCCGATGGACATCACGTGCGCGCAACTCCTCCGCCCACCCAAGGAACAGGTTCACGCCGCCCGGCGTGTTGATAGTCGGGTCGCCGGTTCCCCGCACCACCAGGTCGCCCTCCAGAACGCCGTTCCGGATTGGTCCGGCAGCCGAAAGCGTTGTCTCGAACCGGTGGTCCCAGCCGAGCCGATCGGCGGCTGCGGCCAACGTGACCAGCTTCATGGTGGACGCGGGGGTAAGCAGAAGCGACGCGTTGCGGGTATAGAGCGGCGCGTCACGATCGAACGCCCGCACCTCAATGCTCCAGAGGATCGGTCCGAGCGCAGGATCGCCAAAGATTGCATCGAGTGTGGCGCCGAGTGGCGCGTCGGCGCCGGTTGCCGGATCGGCTGCCGCCGCCCCGCCGATCGCGACAACGGCGGGTCCGCCGGTCGTGCCCGGCAGCGCGGCTGGACCCGGCGCCGGCGGCCGTCGGACGACACAGCCGGTTGTGAGCAGCGCGAGGGCGACGAGGGAGGAGGCGAGCCGGAGCGAGATCGCCGTGGGCACGGATCAGCCGGCGGTGGCGTTCGGGTCGAGGGCGTCGAGTGCCTCCAGAGCGGCATCCACGTCGGCGGGGTCGATCACCGCGGCGCCCGGCTCGTCGTCACGCGCGGCGTGCGCGGCATCGTCGGTCCGACTGATCAGCACCACTTCTGTCTCGCCGTCGCCGAAAGTCGCGGTCACGCGGAACGTCGGCGCATCCAGACCGAGGCCGTCCCGTGTCTCGACGAATGAGTCGGCCGAAAGGTCCGACAGTCCGCGGAGCAGCGCGTCCATTTCGGTCCGCTCGATCTCGGCAGGCGACGGCGCGAGGCGGCGCCAGACATCGTCCGCGGTCGACACTACCGGCGCGTCGGTATCGTGCTCGCCGCCGTCCGGCGGTGGCTGCTTTTCGAAGCGCAGACTACGACCGTCCCGTTCGATCGTCAGCGCGGTCGCGTTGAAGGGCCGGAAGTCGAACAGATCCGTCTGCCGGTACGTTTCGGCGCCGCGCAGGAGATCGTCCACAAGTGCGGCATCGATGGTGAAGACCAGCGGGCGCGAGGCGTCGCGCGCCCAGACGGTCATCTCCGGGTTCTCGTCGCCCACCAGCAAAGTGTGGGGCTCGCCCGCCGCCGCGATCGTCACGGTCGCGCGCGGCGCATCCAGACCGAAGGGTTCCAGCCCTTCGCCGTCGGCTGCCTCCTCGACGATGGCGATCATCTCGCCGGAACCGACGCGGCCGACCATCGCTTCGACCAAGCCGAAATCGGCCCGAACGTCGAGCGGATCAACAATGCGCCAATCGCCGTCCGCCTTTGCGAAGCGAAGGTCGCCGGCAAGTTGGCCGTCCGCGGGCGGGCCGGCGTGCTCGATCACGAGACGGGTGACGTCGGGACTCGAGAACTCCAGAATGGAGCGGTCACGCAGGTCGAACGTCGAGCGGTTGAGTGTCGACTCGACGTAGCTCGGGATCAGCAGGACGCGTCCATCATCGCCGATGAGCGCGTAGCGCTCGCCGCCGGTCGGCGTTTCGTCTCCTACCGCGACCGTGACCGGCTCTGCGTCTCCCGTTCCGAACGTGACGGCGAACCGGGGAGGTGCGAGGCCAAACGCAGAAAGGTCGTCCGCCGTTTCCACCACGACGCGCCGGATCTCGAGGTCGGCCACGCTACTGGCGATCGCCCGCGCCGCGTTGTGGTCGGCGGGCGCATCGACCGGCGCGGTGACGGTCCATTCGTCCGCGCCCGCTTCGGGGCGCCCGAGCTCGGTGACGTCACCGGTATCCGCGGTGACGGTGAGCTCGGTTATGGCGTCCGCCTCGAGATCCGCGAACGCCGGATCGGGTGCGTCCGCTTCCGAGGCGGGCGGACGTTCGCGCTCAATGAACCAGGCGTAGCCGCCGACGGCAAGGAACGCGACCAGCAGTGCCAGGGTGGAGCGCAGGCCTCGCATTCGGGGTGCCCTGTCAGCCGCGACGATTCCACCAGGTGATGAACCCGAGCGCCATGATGCTGCCCGGCACCATGAGCAACGATAGCCAGAAGACCCGCTGCTGCTGATCCGCGGTCAGCGTAATCCGCCGGTCTTCCGGCTCGCGCGGCCGAATCGCGATCAGGTTCTCCTGTTGGGCCAGCCAGTTTATGGTATTTAGCATCAGGTCGCGGTTGCCCTGAATACCGACTGCCGCGTTCGAAGCAAAGTCGGAATCACCGAAGACCGCCAGGCGGGCCTGGAGCGGCGCCCCGTCGTCCTCGGTTTCGTTCGCGGACGTCTCACCCGCAGCATCGGCGTCCTCGCCGCTGCCGGTCTCCGTCGTCTCGGGCCGCTCGACGGTTTGCGACACGACGGCTGCGATCGTTACCGGTCCGGGCCGGTCACCCGCTGCCTCGTCGAGCGCCACCTCGCCGGTGCGCAGTTCCTCGAGATCAGCCTCGGCCCAGCTCCGCTCACTCGTCTGCACGATTGCGTCGGCCGTTCGGCCGTCGGCGCCTCCCTCTACCGGGCGGATGGAGCGGGTGAGCGGAAAAGCGGTCAGCAGGTTGAAGTTCTCGGTGATCGCGTGCGGCGGGTAGACGGCGGCTACGGGCACCGAGGCGTCGGTTCCGAGCAGTTGGCCGACGCCGCTTGCGTCCACCACCACGTCGGTTCCGATCTCGATCCCCCACTCGGCCGCAAGGGCTTCGAGGTTCGGTTTCGGTGGATCCTCTCCGGTGTCGGGTGGGTCGAGCAGAAGCAGCAACTTGCCGCCACCATCCAGGTAGGCGCGCAGGAGATCCGCCTCGCCGGGGAGCAGGTCTGTATCGGGGCCGGCAACCACGATCACCGTGGCGTCCGCCGGGACCTCGGGCGCCTGGGCAAGGACTACCGTTTCTACGCGGAAGTTGTCGCGCCCGAGGGCATCGGTTACCGCGCGGTAACCGTCGCGCTCATCTCCCTGCGGATCCGCCTCGCCGTGACCCTGCACGAAGTAGACGGTTCGCTCCTCTCCCTCCACCACCGTGATCAGCGCGTTGGTCAGGTCCTGCTCGGTGCTGCTCGTGGTCCGTTCCGTGCGGCCTTCGTACTCGAAGACGATGGTGCCGTACACGTCTACCTCGTACTGCCGCGCGCGCACCGGGTCCTGATCGACGTCGACGTATTCGACTTCCACCTGTGGTGACAGGTATTCGTACTCGTCAAACCGATCGCGGTAGCGCGGGAACTCCGCCTCGCGCGTAAAGACCAGCACTCTGACCGGCTGCTCGAGCGACCCGACGACGCGCCGGGTCTGATCGGAGAGGGAGTACTGCTGCGCGGCGGTCAGGTCCCAGCGCCGGTTCTGCCGCGACAGGATGTAGTTGGCGGCGACCACGATGCCGAGCGCGAGAACGATCCCGGTCGTGGCGATTGCTCCGACGCGTGCCTGCCGTCGGCCGAAGTAGGCCAGGATCTCGCGCCACTGGGTCGCGGTGTGGATCGCCACCAGGGCGAGACCGGTGACGGCCAGCCAGTACCACAGTTCCTGTTGCGCCGGCAGCACGAACCGGACCGCTACGCCGGCGAAGACGACCGCAACGCCTATCCACCCGAGTGACTGCACGAACCTGTTCAACATCGTTCCCGGCCCCGTCCGTCTACGCGCGCCACCGTTCGCTATCGACCGACTTCCCGGTCAGAAACAGCCCGAACACGATGAAGCTGAGGTAGTAGGCGATGTGCGCCGTGTCGATCACACCCTGTGCGAAGTCATCGAACGGCGCACGGATCGCCAGGGCGTTCATGATGGCTCCCATCACCGGCCCGGCCGTGTCCGACATCCAGTCCATCACGAAGAAGAGCAGCACGACGGAGAAGGTGACCACCCCCGCCACAATCTGGTTCCGCGTCGTGCTGGACACGAGCAGCCCGAGCGACACAAACGCTCCACCCATAAGGAACAGACCGAGGTAGCCGCTCACGATGGGTCCGAGTTCCGGCTCGCCGTAGATGAAGAGAATCGCCATGTGCGGAAACGTGACCGCCAGCATGAGCGTAAAGAGAGCCATCGCGCCCGCGAACTTTCCCAGGATGATCTGTGCGTCGGTGAGCGGCGACGTGAGCAGCAGTTCGATCGTTCCGGAGCGTTTCTCCTCCGCATAAGCCCGCGCGGTCAGGAAGGGCAGGGTGAACATCATCACGATTGACGTGTTCGCGAGCAGCGGGCGGATCATGAACTCGTTGATGTTGATCGTTTGCGGCCCCCCGCCGAACATGCCCGCCTGCGCACTGAACTGCACCATGAAACTGAGGCTGGCGACATAAAAATAGCCATACAGCAGCGCAAAGAAACCCACGACGACATACGCAATCGGCGACACGAAATAGGCGCGCAGTTCCTTCTGTGCGATTGCCAGGACGTTACGCATCGGTCTGCTCCGCGTTCGCATCGGCCGCGCCAGCGCCGGAGCCGTCGGCCGCCGCGTCCTCGTCGGCTTCCTCGGTCGTCAGTTCCAGGAAAATCTCTTCGAGACTCAACCGGGCGCGGTTCATCTCCAGCAATCCCCAGCCGCGGGTCACGACGCGGTTCGCGAGGTCGCGCCGAATGTCGGCCCCCGGGGCCGCCTGCACGTCGAGCAGCACCCCGTCGCCATCCGGCGCGCTGGCCGTCACGCTCACCACTCCGGGGGTTCCGCGCAGCCCCTGCGCCGCGTCGGCGTTTCCCGGATCGATGCGCAGCCGAATCGTGTCGGAGCCTTGCAGGCGGCCGGTTAGATTATCCGGAGTGTCCTCGGCGACGACCTTGCCGCGGTTGATGATCACGACCCGCTCACAGGTCTGCGACACCTCCGGCAGGATGTGCGTGCTGAGGATGATGGTGTGATCCCCGGCCAGCGCCTTGATCAACTCGCGCGTCTCGATGATCTGCTTCGGGTCCAACCCGGCCGTCGGCTCGTCCAGAATCAGGACGTCCGGGTTGTGGAGGATCGCCTGTGCGAGGCCGACCCGCTGCCGGTAACCCTTCGACAGCTTGCCGCAGTGTCGTCTTGACATGTCGCCCACGGCAGTCCGCTCCATCGCCTCGTCGATGCGCTTCGTCCGATCCGCCGCGGTCAGGCCGTTGATCCGCGCGCAGAACGTAAGGTACTCGCGCACGGTCATGTCCGGGTAAAGAGGCGGCGTCTCGGGCAGGTAGCCGGTCCGGCGCTTCGCCTCGATGGCTTCGTCGAGGACATCGAATCCGGCGATCTTCGCCGTTCCTCCGGTTGGAGGCACACAACCGGTAAGCACCCGCATGGTAGTGGTCTTCCCGGCGCCGTTCGGACCGAGGAAGCCGAGAATCTGCCCCTTGTCCACGCGGAAACTGACGTCGTCTACGGCTGTGATCGAGCCGTAGTGCTTCGTGACGTGTTGAACCTCGATCACCGCGTCACACCTCGCACGCTCAACCGGTCTGGGTTCACCGAGAGGGACCGCAGCCCGCCAGCCTGGACGCAGCCGGCATCAAGTCCCATGTAATCACGAGTCGAGCAGAGTGTCAACGCCCTCGTTGCCGTGGCGCCTGACAAACGCGTCGATCGCCGCCTGATCGTCGGCGTCCACGCGCTCGAACTGAAGCCCCATGCCGAGGCGCCGATCGCTCCACGCGACGCGCGTGCCCGCGCTGATCTCGTGCTCGCTGCCGGGCAGGCGAAAGCGGACTGTCACCGCAGTCCCTGCCGCGGGGGGCGTCATCGTTCGGACGCCGATCCCGCCCTGGCCGAGATTCAGCATGAAGGCGACCGTGATCGTTCCGTCGACGCGGCAGGTGACCGGAATGCCGAGCCGAACGCGCGCGCTCGTCCGGCGATTGAAACTGTCGGGAAAGAGGTGTGGCGCGAGCGAGGGAACGATCCGATCGGCGCCGCTGTGCTCGTTCACGTAGCCCTCGACGCCGAGGCCGGCGAGGTCGCGCACCTCGCCGGCAGTAGTCACCGACCCGCTGAAAACGACGATCGGCGAGCGCCCTGCCTCGATCGAGCGGATCGAACGGACCAGGTCGATGCCGCCCGGTCGGCCGAGGCGGAGGTCCAGCACGAACAGGTCGATTGGATCGTTCCGGTGCCGGAGACAGGCGAGGAGCTCCGGCTCGCTCCCGACGCCGATCGAAAGGTGACCCGCTCCCTGCAGGGCAGCCGCAAACCGCGCTCGAACCGTTTCGGCCGGGTTGGCGACGACAATGGTCTTGGTAACCATGGAGCGCGGGACCACCTCCCCATGTATCGGCCGACAGGCACGGCGGAATCAGTTGGGAGTCCGCGCCTCGGCGGTCGATTGACACGCTTCGGCCAAAGTCTGTAACCTTGCGCCCTTACAAGGGTGGCGTATTCCCAGGCTTCGCCGCCTCTGGATGTTCGTCTTGGGGTAGAGATTGACGGATGCTCAACGCAGGAGATCGAACCATGAGAGCAGCATGGCGACACCTGATGGCAGTTGGCCTGAGCGCCCTATTGGTGCTCGGTGCCGTAGCGTGTGGCGGGAACCCGCCGCCCGAACCTCCGCCCCCCCCGCCGCCGCCGGCACCGGAGCCACCGCCACCGCCTCCACCGCCACCGCCTCCACCGCCACCGCCTCCACCGGCGCCCCTCAGCCCGGAGGAGTTGTTCGAGCGGATGTCGCTGGACGAGCTCAACAGCACGGCGCCGCTGGATCCCGTCTTCTTCAACTATGACGAAGCCGAGATCCTGCCGGAGGCGCGCACCATCCTGCAGCGCAATGCCGACTGGATGCAGAAGTGGCCATCGACGCGGATCCGCGTGGAAGGGCACTGCGACGAGCGTGGCACGAACGAGTACAACCTTGGACTGGGCGACGAGCGGGCCAACGCGGTCCGTGACTACCTCGTGAGTCTGGGTGTTCAGGCGAGCCGCGTGCAGACGGTGACTCGCGGCGAGGAATCGCCTTTCTGCAGCGACAGCCACGAAGGCTGCTGGTCGCGCAACCGCCGCGGCCACTTCGTCGTTACGGCGAAATAGAAGACGGCGACGGCCGTCGCTCGGCCTGTAACCTGCTGGCGGGCTGTCAGTCCGCGCGGGGTGCGTTCGGCCCCGGTGCGGGGCTCGCTCAGGAACTGGTCCAGGTGGCGCCGCGGCCGGTCAGGTCGACCGTACCGACGATCTCGCTGACGGCGGCGTAGCCGTGACCTTCAAGGTACGCAGTAACGCCGTCAATCAGCTTCGGCCAGATTCCGGGATCCTCGAAGTTCGCCGTTCCTACCTGCACCGCCGATGCTCCCGCGATCAGGAACTCGATCACATCGCGCGCCGACGCGATACCTCCCATCCCGATAATCGGGATGCCGATGGCGCGGTGACACTCGTACACCATCCGTACCGCGATTGGCCGAATTGCCGGTCCGCTGAGTCCGCCGACCACGTTGGAGAGTAACGGCCGGCGCGTCTCCACATCGATCGCCATCGCAAGAAACGTATTCACCAGCGACACGGCGTCGGCCCCGGCTTCCTCGGCGGCCCGTGCCATCGCGGCAATGTCGGTCACGTTCGGCGTCAGCTTGGGGAGGATCGGCAGGCGGGTCGCGTTCCGCACGGCACCGACTACGTCGCGGACGCCGCCCGCGCTGCAGCCGAACGTATGCCCGCCTTCCTCGATATTCGGACACGAGATGTTGATCTCGATCGCCCCGACGCCCTCGGCGTCGGAGAGGATTCGCGCCAGCTCCGCGTACTCCCCGACGGTGGAGCCACAGATGTTGACGATGACAAGCGCGCCCGTCTCGCGCAACGCCGGCAGCTTCTCGTCGACGAACCGGCGCACACCGATGCCCTGCAGCCCAATGGCGTTGAGCATTCCCGATGGTGTTTCCACAATCCGGGGCGGCGGATGCCCGTCGCGAGGCTCGAGGAACAATCCCTTGACCGCGACCCCGCCGAGCGATCGGAGATCGACCAGGTGCGCGTACTCGACGCCATAACCGAAGCAGCCGCTCGCCGCGATAAGCGGATTGGACAGGTGAAGCGTGCCGATGTCGACGCTCAGGTCAGGTGCGTCCACGCGACTCGGGTTCCCTCGAATACCGGTCCGTCGATGCATCCGCGGACGAACCGGGTACCGTTGTCGGTCACCGGGACGACGCAACTGTAGCAGCCGCCCATGCCGCATCCCATCACCGGCTCAAGCGATACTTCCAATCCCACCATGGCCTGGTCCGCCAGCGTTCCCCCGGCAGCCGTATGGTCCGCTGCTCCGCTGGCCCGCGCCGCCACAAGCTCCGCCACCGCTCGCATCATCGGTGTCGGACCGCACGCGTAGATCTGAACCGGCCGATTCCCGCCGTCGCGCTCCGCCATTGCCGTCAGCTCGCGCGCGAGCGGCACGGTCACGCGCCCCTTCTCGCCCCGGGAGCCATTCTCCGTCGTCAGCATTACGCGCACGCCGAGCGTCTCGAAGAACGGCACCCGGTACAGGTCACCCGCAGTCCGGCCCCCATAAAACAGGGTGGTTTCGACGGACCGCGCCCGCAGCTCCTCCGCCAGCGTCGCAAACGGCGCCAGCCCCACACCTCCCGCCACCATCCAGGCGACGGCCGGTGGATGGATCACCCTGAACGAGCGCCCCAGTGGTCCCAGGCACTGAATTCGCTCTCCCGCCTCAACCGCAAACAGCTCGCCCGTGACGGTGCCGACCACCTTGCTCAAGAGCGACAGTCCGCGTACCGTGCCGCCGTCGTCGCGCAGCACCTCGAACACCGAGAACGGTCGCCGCAGCAGCGGCTCGCGTCCCAGCGCCCGCTTCACCATCACGAACTGCCCCGGTTGCACGCGCGCCGCAATTCCGGGCGCCTCCAGCTCGAGCACGTTGTAACTGTCCGACAGCCGATGATTCGCCACGACAGGCGCATCGACATCCAGGGGTGGCGTCACGGGCGCGAGTATACCGCCCCGCGCGGCTGGCGCCGGCTTTCCGCCGGCAACGACGGTCACGCGCCGACAGGGAACGACCACACGGGATCCGAGCGCGATTTCTGGATGTTCCGGCCGCGACATAGCATCGAAACGTGAGGCTTGTAGAGTGTGCTGCGTCCTCGGTTTTCGTGGAGTGCCCGGCCGGATCCCGGGTATCCGGCCGGCGTCCTGAAGGAGGAGAGGAATAGTGGTGATTTGGCGGTTCAAGGCGCGTGCGCGGCGACTGGCCGCGAGTGTCGGAATGCTTGCGGGACTGCTCGTGTTCGGTGGGGGAGCGGCCGGAGCCCAACAGTCGCTATCGACCGTGCAGGGGCGCGTGATCGACGAATCGGGTGCGCTGGTGCCAGGTGCGACGGTCGTGTTACGCGACGGCGCGCGCGGGTTGGTGCGGACGGAGGTGACCGACGCGCAGGGGTTCTACACGGTTCGGCTCGTCCCGAGTGGCGCCTACGACCTGGAAGTGTCGCTGTCCGGCTTCCAGACCGTGCGCCGCGAGGCGGTGCGCCTGATGGTGGGGCAGGTAGTGGAACTGGACTT
The DNA here is from genome assembly GCA_964550305.1 of uncultured Vicinamibacteraceae bacterium. GTDB lineage: Bacteria > Acidobacteriota > Vicinamibacteria > Vicinamibacterales > UBA8438 > VXRJ01. Next base: position 107,630 of record CAZJYU010000005.1, on the reverse strand, counting down.
CACGCTGGGGCTCGCCGCGGTCGAGGAGGTGGTCGTCGTCACCGGCGAAACGCCGCTCATCGAAGCGGGCCGCGCGAGCGCGGCCGGCTACGTCGAAGAGACGGAAATCTCCGTGCTGCCCATCTCCGGCCGCGACTTCGTGCAGTTCGCGCTGCTCAAGCCGACCGTCAAGGTGGAACCGCAGCGCGGCGGCATCTCGCTCGCCGGACAGCGGGGCATCAACACCGGTCTGACGATCGACGGCACGGACGCGAAGAGCGCGTTCTTCGGCTATGGCCGCGGCGGCGAGGCGACCGAGAACGACGGCCTGGTCATCGCGCAGGAATCGGTGAAGGAGTTCCAGGTGGTTACCTCCGGATACCTGCCCGAGGCGGGACGCTCCGGCGGCGGCTATATCAACGTCGTCACCAAGAGCGGGACCAACTCCCATACCGGGTCCGCGTTCGTCTTTTTCCGCAACAATCACATGACCGCACGCCTGCCGCGCTCGCCGCTCGACGCACGGCGAGGCGTCGCGGCCGACGACAGCCGGTATGACGTCGACGAGTTCCGCCGCTACAACGGCGGCGCATCGGTCGGCGGCCCGATCGTGCGTGACCGGACCCACTACTTCATCTCGTGGGATCAGACTTTTCGCAGCGAGCCGTTCATCAGGAACATTCGTGGCCGCGGACAGTACGATGCAGTCGCGGCCCTCTTCCCGAATTTGCTCACTGGCTTTACGCCGAATACCGACGGCATCGCCGCGCCGGACGCCGCGCTCGGCCGCACCGCCAGCGGCGCATTCACCCGAGAGACCCGCAACCTGATCCTGTTCGGCAAGCTGAACCATCGGCTCGCCGACGGGCAGAATCTGGAGATCCGCTACAACCTCACCGACTACGGACGCACGTCGGATTTGGTGGCGGAGGAATCGAGGAAGCTGCAAAACACGACATCGCTGGTGGCGTCGCTCGTCTCGCAGGCGGGCGCAACGGGCGTCAACGAACTGCGTTTCCAGTACGCTACCGACAGTCTCGACCGGCTGTCGAACCTCGGGCCGACCGACCTGCAGGCGAACGTCAGGATTTTCTCCCCGTCGTTCGGGTCGTTCGGCAAGCCCTGGTTTCTGCCGATCTTCGTCGACGAGACGAAATACCAGATGCAGGACCGGTACTCGGTGCTGGCCGGACAGCATGACATTCGTTTCGGCGTCGACTTTACGTGGGACAACCCGTCGGAGTACTTCGCCGGCAACGCCGACGGCCGTTACGACTTCAACTCCATTGACGACTTCCTGGCAGGCAGCGCCAGCCGCGCGCGGATCTTCTTCGGCGATGTCTCGAATCCGAACTTCGATGTCAACCAGCAGATCCTCGGCGTCTACGTGCAGGACACCTGGACGCCCGGCCCGCAACTGACGCTCAGCTACGGAGTTCGGTGGGATGCGAGCTTCAACGAAGGAGGAATCGATCACGTCCTCGCCGAGGGGCGGGAGGTCCCGGACGACACAGACAACCTCGCGCCGAGGGTGGGGTTCACGTGGGCGCTCGACGACTCGTCCGTCATTCGCGGGGGCGGGGGGCTTTTCTACGCCCGCACGCCAGCCCTGCTGCTCTTCTCGGCCCATACCGAGACCGGTGTTTTCCCACGCTACGGGAACGCCATCGTCCGTCCGGGCGACATCGGCTACGCGCCCCTGGGCGATCCGATCGACAACGCGAACCCGCCCGCCGGTCTGATCCCGGGACTGAGCTACGTTTCACCCGACTTCGAAGATGCGCGCACGGCCCGGTTCAACGCCGGTTACGAGCGCGATCTGGGGAACGGCGTCGCAGCCACCCTCGACGTGATGTACGCGCGGGGAAATCAGCTCGCCGCGAATGTCGACGCCAACGTGGCGGCTCCAGGGCGCGACGATTACGGCCGGCCCGTGTACAACGGTGCACGGATCGATCCACGCTACGGGACTATCCTGGTCCGCTCCTCGATAGCGCGGTCCGAGTACACCGCAGTCACGGCCGGAGTGCGGAAGCGTTTCTCCGGTCGCGTGCAGTTCCAGGCCCACTACACCTGGTCACGCGATCGTTCGAACGACGACAACGAACGTTCGGCGAGCGGGCTGTCGTTGACGGATCCCTTCGATCCTGACTACGACTGGGGCGTTTCCAGCCGCGATATCCCCCATCGCTTCGTTGCGAGCGGCGTGGCGGTGTTGCCGCTCGATTTCCTGCTGAGCGGTATCCTGACGTTGCAGCCGGGATCGCCCTTCACGGCCCTCGATCCGACGGTCGGTTTCCATAACCATCCCGGCTTCAGCGTCGGGCCGACCGGATCACAAGCACGCGCGGTCGTGAATGGCGTACTGGCGCCGATCAACGGCGAGCGCAACGATGCGTGGCGCAATCTGGACCTCAGGGTGACGAAGCGGATCGCGATGGGGGCTACCGAACTCGAGGCGATGTTCGAAGTGTTCAACGTCTTCGATGCCGCGACCTTCCGCGTCGGCAATTTCGATCAGCAGGAAGTGACGTTGCCCGACACGGCTGCGGCCAACCCGGAATTCGGACTCGGCTCGTCGCTGGTCGGCGCCCAACGGCAGATGCAGATCGGCTTTCGATTCCTCTGGTAGCCGCATCCGGGGTACGTGAAGCGGACCTCTCCTGCACGCCGCGCCGCGCTTCGGCCGGGCTCACCGTAGCGCGTGTGGTAGGATGCCTCCAGTCTCTTTAAGTGCGGCACTGTGAGGCCGCAAAGAGTTAACGATGCCGGTAGTGATCGCGGCGGAGCGCATCCGCCATGCGCTGACGCGAATCGCGCACGAGATAATCGAGCGCAACCGGGGCGCCGATGATTTGGTGCTGATCGGCATACGCCGCCGCGGAGTCCATGTCGCGAAGCGGCTCGCCCGCCTCCTGAAGAACATCTGCGGCCGCGAGATTCCAACCGGTTCACTCGATATAACGCTGTACCGAGACGACCTGATGCGCCAGACGCTCGGGCCGCAGCCGGTGCTGCGTGAGACGGAGATTCCCTTCTCGATCGACGACCGGCAGGTGCTACTGGTGGACGACGTGCTGTTCACTGGGCGGACGATCCGTGCGGGGCTCGACGCGATCATCGATTTCGGCCGCCCCCGCGCCATTCAGCTCGTCGTGCTGGTAGACCGCGGTCACCGCGAGTTGCCGATCAAGGCGGACTACGTCGGGAAGAACGTCCCCACGTCACGTCAGGAGAGCATTGACGTGCGTTTGACCGAAGAGGACGGCGTGGATGAAGTGCGCGTGCAAGCACTGGGCGAGAGCGCATTCACCACGCCGTCGGCGCCGGCGGCGGCCGCCTCGGGGAGAGACGCGCGATGAGTATCGAAGCGCGGGCGGGCGGGAGTAGCGGCGGCGGTCGTGTTGGCGTGAGCGCGCCAGCGGTGGAGGCGCGGCCGGGATCGGCCGAGCGGATCCGTTCGAAGCACCTCCTGGGCATCGCCGGACTGAGCCGAGAGGAACTGCTGCTGATTCTCAACTCCGCCGACGCAATGAAGGAAGTGGGAGCGCGGCGCATCAAGAAGGTGCCGGCGCTCCGTGGCGTCACGGTGATGAACCTGTTCCTCGAGCCGAGCACGCGCACGCGAATGTCGTTCGAGATCGCCGAGAAGCGGCTGAGCGCGGACTCGGTCAACATCGCGGGCAGCGGCTCCAGCCTGCTGAAGGGTGAAACGCTGGCCGATATGGCGCGGAACCTGCAGGCGATGGACCCGGAGATGATTGTCGTCCGGCACGCGGCGTCCGGCGCGTGCGACTTGCTGGCGGGCGTCTGCGACGCGCGCATCGTCAACGCGGGCGATGGCATGCACGAGCATCCGACGCAGGCGCTGCTGGACGCGTACACGATCCGTGAACGGAAAGGGCGAATCCAGGGCCTGACGGTAGCGATCGTCGGCGATCTCCTGCACAGCCGCGTGTTGCGCTCCAACATTCTCGCGCTGACGGCACTCGGCGCGGAGGTGCGCGTGTGCGGACCCAGTACGCTGATGCTGCCCGAGGCCGAGCGGTTCGGCATCACAGCCACGACGTCGGTCGACGAGGCCGTGGAGGATGCCGATGTCGTGATGCTGCTGCGCGTGCAGCTCGAACGGATGCAGGGCCACTTCTTCCCGTCGTTCCGCGAGTACTTCGCCCTGTTCGGCCTGACGCGCGAGCGGCTGGCGCGAGCGAAGGAAGATGTGATCGTGATGCACCCGGGTCCGATGAATCGCGGCGTCGAGATCGCCTCGGACGTGGCGGACGGACCCTACTCGGTGATTCTCGATCAGGTGGCGAACGGCGTTGCCGTGCGGATGGCGGTGCTCTACCTCCTGGCGGGGAGCCAGGGCGGCGGAGTGCCAGCGTGACCGCCAGGGACGCGGCGTTTTCCCACCGCGCCGTCTCGGACCCGCCGCCCACCCGTCCGGAAGGCGTGCTCCTGAAGGGTGGGCGCGTCGTCGATCCGTCGCAGGGGATTGATGGCAGGTCCGACGTCCGGATTGACGGCGGCATCGTTGCCGCAGTTGGTGCAAACATCCCGCACGACGGCGCCACTGTCGTGGAAGTGCCGGCCGGCCTCGTGGTCTGTCCCGGCTTCATCGACATGCACGTTCATTTGCGCGAGCCGGGGCAGACGCACAAGGAAACGGTTGCGACCGGCGCCGCCGCTGCGGTGGCGGGCGGCTTCACGGCCGTCGCCTGCATGCCGAATACGGATCCGGTGAACGATCACGCGGGAATCACCGAGGAGATCGTTCGGAAGGCGGCGGAGGCGAACCTGGCCCGCGTCTATCCGATTGGCGCGGTGTCACTCGGCTCGGCGGGCGAGCGCATGACCGAAGTGGGCGCGCTCCGCGACGCCGGTTGCGTTGGCATCAGCGATGATGGCCATCCCGTGGCGAGCGCACTGTTGATGCGGCGCGCGCTGGAATACGCCGCAATGGTCGGGCTGCCCGTGATCAACCACTGCGAGGATCCGACGCTCGCCGCCGGCTGCAGCGTCCACGAGGGCTTCCGCGCGGCCGAACTGGGTCTGCGCGGCCAGCCGGCAGAGACCGAAGCCATCATGGTCGCGCGCGACGTAAGTCTGAGCGGCCTGACCGGCGGCCCATACCATGTGGCGCACATGAGTGCCGCGAGTTCGTTGCGGGCGGTGCGCGACGGAAAGGACCGTGACATTCCCGTCACGTGCGAGGTGACGCCGCATCACTTCATACTGACCGACGAGGACCTGCGTTACGACACCAACTACAAGATGAACCCGCCGCTCCGCGCCGCTGCGGATCGCGACGCCATGCTCGCCGGTCTCGCTGACGGCACGATCGATGCGATTGCGACGGACCATGCGCCGCATCATGCGGACGAGAAGGCGCGCGAGTTCGAGAAGGCGCCGTTCGGCATCATTGGCCTCGAGACCGCCGTGTCACTTTCTATCGATCGTCTCGTGCATGCGGGCGTCGTGCCCATCGCGCGGATGGTGGAGCTCTACGCCGTAAACCCGGCGGGCATCCTGGGAATCCCGGGCGGCACGCTGGCGCCAGGCAGCGTGGCGGACATCACGATTCTCGCGCCGGACACCACCATCGAGGTGGCGGCCGACAGATTCCGCTCGTTGGCGCGCAATACGCCGTTCGACGGGTGGCGACTCCGGGGCGCGGTGGCTGCCACCGTCGTAGGGGGGCGCGTTGTCTACCGGAACGGCGCCGTCCCCGGCAGCGACGCCTTCGCGTGGCCCACGCCGTGACGCGTGCCCTGCGCCCCCTCCCGGCCGAGGCGCGTCGAGATCTCGACCGGCTCTACCGGCAGTTCGACCGCCGCCGCGACATTGCCGATCCGATCCGCCTGGTGCGCCACTACACCGACCCGCGCGATCGGGAAGTGGCGGGTTTCTGCGCCGCCGCGCTTGCCTTCGGCCGCGTGGCGAGCGTTCTGAAGTCGGTCGGCGCGCTGTTGGGCGCGATGGGCCACTCGCCGGCCCGGTTCGTCCGCAGGTTCGATCCCTCGCGCGATACGGGGGCGATCCGCGCCATTACCCACCGCTGGGCGCGCGGCACGGATCTCGTGGCGTTAGTCTGGATCCTCCGAGGCCTGATCGAGGCGCATGGCTCGTTAGAGCGCGCGTTCCTGGCGGGTCACGATCCGGACGCGGAGGATGTCGCCGACGCGATCGATCGGTTTGCGGCTCGGGCGCTCGCGACCGATGGCCTCGACGATGTCTACCGCGCTCTCCGCGGCGCCGGTGCCGGCGGCGAGGCAGCCGCGGCACGCCGCCGCCGGGTCGGCTACTTCTTCGCCCGTCCCTCCAAGGGGAGCGCCTGCAAGCGTTTCAATCTGTATCTCCGCTGGATGGTCCGGAGTGACGGTCTCGACATGGGCGCCTGGACCGGTGTCCGCCCGGCGCAGTTGATCGTTCCGCTCGATGTCCACGTCATCCGGGTAGGGCAGTGTCTCGGTTTGACACGCTATCGGAGTCCCGGCCTCGCCATGGCACGCGAGATTACGATGTCGCTCCGCAGCCTCGATCCGATAGATCCGGTGAAGTACGACTTCGCCCTCTGCCACATCGGCATGCTCGATCAGTGCGGGTTCAGGGAGCAGCGCGGGAATCTGGACTGTCCGCTGCGCGGCTGGTGCCGGCCAAACCGGCGTAGACCGCGGCGATTCCGTCCACCATCCGCGACGCGCTGAACCGCTCTCGCACGCGCTGCTGTCCCGCCGCGCCGAGCTTCCGCCGTGCGTTGCCGTCCCGCAGCATCCGTGTCATGGCGGTGGCGAGGGCCGTCGGGTCGCGCACCGGGACCAGCAGGCCCGTCTCGCCGTCGACGACCGACTCCGGAACTCCGCCCGCTCGGGTCCCCACTACCGGCAGTCCGGCCGACATGGCATCGAGTACCGAGCTGCCGAAGCCTTCGGTCACCGAGCTCGTGACATACAGGTCGAGCCCGTGGAGGAGGGACGGCACGTCGTCCCGGAAGCCCGTCAACGTGACGTGGGCCTCGAGGTGATGGTGCCGGATCCGCCGCTCCAGTGCGCTCCGCAGTTCACCCTCGCCGACGATGAGCACTCGGACGTCCGGAACGTCGCGGACCAGCAGCACAGTCGCTTCCACGAGGTCGACCTGCGACTTGTGCGGTACCAGCGCCCCGACGGTGCCGACCACCGGGCATCCCGCCGGCAGGAGAAACTCGCGATGCACGTCGAGGGGCGGCGCCGAGGCGACGTGTTCAACCTCGACGCCGTCGTGCACCACGACGGTCCGGCCCTTCGGCACGCCGTCCTGCACGAGCATTGTCTGGATGGCTCTCGACGCGCAGATGAATCGATCGACCTGGCGGTACTTCCACTTCGAGAAGGCATTCTGCCGGATGTGGAAGTCGACCCGACGCGACATGATGAGCGCCGTCCGCCGGCCGGCCAGCCGGTGGCCGCCGGCCGCTTCGTGCTGGTGGCGCGCCGCCGCCCGCCCGCGCGCGAGCGACATCCCGAGCGCCGCCGCCGACACGGCGTGCGCGTCATGCGCGTGTACGATGTCCGGCTGCACGTCACGGAGGATCCCCGCCAGGGTCCACCCGGCATGAAGATCCATCTCGATTCGCGGCGCCAGCGCGAAGAGGTCGGCCGCGCCAACGCCTCCGGCACGCGTGATCAGTTCCCCGTCGGGATGCGCCACCAATACCGCGCGCTGCCCGAGACGCCGCAGGCCTCTTACGGTCAGCAACGCCTGCCACTGCCCGCCGCGCCAGGTCCGACCCGTATCGAGATGAAGCGAAACCACGGATCTGGGTTGATGGCCTGTTTGCCGCGCTAACGGTCAACAGGAGTGCTTATCTCCAGCCGCTTCGCGTACTTCAGGAACACGTAGTAGCTGTTCAGAATGGACACGAGCAGACCGACCGCGCCGTCGCGCATGCCGGCGCGGAGGAAGTAGTTCCGGGCGAAGGCGGCGGCCGGCTGAATAACGAGGTCGATCGGCGTCGCGTGGCGGCCATCCCGATGCATCTGCTGCGCAGCGAGCGTGGTGTAGCGGTTCATCGTCTTCAGGTGATGCGCGATGTCCCGATAGGGGTAGTGCTCGAGTTCGCCGCGCAGGCGTAGCGGTGCGGCGCCGTCGAGAATGACCGATTCGTGCACGAGGACGTCGGCCCACCGCGCGTGCCGGCGGTGGTAGAGGCGGAGTTGCGGGTCGGGGTACCAGTCCGTGCTCCGGATCCAGCGGCCGAGGTAGCGGGTGACGCGGGGGATTCGGAAACCGGGCGCCGACGGTTCGTCGCGCAGGAGCGCGCGGATCTCCTCCGCCAGAACCGGTGTCACCCGTTCGTCGGCATCGATTGACAGCACCCAGTCGTGTGTCGCGAGCGATGTCGCGTGGTTCTTCTGCTCGGCATAGCCCTCCCATTCGTGCAACTCGACGCGCGCGCCGGCCTCCTGCGCAATGCGGACCGTGGCGTCCGTGCTGCCCGAGTCGACGACGATCCGTTCGTCGGCCCAGGCAACCGAGTCGAGCGCCCTCCGGATATTGGCGGCTTCGTCGCGGGCAATGATGACAACCGATAGGGGGGGCATCGGCGCGCGTCAGTATACTTGCCGTCCCATGCGGCAGGAGGCAGTGCTTCAGCGTTTCCGCGACGCCGGCGCTCTGCTGGAGGGGCACTTCCAGCTCACTTCGGGGTTGCACAGCCCGGGTTATGTGCAGTGCGCCCTGGTGCTGCAGCATCCTGCGGCGGCGGAGGCGTTTGCCGTGGCCATCGCCGAGCGGGTGCGCGGACTGGCGCCGGCAGTCGTTCTGGCACCAGCGCTCGGCGGCGTGGTCATCGGCCACGAGGTGGCGCGCGCGCTGGGCGTACGGAGTATCTTCGCCGAGCGCCGCGACGGCGCGCTGATGCTGCGACGCGGCTTCACGCTGACGCCGGGCGAGCCGGTACTGGTGGTGGAGGACGTCGTCACCACCGGTGGATCGACGCGGGAAACGATCGACCTTGCCCGCGCCCTGGACTCGAGGGTGGTGGGTGCGGCGGCCATTATCGACCGGAGCGGCGGCGCCTCGACATTCGATGTCCCGTTCTGCGCGCTCGCCACCGTGGCGTACCCCGCACTCGCCCCTTCCGATTGCCTGCAGTGCGCGAAGGGCGAACCGGCCGTGAAGCCGGGCTCCCGCCCCGGCGCGTGATGCGCACCATCAAACTGACGCTCGCCTATGACGGCACCGACTATGTCGGCTGGCAGCAACAGGCCGAGGGACGTTCGGTGCAGGAGGAAGTCGAACGGGCCGTGGCCGAGATCGAGGGTAGGTCAGTGACGGTAAACGGCGCCGGTCGGACTGACGCTGGCGTGCACGCGCTGGGGCAGGTGGCGAGTGCGCGGATCGCACACACCATCGACCGCGCCACGCTGGTCCGCGCACTCAACGCGAAACTGCCGGACGACATCCGGATCCTGTGCGCCGAGGACGCTGCGGACGACTTCCACGCGCGGTTCAGCGCACGAGGGAAGACGTACCGCTACCAGATTGAGACCGCCGACGTGGCCGACCCGTTCCTCCGCCGCTATGCCTGGCGGGTCGTCGAGCCGCTCGACCTCGGCGCAATGCGGGCCGCCGCCGCGGTGCTCGTCGGCGAGCATGACGTCGCCGCATTCCAGGCGGCGGGCAGCGACGTCGGCTCCACGGTTCGGACGATTCATCGGATTGGGGTGAATCCCCACGCCCGGATGTCGCCGCTCGGCACCCGCGGGGTCCTGATCCGGGTGACGGGCGACGGCTTCCTCCGGCACATGGTCCGTATCGTCGTCGGCACGTTGGTCGAGGTGGGTGCCGGCCGCCGCCCGGCCACCGACATGTCGCGAATCCTCGCATCCCGCGACCGCAACGCGGCAGGCCCGACGGCGCCGCCGCGCGGGCTCGCCCTGGCGTCGGTGGACTACTTCTGATCCGCGCCAGACTGCATCGTTCTGGTCTAACTGTTTATCATTACGGCGCCATGGGCCTCCAAGACCTCCTCGACTGGGCTCACCACGGTTCCCGAGAAGCCCACCTTGCGCGGCAGATCGACTTCGATCGGCTGCCGGCGCATGTCGCCGTCATCATGGACGGGAATGGGCGGTGGGCGGCGCAGCGCAACCTGCCGCGCGTGGAAGGACACCTGGCGGGAATCGAGTCGGTAAGGGAGACGGTCGAGCTGTCGGCGCGGCTCGGCCTCCGCGCAGTTACCCTCTATGCGTTCTCCGTCGAAAACTGGAAGCGGCCGCCGACCGAGGTGGCGGCACTGATGGGCCTGCTGAAGCGTTATCTTCGGCAGGAACTGGCGTCGCTTATGGACAACGACATCCGTTTTCGGCTGATCGGCAGCAAGGCGGAACTGGCCCGCGAGGTTTGCGACGAACTGGATGCCGCGCAGGAGCAGACCAGCCGGAACGCCGGACTGACGTTCAATATCGCGTTCAACTACGGAGGCCGGGCCGAGATCGTCGCCGCGGCGCGGCGGGCGATCCATCAGGGGATCGATCCGGAGGAGCTGGACGAGGCCCGTTTCGCGGGCCTGCTCTATACTGCCGGGCAGCCCGACCCCGACCTGCTGATCCGGACGAGCGGCGAGATGCGTGTCAGCAACTTCCTGCTTTGGCAAATCGCGTACACGGAGATCTGGGTGACCGACACCTACTGGCCCGACTTCCGCGCTCGCCACTTTCTCGAGGCGGTGCTCGATTTCCAGGCGCGCGACCGACGCTATGGTGGCATCAAGGAAGAGTTGGCGGCGGTTGGGCGCTAGCCGCCGAACCGCAGGGCAACGACCGATGCCGTGACCCGCGTTCTCAGCGCCGCCGCGCTGCTGCCCATCGTCGTCGGTATCGTCTGGTTCCTCCCGCCCATCGCTACGGTCGGGCTGGTGGGCCTCGTGCTGGTGCTGGCCGGCGTTGAGTACGCGCGCCTCGTGCGCGCCGCGGGCATCGGCGGACCGCTTGCCACCGCCGCCGGCGTCATCTACCTGGGCCTGCCGTTGGGCTCCATGGCGGCGCTTGCCGTGGAGGCGGGACGTGAGGCGGTGCTGCTGCTGCTTGCCACTATCGTCGTGAGCGATACGGCGCAGTACTACGGCGGCCGTACATTGGGCCGGCGGCCCCTTGCGCCGGTGATCAGTCCGCACAAGACGGTGGAAGGGGCAGTCTGCGGCGTGTTTGCTGCGAGTACGGTGTTCACCCTGATCGGCGCCTGGTGGATGCCGGTCCTGCCGACTGCTGCCCGCGTGGGGCTTGGCGCAATGCTCGCGCTGCTCGGCATCGGCGGCGACCTGTTCGAATCACGCCTTAAACGGGCATCCGGCGTCAAGGACGCGTCGAGCCTGATCCCGGGCCATGGCGGTATCCTCGACCGCATCGATGCCCTCCTCTTTGCCGCGCCGGTCTACTATGCCGTTGTCGTGGCGGCCGCGCGGTGACGCGGGGCCCTCGCGGACAGGCGCAGGGTCATGACGTGGCGATGAAGCGGATCGCGATTCTCGGATCTACGGGGTCGATTGGACGTAGCGCGCTGGCCGTGGTCGCGGCGCACCGCGACCGGCTACGCGTCGTCGGACTGGCGGCCGGCGGAAACGTCGATCGCTTCGCCGTCCAGGTGGCGGCGGTCGGGCCGGCGGTTGTATCGCTTGCCGACCGCGGCGCGCTCGACCGGTTGCACGCGTCGGGTGCGCTGGGCAATGGCGTAGCCGCCGGCTGCGGGGACGACGGGCTGACGGCGGTTGCGACACACCCTGAAGTCGACCTCGTGTTGTGCGCCTCGTCCGGCACCGCCGCGCTCGGCGCGACGCTCGCGGCCATCGAGGCGGGGAAGACGATCGCGCTCGCCAACAAGGAAGTGCTGGTGATGGCGGGCGCGCTGATGGTGAATGCGGCCCGGCGGCATGGCGTCCTGCTGCTGCCGGTCGACAGCGAGCACAACGCGATCCATCAATGCGTTGACGGCCGGCCGCGCGAGGATATCGTCCGCTACATCCTCACGGCGTCGGGCGGCCCGTTCCGAGAGCGGCCGGCAGCCGAGCTGGAGCACGTCACGCCAGAGGATGCGCTGCAGCATCCCACTTGGTCGATGGGACCCAAGATAACGATCGACTCGGCGACGCTCATGAACAAGGGACTGGAGTTGATCGAAGCGCGCTGGTTGTTCGCGGCGCCCCCCGAGCGGCTGGATGTCGTGGTCCACCCGCAGTCGATCGTCCACTCGCTGGTGGAGCTGCGCGACGGATCGTTCCTGGCGCAGCTGGGTGTCACCGACATGCAGTTACCCATTCAGTACGCCTTTTCGTACCCGGAGCGGTGGGCGGCGCCGCTGCCGCCGCTGGATCTGGCGGCGGCCGGACGGCTTGAGTTTCACGAGCCCGACCCGGAACGCTTCCCCTGTCTGCGGCTTGCCCGCCAGGCGCTCGCGGGTGGGGCAATTTTGCCAGTCGTGTTGAATGCGGCGAACGAGGTGGCGGTTGCCGCGTTCCTTGGCCGGCGGCTTCCGTTCCCCGGCATCCCACGCGTGATCGAAGCGGCGCTCGATCTGGCCGTCGGCCTCCCGGACGCCCCGCCGTCCACGCTGGCGGCGGTGCGGCAGCTGGACGCCTGGGCCCGGCGGACCGCCACGGAGCAGATAGAGGCGTAGCGCCTACCGGACGCCGCCCGCGTGGACGCCGGCGCACCCAGGACATAGAATCGAAGGAGGCACGTGACCAGTCTTCTGGCGTTCCTGTTCGTTCTGGGTGTCCTCATCTTTGTCCACGAGCTGGGGCACTTCGTCGTTGCCCGCCGGCTCGGCGTGCGCGTGCTCACCTTTTCGCTCGGCTTCGGCCCGAAGATTCTGAAGTTCACGCGCGACGGTACCGAGTATTGCGTCAGCGCCATCCCGTTGGGCGGCTACGTGAAGATGGCGGGCGAAAGCCTGGGCGAATCGCGCACCGGCGCCGGCGACGAGTTCATGTCGAAGACGAAGTGGGAGCGTTTCCTGATTCTCGTGGCAGGGCCCGCAATGAATCTCATTCTGGCCGTGCTCGTCATGTGGGGCGTGCTCTTTCAGGGGGCCGAAGTGCCTGCCTATGAGCAGGAACCGCCCGTGGTTGGACGCGTTGTCGACGATTCGCCCGCCGCCGCCGCCGGAATCCGGGTGGGCGAGCGGGTGGTCAGCGTTGCCGGCCGCGCCGTCGAGACGTGGGACGAGTTGTTCGTGGCCGTCATGCCGCGCGCGGAGCGAGAGATCCCGGTGGTCGTGCGCGATGCCGCCGGGCGGGAGCGGACGCTCGACATGGTGCCGGCGTCGCGCACGCAGTTCGAGATGGGTGATCTGGGCATCGGGCCGACGATGCACCCGCAGATCATCAGCGTGACGCCCGGCGGCCCGGCTGAGCGCGCCGGCGTAGAAATGGGCGACGTCATTGTCGCGATCGACGGCGAGGAAATTGCGGGCGATGATCTGGTCGATCGGATCGGGGCCAGCGCCGGCACCGCGCTCACGCTGACGGTTCGTCGGGACGGCCAGCTTGCCGACCTGAACGTTGCGCCGGAGCAGCAGGGCGACCGTGCGCTGATCGGCGTCGGCTTCTCGCCGTACGAGTTGCGCGTTATGGAGCCGGGCTTCTTCGAGGCGTTCGCGATGAGTCTGGAACGCAACTACGAGTGGTCCGGTCTGATCTTCCAGACGTTGGTGGGTCTGGTGACGGCCGAAACGTCGCCGCGGCAATTGGTCGGCCCGGTCGGTATCGCCCAGCTCTCCGGCGGCGCCGCGCAAGTGGGCTGGGTAGCGCTGTTCAGCCTGATGGCGATGATCTCGCTCAACCTCGGGATCCTCAATCTCCTGCCGATCCCGATCCTTGACGGCGGTCACATCTTCATCATGGCGATGGAGGGAGTGAGCCGGCGGGACTTCAGCCTGCGCGTCAAGGAACGCATGCTGATGGCCGGGTTCGTCGTCCTGATGATGTTGATGGTCACCGTCATCTACAACGACCTGACGCGCATCGAGTGGATCGAAGGCCTCATGCCCTGGCGCTGACCGGCGCCGGCGAGATATGCGTGGGATGGTGCTTGGCATGAGCGAAGTACGGCTGCATCGGACCACCGCCGTGCCGGTGGGCGAGCTTACGGTCGGCGGCGGCGCGCCGGTGGCGGTCCAGTCGATGACGATGACCGAGACCGCTGACGCGGCCGCGACCGCGCAGCAGTGCATCGAGCTTGCGGAGGCGGGATCCGAACTGGTGAGGGTCACCGTTAATGCGGACGCCGCGGCGCGCGCAGTCCCCGAGATCAAGCAGCGGATGCTGGATGCCGGCGTCACTGCGCCGCTGATCGGCGACTTCCATTACAACGGACACCTGCTCCTTGCGCGCCACCCCGACTGCGCGGCCGCGCTCGACAAGTACCGGATCAACCCGGGCAACGTCGGCATCGGCCAGCGGCGGGACGAGCAGTTCCAGACGATCTGCCGCGTTGCCGCGGACCGGGGCAAACCGATCCGAATCGGCGTGAACGGCGGTTCGTTGAATCAGGAGCTGGTGATGGATCGGATGCAGGTGAACACCGATCGCGAGCTGGACATGACGTCGGAGGAGATCATCAACGAGTGCATGGTGATTTCGGCCGTGGAGTCGACCGCGCTGGCGTTCGACAGCGGACTGACCGAACACCAGGTCATCATCTCGACAAAGGTGTCACGGCCGCGCGACCTGGTGCAGGTCTACCGCGCGCTGGCGCGACAGACGACGCAGCCGCTCCACTTGGGGCTGACCGAAGCCGGCATGGGCACCAAGGGCCTGGTCTGGTCCGCTTCCGCGATGGGAATCCTGCTGAGCGAGGGGATCGGCGACACGGTCCGCGTCTCGCTCACGCCGCAGCCCGGCGGTGACCGCCGCGAAGAGGTGTACGCCGCGTGCGAATTGCTCCAGGCCCTGGGCCTCCGTTCGTTCGCGCCAAGCATTACCGCGTGTCCCGGCTGCGGACGGACGACGAGCACGACGTTCCAGGAGCTGGCCGAGCGGATTCAGGCCTACGTCCGGGCCATGATGCCGGAATGGAAGAAGGCGTACGAGGGGGTGGAGGAGATGACGGTGGCCGTGATGGGCTGTGTGGTCAACGGTCCGGGCGAATCGAAGGCGGCGAACATCGGCATCAGCCTCCCCGGCACCGGCGAGGCGCCCACGTGCCCGGTTTACATCGACGGGAAGCACGCCGCCACGCTGCGCGGCTCATACGACGAGCTGTCGGAGGCGTTCCATCAGATGATTGACGACTACGTCGAAGCAAACTACTCCCGGAAACCGGCGGCACCCACGCCGTGAGTCGCCCCGCGCCGGATTCCGATCCACCCACCGTCAAGCCGCCTCCCGGCGCCGTCCACCTGGTTGCCATCGATATCGACGGGACGCTGCTCGACAGCCGGGGCGAGTTGCCGGGCCGGAACCGCGAGGCCGTCCGGCGCGCCGCGCGGGCCGGTCTTCACGTCGCGCTCGCTACTGGCCGCGCCTTCCATCACGCGCGCCCGATCGCCAGCGCGCTCTGGGACGACGCGCTTCCCGACGACGGCCTGACGCTGATCGTGAACAACGGCGCCCTTACCAAGCGGCTGGACGGCGCCACCCATGCACGCCAACTGCTGCCGCGGGTCGTCGCGCACGCCATCGTCACGGCGATTCGGCCGAAGCACCAGGGCGTCGCCGTCATCTTCGACCGCGCCGACGAGCGTCAGTACGTCTACGACGGTATCGACTGGAATCACCCGCGACGTGCCTGGTATTACGAGCGGAACCGCGCCTACATCACGAGAGCGGAACCAATCGAGGAAGCACTGACGGAGGATCCCGTGCAAGTCGCCTTCAACGGCAATGTTCGGCAGATGCGCAGGCTGGCCGATGACGTGCGAAGGTTGCCGGAGGCCGACCGACTTGCGGTCACGCTGACGGAGTACGCGGCGCAGGACTTCTCTCTTCTCGACGTCATCACCGCCGGGGCATCGAAGGGGACGGCGCTCGAGGGTCTTGCGGGCCGCCTGGCGGTCGACCGCGACCGCGTAATGGCGGTGGGCGACAACCTGAACGACCGTGAGATGCTGGCTTTCGCGGGCTCGCCCGTCGTGATGGGCAATGCCGTGGCGTCCCTGCGCGCGTACGGCTGGCCGACGACCGGCAGCCAGGACGACTGCGGCGTGGCCGCCGCCCTGGAGCGCCTTCTCGACGGGTGATCAGCGTCGTGGACGAGCGACGGACCGCGGGGCACTGTCCGCGCCGCGCGGTCAGGCTGCGCCGAGCGTACGCCGCGCGGCGCGGACGGTCCGGTCGACATCGCGTTCTGTGTGCGCCGCCGACAGGAACCATCCTTCGAACTGGGATGGAGGCAGGTAGATCCCCTCGTCCAGCATGCCCCGGTGGAATGTTGCGTAGGCCTCGGTGTCGGAGGCCGTGGCGGAGACGTCATCGGTCACCGGGCCGGGATTGAAGAAGGGGGTCAACACCGACCCGGCCACATTGACCGTCAACGGCATGCCGGCATCGCGAGCGGCGCCGCGCAGGCCGTCTGCCAGGCGTTCGCCCAGTTTGGCGAGGCGGCGGTAGAGCCCTGCGGACAGTTCCGAAAGCGCCCAGATTCCGGCGGTCATCGCGAGCGGGTTTCCCGAAAGCGTTCCCGCCTGATAGACCGGCCCGGCGGGAGCGACGCGATCCATGAGTTCGGCCCGTCCGCCGTAAGCCCCCACCGGCAGGCCGCCGCCGATGATCTTGCCGAGACAGGTGAGATCTGGCTGAACGCCGTAAAGTCCCTGGGCACCCCCCTTGGCCGTGCGGAAGCCCGAGATTACCTCGTCGAAAATCAGCACGATGCCGTCGTCCGCACAGATGCGGCGCAACGCCTCCAGGAAACCGGACGCCGGCGGCACGACGCCCATGTTGCCCGCGATCGGTTCCACGATCACTGCGGCGATGCTGCCGCGGTACCGATCGACAAGGCTCGCGACGGAGTCGACATGGTTGTAACGAGCGATCAGCGTGTCGGCCGCGGTTGCACGCGTTACCCCCGGGCTCGTCGGCACGCCGAGCGTCAATGCGCCGGATCCGGCCGCCACGAGGAACGAGTCAGCGTGGCCGTGATAGCAGCCCGCGAATTTCACAATCCGGTCGCGGCCGGTGACCGCGCGTGCGACCCGGATTGCGCTCATCGTCGCCTCGGTGCCCGAGTTGACGAAGCGGACGCGCTCTATCGATGGGACGAAGCGGCAGACGAGGCGTCCGAGATCGACTTCCAACGACGTCGGCGCACCGAAGCTGGCACCGCGCGCAGCCGCGGCACGAAGGGCCCGCGTCAGTCCGGCGGGGGCGTGGCCGTGGATGAGAGGTCCCCATGACATGACGTAGTCGATGTACGACCGTCCGTCGACATCGGTAATCCGCGCGCCGCGCGCCCGCAGGATGAAGGGAGGCCGGCCGCCGACCGACGCGTACGCGCGGACCGGGCTGCTGACGCCCCCGGGAAGGACCGCCCGGGCGCGGTTGAACAGGCGGTCGGATTGGCTGCGGGGCATCGGCTGCGAACCATATCACGGTGGCGCCGGCGCGGCCGCCGGACGATATCATGCCGCCTCATGGGCCACGGCGCTGCATCATTCAACGACGACGAGCCGTGCGACGTCTGCGGCGCGATGGGTTCGATGGCGCCGCTCATCGATGCGTGCCTTCCCGGGGTCGGGCTCGCTCGAGTTCATCTGTGTGCCCGCTGCGGATTCCGCCAGGTGCGCCCGCGTCTCGACCGTCCTGACCTCGACGTCCTGTACGGCTCCAGCTACTTCGACGCGTCTCCGGCGCACGGGTTCGCGGGCTACGCACGCCAGCGCCAGCGATACGACCGCGATGCTTTCTTCCTGGCGCACGAACTGCGTGCATTGCGTCCTGCCGGCGGTCGTCTGCTGGAGGTGGGAAGCGCGCTCGGCTTCCTGCTGGCATCGCTTGCGCGGCATAGCAACTGGAGGGTCGAAGGCGTGGAGGTGTCGCGCTTCGGCGCCTGGTATGCGCGCGACCGCTTCGGGGCGAGAGTGCATCACGGCACCCTCGAAGACGCGGCGTTCACGCCCGGGACGTTCGACTACGTCGTACAGAAGGACCTCCTCGAGCATGTCACGCACCCGCGGCGCCACCTCGCGGAGACCTGCCGCGTCATGCGACCCGGCGGCCGGCTCCGATTGATCACCCCGAATGGCGAGGCGGATGTCCGTCCCCTTCGGCGCGCGGCGGCGAAGGCGGGTCCCGGCCAGACGCCGTTCCTCGGACAGGGGCATCTGTCGTTTTTCACGCGCGTGCACCTGTGCCGCCTTCTGGAGGAGACCGGCTTCCGCGTGCTGCGGATCCGCGCGATTGGGCTTCGCCCTGGTATCCGCGCACTCGGCCTGATCCCGGGGTGGCGAAGCCGTGCGCCCTTCGCGGCGCACGGGAGGCACGCCGATCCAGCGCCCGACAGCGTCGACGCGGCCCGATTGGACGATGCCGCTGCCGCCGCGTACATCGATGCCGAGATTGCGCGCCGGCATAACCCGATCCGCGACTGGCGCCCGTACTGGTATTACCGCCGCGCGCTGAGGTGGCTCAGCGCCTTGCCGCCTCCGGTCGATGTCGGCCAGGACTTCGACCTGCTGCTCGAGAAGCTCTGACCGTCGATCACCGGCTGGCGCGACGAATGTGGCAAAATAGGCAGCAGGAGGACTCAGAGGTTTCATGCCCATCTCACGACGTTTCAGCATCGTATCGAGTCTTGCGGGGTTGGTGGTGGCTGCGGTGACCGTCGCACCCACGGCGGCACAGGAACGAACTGTCAGCGACGGCGTCTTCACGGCCGAGCAGGCGGCACGCGGCGCGGAAGTGTTCCGCGAGCAGTGTTCGGCGTGTCACGGGGCCGAGCTGATGGGGAGTGAAATGGGGGCGCCGCTGGTGGGAGCCGACTTCGTGCGTGGTTGGAGCGGCGCGACCCTCTGGGAGTTCGCGGACTTCACGAACGCCACGATGCCGCAGGACGCGCCCGGGCGGTTGACGGCGGCGGAGTTGAACGAAGTCGTCGCGTTCATTTTCCAGTCCAACGAGTATCCGGCCGGATCCGACGAGTTGATGATCGACCTCGAGAACGAGGGCGATCCGATCACGATCAACTGACGGGTGGGCGCTATCGCCCCCCGCACCGGAGTCCCACCAGGGCCACTGGCGCGCCGTGCGCGGATAACCGCCCGCGTGCGAGGGTCAGGTGAGCATGCGCGCGGCGTCGCGCGCGTAGTACGTGACGACGATGTCGGCGCCGGCACGCCGGATCGCGGTGAGCGTTTCCAGCATCGCGCGCGCCTCGTCGATCCAACCGTTCCGGGCGGCAGCCTTCAACATCGCGTACTCGCCGCTGACGTGATAGGCGGCGAGCGGGTGGTTGAACTCGGCCTTCACCCGCGCGACGACGTCGAGGTAGTGGATCGCTGGCTTTACCATGACGATGTCGGCTCCCTCCTCGATGTCGAGCGCCACTTCGCGCAACGCCTCCTCGGCATTGGCCGGATCCATCTGGTGGGTCCGCCGGTCGCCGAACGCCGGGGCGGACTCGGCCGCGTCGCGGAAAGGGCCGTAAAAGGCGGAACAGTACTTGGCCGCATACGCCATGATCGCCACGTCCGCGTAGCGGCTGCCGTGCTCCGTAGCGTCGAGCGCGGCTCGAATTACGCCGACGCGGCCGTCCATCATGTCCGACGGCGCGACGACATCGGCGCCCGCACGCGCGTGCGAGACGGCGACGCTGGCCAGCCGCTCCACCGTCGAGTCATTCACGATCGTCTCGCCCTCGATGATGCCGCAATGGCCGTGCGACGTGTATTCGCAGAGGCAGACGTCGGTGGCGACGAGCATCTCCGGTGTCGCCCGCTTGATGGCGCGTACCGCTGCCTGCACCGGTGCGTCGTCGTCATCCGCCGCGCTGCCGACCTCGTCCTTCGCCGCCGGGAGACCAAACAGCAGGACGCCGCGGATGCCGTCGGCGGCGGCAGCCGCCGCTTCGGCAACCGCCTCGTCCACCGAGAGCTGACAGACCCCGGGCATCGAGGGCACCTCCCGGCGGATCCCTTCGCCCGGGCAGACGAAGAGGGGATAGATGAAGTCGGCGGGCGAGAGTTGCGTCTCGCGCACCAGGTCGCGGATGGCCGCCGACCCTCGAAGCCGCCGCGGCCGGTGCGTCAGATCGAGGGCGGCAGTCTCCCGCGCGGCTTCTGTCACGCTCCCTACTCTATCAACCGCAGTGCCGGGCGATGGCGTCGACGAGGGCCGCGACGGTGGCGCGTTGGGGTGTGATGTCCGCGTTGAGGCCCAGTGTCCGCAGCGCCCTCGTGGTGACCGGGCCGATGGAAGCGACGTGCGTACCCGCCAGAAGCGCAGCCGTTCGTTCGGGGCCGCCGAGAAGCGCCGCCAGCGCACGAACGGCCGAGGGGCTGGTGAACGTAACGACATCGAGCGCACGCCGGTCTAGCATGCCGGCGAGGTCGACATCGCCGGTGTCGGCCACGGGCACGGTCCGGTACGCGACGACATCCGTGACGTCGGCGCCGGCGGCGCGCAGCGCGTCCGGGAGTTCCGCCGTGGCAAGACTTGCGCGCGGCAGCAGGACGCGGGCGCCGGCGAGGTCGTGAGCGGCGATCAGCTCGGCCGCGGCTGCTTCTGCACGATGGTCCGCCGGGATGAGGTCAACCTTGACGCCGTGGCGGGCGAGCCGTGCCGTCGTTGCCGGACCCACGGCTACCGCCCTTGCCCCGCCGAGTGGATGATCGTGGCGGGCCAGGCGCGGCATCATCGCGTCCACGCCATTCGCGGACGTGAAGACAATCCAGTCGAACGACGACACGGCGGCGCAGGCTTCGGCAAGCGGGCCGTCGTCCTCGGGCGGCGCAATCTCGATTATCGGGACGATCACCGGATCAGCGCCGAGACCGCGGAGCGCGCTGGCGAAGTCGGCAGCCTGGCTTCGCGGGCGCGTGATGAGGACACGTGTGCCGCCGAGAGGCCGGTGAGCTTGACGCGCGGTCGGTTCCCGGGCCGGTGCTCGACGGGAGACTAACGCGCGGGCCGGTGGAAGCGTTGCGGCCTGGGTTGTCGGCGTTGACGTCGTCGAACCCAGGACCTGAACTGCGCCGCCTTCGAGCAGCGCCCCGGCGACCCTGGCCCCCAGCGCGTTTGCGTCGTCCGGGGGCGCATGGGCTTCGCGCCGAACGATCCGCCTGCCGTCGGGGCTGGCGACAAGCGCCCGGAGATGCAGGTCGGCGGCATTGACGATGGCGACCGCGCCCAACGGGGTGCGGCAATCGGCGCCCAGGGCCTGGACCACGGCGCGTTCGGCGGTGAGTGCCGCCGTCGTGTCGCGGTGCGCGAGCTGCCGGATCACCGCGCCGGTTGCCTCGTCGCGGGTGCGGTATTCCGCCGCGAGAATGCCCTGGCCCGGCGCCGGCAGGCAGAGGTCGAACGAGAGTCGGGCGGAGTTGGGTCGAGCGAGGCCGAGACGTTCGAGGCCGGCGGCGGCAAGGATCAGGGCATCGTAGTCGCCCGCGTCCAGCTTTTGGAGACGGGTGCCGACATTGCCGCGGATCGGCGCAATGTCCAGAAGCGGGTACGCGTTCCGTAGCTGTGCGCTCCGGCGAATGCTGCCAGTACCGACGCGCAGGTTCGGAATGGCCAGGATGTCCGCGGCCGACGCTTGCCGGTTGCGTGGCTCCGACGGATCTGAGCGTCGAGGGCCGGCGGGGCCGGTGACGACAACGTCATGAGGAGCGGCACGGCCCAGAACGGCGCTGACGGCCAGCCCCGGCAGGCGTTCGGCTGGCAGGTCCTTCGCACTGTGAACGGCAATGTCGACGCGGCCGTCGAGCAGCGCCTCCTCGATTTCCTTTACGAAGAGACGCTTCCCTCCGTCGTCGGCGATCGGACGATCCTGCAGACGGTCGCCACTGGTTCGGATGATGATCAGTTCGGTTGTCGGACCGCCACGCCCCGCAATGGCGGTGGCGACCTCGGTCGCCTGCCAGAGCGCAAGCGGGCTGCCGCGCGTGCCGATCCGGATCGCCTTCACCGGCGGCGTACCGACTGATCGCGGAGACCAAACAAGCGGTTGATGGCGTCGGCGTCGGCGGCGGCCGACTCGTCGTCCGGTGCCTGTTTTAGCTGCTCGGTGGGCGATGACAGCAGCCGTTCCACGAGCAGCCGCGTCACTTCGTCCACCCGATTCCGCGCCGCGGGCGAAAGCGACGCGAGCTTGGGTGCGAGGCGGTCGAGTTCGTCCTGGCGTGTCTGCTCGAAGTGTTGCCGGAGAGCCACGACGGTCGGGATGCTGCCGCGGGAACGGAGCCACCGCATGTACCCGTCGACCTCTTCGCGCACCATCTGTTCGGCCTTGTCCACTTGTGCCTGCCGCCGTTCGAGGTTCTCGCGGACGATCTCCTGCAGATCGTCGATGTTGTAAAGAAAGACCTGCTCAACGTCGCTGGCCGCCGGATCGACGTCGCGCGGCAGACCAATGTCGATCAGGAAGAGTGGACGGTCGCGGCGCGGACGCATGGCGTCGGCGACATGTCCGCGCGTCAGTGTCCAGTTCGCGGATCCGGTTGCCGTCACGACTATGTCGGTCGCGGTCAGCTCGTCCGTGATCGACGCCCACGGCACCGCCACGCCTTCCACCTTCGCGGCGAGCGACTCGGCGTGCGCCGCGGTACGGTTGGCGACGCCGATCCGACCCACGTTCTGCGACCGCAGATGTGTGGCCGTGAGCTCCGCCATCTCGCCCGCCCCCACCACCAGCGTCCGACGTCCTGTCAACGATCCGAAGATCTTCCGCGCCAGCGAGATTGCCGCGTAACTGACCGAGACGGCGCCTTCACCCAGACCGGTCTCCGCCCGCACGCGCTTGCCGGCGGTGAACGCGTGATGGAACAGCCGGTTGAGTGATGTACCGGTGAAGCCCCATTCAGACGCGGTGGCAAACGCCTCCTTGACCTGTCCGGCGATCTGCGGCTCGCCGACGACAAGCGAATCGAGTCCGGCGACAACCCGGAACAGGTGCCGTGCAACGTCGCCGTGGGATCGGCCGTACAGATGCGGCACGAGTTCCGGTTCCGGCACGTCGTGAAACGCGCTCAGGAACGTGGTGAGTCGCTCGCGCGCCGTCTCGGGCGCGTCGCACACGGCGTAGATCTCCGAGCGGTTGCAGGTGGAGAGCACCACGACTTCCGCGATGCCGTCCAGGTCGGCGATGCCGGCCAGCGCGTCGGCCATGCTTCGCCGCCCGAAGTCGATCCGCTCGCGCAGGTTGACGGGCGCGGTGTGGTGGCTTGCGCCGAGCAGGAAGAGATGCATCCGTCCGTCCACCGGGCCCGACGCCACCGCCCGTCAGTAGAAGTTGTGGCTGTCGGTGCCGAAGTAGCCGATCGGTACGAAGTTGAGCATGAGAATCGCAAAGCCGATCGCCGACAGCCAGGCCGATCGCCGGCCACCCCAGCCGATCGCGCGCCGGGCGTACAGTTCGAAGGTGTAGCCGCCCCAGCAAAGCAGGACGATGAAGATCTTCGGATCGAACAGCGACATCGCCTGCACTCGCGGGTCGGCGGCGGCGGGTCCCACCTGCACCAGCCAGACGCCTCCCACCGCGAGGCCCACGGTCAGGAAGATCCAGCCAATCGCCACCGCCCGGCTGTTCATCCGGTCGAGAATCTGCAGCGACGGCAGCCGCGCATAGAAAACGCCCAGATGCTTCCGCTTAAGTTCCTTGAAGAGCAGCAGGTAGGTGACGCTGATGACGCATGCGAGGGCGAACGCCGCGTAGGCCACCAGCAGCGATGAGACATGGGTCTCGAACCAGTGGCTTTCAAGCACGGGCGGCCGCGCCGTGACGCTGTTACCGAGTGCCGGGATCAGTTGCAGCGCTACGATCAGGGGGGCGATGAAGATCCCCATTGCCCGCTCGCCGGTCGTCATCTCCGTGTACAGGTAGGCAAGCGCCAGCAGCCAGACGAATGCCGAGATGGCGCCGGTCGTTCCTACCAGCGGAACGTGGCCCACCTGCATGGTCTGCATCCCGATGATGAAAGTGTGAACCAGTGCTCCCGCGCCGAGCGCAACGGTTGCGGCGCGGCCGGACGTGCCCGTCCGGCGCCAGAAATGGATGGAATAGGCGATGCCAGCCGCGACGTACAGTGCGAGCGGAACGGTATTCATCGACTTGTCGACCGCAACCGTATCCGGTCCGGCGGGCGCGCCATCATTTCGTCGGCGCGTAGTATCCCTGCCGCGTCCGGGACGTTACGCCTTCGCGGCTGGTCTGAACCACTGTGCGCCGCCACGCGCCGTTGCGCAGCGGGTTCGCCGAAACGTAGCCAAGGGAGTACTGGCTGGAGAGCTCGTCGGAGATCTGCTGGTAGATCGCCGGCAGTTCGTCCACCACTTCCGGAAAGAACGCCCGGCCGCCGGTCTCTAGCGCCAACTGCCGCAACACAAAGTCCGCTTCCCGGAATCCGCGGCGTGATCGGCTTTCCTCCGACTGCAGGCCAATCGGGTAGATGGCGGTGTCGGACCGCTTCGCCAGTTCCAGCACCTCCTCAAAGGTCACCAGACTGGAAGTGTCTTCCCCGTCCGAAAGCACGATGATGGCTTCGCGCCGCAGGTCGGATCGCTCGAGCGGCGCCTTGGCCAGCTCGCGCAGCGCGATGTACAAGGCGTTGTAAAGCGAGGTCGAGCCCCCCGCCGTCGTCTGCCGGATGGCGGTTTCCAGATCCTCGATGTTGTTGGTAAACGGCTGAAGGATGTCGACGCGACTGTCGAAATCGACCACCTCCGCCAGATCCTCCGGCCGTAGCCGTTCCGCAAAGCCGATCGCCGCTTCGTGCGCGGTCGCCATCTTCTCGTCCATGCTCGCGCTGGTATCGATCAGCAGCGCCAACGCGATGGGCAACTGCGTCTTCGTGAAGAACGTCACCTCCTGCTGCACGCCGTCCTCGTAGACCTGGAAGTCGATTTGCTCCAGGTCCACCACGAAGCGTCCATCCTGATCGGTAACCGTTACGCTGAGCGAAACGATATCGATACCGGCTCGAAACGATGGCTGCTGGGCGTCGGGAGCCTGCGCCGCACCCGCGCCGGACCACAACCCGATCAGCCAGGCCGCGGCCAGGCTGACGCTGGCCACCGGAAGCGCCGCCGCGAAAGTGCGCCGCGCAGCGCTGGTCAACGCCTTGCCTCGTAATCCGGCAGGCGCGTTCCGCGGGCTGTCAGCCCGGGTCGGGTGGCCTCCACCGAGACTTCCTCGGGTGGAATGAGGATGGGAGGGCGCGCGTAAGTGACCAGATACTGGTTGCGCAGTTCCGCGATCAGGTCGTCCATGGCGCGAGGCAGCGCGGACGACGCGAGCAACTCGCGGTGGCGTCCACCGCTGGCGGCGGGGCTCTGCTCGAGCGCCATGTCACGTTGTAGCCGCCGCTGGGTGAGGTCGGTGCTGAACAGGGTCCGGTCGAACGCGAACGACCGCTGGTTCGGCAGGGATATGGTGTAGACCGCGGCGCCGGCCAGCGCCACCGCGTCGAGCACCTCACTGGCGTTCCGGCTGCTGTAGTCGATACCCCGCCCGGTCACCACAACCATGAGCGGTCGCGGCGTCCGCCGCTGGGCGAACCCTTCGGCTATCGCCAGCATCGTATCGACCAGGTAGGCGGGCTGATTGCCCAGCGGGTAGACACGGCCGATACCCTCGTGCAGCGGTGCGGCCTCGCGCGTGGAACCCACCAGTATGTAGGGTGGCCCGCCGAACGTGACCAGCGTGATCTCGTTGTCGCCGTGCATGCCGTCCACAAAAGCGGTGAGGGCGCGCCGCAAGTTGGCCGTAGCGCCGGTCGCCGCCGCGCTGGTGTCGACCAGAAGGGCGACCTGCCGGTCCATTCCGGCGGGTCCAACTTCCAGCACCTCGCGCCGGACGTCGTCCTCCCGCACATCGAAGTCGTCAACGTCCAGGCCGTCGACCGGCGCCCCGTCGTCGTCGGTCACGGTGACGATCAACTGGTGGTTCGTCGCCTGCGCGGCGGATGCCGACGGCAGGACGAGCAGAACGGCCAGTGCCGCGGGTAACGAAAGAACGAACGTCGTGCAGTATCGCGGCATCAGCACCGGGAGCATCTCCGGATCTGTCGCGGGACAGTGATTCGCAGTATAGGTCTCGCGACCTGCCTTCGTCAAGCCCAAGGATATAGATAACTCCTGTAATTTCAATGGTTTGATTGTCATTCTACTACCCCCAGCACGCCGTCTGATTCCTTGACACTCCCCAAGGCGTCTGCAATAATCTGCGCGGTCTTTCGGCCCGCACGCGCGCTCCCGAACCACGATGCTTGACGTCTACATCCCGGTTCTCCTGTTCATTCTCGTCGCGGTCGGCTTCGCGATCTTCACGTTGATGATCTCGAGACTGGTCCATTCGAGCGGGTTCAACCGGGTGAAACTGGAGCCCTACGAGTGCGGGATCGAACCGCGGACTGATGCGCGCGACCGCTACAGCGTCCGCTACTACCTGGTGGCGATGCTGTTCGTTATCTTCGACGTCGAGACCGTCTTCATGTTTCCCTGGGCGGTCGTCATGGACGAACTGGCGCTCTTCGGCCTGATCGAGATGCTGGTCTTCCTCTTCATCCTCGTGATCGGCTACGTGTACGCCTGGCGCAAGGGCGCACTCGACTGGGCCTGAGGACAGGGGCGGCGGCGAGTTCCATGACGGACGAATCCAGACCGAAAGGGCAGGGAGACGGCGCGCCGGCGAAGCCCGCAGTTCCCGCTGCCGGGACGCCGAAGCCGGCGCCGGTCGCTGCCCGTCCGAAACCGAGGCCCAGAAAGCCACCTCCGGAGCCTCCCAAGGGCCCGGAAGATCAGGCCCCCCCGGAGGGCATGGCGTTGCCGCCGGCGGTCGCGGCGCTTCAGGCGGGAGTGCCCGGCGCGGTTTCGCAGGTTGCCTACTGGGTGGGCGACTGGACGGTCATCGTTGCGTCGGGCCGCCTGCTTGACGTGATGCGGTTCCTGCGGGATGACCCTGCGACGTCGTTCGACTATTGCTCGGACGTTACCGCGGTGGACTGGCCGCCACGCGCGCAGCGTTTCGACGTGATCTACTGTCTCTATTCCACCCGGCTCCGCCACCGGCTGCGCGTCAAGGTGCGCGCGGGGGAGGACGACGCGGTCGAGTCCGTCACCGGCATCTGGTCCGCCGCCAACTGGTTGGAGCGGGAGGTGTGGGATCAGTTCGGCGTGAACATCGTCAATCATCCCGACCGGCGGCGCCTACTGATGCCGGACGAATGGCAGGGACATCCGCAGCGAAAGGACTATCCCCTGGAGGGTCCGGGCGAGCTGTTGATGGAGAGCCCCCAGGACTGGTTGCGCGTCCGCAATCTGCCGGACGAGGCGGTGGTTGACGGTTCGTCGTCCGCGGCCGCTCCGGCCGCCGGCGCCCCCGACGCGGAGATCGAATAGCCGTGGCCGACCAGGCAACCCCGACGCTCGACACGCCGCGTGCCCAGGCGACGCAGTTCGACACCGACGAGCTGGTCATCAATATGGGCCCGCAGCACCCGTCCACCCACGGGGTGCTCCGCGTCGTGCTGAAGCTGGACGGAGAGCGCGTAGTGGACGCCGATTGCGTCATCGGATACATCCACCGCGGCATCGAGAAGCTGTCGGAGAACCGCGACTGGACCCAGATCATCCTGCTGACCGACCGGATGGACTACGTCGCCGCCGCCACCAACAACCTCGGCTATGTCGAGACGGTCGAGAAGCTGATGCAGGTGGAAGTGCCGCGCCGGGCCCGCTACGTGCGGACCATCCTGGCCGAGTTGCAGCGCCTCGCCAGCCACTGCCTCTGGCTCGGTACGCATGCGATGGACATCGGCGCGATGACCGTTCTCCTCTACGCGTTCCGTGAGCGCGAGTTTGCCCTCGACCTGTTCGAGGAATACTGCGGCGCGCGGCTCACCTACAACTCGATGCGGGTCGGCGGCGTGCCGCTCGACATCCCGCCCGGCTGGGACACGAAGGTGCTCGCGTTCTGCGACCTTATGGAAGGCAAGCTGAACGACTACGAGACGCTCCTGACCAACAACCGGATCTGGCTGAAGCGGACGCGCGGTGTTGGCGTCATCCCGGCGGACGAAGCGATCGGACTCGGACTGTGCGGTCCGCCCCTTCGCGGCTCGGGCGTGCTGCGCGATGTCCGGAAGGACGAGCCTTACGCGGCCTACGACGAATTCGACTTCAATGTACCAATCGGCACGAACGGCGACACCTACGACCGGTATCTGATCCGCATGGACGAGTTCCGGGAGTCGATCCGGATCATCCGCCAGGCGGTGGAAGGAATACCGGAGGGGCCGATCACCGGCAAGGTGCCGCGGTTGCTGAAGCCGCCCGCCGGTGAGACCTACCACGCGATCGAGTCGCCGAAGGGGGAGCTGGGCTACTTCATCGTCAGCGACGGGAAGTCCACGAATCCGTACCGCTTCCGTGTCCGGCCGCCGTCGTTCTGCAATCTCCAGGGGCTCAAGCGCCTGGTTGTGGGGCACATGGTGGCGGACGTGGTGGCCCTTATCGGCACGATCGACATCGTCCTGGGCGAGGTGGACCGGTAGGCGCGTCGAGCCGACCGACGAACACGATGGGCGCCTTTCTCGACACGTTGGTCGTTCCGCTGCTGAAGATCGCGGTGTTGCTCAACGCCGTGCTCGTAGCGGTCACCTTTCTGGTGTTGATGGAGCGGAAGGTTATTGCCTGGGCGCAGTCGCGGCTCGGGCCGATGCGAGTCGGACCGTACGGCATCCTGCAGGCCATCGCCGACCCGATCAAGCTGATCCTCAAGGAAGACATCACGCCGGCCAAGGTGGACCGCCCCGTGTTCACGCTGGCTCCGATCCTGAGCCTCGTGCCGGCCCTGGTGGTTTTTGCGGTAGTGCCGTTCGGGCCCGACCCGCTGTATTACGTCAGCGACATCAACGTCGGGCTGCTGTTCGTCATCTCCGTCACGTCGATTGGGGTCTATGGGATCATCCTCGGCGGTTGGGCGTCGAACTCGAAGTACCCGCTGCTCGCCAGCCTCCGCGCGTCGGCGCAGTTGATCAGCTACGAGATCGCCGTGACGATGACCCTCGTGAGCGTCATCCTGACCACCGGGACGCTCAGCCTCGTGGGCATCGTCGAGGCGCAACAGGAGCAGGGTGTCTGGTTCGCGTTCGTGCAGCCGGTGGCGCTGGTGCTCGTATTTGTCGGCGGTCTCGCCGAAACGAACCGCGCGCCGTTCGACCTGCCGGAGGCGGAAACCGAACTGACCGGCGGTTTCCACACCGAGTACAGCGGGATGCGCTTTGCGCTGTTCTTCCTGGCGGAGTACGCCAACATGATCGTCATCTCGGCGGTAGTCGCCGTGATGTTCTTCGGGGGCTGGCTCCGGCCGTTCCCGAGCGTCGAGGCGCTCGCGTTCCTCGACTTCGTGCCCCCCTGGATCTGGTTCGTCGGAAAGATCTTCGTCCTCCTCTACGTGTTCATCTGGATCCGCGCCACTCTGCCGCGTTACCGCTACGACCAGTTGATGGCGCTCGGCTGGAAGGTGCTGATCCCGGTCGCCATCGGTAACCTGGTGGTGACCGGCGTATTGAAGGTGCTGTTGTAGGCGATGGTCGACGCACTGGTTTTCTGGGTGCTCGCAGGAGCGATTCTCGGGTTGGGGGTCGCGGTGGTTTCCGCCCGCAGCGCGGTCCACAGCGTCCTGTTTCTGGTGATGAATTTCCTCCTCGTGGCGATCCTCTACGTGACGCTCGCGGCGGAGTTCGTGGCGGTGATTCAGGTGCTGGTGTACGCGGGTGGGATCGTCGTGCTCTACCTGTTCGTCGTCATGCTGGTCAACCTGAAGAAGGAGCCGGAGCGCTTCTCCGACCCGCGGCGCGCGGCCCGGGCGGGCCTGCTGCTGGCGGGCGCGGTGCTGGCCGAACTCGTCGGCATCGCGGTCGTGGTGGCCTATCGGGGCGCGGGTGTCTCGGCCACGTCGGGTGGACTTGGCTCCGACACGCCGTACGCGACCGGCAACACCGAGCAGCTCGGCTGGGTGCTCTACACCAGCTACCTGATTCCGTTCGAGCTGGCGTCAATGCTGCTGCTGGTCGCGATGGTCGGCGCCATCGTGCTGGCGAAGCGCCACCTGGGCCAGATCCGTGAAGCGGACGAAGGGAGCGAAGAATAGCAAATGGGCGTGCTCGAGGTTACGCCGCTCCACTACAGCCTGCTTGCCGCGGCGCTCTTCATGATCGGCGTCATCGGCGTCCTCGTGCGTCGCAACGTCATCATCATCTTCATGTCGATCGAGCTGATCCTGAACGCGGTGAACATCAACCTGATCGCCCTGGCGGATCAACTGAACGATCTGGCGGGACAAGTATTCGTGGTCTTCGTCATCGCGGTGGCGGCGGCGGAGGCGGCGGTCGGACTCGGCATCATCATTGCGTTCTACCGCAACAAGGAAACCGTCAACATTGACGAGATTCAGTTGATGCGGTGGTAGTGCCGTCACGACAATCATGGACCTCATCTGGCTGATCCCGCTCCTGCCCGGCGTTGGCGCCGCCATCAATGGCGTGGTCGGCATCCGCTACTTCAGCAAGAAGACCGCGGGGCTGCTGGCCGTCTCGACGATGGGTGCGGCCTTTGTCCTGAGCGTCTATGCATTCGCGCAGCTCCTCGGGGATCCTGACCGCTACCATCAGGTGACGATCGCGAGCTGGATTCCGCCCATTCCGCTGGAGACCGCCGCCGGCATCGGCGCGTTCGAGGCGCCGTGGGCCTTCACCCTCGACCCGCTTGGCGGGATGATGCTATTGGTCGTCACCGGCATCGGATTCCTCATCCACATCTATTCGGTCGGCTACATCGACCACGAGCCGCGGGGCGGGGTCGCGCGTTATTTCTGCTACCTGAACCTCTTCTGCTTCTTCATGCTGACGCTGGTCCTGGGGAGCAACTTCCTCGTGATGTTCGTCGGCTGGGAGGGTGTGGGGCTCAGCTCATACCTCCTGATCGGCTACTGGTACACGAGGAAGAGCGCGTCGGACGCCGGCAAGAAGGCGTTCATCGTCAACCGCATCGGTGACTGGGGCTTCATTCTCGGCATCTTTCTGATCTTCTTCACTTTCGGGACGCTCGACTTCCGTGCAGTGGCGGAGGCTGCGTCCCAGATGCCGGCCGAGACCGCGGCGATCGGGTTTGGCGTGCTGTCGCTCATCTGCCTGTTCCTCTTCATTGGCGCCGTCGGCAAGAGCGCGCAGATCCCGCTCTATGTCTGGCTACCCGACGCGATGGAGGGTCCGACGCCGGTGAGCGCGCTGATCCACGCCGCCACCATGGTTACAGCCGGCGTCTACATGGTCTGCCGGAACGCCGTGCTCTTCACGCACGCGCCGATGGTGATGGACATCGTGGCGGTGGTGGGCGTGCTGACGGCGCTGATGGCGGCGACGATCGGGCTCGTGCAGACCGACATCAAGCGGGTGCTGGCGTACTCCACGGTGTCGCAGCTCGGCTACATGTTCCTCGCGACCGGCGTCGGCGCGTTCGCCGCGGGCGCCTTCCACCTGATGACGCATGCTTTCTTCAAGGCGCTCCTATTCCTCGGGAGCGGCTCGGTCATCCACGGGATGAACGAGGAACAGGACATGCGCCGGATGGGCGGTCTGAAGTCGAAGATGCCGATCACGTTCTGGACGATGACCATCGGCGCGGTGGCCATCGCCGGCATCCCGCCGCTGTCGGGCTTCTTCAGCAAGGACGAGATCCTCTACCGGACCTTCCTGCACAGCCCGATCCTCTGGGGCATCGGCGCCCTCACCGCCCTGATGACGGCGTTCTACATGTTCCGCCTGATCAACATGACCTTCTTCGGCGCCTACCGCGGTCCGGTCCCGGATGCGCATGGCGACGACCACCATGGCGACGCGCACGGGCATGGCGACGACGGAGGCCATGGCCACGCGTGGCACGGGCCGCACGAGTCGCCTCGCGTGATGACCTGGCCGCTGATCGTGCTCGCCGTCGGCGCTGTCCTCGCCGGTTTCGTCGGCGTTCCGGCGGCGCTCGGCGGCAGCAACATGATCGAGCATTTCCTCGAGCCCAGCTTCACCGTTCCGGGCGCCTTGGCGGCCGCCGAGGAGGAGCACCACTACGAGATCGAGTGGGCGTTGATGGCGTTCTCGGTGCTGTTGGCGGTCGGCGGCATCTGGTTCGCGTGGCGCAACTACGTGCAGCAACCGGAGAAGTCCGAGCAGATGGCCGCTTCGTTCGCCGGCGCCCACCGGGTCCTGTCCAACAAGTACTACGTCGACGAGCTGTACGACGCGACCGTCGTGCGTGGCACGATGGGGAGTGCGGGCGGCCTGTGGACGGTCGACAGGCGCGTGGTGGACGGCGCGGTGAACGGCACAGGCTGGACCACCATCATGGGGTCGTGGGTGTCCCACGTCATCGACAAGTACGTCGTCGACGGCCTGGTCAATCTGACTGCCTGGATCTGCGGGGAGGCGAGCTACATATTCCGCCGGGTCCAGACCGGCCTGATTCAGAACTACGCGTTCGCCACGCTGGTCGGGGTGTTCGCCTTCATCACGTGGTACCTCTTTGCCCGCTAGCCTGGCCACGAGTGCAGTGTCATGAATAATGCCGCCGAGTTTCCGCTGCTGTCGCTGATCCTGTTCACGCCGCTGATCGGCGCGATCATCCTGTTGTTCGTCAGCAAGCAGAACGGGAACCTGATCCGCTGGATCGCCAACATCACGGCCGGTGCCGGCTTCCTGGTGTCGCTCCCGCTCTGGTTCTGGTACGACGGCACGAATCCGGACTGGCAGTTCCGTGAGCAGCTGGAGTGGATTCCGTCCATCGGCGCTTCCTACAGCCTCGGCGTCGACGGCTTCAGCGTGCTCCTGATCCTGATGACGACGATGATGGGCGTAATCGCCGTCCTGTCGTCGTGGACCGCCATCACTATGCGGGTGAAGGAGTACTACATCTTCCTGCTGATGCTGCAGACCGGGATGATCGGCGCGTTCGTCGCGCTCGACTTCCTGCTCTTCTTCCTCTTCTGGGAAGTGATGCTGGTGCCGATGTACTTCCTCATCGGCATCTGGGGGAGCGACAACCGGCTCTACTCCGCGATCAAGTTCTTCCTCTTCACGCTGGTCGGCAGCGTCATCATGCTGCTGGGCATCCTGGCCGTCTACTTCTACCAGGAGTCGATTACCGGCGTGTACACGTTCGACGTGACGGTGTTCCATGAGCTGAACATCCCGTTCGACCTGCAGTGGTGGATCTTCCTCGCCTTCTTCCTCGGGTTCGCGGTCAAGGTTCCGATGTTCCCGTTCCACACCTGGCTGCCCGACGCGCACACCGATGCGCCGACGGCGGGGTCGGTCATCCTGGCCGCAGTCCTGCTGAAGATGGGGACCTACGGCTTCATCCGGTTCAGCCTGCCGATCCTGCCCGAGGCGACGGCGGCGTTCGTGCCGGCGGTAGTGCTGCTGTCGATCATCGGGATCGTCTATGGCGCGCTGGTCGCCATGGCCCAACGCGACTGGAAGCGGCTGGTGGCGTACTCGAGCGTCAGCCACATGGGAATGGTGATGCTCGGGATGTTCGCCCTGACCCCGGTCGGCATCACTGGCAGCATCGTCCAGCAGCTCAACCACGGCATTTCGACCGGCGCGCTGTTCCTTATCGTCGGCATCGTCTACGAGCGGCGGCATACCCGGCTTATTGCGGAATACGGCGGGCTGTCGAAGGTGATGCCGATCTACGCGGCAATCTTCCTGGTGATGACGATGTCATCGATCGGGCTGCCCACGCTGAACGGCTTCATCGGCGAGCTGCTGATCCTGCAGGGGATTTTCGTAGTCTCGAAGGTCTGGGCGTTCTTCGCGGCCAGCGGCATCGTGCTGGGCGCCGCCTACATGCTCTGGCTCTACCAGCGGACGATGTTCGGAACGGTGGACAATCCGAAGAACGAGGCGCTCCCCGATCTGAGCTTGCGTGAAGTGGCAACTTTCGTGCCACTGCTGATTCTGGCCGTCTGGATTGGGCTCTACCCGAAGCCGTTCCTCGACCGGATCGAAACCTCGGTCGACAAGGTGATGATGCGGGTCAACGCCGACTACACGCCGCGGTTCGCGCTGCGCGAGGCGGGAGAAGCGGAGGACGGAACGGTCGAGGTGGCGGTCGACGCCAGTCCGGCCGTGGATGATCGGGCGGGGAACTAACCGGAAGCAGGAACCTGAATGCCAGCCGGATTCACTGCCGCCGACTTCTACTACATCCTGCCGGAGATCCTGCTCACGGCGGGCGCGCTGATCGTACTCGCGGTCGATGTCCTGTTCCCGAAGGGGGATCGCGTCATCCTGGGCGCGACGCTCGCGACCCTTGCGGTGACCGGAGGCGTCGTCCTGGCGTTCGCCGGCGTCGATATCACCGTGTCGGCCGGCCTCCTCGCGATTGACGGCTTCGCCGCCTTCTTCAAGTCGATCTTCATCATCTCGGCCGTCCTGACCGTGCTGATGTCGGTGCCCTACCTCAAGATTGAGGGCGTGCGCCCCGGCGAGTACTGCTTCCTCATCCTTTGCGCCACGCTCGGGATGATGTTCATGGCGAGCGGGATCGACCTGATCACGCTCTTCATCGGCCTCGAGACGATGGCGATCTCGTTCTATATCCTGGCGGGTTTCCTGAAGCCGAACCAGCGGTCGAACGAGGCGGCGGTGAAGTACTTCCTCCTCGGCGCGTTCTCCCTCGGCATCCTGCTCTACGGGATGTCGCTGCTCTACGGCGCGACCGGCACCACCAACCTGGCCGGCATCGCCGAGTCGGTCGCCGACTCGGAAGGCTCCCTCCTGCTCTCGCTGGCCCTCATCCTGGTGGCGGCCGGCATGGGCTTCAAGATCGCGGCGGTCCCGTTCCACATGTGGGCGCCCGACGTCTACGAGGGAGCGCCAACGCCGGTCACGGCGTTCCTGTCGGTCGGTTCCAAGGCGGCGTCGTTCGCGATGCTGCTCCGGATCTTCGTCGAGGGGCTGCCCGGCCTGGTCGCAGACTGGCAACTCATCTTCTGGGTGCTGGCCGCGGTCACGATGACCGTGGGCAACATCGCGGCGCTGACGCAGACCAACACCAAGCGGCTGCTGGCGTACTCGTCGGTCGCCCATGCGGGCTACGTGCTGATCGGGCTCGTTGCCGCCACCGGCCGTGGCGTCGCCGCGGCGATGGTCTACCTGTTCGTGTATGCCTTCATGCAACTCGGTGCGTTTGCCGTCATCACCATGCTCCGCCGGAAGGACGTGGTGGGAGATGAGTTGAAGGACCTGAGCGGCCTCTATCTGCGCCAGCCCCTCGCCGCCGTCGCGATGCTGATCTTCATGCTGTCGCTTGGCGGCATACCGCCCACCGCCGGCTTCATGGGCAAGCTCTGGCTCTTTAGCGCGGCGATCGAATCGGGCCTGGTGTGGCTTGCCGTCATCTTCGTCGTCAACAGCGTCATCTCGCTCTACTACTACTACCGCATCGTTGTCTTCATGTGGCTCAAGGACGAGCAACTCGGTTCCGAGATCACCCTCAGCCCGGCGCTGGCCACCGCGCTCGTGATCGCAGTCATCGGTTCGCTCTTCTTCGGCGTCTATCCCGATCAGCTCTTCGACAGCGCCGAGGTGGCCATCGACATGTTCAGTGCGCCGTTCCCTGGCGCGACCGGCAACTGATCCCGCCGTCGGGCGCGTGGGATCGGTGCGCCTGCCTCCAGATGCAGGCGCACGCACCGAACGCGGTCGGTACCACGTTGCGCGGCCCACTGCCCGAAGAAGCGTCGCCGTTTCGGGTCGCCGCGGGAAACGAGCCCGAAACTACTGAATCCGACGCGACTCGACCTGCTCTAGCGCGTCGTCGATGAGGGATTCGTTGTCGGCCTTGGTGAGGTTGCGCCGGATCAGCTTCGACGCGATCTCAAGGGAAAGATCGACGGCTTCCTCCCGGATCTGCGCGACGGCACGGTCACGTTCGAGCTGAATCTGTCGCTGGGCGTTCTCCACGATCGACTGCGCCTCGGCCTGGGCCTGCTGTTTCGCAGTGTCGCGCAAACGCGCGCCGTCGGCCCGTGCCTCGGCGATGATGGTGTCGGCCTCCTGACGTGCACGGCCCATCAGCGCCTGAGCCTTCCCCTGCACCTCCTCGAGCTCGCGCTTGGCGGTGTCCGCGTCGTCGAGCGACTTCCGGATGCCCGCCTGCCGCTCCTCAAGCGCATTGAGGAGCGGCATCCACGCGAACTTCCTGAGCAGCGTCAGGAGAATGACGAAGACCGCGATCGTCCAGAAGAACAGCCCGGGGTCGGGCTGGACGAGATCCATGGAGGTTCCCTACCGGAGGAGGACGATAACCAGCACGAAGACCTCGGCCAGAATGGCCACGCCTTCGAGCAGGAACAGCGGCAGATTGACCGCGCCCGTGATCTGCGCGGCGGCGCTTGGCTGGCGCGCGATTCCCTCCGCGGCGGCGGCGGCGAAGCGGCCGATGCCGAGGCCCGCGCCAATCACAATGAGTCCGAGCCCCAGCGCCGCGCCGACGATGTACAAGCCTTCCATCCGTGAAACCCTCCGTTTCGGTTGTGGTTTGTGATCAGTGATGCACGTGAATGGCCATGCCGATAAACACGGCCGAGAGCAGGGTGAAGACGTATGCCTGCACCAGCACGACGATGATCTCCAGCGCGCTGATACCGACCGCGAGCGGTAGCGATACGGCCACGCCGACTCCGACCCCGACCGCCGCGCCGAACAGTTCAGAGAAGATAAAGACGAAGCCGAGGATCGCGAGAATGGCGATGTGGCCGCCGGTCATGTTGGCCGCAAGCCGCATCGTCAGAGCAAACGGCTTCACGAACATTCCCATCACCTCGATCGGGATCAGGAGGATGTACAGCGGCCAGGCCAGGCCGTGCGGCACCAGGTTGATCCAGTGCTTGATAAACCCGTGCGCGAGCGTGCCGGCGATGATGATGGAGAAGAAGGTAATGGTGGCAAGGGCCGCGGTGACATTGAAGTTCGCGGTCGCTGTGGTGCCGCCATGAATGATGTTCTTGACGAGTGAATGCTCTTCCGTGTGGAAGACGTAGTGGTCGATGAGGCCGAGCACCTCGAACATCGGGATCAGCCCGACCATGTTCGCCACCAGGATGAAACAGAAGAAGGTGAGCACGAGCGGCGCCCACGTCTTGACGTACTTCGCGCCGACGTTGGGAAGCACTATCGAATCGCGAATGAACAGAACGACGAACTCCAGAGCGTTCATGAAGCCGGTTGGGATCATCCGCTCCTGCCGGAGGTAGCGCCGGACGCTCAGCGTGACCAGCAGGAAGACAGCCGTCGCAACCAGCATCAGCATGAAGACATGCTTTGAGATCGAGAAGTCGATGCCGAAGACGGGCGGCAGGTGCAGGATGGGATGCTCAAGCGACCCGTTCGCGACGTGCGAGATGATCACCTCGCCGGCATCGAACCCTTCGGCGGCATGCTCGGCGCCGTGTTCCATCGCCTGCTCAGTGCCGTGATCGTCGCTGTCGGGTTGAAGCATGGTTCCACGCCGTCAATTCAGGAACAGCCGTTGCAGGTGCGCTGCCTCGGCCAAGTGCAATGCCACAAATGAAACGGTGAAGCTGCCGATGAACCACACCGGGTCGAGTGATAGCGTGGCGATCGCCAACGCAACATAAAGGCCGAACGCCACGATCTTTCCAAGGAACAGGCGAAGCATCAGCTTCGATACGCGCTCGGGGCTTCTCCGGTAGGCCCGGTCCATCGCCACGAGCGAACCGGTCGCAACGACGAGCGGTCCTGCCAGACCGAGCAGGACCGCCGGCGCCGTCGCGGGGACAGCCAGGGCAACGATTGCGCCGGAGGCGGCCACGAGCCCAACGACCATCCACAGCGTCCGCATCTGCATCATTCCCGTCGGAGTTCTCGCGCTGCCCGTGCCGCCTAGGGCCGCCACACCGTCTTCGCTATCTCGTAGAAACCGACCACCAGTCCGATCAGCAACCCCGAGAGCACGCCCCAGGGATCCGTGTCCTGCCAGTGATCCACCGCGTAGCCGACACCGCCGAGCAGCAGAATCGCCCCGATCAATGTGTAGCTGGCGGCTGCCGCCGGTCCTGCTCTGCGGATGTTCTCTTGCAGGAAACGAAGGGAACGCGCCAGGTACGGGTCTCGCTCGTCGGGCATGCGAACGCTCGCCAGCGGCGCGTGTCCGAGCCGCCCGGCCCACCGATTCGTACCCGGCTAGCCCCGGACGGCCCCCTCCCAAAGCAAAACAAACGGCTAATAATAGCAAGCAGGTACGGCCCGGGCAAGAAGCGCGCGGCCGCGCGTTCGTTCCCATGGAGGTGACCGCCGCGAGCATCCTCTGTCCCGGAAGTGCCGCGGGCCCAACCGGCCGATCACCAGACGGTGAACTCGTAGCAGCCGGGCGCCACCAGCAGACGCGTCTCATCCGGAAAGTGCAGGCTCGTCGGCACGAGCACGCCGGCCGCCTGGAGCTGTACGGTCCGAATCTTCTCGCCGGCCGGGTTGTAGACGTAGAGGTAGGGCACCGACAACGCGATCCACAGGTTGCCGCGCCGGTCGAGCGCCGCTGTCCGGACGTTCGGGGGCACAACCGGCAGCGTCCGTCCGCGCTCGTCGGTCCGCTCTGGCCAGACGGTTGGGAGAGCGTTGACGATTGGGTCGATTTCCGGTCCCTGGATCGACCGTTCGAACACCAGCGCGCCGTCACCGTCGTACTTCCGGAACACCGGCCGGCCTCCCTGGAAGACGAAGTAGTAGCCGCCGGTTGCCGGGTCGGCGAGCGGGATCCCGCTGTTGAGCGCGATGTGCAGGTCGCGTTCCGCCTCGTGCCCGGTGGCGCGGAACGACCCTATCGTCCGGTACGGGTAGCCGTTCAGGCTGTAGAGCGTGATCAGACCGCCTGCCTCGGCCTGGTTGATCAGTATTGTCTGGCCGGTGAACTCAAGCGAGCCGATGCCGTTGAGCACCCAGTCCCCGATCGTGAGGCGGGGCGCGGCGCGGCCGGGGATCCGAAAGCTCCCGAGGCGCGTGCCGTCGCCCTCGAAGAGTTGCACCCGCTCGCGCCCGTCCGGCCCATCGGCAACGACGAAGCGGCCGTCGGCGCCCAGGTCGAATGAGCTGGCGCCGATGATCCGGCCCGCTTCGGGTCCCACGTCCACAAGCGTCTCTGCCGCGTCGGCGCCCGGCGCGACACGGTGGACTGACTGCCCCCGCCTGTCGAAGACGTAGTACCACCCGTCGTCCGCCTGCTGAAAGACCGACGGTTCGCGGAACGTGCCTACGATGTGGGCAGGCAGGCCGCCGTCGGAGCGGATTCGCTCAACATGATCCTGCTGTGCGACGGGCGCCGACCACACAAGCGCGGCGAGGGACGGCACGAGCAGGCTAACCGTCAGCAGGCGGTTCAGTAGCGCGCCACCTCTCGCACGGCGTCGAGAATGTTTGACGCCTGCGGGAGGATCGCCTCCTCGAGTACCGGAGCATACGCAACCGGGCAGTCCAGCGCCGCGACGCGCCGGACCGGCGCGTCGAGCTGGTCGAACAACTCGTCGGCAATCCGCGCCGCGAGCTCCGCGCCGAAACCGCAGGTGAGCTGATCCTCGTGCGCGATAACGACGCGGTTGGTGGCGCGGACCGCCTCGGCGATCCCGTCCCAGTCGTACGGCGCGATCGTCCGCAAATCGATCACCCGGACGTCGATCCCTTCCTGGCTGGCCCGCTGCGCGGCAAGGAACGTCCGTTGCACCAGCGCGCCCCACGTAACGACGGTCACGTCCGAGCCCTCGCGGCGAACCGCCGCGCGGCCGAAGGGCACAGTGTAGTCCGCGCCGGGGTATACGCCCTTGTTGTACGTCTGGCGGTACAGGTGCTTGTGCTCGAGAAACAGCACCGGGTCGTCGCATCGGATCGCGGTTCGAAGCAACCCGGCTGCATCCTCGGCGTTCGACGGGAAGACGATCCGCAGACCCGGGCAGTGAGCGAAGATGCTCTCGCCCGACTGGCTGTGGTACAGGGAGCCCCCCTTCAGGTAACCTCCGATGGGCGCCCGGATCACGACCGGGCAGGACCAGCCGTTGTTCGACCGGTACCGGAGCATGGTCAGCTCGTCCCGGATCTGCATCATCGCCGGCCAGATGTAGTCGAAGAACTGAATCTCGACCACCGGCTTCAGCCCGCGAACCGCCATCCCAATCGCGCGGCCGACGATGTTCGCTTCGGCCAGCGGCGAGTTGAATACGCGATCCGATCCGTAGGCACGCTGCAGGCCGAGCGTCGCCTTGAAGA
The DNA here is from genome assembly GCA_964550305.1 of uncultured Vicinamibacteraceae bacterium. GTDB lineage: Bacteria > Acidobacteriota > Vicinamibacteria > Vicinamibacterales > UBA8438 > VXRJ01. The sequence goes on along the minus strand of CAZJYU010000005.1, from coordinate 67,187 downwards.
CACCTCCCTTTCCGGGCACTTCCGAGAGAATCGCGGAGCGGCTGGCGTCGGCGACGTCCTCGCCGAAGATGACGATCCGGGGGTCGCGCCCCATCTCGTCAAGGAGCGTTCGGTTGATGGCGGTGACCATCGTGTCGGCCCGGGGACCTTCGTCGTCCGCGGCGCCGGTAGCATCGCCGCCGCGAGCCGGTGTCGACTCGAACGTGGCCGATGCCGGATCGATGTCGGGAGAATAGACGTAGCGTGTCGCTTCGATGGCGTCCGGTTTTGGCGCGGCGATCGCGCGGTCCGTCGCCTGCTGCACTTCATGGGCGACGTCGTCGCCGATCGCCGCGATCTCGGCCTCGGTCGCGTGACCGCCGTCGCGCAGAAACTGTGCGAAGCGGCGCAGCGGATCGCGCGCCGCCTCCGCTTCGCGCTCTGCTTCGATCTTGTAGTGCCGCTCGTCATCCGACATCGAGTGCGAGTACGGGCGGATCACGTGAGCGTGTACCAGGGCGGGGCCGGAGCGCGCGCGGGCCCACGCAACCGCCTCGGTCATCGCCCGAAAACTGGCTATTCCGTCGGTGCCGTCCACGCGCACCACGTGTAGCCCGGGGAATCCCTCGACGAGTTCCGAGATGTCGCCCCCTGGCGTCTGGACCTCGACCGGCACCGAGATGGCGTAGCCGTTGTCCTCGACGAGATAGATGACCGGCAGCCGCAAGTTGCACGCAGTGTTGAGTGATTCCCAGAACTCCCCGCCGCTCGTCTGGCCATCACCCATGGAGACCAGAATTACCTCGTCGTCGGCGCCCTCGACGAGGGATTGGAGGCCGGCGATCCGGCGGCGCAGGCCTCCTACTTCTGCCGCACCGACCGCATGGAGACACTGGGTCGTGCAGCAGCTCGACGGCGAGACTATCTGTAGCCGCGGCGAGCTCCAGTGGGTCGGCATCTGCCGGCCGCCCGAGAAGGGATCGTCCCGTGCGCCGACGGCGCTCAGCAGCATCTCCTCCGCGGTCAGGCCGAGCGTCAAGCAGAGCGCTCGGTCGCGGTAGTAGGGGAAGATCCAGTCGTGGCCTGGACGGAGTGCGACTCCCGCCGCCACCTGCACCGCCTCGTGGCCGGCGCCGCTGATCTGAAAGTAACTGAGACTCTGATTCTTGAGCTGCAACTCGCGGTCGTCGAGCCGTCGGGCGAGCAGCATCGTCCGGTAGAAACGGTGAATCTGCTCGCGCGATAGCCCTCCCGTCTGTTGCGGAACGGCACCCGGGATCTCCACCGATGCCCCATTCGAGACGGCCGGCGGCTTCATCGTAGAGAATCTCCCTGGGGAGCGGGCGCGGAGGGCGCCGGCCAGCGTGTTGGCACGACGAGCACGAGGCAACTATACCATGCGGCGGCAGTGTCCATCCTGTCCAGAGTCCGCGCGGTAATTCCGTAAGTCTCTTATAGTCAGCAGGTTACTAACCTACGTGGCACGGTCTGGACTGGAGAACCGCGATGCCCCCGACACCTGCCGTACACCGCTGGGACGACCTCGCTCTGGACAAGGTAACGGAGTTGGTGTCCCGCAAGATCGTCGTCGGCGAGAAACAGATGCTGGCGCAGGTGTACCTGAAACGGGGCGCGCTCGTTCCGCTCCATCGTCACGAGAGCGAACAACTGCAGTATGTCCTGCAGGGCGCCCTCCGGGCTACCGTCGATGGCGTCGAGGTGGTGGTGCGCGAGGGAGAAGTGCTCCGAGTCCCGCCGGGCGTCGCTCATCAGGCGGAAGCGCTGGACGATACGTTCACGCTGGAGGCGTTCAGCCCGCCCCGCGAGGACTGGCGCACATCCCGCGACGAGTGAGTATGCGACACTCTCCGGCGGTATGCTGCGCGCAGGGCTGATCGGATTCGCCTCGTCCGGCAAGACGACTCTCTTTCACCTGCTGACCCGTGGGCGCGAGGGACACTCCGGCGGGCGGAGCGACGCGTCCATCGGCCAGGCGCACGTGCCCGACGCGCGCCTCGATCGGTTGGCCGCGCTCTACTCGCCCAGAAAACGCACGGCAGCGGCGGTGACGTTCGCCGACATGGCGGCGCGGCGCGGCGCGGATGGCGGCGCCGGGGCGGGGGCGCTGGTAGACGTCGCGCCGTACCGGACGGCCGACGCGCTGTTGCACGTCGTCCGCGGCTTCCACGACGACGCGATGCCGCACCCGGCAGGTTCGGTGGACCCGGGGCGCGACGCGCGCGCGATGGAGGATGAACTGATCCTGGCGGACCTGGCGGTGGCGGAGAAGCGTGTCGCGCGGCTCGAACAGGACAGGATGAAGGGCGCGCTGAAGCAGGGGCGGGAAGGCCAAGCGGAGCTTGCGGTACTTGCCCGGTGCGTCGAGACGCTCGAAGCGGGGATGCCGCTCCGATCGCTCGAACTCGATCCGAACGCCGCGAAGCGGCTGCGGGGATTCCAGTTTCTGTCGGAGAAGCCGCTGCTGCTGGTGCTGAACGTCGACGAGGCCGACGTCGCCCGTGCAACCGCCGATGCCGTCCGCGCTGCTGGCCTTGGCGACTTTGTCGCGGGACCTGGGATTCAGGCCCTGGCCGTCTGCGCCAGCATCGAACTGGAAATCGCGCAACTCGACCCGGACGACGCCGTCGCCTTCCTGGCCGACCTGGGTCTATCCGAACCAGGCCTCGACCGAGTGATTCGCGCCGCGTACGACCTGCTCGGGTACATCTCTTTCTTCACGGTGGGCAAGGACGAGTGTCGAGCCTGGTCGGTCCCCAAGGGCACGGGTGCGCAGGAGGCGGCGGGCGAGATCCACACTGACCTCGCACGCGGATTCATCCGCGCCGAGGTGATCGACTGCGACCGACTGGTCCAATTGGGCTCGTTCGCGGACTGCCGCCGGCAGGCGGAGGTGCGTCTGGAGGGCAAGGGCTACGTCGTCCGGGACGGCGACGTGATCAACGTCCGCTTCGCCACATGACCGGATCCGGCGCCGGTGCGCCACCACCTGCGGTCACGTCCCCCGGATCGGAGCCGACCGGCGGGACGTCGTCTCCCACCACCCGACTTGCCAGGTCCGCCGGGGTTGTCGGCGCCGCTACGCTCACCAGTCGCATCCTCGGCCTCGTGCGCGATCAGGTGCTCGCCTATCTGTTCGGCGCGGGGAATGCGATGGACGCCTTCAACGTTGCGACGCGCATTCCCAACCTGATGCGCGATCTGTTCGCGGAAGGGGCGATGAGTGCGGCGTTCGTTCCGACGTTCATGCGGAAGCTTGCCCGCGACGGCCGCGCCGCGGCGTGGCGGCTGGGTGCACAACTGCTGAATGCACTGATCGTGATCACAGGCGTCGTGGTCCTCGCGGGCATGGTCTTCGCCGAGCCGCTCGTCCGTCTACTTGCCGGGTCGTACGCGGAGGTACCCGGCAAGCTGGAGCTTACTGTCCTGCTGACTCGGATCCTCCTTCCCTTCCTGACACTCGTGGCCGTTGCCGCGGCGATGATGGGGATGCTCAACTCGCTCAACCGCTTCTTCGCCCCGGCTCTCTCGCCCGCGATGTACAACGTCGGCATCATCGCCTCGGGGGCGCTGCTGGTGCCGCTGATGCCGGGCTTGGGACTCGAGCCGATCGTCGCGATTGCGATCGGGGCGCTGCTCGGAGGCATCGGGCAGGTGGCGTTGCAGGCGCCTTTGCTGCGGCGCGAAGGGTTCCGGTACCAGACGGCGCTTGATCCGCACGACGAGGGGCTCCGCAACATCCTCCGCCTCATGGGTCCCGGCACGCTGGCCGGGGCGGCAGTGCAGATCAACCTGCTGGTCAACATGGTGCTGGCGACCGGACAGGGGACGGGCGCCGTCTCCTGGCTCGGCTACGCATTCCGGGTGATGTATCTGCCGATCGGGCTGTTCGGCGTCTCGATCGCGGCCGCGAACCTGCCTGTCGTCTCGCGGCACGCGGCGCGGAACGAGCCGCACGAGGTACGTGCGGCGGTGTCGCGGGCGCTCCGGCTGATGCTCGTAGTGAGCGTGCCGGCGACGGTCGGCCTCATCGCCCTCGGTCGGCCCGCGGTTGAGCTGATTTTCGAGCGGGGCAGCTTCACGCCGGCCGACAGCGTCGCGACCGCCGCGGCGCTGATCTTCTATGCGCCGGGGTTGGCGGGCTACTCGGCGGTGCGGATCGCGGTTCCCTGCTTCTATGCACTCGGCAACAGCCGTATCCCGGCCGCCGTCAGCATGGGGGCGGTGGCCCTGAACATCGTGTTGAACCTGATTCTGGTGGAAGCGCTTGGCTACCGTGGTCTGGCCCTCGGGGCGTCGATCGCGGCGCTCGCCAACGCCGTGACGCTGCTGGCCCTGCTGCGGCGCAGACTGGGTGGACTCGATCTGCCGCGCGTCCTGCTGGTGCTGGCGAAGATGACCGTGGCGTCCGCAGCAATGGGCCTGGCCGCGTGGTGGTTGCACGGCTGGCTGGCGGAAACCTGGGAAGGGGTCGGGCTGATGGTGCGCCTCGTGCGCGTAACGGTTTCCATCATGGCGGGGGTCGCGGTACTGTTCGTGGCGGCACGGGTGCTTCGCATCCGGGAACTCGATCGCGCAATTGAGCAGATTGTCGCGAGGTTGCGTTAGCGCGTACTGGTACGATGAGGGCGGTGCGAAGGTTCGACTACGGCGGCGGGTACACGTTCGGCCCGGGCATGATGACACCCGCGGTCCGGCTTCTACTGTGGGCGAATGTCGGCGTCTTTCTCGCGATGGTGCTGGTGCCGCCGCTCGGGAGCTTCTTCACCCAGTACTTCGGCCTGCGGCCGGTCGCGGTCCTGACGCGGTTATGGCTCTGGCAACCGTTCACCTACATGTTCCTGCACGGCGGATTCGGCCACATCCTGTTGAACATGCTGGTGCTCTGGATGTTCGGCGTGCAACTCGAGCGATTGTGGGGATCGCGCCTGTTCTTCCGGTACTACTTCGTTACCGGAATCGGGGCCGGCGTGGCGACTATCGCCGTCTCGCTACTGCCGTTCGGGTTCGCCGACGCCACCTACCTCGCAGTCACGATTGGGGCCTCGGGAGCGATCTACGGGCTGCTGATGGCCTTCGCTCTCTACTATCCCGAGACGCCAATCCTGATGTTCTTCCTCTTCCCGGTCCCGGCAAAGTACTTCGTGATGATCATCGGCGCGATCGCCTTCCTTTCCGTGCCGCGCGGCGGCGGTGTCGCGCACATCGCGCATCTTGGCGGCCTGGTTGTCGGTTATTTCTACCTTCAATACCGAGCCGGCGGCCCGAACCAGCGTTTCGGTATCGGACGGCTGGGCGTCGTTGCCGACATCAAGTACCGCTGGTTCAAGTGGAAGATGGGCCGTCTCCGAAGGCGCTTCGACGTCCACGAGGGTCGTGGCGGGCGTGACTGGGACGACCGGGTCCACTAGCCGCCACAAGCGTTTCCTCCGCGGACAATAGCCCGTTTCTTTCCGTTGACATCAACACGGGCGTCACCTACCATACGAGTGGACCCAAGTGGAGTTATGTGGAGCAACATAGCTGCCCGGGGCAGCAGGTGGCGACAGCGGGTGTAAGGGGAACCCGGTGCTGAGGGGGAGCATCTCCGCGCGAATCGACGACAAGGGGCGGCTCAAGGTGCCGACCGCGTTTCGGGCGGCGATTGCCGGCCAGCACGGTGACGCCCTTTATGTCACCAGCCTGACCGGACGTTCCGTCCTGATCTACCCGATGCCGGTCTGGACCGCGCTTGAGGAACGGCTCAGGGAAGTGCCGGCGACGCTGCCGGCTCGCCAGCGCTACATCGACCGGGTGAGCTTCTACGGCCAGGAGGCATCGTTCGATCAGCAGGGACGGGTGTTGATTCATGGCGATCTGCGCGAGGCGGCGGAGATGACGGGAGAAACGCGGATCTTTGGCCAGCTCGATCACCTGGAGGTGTGGAACCGCGCCCGGTTCACGCAGAAGCTGAAACAAGAGCCACTAACCGACGACGACTTGAGCGCGTTGGCCGATTACGGCATCTGACACAGAACGACACGGGAACAGGGATCGGCGGAACGACCATGACTGGTACCGAGCGGACGCCCTGCGATACGCCGACGTCGCATGCCCCGGTAATGGCGGCCGAGGTGGTGACGCTGCTCGACCCGGGGCGTGGTGGATTGTTCGTGGACTGCACCGTCGGAGCGGGTGGCCATGGGCGCGCACTCCTGGAGGCGGGAGCGGGCCGTCTGCTGGGCATGGATCGCGATACCGAGGCGCTGCCGCTGGCGCGCGAGACACTTCGACCGTTTGCGGACCGCGTCGAACTGGTGCACGCCGACTTCCGGAGGTTCGATGCCGTCCTCGATGCACGCGGCGTTCGGGCGATCGATGGCGGCGCACTGGCCGATCTGGGTGTTTCCTCAATGCAGCTCGACGGTCCTCGCGGCTTCAGCTTCCGCCGCGACGAGCCGCTCGACATGCGGATGGATCGCACTACCGGCCCGACGGCGGCCGAGCTGTTGCGCGACGTGCCGGAACCCGAACTGGCGGATGTGATTTATCAGTACGGCGAAGATCGTCACGCTCGGCGCATCGCGCGTAGCCTCGTCAACTCTCGCGAACGGGAGCCGATCGCGTCGACCGGCCAGTTGGCCGATGCCGTGCGTCGCGCGGTGGGGCGTGGAGGGCGTTGGCGGATCCATCCTGCGACACGAACCTTCCAGGCCCTTCGGATTTGGGTGAACCGGGAACTGGAAGGCCTCGACGCCTGGATCGAGTCGGTTTGCCGCCGCCTCCGTACCGGCGCGCGGCTGGCGGTTCTCACGTTCCATTCGCTTGAGGATCGAATCATCAAACAGACGTTTAGACGCCTGGAACGCGAAGGCCTGAACAGCGCTTCCACATCGGCACTCCGCATCCTGACCAAGCGTCCACTGCGTCCGTCCGAGGGCGAACGATCGCGAAATCCCCGGGCCCGCAGCGCAAAGCTGCGTGCCGCCGAGAGGGCCGCATGATCCAGGAGAACTTCAAGGATCTCTTTCAGCAGGAGATCCGAAACAACCCCATCGTCCGAGAGGTGGACCGGGCGCAGCGCCGGGAGCTGCGGCGATCGCTGCTGATCCTGATTCCGTTCGTGGCGTTCCTCCTCGTATCGGTCTGGCAGCACCATCAGTTGCTGCAGCATGGCTACCGCCTCGAGCAACTGCGGCAGGAACAGTCCCGCACGCTGGAGGTCAACCGACACCTGCGGCTGGAGATCGATACCCTTCGGGCTGCGGCCCGGATCGAGCGGATTGCGACTGAGCAATTGCGCCTGGTTCCTCCCCCAGCGGACCAGACGACGGTGATCGAACGTCAGGAGCCGACCCGTGAACGAACGAACTGAGAGGCCCCCGGCATCGACTACCGCGCCGGGCTCCTGGCGGTTCACTGTGCGCCGCCGAATCGTCGTGGCCGGCTGTGCGTTCGCGGTGTGGGTCGCCGCCGCCGAGACGCGGTTGGCCTACCTGCAGGTGGGGCAGCGCGACGTGCTGGTGGAACGCGCGCGCCGGCAGCATCAGCGGACCGTCGAGTTGCACCCGAAACGCGGCGACATTCGTGATCGACACGGGCGAGTGCTCGCGTGGAGCGTCGATACCGACACGATTTACGCCGTTCCCGCCGAGATCGCGGAGCCGGAGGCAACTGCCACTGCGGTGTGCGCCGCCCTGGATGACTGCCCGCCGGGGCGCCGTGAGTCAATCGCGGCCCGCCTCGCGGGTAACAGGGCCTTCGCCTACGTCAAGCGTCAGGCGACGCCCGATGAAGCGCGGCGGATTGCCGAACTCCGCCTTCGGGGAATTGGATTCCTGGCGGAGGACCGCCGCTACTATCCGAACGGGACGCTGGCGTCGCACGCGCTCGGCTATGTCGGAGTGGACAACCAGGGGCTGGGCGGCATCGAGTCGACCTTCGATCGTGCGATCAGCGGCGATACCGGCCAGGTGCTCGTGCAGACGGATGCACGCCGGCGCGCGTTCAGCCGAATCGAGCGGCCCCCGACGGCTGGCGCCGCCATCGAACTGACGATCGACGCACACCTCCAGTACATCGTCGAGCGGGAACTGCGCGCCGGCATTGCTGCGTCCGAGGCGGATGGCGGTGCTGCCGTCATGCTCGATCCGCAAACCGGCGAGATGCTCGCGCTCGCCAGCGAGCCGACGTTCAATCCCAACTACTTCGCCGAGGCGACTGCGGAAGCGCGGCGGAACCGCGCCGTACAGGATCTCTATGAGCCGGGCTCCACTTTCAAGGTGGTTACCGCGTCGGCGGCGATCGAGGAAGGCGTGGTCGAGTTGGAGGAGATCTTTGACGTCAGCGCGGGTTACATCGTCGTGGCGGGCGACCGCATTCCCGACTTCACTCGGCACGATCCGCTGACGTTCGAAGACGTAATCGTCCGGTCGAGCAACGTCGGCGCCATTCTGGTCGGGCTCAGGCTGGGACCCGAACGGATTAGTCGCTTCGTCCGCCGCTTCGGATTCGGCCAGGCGATCGCGCCCGACTTTCCGTCGGAGAGCGCGGGCTTGGTCTGGGCGCCCGAAACGCTGACCGACCGCGCCCTTGCCTCAATCTCGATGGGGTACCAGGTGGCGGTGACGCCGCTGCAAATGGCGGCTGCGGTTGCCGCCGTGGCGAACGGCGGCGAACTGCTGCAACCACGGCTGCTCCGGGCGATCTCACGGCCTGGCCGGCGGGAGACCACGGAGCGGCACGTGATTCGACGGGCGATCTCGCGCGCGACGGCGACCGAACTAGCCGGCATCATGCATCAGGTCGTGGAGCGAGGCACGGCGCGCCGCGCCCGAGTGCCTGGTTACACGGTGGCCGGGAAAACGGGCACGGCGGAGAAGCTCATCGACGGGAGGTACTCACACTACGACCACTATGCGTCTTTCGTGGGATTTGCGCCGGTCGAGGATCCACGGATCGTGCTGCTGGTCATGCTCGACACGCCGCGTACGCTGGAGATCAATGGCATTCGCCAGCGGGCCTATACCGGCGGCGCAGTGGCCGCGCCGATCTTCCAGCGGATCGCGTCGGTGGCGCTCCGACACCTGGGGGTACCCCCCGATGGAAACGGTGCGTCGCTGCACCTCGTGGCCGAGACCGCACCGGTCGAGTCCGCGTCGGTTCCATCCCGCCCGGAGCCCACGACGTTCGGCGACGTCCGGCTCGGTCGGGTTTCCGCGCCGGCCCGTACCTCGACATCCGGTAATCCGGCGCCGCCGACCAGCGTCCGGCGCATGCCGGACCTGCGGGGTCTGAGCGCGAGGGAGGTAATCGAATCGCTCGGGCGCCTCGACCTCGGCGCCCGCGTGGTGGGTGATGGCGCCGTAATCAGGCACGACCCGCCTCCCGGTCGGATCATCGAGGCGGGAGGAGCCGTGAGAGTCTGGCTCGATCGCCATGACGTATCCAGACCGGTGCGGAAGGCACCGGTTCACTCGCCGCCGCCTTCTCCGAAGTCCGCGCCGCTCCACGCGGACATTGGGCAAGGCGGGGCCGGTGGTGCGCCGCTCGACCCGTGATGGCCGTCGACGTGGTCACTGCCGCCATGCTGCTGGCGCGCGCAGGTATCGCGCCGGGCGACGCCGTTCCTCCACTTGATCCGCATCTGCTCGCCAGTCCCGTCTCGGACGTCTGCCACGACTCGCGTCGCGCCAGTGATGGATCGGTCTTCGTGGCGGTTCCAGGCGCGAAGTTCGACGGCGCTCGATTCGCGGGGGATGCCGCCGCGCGCGGCGCGCGGTTTGTCGTCAGTCAGACGGCGCCGCCGTCGGATCCACCGATCCCGTGGGTGTGCGTGCCTGATGCACGAGTAGCGCTCTCCACGCTCGCTGCCGTGTTCCACGGCAATCCCAGCCACGATCTTCTGGTTGTGGGCGTGACCGGCACGAACGGCAAGACCACCACCACCTACCTCATCGAGTCAGTCCTTGAGCAGGCGGCCATTCCAGCCGGACGGATCTGCACGGTCGCCAACCGCATCGGCCGCGGGGCGGAGAGCGATCTGCCGGCACCGCTCCATACGACGCCGGAGGCGCCGGAAGTGCACCGGATGCTCCACGGGATGCGGGAGGCGGGCATGCGCGCTTGCGTTCTGGAGACTTCGTCGCACGCCCTGGCGCTCCACCGGGTCGACCATGTTCGATTCGCCGCTGGCGTGTTCACCAACCTGACGCGCGATCACCTGGACTTCCACGGCGGTATGGAGTCGTACTTCGCGGCGAAGCGGCGGCTGTTCGAACTCCTCACCGACCGCGCGCCCGCTGTCGTCAACGTCGACGATGCGTACGGCGCCCGACTGGCGGCGATTGTCGGCCGGCCGGTTACCTACGCGCTCGATGAGGCGGCCGACGTCACGCCGAGTCGACTGGACGCAGGCGTCACCGGCACCCGAATCGAAGCCAACACGCCGCGTGGCGCACTCACGATCCGCTCGCCGCTGATCGGTCGCGCCAATGCCTGCAACCTGCTGGCGGCAGCCGCCACGGCCGTGGCGCTCGACCTGCCGCGCGAGGCGATCGAGGCGGGACTCCGAACCGTCGAAGGGGTGCCGGGGCGGATGGAGCGGGTTTCCTCGCCGGAGGACGACATCACCGTGATCGTCGACTTCGCCCATACCGACGATGCGCTGCGGCGCCTGCTGGAGGCGGTCCGTCCGCTCGCTGGCGGCCGCCTCATTACGGTATTTGGCTGTGGCGGTGACCGCGACGCAACGAAGCGCCCCCTGATGGGTGCCGTCGCCGCGCGGCTGAGTGATCTGGTCGTCGTCACTTCCGACAATCCGCGCTCGGAAGATCCGCTCGCCATCATCCGTGAGATCGAAACCGGAATCGCCGGCGCGGCGGTGCACATGAATCATTGCGCTGTCGTTGAACGCGGGGCAGCTATCACCGGGGCAATCCGAAACGCTCTACCCGGCGACATGGTGTTGATTGCCGGCAAGGGCCACGAGCGAACGCAGGTAGTCGGGTCGGACGTGGTGCCGTTCGAGGACGCTGGGGTGGCGCGGGCGGCGCTCGCCGCGCGGCGGACGGAGAGAGAGGCGTGACGGCGGGGTGGTGGGAGGTGAGCCGGTACGGCTTCGGGTGGACGAAATGGCGGCGGCGGTCGGAGGTGAACTCGTCACCGGCCCACCCGACCGCGGGGTGGAGGGATTCTCGATTGACAGCCGCCGGATTCGACCCGGGGACTGGTTCATTGCGCTGCGCGGAGAACGATTCGACGGTCACGACTTCATTGCCGAAGCACTGGAACAAGGAGCGGCAGGCGTGATCGCAACCGAACGCAGTGCGTTGTCTGGGTCCGGCGGGGCAGGAGCCGCCCCGGTGGTGATCGTCGAGGACACCACCGGGGCGCTCCAGTCGATTGCGCGCCACGTCCGGCGGCGGTCTGCCGCCACCGTGGTCGCGGTTACCGGAAGTGTCGGGAAGACGAGCACTAAAGAGCTGATCGCCGCTTTCCTGGCGACGCGTTACGACGTGATTCGCAACCAGGGCAACCTCAACAACCACATCGGCCTGCCGCTGTCCCTCCTCTCGCTGCTTGGTGGCGCGCGCGTAGCAGTAATGGAACTGGGCATGAACCACGCAGGTGAGATCCGGACGCTGGTGGGCATCGCCGAGCCGAACGTCCGGGTTTGGACCAACGTGCGCGAAGTGCATGCGGCGTCGTTTTCTTCCATCGAGGCGATCGCCGATGCGAAGGCGGAGATCCTTGAAGGAGCCGGCGCCGAGGATTGCCTCGTGGCGAACGCGGGCGATCCCCGCGCAATGGCGCGGATCGCGGGATTCCCGGGGAACCTCACGACATTCGGTGTGGGTGAGGCGACGAGGGCTGATGTCTGCGCAACCGTGGTGGACGATCGGGGCGCCGATGGCTGGTCGGCTGAGGTTCGTACGCCGGCTGGTGACGTTACCGTCCATGCGGGTCTTGTTGGTACCGGGCAGGTTGCAAATGTCCTTGCCGCCATCGCCGTTGCGCTTCGCTTCGGAGTACCGCTCGATGTAATGGTGGATACCACTCGGAGCTTCCGCCCGGCCCCGCACCGCGGCGACGTGATCCGCCTGCGCGACGGCATCACGCTGGTCGACGACACGTACAACTCGAGCCCAGCGGCGCTCGCCCAGATGCTCGCCTCGCTGGGATGCGACACCTCGCACCGGCGGCGCGTCGCGGTGCTGGGCGAGATGATGGAGCTGGGTGAGCGGGCGCCAGGACTGCACCGCGACAGCGGGCGGACGGCGGTCGCGGCGGGATTCGCCGTGGTGATCGCGGTGGGCGGCGCCAATGCGGGAGGGCTCGCTGAGGGCGCGCGCGCCGCGGGATTGCCGGATGATGCGGTCGTCACATGCGCCGACAGCATTGAGGCGGCGGATATTGCCGCCAATCGGATCGTTCCCGGCGATCTGGTGCTAGTAAAGGGGTCGCGCCTCATCCGCACCGAGGTCGTGGCGGAGCGATTGAGAGAGGTGTGGAGCTGATGCTGTACCACCTCCTCTTCCCACTGCACACGGAGTTCGGCATCTTGAACGTCGTGCAGTACATCACGTTCCGCACCGCCGCCGCGAGCATCACTGCGTTTGTCGTGACGCTCGCGTTCGGGCCATTGACGATCCGCAAGTTGCGCGCGCTCGGCGCGCGCCAGCCGATCCGGGAAGACGGGCCGGCGACGCACCAGCAGAAGCAGGGCATCCCGACTATGGGTGGACTGCTCATCCTGACTGCGGCGTTTGTTCCCACGCTGCTTTGGGCGGATCTGACGAATCTCTACGTCCGGATCGCACTCGCCGCCACTGCCGCATTCGGCGCTATCGGTCTGGCGGACGATCTGTTGAAGGTGCGGGTGGGATCGCATCGCGGCCTTTCGGCGCGCGGAAAGCTCGTGCTGCAGGGCGCAGTGGGTGCGGGCGTTGGTGTGGCGTTGCTGCAGCTCTCGGCCGCTGGAATCTACAGCACGGAGATGCTCTTTCCCTTCTTCAAGGAGTTCACCCCGGACATCGGCTGGCTGTACGTCCCGTTCGCGATGCTAGTGCTGGTCTTCGCCTCCAACGCGGTCAACCTGACCGATGGGCTCGACGGTCTGGCAATCAGCATCTTCACCGTGGCGGCGGGCGCGTTCACCGCCCTGACCTACGTCAGTGGCCATGCGGAGATTGCCGAGTTTCTGTTGCTGGTCCGGTTCCCGCCGGCGGGCGAACTGACGATCTTCTGCGGCTCGCTGGTCGGCGCCGGTCTCGGCTTTCTCTGGTACAACTCGTACCCCGCCGACATGATCATGGGCGATGTCGGGTCGCTCGCTCTGGGCGGCGCGCTCGGCACTGTAGCGCTGTTGATCAAGCAGGAGCTATTGCTGCCGATTATTGGTGCTGTCTTCGTCATGGAGGCGGTCTCGGTGATTCTGCAGGTCGGCGCCTACAAGCTGACCGGCCGGCGCATCTTCAGGATGGCGCCGGTTCACCATCACTTCGAACAGATCGGTTGGAGCGAGCCAAAGATCATCAGCCGCTTCCTGATACTGGCGATCGTTTTCGCGCTCTTCAGCCTGACGACGTTGAAACTGCGATGAATGCGGATCGGGCGCGCGGCTATTCGGTGACGGGAGCGAAGGCAGTGGTGGTGGGCGCCGGCCGCAGCGGCGTGGCCGCCGCGGCACTGCTTGCCCGCCGCGGCGCCTGCGTCACCCTCAGCGAACGGCGCGCCGACCCGCCCGAAGTCGCGGCCGAGTTGCGGGAGGCAGGCGTAGCCCTGGAAATGGGAGGGCACCGCGCGGAGACGTTCGAGGCTGCTGACCTAATCGTCTTGAGCCCTGGCGTGCCCCCGCGTCTGCCCGAGGTTGCCCGTGCGCGTGCGCGCGGCATCCCCGTGATCAGCGAGGTGGAACTGGCGGCGCGCTGGTTGCGGGGGCGAATCGTCGCAGTGACCGGAACCAAGGGCAAGTCGACCACGACCGTCCTGGCCGGACGGATGCTCGACGCAGGTGGGCGACGTGCCGTCGTCGGGGGCAACATTGGCGTTGCCCTCAGTAGCCAGGTGGATGAGTCGACGCCCGATGCAGTGCACGTCGTAGAGGTGAGCAGCTTTCAACTGGAGCTCACGGACACGTTCCGCCCCTGGATCGCCGTCTGTTTGAACCTCTCGCCCGACCATCTCGACCGCCACGCCAGCTTTGCGGAGTACGCCGAGGCGAAGGGACGCATCTTCGCCAACCAGACGAGTGACGACGCGATGGTGATCAACGCCGACGACCCTGCGGTGCTGGAGCTGGCCCGGAAGAGCCATGCGCGTGCGCTCCGGTTCGCCATCGAGACGCGGCTGGACGAAGGGGTGCAGGTGACCGACGACTGGATCAGCCGGCGGTCATCCACAGGCGAACAGCGCCTCGTGCCTCGCGACGCGATCCGCGTGCCGGGGCGCCACCTGCTGAGCGACGTCGCCGCCGCCGCCGCGGTCGGTTCACTGGCCGGGGTGAACGCCGACGCGATGACCCGCGCTGTCCGATCGTTCGCCGGTCTGGAACACACGCTGGAGACTGTCGGCGAAGTGCGGGGGGTGCGTTACGTCAACGACTCCAAGGCAACAAACCTCGTGGCGGCGCGCGCCGCAATCGAGTGTTTCGGGCCGCGCCTCACGGCGATTCTTGGAGGTCGATTCAAGGGCGGGGCGTTCGAGGACCTCCGCTACGCCCTGGTGGATCGCGGTGCGTCGGTCGTCGCAATTGGCGAGGCGCGCGACCGCATCCACACAGCGCTTGCCGCCGTGGTGCCGGTGTATGAGGCGACGTCGATGAAGGATGCGGTCCGGATCGCATCTGCCAGGACGCCTCGGGGTGGGACGGTGTTGCTGGCGCCGGGGTGCGCCAGCCTGGACATGTTTGCGAACTACGCCGCAAGAGGTGCGGCGTTCAAGGAGGCGGTGCGGGGACTGGAGCGGTGAGCAGTCATCAGTCGGGTCGCGCGGGGGAGAGCAGGCTGCTGGGAACGCAGGCCATCCCAGGTCTGCGAGGCCGGTGTCTCCTTCCCGGTCCGACTGATGACCGCTGACCGCTCCAGAGGCGGTACACGTCTGTATCGGGTCGGCCAAGCCGGGCCTGTAGCCCGGCGCGGACGGAGAGTATGGCTCGAAAACTGAAGCCGGACAAGCCGTTGTTCATCGCGACGCTGGTACTACTCGGCGCGAGCGTCGTGATGGTCTACAGCGCGTCAGCGGTGCTTGCCCTGGAACGATTTGAGCAGGCGGACTTCTTCTTGTTCCGGCAGCTCACCTGGGTGATCTGCGGCGTCCTGCTGCTTTGGGGCGCCATACAGGTTGACTACCGCGACCTGAAGCACCCGGCGGTCATCTGGGGCGGGCTCGGCATCACCGCGTTCGCTCTCGTTGCGGTGCTCTTTGCGCCGCCGATCAACGGGACCCGGCGCTGGTTCGGTATCGGCGGCTTCGGGGTGCAACCCTCGGAGCTGGCCAAGCTCGCATTGATCGTCTTCGCCGCCGCGCAGCTCGACCGCCGGATGGAACGTCTGAACGCCAGCGTTGGCGCACTCGCCCCTATTGGCGCCCTCACGGTCGTCGCGACGGCGCTGATAGTCCTGCAGCCGGACTTCGGTACCGCGCTGGCGATCCTGGTGATTGTCGGAACGATGGTGTTCACGGCCGGATTGCACTACCGCTACATCGTTGGACTGGCACTCGTCGCGGCGCCGCTCGTGATCTATGTCTTGACAAGCGCGGAGTACCGGCGTCGCCGGTTGATGGCCTTCCTCGATCCCTGGAGCGACCCGCTGGGGGACGGGTTCCAGGTCATCCAGTCCCTGATCGCGGTCGGAACCGGCGGCGTTTTCGGACAAGGTCTGATGCGCGGCGTCCAGAAGCTCTTCTACCTGCCCGAGCCGCATACCGATTTCATCTATGCGGTGATCGCCGAAGAGACCGGGCTCATCGGCGCCACGATTGTCCTTGCCTGCTTCGCTGTCATCACTTGGCGTGGCTTGCTGATTGCAGCGCAATCACCCGACCGGTTCGGCGCGTTTCTCGCGATTGGTCTGACGACGATGGTGTCGCTTCAGGCGCTGCTCAACATCAGCGTCGTCCTCGGGCTGCTGCCCACGACCGGAATTCCACTTCCTCTCGTCAGTGCCGGTGGTTCGTCCTTGCTGATCACGATGCTGGGCATGGGCATCCTGTTGAACGTGTCGCAACACGCATCGGTTAGGACATGACCGTGATGTTTGCGGGAGGCGGAACCGGCGGCCACTTGTTTCCCGGGATCGCAGTGGCGCGCGCCCTGGCCGCTCGGCACCCTTGCGTGTCCATCCTGTTTGCAGGAACCGGCCGCGGCGTCGAGGCGCGTGCACTGGCGCGCGAGGGCTTCGCATTCGAGGTCGTGCGGAGCGCGGGGCTGGTGGGGAAGTCGCTCCCGGCGATCCTGCGTGCGCTGGCGCTCGTTCCGGTGTCGCTGGTCGATGCCGCCCGGCTGCTCCGTCGCGCGCGGCCCGACCTGGTGATCGGTTTGGGAGGCTACAGCGCCGGTCCGCTCGTCCTGCTCGCCGCGCTGGCGGGACGGCCGACGATGTTGTTGGAACAGAACGCGGTGCCAGGGCTTACGAACCGTTTGCTGCGCCCGGTAGTGCGTGCGGCGGCGGTTTCATTCGAGACGGCAGCCACGTGGTTCGGACACAAGGCGTTCGTCAGTGGCAACCCGGTCCGCGCCGACTTCTTCGCGGCGGGCGCCGCACGGGCGGTGCGCGCCGCCGGACGCCTACACCTGCTGGTGTTAGGCGGATCACAGGGCGCGCACACCCTCAACGTCGCCATGGTGGCGGCGGCGCCGGCCGTTGCGGCCGGCATGACGGGAAGACTCGAACTGACACACCAGGCCGGAGAGCGGGACTGCGACGCTGTGCGCGACGGCTATCGGCGGGCGGGTGTCGACGCCTGCGTCGAGCCGTTCTTCGATGCGATGGCGGAAAAGATGGCGTCTGCCGACCTCGTGGTCTGTCGGGCGGGCGCGACGACCCTCGCCGAGGTTGCGGCGTCTGGACTGCCGGCGCTGGTGGTGCCGTTGCCGCATGCCGCCGGGGATCACCAGCGCCGGAATGCGGCGGTTTTCGCCGAGGCAGGGGCTGCGGAAGTGCTTGAAGAAGTGGACCTGGAGGATTACCTCGAGGCAAGACTGGCGGCGCTGGCTGACGATGCGGATCGCCGGCGCGCGATGGGTCGCGCGGCGCGGGGTCTGGCGCGGCCGGATGCGGCGGCACGGGTGGCGGAACGGGCAGAGGAGCTGATGGGGGTCGCCTCGGCGGCCGCGTAACGGTGCGAACGGGAATGAAGGGACGATTGGTGTGCTCGACGGAGTCAGGCGGGTTCACATGGTGGGAATTGGCGGCGTCGGCATGAGCGGAGTCGCCACGCTCCTCGCCAGCCAGGGGTACGAAGTGAGCGGTTCCGATCTCACCGCCACGGACGGCGTGGCACGGTTGCGTGCAGCCGGCATCCCGGTCGCGATGGGTCACGACGCCGCACACCTCGATCAGCCGAGCCCCCCTAATCTGGTCGTGGTTTCCTCTGCGGTCCCGGACGCCAACCCGGAGCTGGCTGAGGCCCGACGCCGCGATATCCCGGTGGTGGGCCGCGGCGCCATGCTTGCAGAGCTGGCCCGGACGAAGCGGACCGTTGCTGTCGTCGGCTCCCACGGAAAAACCACTACGACATCGATGGTGGCGCAGGCGCTGGAGACGGCCGGTCTCGACCCGACTGTCGTCGTCGGGGGTGTCGTCCGCACCTTCGGTGGGAATGTCCGACAGGGCACGAGTGACCTGATGGTGCTCGAAGCCGACGAGAGTGACCAGTCGTTTCTCGCGTTGGCGCCGTCTGTGGCCGTCCTGACGAACGTGGATGACGAGCACCTGGAAGCGTACGACGGCATCCGGGGTCTGGAACAGGCATTCGCCGCCTTTGCCCGCCGCGTGTGGGCGGCCGGCGGCGATGTGATCTGGTGTGCGGACGATCCGCGCCTTTCTCGGCTGTTCGGTGGGTCGGACAAGGGCGGCGCCCTCGCGGCCGGCTCGTTCGGGATCACGGCGGAAACGGCTTACGTTCGCGCGCACGATCCCGATTACCGGCCGGACGGTACCCGGTGCGTCGCGATGGTCGCTGGTCGTCCGGTCGAGCTGAGCCTGCAAGTGCCCGGCCGACACAACCTGTTGAACGCCCTCGCTGCCATGGCCGCCGCGATGCGGCTGGGCGCTGATCCGGTCTCGGCCGCGGCGGGGCTTGCACGGTTCAGGGGTGTCGCCCGGCGCTTTGAAGTGCACCGCGCTCGCGGCGGGATCGAACTGATTGACGACTACGGTCACCACCCGGCCGAGATCACGGCGGCAATAGAGACCGCGCGGCTGCGCATGCCGCGATGCCTCATCGTCGTCTTCGAGCCGCACCGCTACAGCCGCACAGCGCGGCTGCTCGACCACTTCGGTGTTGCCCTCGCCCTCGCCGACCGAGTGATCCTTACCAGCCTGTTCTCCGCAAGCGAGCCGCCAATCCACGGAGTCGATGCCGACGCGGTGGCTGCCGCCGTCCGAGGTGTCGCTCCGGTGCCGGTGGATATCGCAGGCAGTCTGGACGATGCGGCCGCACGCGTTGCCGAGGTCGCCCGTGCGGGAGACATCGTGTTGATCCTGGGGGCGGGCGCCATCGGACGACTGCGGCCTCGACTCGCCGCGGAACTGGAGGGTCGGTCCTGATGATGCCGCGCCGCTCCGCCCCGCCGCCGTCCCGCCGCCCGCCGGAACGTACTGGCCGCCGTCGTCCCGCCAACCGCCGCCTCCGACGACTGTCTTTCGGGCTGATCCTCGTCGGGTCGGTTGTGGGTGCTGTCGGGTCCGCGGATCTGGCCCGCCGGTCGTCGCTGCTGGCGATTGACACAATCACGGTCGAGGGCGGCGAATGGATGTCGCGTGGCGAATTGTTCGGGCTGCTCGATCCGCTCCGAGGCAACAACCTGATTCAGGCGGATCTCGGTAGGGCCCACGCCAGTCTCCTGGCGTCCGGATGGATCCGCAATGCCATGCTCCGGCGCGTCTTTCCGTCGACGGTGGAGGTGATAGTCGAGGAGCGGACACCGTTTGCCCTCGGCCGCTTTGGGGACCGGCTCTACATCGTCGACACGGGGGGCCGGGTGATTGACGAGTACAGCCCACGATTTGCGGTGTTGAACCTGCCGCTCGTCGATGGCCTCGCGGAGAACGAGACACCCGCAACGGCCCCGGTTTCGCGCGGTGGCCGTGCTGCACTTGCGGCGCGTGTCATCCGGGCGGTCGCTGAGGATCCCGTGCTCTCGGCGAGCGTTTCGCAGATCGATGTCGGAGATCCACACGACGTGGTGGTGTTGCTCAGCGGGGATCCGGCCCGCATTCACGTGGGGGATGAAGCGTTCGCGGAGCGGCTCCGGATGTACCTGGAACTGGCCACGACGATCCGGAGCCGCGTAGCGGTGATTGATGCGGTCGACATGCGCTTCGGTCCGCAGGTGTATGTCCGACCGGCCGGTGCGTCGGAGGGCGGGCCTTGAAGTCGGAAGCAGTGGCGGACGTGGCGATCGGCCGAGGTCTGTGCAGTGAACGGAGGGAGCGTGGCACGTAGGGATCGGTACCTGGTGGGACTCGACGTTGGGACGTCGAAAATCGCCGCCGTCGTCGGCGAGGCGCTCGATGACGGCGGTCTCGACATCATTGGAATTGGCGTTACCGACGCTGCGAACAGTATTCGGCGCGGCGTCGTCGTCAACCTCGAGGCGGCGGTCGAGGCAATCAAGGGGGCGATAGAGGAGGCGGAGCTGACCGCTGGCATTGAGATCGACAATGTGCATGTCGCCCTCTCCAGCGAACATACCGGTGCGTTCAACAGCCGGCGCGTGGTGGCCGTGGCCGGCAAGAACCGCGAGATCACGCGGACCGATGTTGCGCGCGCCGTCGAGGCGGCGAAGGCGGTTGCGCTGCCGCACGGCCGTGAAGTGATCCACGTCCTGCCGCAGGACTTCATGGTGGACGATCAAGAGGGGATCGGCGCGCCGGTTGGTATGACCGGATCCCGGCTGGAAGTGAACCTCCACGTCGTCACGGGCAACGTGGCCACGACGCAGAACCTCGTTGCGTGCGTCAATCGGGCAGGCGTGGAGGTTGCCAGCACGGTCCTCGGGCCTCTTGCCGCGGCGGAGGCCGTGCTGACGGCTGACGAGAAACACCTGGGCGTGACGCTCGTCGACATCGGCGGCGGCACCACCGACTATGGTGTCTTTGAACGCGGCAGCGTCTGGCACACCGGTGGTATACCGATCGGCGGCGATCACTTCACCCACGACGCCGCAGTCGGACTGCGAATGCCGATCCCGGAGGCGGAAAAGACGAAGCGCCGAAGCGGTTGTGCGTTTGCCGCCATGGTGAACGATGACGATCCAATCGAGATCGCGAGCGTCGGCGGCCGCCAGCCGCGCGTGCTGAAGCGGCGACTGTTGGCCGACGTTCTGCAGCCCCGTGCCGAGGAGATCTACCACTCGCTCTGGGACGACCTCCACAAGGGCGGCTACGAAAGCCTGCTTCATTGCGGTCTCGTACTGACTGGCGGCGGATCGATGCTGGATGGCATGCCAGAGATCGGCGATCAGATCTTCAACATGCCGATCCGTCGCGGCACGCCGGTGGGAGTAGGCGGGTTGACCGACCACGTCAACAGCCCGGCGTTCGCTACGGCAGTCGGCCTCGTGATGCACGCACACCGCCATCGGAGCATGAACCAGGAGCAAGCGTCCGGCGGCCTGCGTAGGGTTGCCGGTCGGCTGCGCGGCTTCTTCAAGGAGTATTTCTCATGAGTGGACTAGAGAATGGGTCGGAGCGCGAGCTCCGGGTCACCCTGGAGGACGCCGCGGCGTCCGGGGCGCAGGTGAAAGTCATCGGTGTCGGAGGTGGGGGCGGCAACGCCGTAGACCGCATGGTGGCGCGGGATCTTGGGGGCGGCGGCGTCGACTTCATGGTCGCCAACACCGACTTGCAGGCGCTATCGCAGAATGCGGCGCCGGTCCAACTGCAGATTGGCGCCAAGCTGACGAACGGATTGGGGGCCGGCGCGGACCCGCAGATCGGGGAGAGGGCGGCACTCGAGGACACGGAGCAACTGCTCGCCGCGCTTGCGGGAGCGGACGTGGTGTTCGTCACCACCGGTCTTGGCGGGGGCACGGGCACCGGAGCCGCACCGATCGTCACGTCGCTCGCGTCGGAACTGGGCGCGCTGACGATCGCCGTGGTAACGCTGCCGTTCACCTTTGAGGGCCGTATCCGGGCCCGCCGCGCCCAGCAAGGGCTTGCGAGGTTGCGCAGCGCGGCCGATTCGGTAATCACCATTCCGAACGACCGACTGTTGATGGCCATCGACCGCAACACATCGGTTACCCAGGCCTTCGAGATGGTGGATGAAGTCCTGCACCAGGCCGTGCGGGGCATCGCCGATCTGATCCTCGTGCCGGGTTTGATCAACCTCGACTTCGCCGACGTGAAGACCATCATGTCGGCCAAGGGCACCGCCCTGATGGGAACCGGTACCGGCGAGGGAGAGAACCGGGCTGTCAACGCCGCGACCCTCGCGGTATCGAGCCCAATGCTGGAGCAAGCCGGCCTCGACGGAGCACGCAGCATCATCGTCAACATCAGCGGGGGTGGCGACCTGTCGATGATGGAAGCGAGTGAGGCCGCCGCCACCGTGCAGGAGGCAGCGCACGAGGAGGCGAACATCATCTTCGGTGCGGTGATCGACCCGGAGTTGGAGGAACGCGTCAAGGTGACGGTGATCGCCACCGAGTTTCAGCGCGAGTCGGACGCTGAGCAGGAGTCTCAAGTGGCGGCGGATCAGTCCGAGGTGGCAGTGGGTCAGGCTTCGCCCCCCGTCTCGACCGCTCACCCGGCGCCGCGCGCCGAGGCGATCAATGCTCCCACGCCGGTCGACCTCAACGACTACGCCAGCCGGCAGGAGACGCTCACGTCGGAGACGGCGGCAGATACGGCGCCGTCGTCCGGCACGGTCGAGTCGGCGGAGGACAGTGCGGACGGCGTGGATGGTCGGGAGGGTGAGGCCGCCGGGAGTTCCGGTGCGGCTCCGGTGGAGGACACCGCCACGGCCCAGGCGATCGCCAAGGCGCGCGCACTGTCGAGCATCGCTCTCACGCGGCGCCAGGCCCTCGACCTTTGGGAGCTTCCGGATCCGCTTGCGGCCGCTTCTACCGGGGACGGTTCCGACGGCGCGGACCCGGCAGCCGAAGTGGAGATCGATTCCGATGCCGATGCCGATGCCGACAACGCCAGCGAGCTTCCGGTATTCCTGCAGAGCGAACGGCAGGCATGAGGCACGGCGCCTGACGGCCGTCGAGCGGGCCGGAATCCGACGGCGCCAACGCTTGCGTCATGCGCGGCCCAGCAGGATCACCTGTGCAATGGAGTACTGTCGCGAGTGCGTCAGCGTCAGGAGTACGCCGGTACCTCCTAGTGCATCGAAGTGTCGCAAGGCACCGCCGTGCAGCACGATCGTCGGTGGCCCGCGATGGCGTACCACTTCGATGTCGCGCCAAAGCACGCCGCGTGACCGGCCCGTGCCGAGCGCCTTCATCGCCGCTTCCTTGGCAGAGAACCGTGCCGCGAAATGGGCTGCCGGATGACGCCGCCTCCGGCAATAGGCCGCTTCGCCTCCGGTGAAGATCCGGATGACGAAGCGGTCGCCGTACCGCATCAGGAGATCCTCAACGCGCGCCACCTCTTCGATATCGATTCCGATACCGATGATGTCTCCTGTCGTGGCAGCGGGGCCGGCCGGCTGGGACTGGGGCGCGGCCGCTACGCCATCCATCGCCAGGTTCGCCAGCCGGTCGGCGCGAGCGTTCTGCGCGCGCGGGACCTGTTCGAACGTCACGCGGCCGAGCCGTGCGGCAATGTTGGACGCCTGAGCATGGAGTGGGCGGAGGGACGGCGCGCGCACCCGGTAATCGCCACGCATTTGCTTCATCATCAGCTCCGAGTCGGAACGGATCACGACGTCGCGGTAGCCATGGGCGGAACAGTAGTCAAGCGCCGCGATGAGGCTGCGGTACTCGGCGACGTTGCTGGTCGTGTCACCGATCGCCTTGTGAAGTTCAGCGATAAGACCGCCGTCGGCCGACTCTATGTGGACTCCGTAACCCGCCGGGCCGGGGTTGCCCCTGGCGCCGCCGTCGACCCAGGCTATGACGCGCGGGCCGGACGGTGCCGGCTCCGTCACGAGGCTGCCGTCCCGGTTTCCGCGGGAGAGTAAAGGATGCGCTGGCAGCTCTCGCACCGGCGAAGCGCATCGTTACGTCGCACTTCGTTCTGGAGCTGCGGTCGCAGCCGCACTTGGCAGGCGCCGCAGCGACCGTCACGCACCCCGCTTACGGCAATGCCCTTCCGTTGCCGCGCCAAGCTCTCGAACAGCGCTACGGTCACGGTCGGCAAAGCTGCCACGACCGCGTCCCGCTCGCTTCGCTTCCGGTCTACTTCGGCTTGCAGCCGATCACGTTGCGCCTCGAGTGCCTTCTGCGCCCGCTTAACCTCGACCTCCTCGGCCGTGAGCGCGGCGCGCGCGGCGTCGGCCGCTCCCTGCAGCTCGTCGGCCTCGAGCATCAGCTCAAGCAGGCGATCCTCGAGCCGTTGCACGTCCGCCTCCGCGGTGGCGATCTCCGACTGCATCGCGTGGAATTCCCGGTTGGTCTTCACCTCCATCAACTGGTCCTTGAATCTGGAGAGCCGTCCCTGCACCGCAGCAAGTTCCTTGTCGATCGCGGTGCGGTCCGCTCGCTGCCTGGCCTGAAGCGCCTCGGACTGCTCAACCGCGGCGCGGCGTTCGGCGAGGCGATGGTTCAGTGTGTCGTACTCTTCGGGAAACGCGTCGATAGTCTGCCGCGCGACGGCGACATCGACATCCAGTCGCTGGAGGTGGATCAGGCGTTCGAGCTCAGGCAGCATCGCCGTGCAAGAAAAAAGCCCCGCACCAGCGGGGCCTGGCGGCGCCGGCCACGCGGCGGTCCGACCGTGCGTGCGGCGAGAGTGGTGGGCCCGCCAGGATTCGAACCTGGGACCACCCGGTTATGAGCCGGTGGCTCTGACCGCTGAGCTACGGGCCCGTAGAGTCTCATGGAATCCCGCCTTCGAGGAACGCACGGAGCTTCCGGCTGCGGGAAGGGCTCCGCAGCTTGCGGAGCGCCTTTGCTTCGATCTGGCGGATCCGTTCGCGGGTGACGGCAAAGTCCTGACCCACCTCCTCCAGCGTGTGTTCGCTGCCGTCTCCGACGCCGAACCGCATCTTGATAACCTTCTCCTCGCGAGGCGTCAGCGAACGGAGAACCGATGCCGTCTGTTCTTTCAGATCCAGATTGATCACCGCTTCGGCGGGCGAAATGGCTTGGCGATCCTCGATGAAGTCGCCCAGGTGACTGTCCTCTTCCTCGCCAATGGGGGTTTCGAGCGAAATCGGTTCCTGGGCGATCTTCTGCACCCGGCGGACGCGTGAGGCGGGGATATCGAGCCGCTCGGCCAATTCCTCCGTGGTCGGCTCCCGACCGAACTCCTGTACAAGGGCACGGGATGTCCTCAGCAGCTTGTTGATCGTCTCGATCATGTGGACGGGAATCCGGATCGTACGAGCCTGATCGGCGATGGCGCGCGTAATGGCTTGCCGGATCCACCAGGTGGCGTAGGTGGAGAACTTGTAGCCCCGGCGGTACTCGAACTTGTCGACCGCCTTCATCAACCCGATGTTCCCCTCCTGAATCAGGTCGAGAAACTGCAGCCCGCGGTTAGTGTATTTCTTGGCGATCGAGACCACCAGGCGCAGGTTCGCTTCCACGAGTTCCGTCTTGGCTTGCTCCGCTTGGGCGCGGCCACGCGTGACCATCTCCCGGAGACGGCCGAGCGACGCCGGTGTCTCGCCGAGGTTCGCCGCTCGCGTCCGAATGCTCGCCCGCAACTGCCGCTGTCGGCGAGCCAGCCGTCTCCGTTCGTCCAAACCGAGTTGTCCCACGTGTGTCGGTCGCAGGCGCCGGTTGAGCGCCGCCAGTTCGACCTGCTCCTCCCGCATCGTCGCCGCCGCCGTCGTGAGTGTGTCGAGCCACTCCTCCACCAGGGTTTCCTCGAACTCGATCGGGCGGATTCGCCGCGACAATGCGACGCGTGCGCGAAGCAGCCGGCGCCGGCTGCGACGATATCGGAACTGGTCCTGCTTCGGAATTCTGGACAGCCGGGTTTCCGCCCGCTTCATCTCGGCGCGCGCAGTCCGAACGGCATTGATCTGGCGAACCACATGCTCCGTATGTCGGGCAATGCGGTCGGCAGTCAGCCTCTCGTCGTGCAGAACAATCAGATCCCGGACGCTCAGCGCGCCGTTGTTCAGTTCGTTGCCAAGCCGAATGATCGTGTCCGCAACCACCGGCGACCGGGACAAGGCCCGCAACACCGCGTTCGTT
The DNA here is from genome assembly GCA_964550305.1 of uncultured Vicinamibacteraceae bacterium. Taxonomy (GTDB): domain Bacteria; phylum Acidobacteriota; class Vicinamibacteria; order Vicinamibacterales; family UBA8438; genus VXRJ01. Next base: position 41,668 of record CAZJYU010000005.1, on the reverse strand, counting down.
CCCCGCTCGATACGCTTCGCGATCGCGACTTCTCCCTCGCGATCGAGCAGTGGCACAGTACTCATCTCCCGCAGGTACATCCGCACCGGGTCGCTGGTCTTCTCGACGGCGCCCGGGGTGAGGTCGAGTGCCCGGGCTGCCGGTTCGACGGGAGAGCGGAGTTGCTTCCGTTCCTTCAGCTTCTCCTCGGATTCAACGACCTCCACGCCGGCCGCATTCAGCGTTTCGAAGAGATCATCCAACTCCTCCGGGGTGACTTCGGAAGGCAGCAGTTCGTTGAGCTCCTCGATGAGCAGGAAACCGCGTTCCCTGCCCACGACGATTAACTGCTGGATCTCGTAGTACCGCTCTTCGATGGTCGACGGCTCGTTCGACATCCCGTCACTCGTTGCGACCCGACAGGCGACGCGAGGCCTGCCCCCAGGGTACGGGTCGCAGGGGCCGATTGTAGCGGATCGGACGTGCTGTCAAATGACGCCTCGGAATCAGGCTATCAGCGGGTCTGGTCGTGCAGGGCCGCAATCTGGCGAAGCAGGTCCTTCTTTTCTGCCCACAACGCATCGATCTCGCCAAGCGCCCCGTCCCGCTGCTTGCGATCTATAGCCGCCTGCAACGCGGCGGTCTCCCGTTCCAGGCGCCGGCGCCGCAACTCGACGCCGCAGTCCTCGACGCCCGCTGGCGCCGCGTCCATTCCGGCGATCGCCCGCACGAGCGCGGCTTCGTCTTCCGCCAACCGTTCCAGTAGGGTTGCGGGAATCGTCGCAGCCGGCAGATCAGCCAGGTTCCGCGCCACCTGCAGGATGGTCTCGCTTCGCAGATCCTGGAAGTCCTGCGGCTCCAGGCCGGCAAGTACGGATCGGGCTGCCTGCGGGTCATGGATCGATGCCCAGATCAGACCCTGCTCGGCCGGCAGTGGATCGCGCAGCGCTGGCGAGATCGGAGGGGACGGCCCCGCACGACGGCCGGCGATTACCTGTCGGATGGCGTCGCGCACCACCGCCTCGGTGGCGCCGCCCCGGTGTGCTATTCGGTCGGCGAACTGATCGCGGGCTACGGGATCGGGGATCCGTGCGGCTACCGCGCGCAACTCGTTGATGAACTCGGTCCGTTGGCTCTCACGCGCCAGGTCCCGTGTGGCGGCGGCGCGCTCCAGCACATAGTCGAGGTACGGCGTCGACGCCTTGAGGCGCCCAACGTAGTACGCCGCGCCCTTCTCGCGGATCACGGTATCGGGATCCTGTCCTCCCGGCAGTTGCACGACGTTCACCTGGAAACCGGCGGCGAGGAGCAACTCGCCAGACCGAGTGGACGCCCCGTCACCGGCGGCGTCGGGGTCGAAGCTGAGCAGCGCCTTGCCGCAGAAGCGTCGGAGCAGCCCGGCCTGCCGATCGCTCAGCGAGGTGCCACAGGTGGCGACCACCGGCTCCACGCCCGCCTGCAGTGCCTGCGCCAGGTCAAAGTAACCCTCCACGAGCACGGCAAAACCCTTGGCACGGATTGCCTTCTTTGCGAGGTGGAGGCCGTAGAGAGTCCGCCCCTTCGTGTAGAGGGCGGTCTCGGGTGAGTTGATGTACTTCACCTGTTGATGGCCGCCGAGCGCACGACCACCGAACGCGACAATCGATCCGGAGTCGCGGCAGATTGGAATCATCAGCCGCTGACGGAACCGGTCGATCGGTGGGCGACCGTCGGATCCGGTCAGCAGGCCACTCCGTTGAAGCAATTCGATCGGGTGATCGGCGTCGAGCAGGTGCCGCGTCAGCCCGTCCCGGCGGGGGGGCGTGCAGCCGAGGCCGAGCGTGTCAATGGTGTCGGGACGAATGCCGCGCCCGTCGAGGTACGCGCGCGCCGTGGCGCCCGACGGCGCGGCAAGCTGGTCGCGGAAGTACGCTGCGGCCACTTCGTGCACTTTGAGCAGTGCCTCGCGTTCCGCGTCCGCCGCGCTGTCACGACCCGGATCGTCCGACTCGGGCACCTGAACGCCGAAGCGTTGGGCGAGCGAGCGCACCGCCTCGGGAAAGCTCAGCTTTTCGTACAGCTCGATGAACTTCAGAACGTCGCCGCCGGTGGAGCATCCGAAGCAGTGAAAGAACCCTTTTTCCGGGTTGACATGGAAACTGGGAGTCTTCTCAGTATGGAACGGGCAGAGTCCCTTGTATGTCGAACCCGCCTTCTTGAGCGGCACCACCGCCTGGATCACGTGGACGATATCTGCCTGCGTCTTCAAGTCCTCAATGAAACCCGGCGGGAACCGCGCCATGCCGCCTCCCTGTTGCTCGTACTCGGTCTATTCCTTCAGCGAGATGACGGTGACGCCACCGCCCCCATGCTCCGGCTCGGCGGGAGCGTAACGCTCAACCAATGGATGCTCGCCCAGGTAGCGCCCGATCGCGCGCCGGAGCTGGCCGGTCCCGTGGCCATGGATGACACGCAGCTCACGCCGCTCGTGGAGCATCGCCCGGTCGACGTACTTCTCGACGCGAGCCAGTGCATCGTCGACGCGACAGCCGATGACGTTGAGCTCAAGCGGCGGGGTGCTCGCCTCCGCGACGTTCACGGTAACGCCGCCGCCGCGGGGTGCAGCCGCCTGGCTCGCATGGGGCGCAGGACGGACGGCGTCAGCGATCTCGAGTGAACGGACGTCACCCACGCGGACATGGATCCGTTTGCCCAATGCCTCCACCTCGGCGTCGTTGCCGTTGACCGCCGCCAGGATTCCGTCGAGCCGGAGACTGGCTACACGCACGCGGCTGCCCACCTCCGGGGTCGAACCGCTCGTCGCCTGTGTGGCGTCGTCCGCCTGCGCCGCACGGTTCTCCTGGGTGGCGGATCGCGTCGTCGCCGCGCTCTCCTTCACGGGCGCGCGGACGCCCGCGCCCGCATGGCGTGGCGCGATCGCCTCCAGCGCTTCTACCGCCTGCTTCCGGAGTTGGCCCGTATGTCCGGTTGACAGCCGCAGTGCCGATGGTCCGCGCCGCGCCGCCTGTTTTCCGAGTATCGCCGCACGCTTCTGGAGGTCGTCCACAATCGCATCGATCTCCTTGCGTGCCCTTCGCACTTCCTCGTTGACGCCGTTCCGGAGGCGTTCTTTCACCTGTGCTTCCCGTTCACCCAGCGCGCGTTCGGCGGAAACGAGACGATCGCGCTGTTGCTCGATCGCCAACCGGTCCGCGGCCAGCGCGTCCCGTTCCCTGGAAACGGTTGCGAGGTCGCGTTCCACCTGCGCCAGGTGATCCGCGAGCTGCGCCTCGCGCGCACTCCGGCGGGCGCGGGCGTCCTCGACGATGGACGCGGCGATGCCAAGACGTGAGGCAATCTCCAATGCCAGGCTTCGTCCCGGCGACCCGTACGTCAGCCGGTAGGTTGGCGCGTAAGTCTCCGGGTCGAAGCCGAACCCGGCGCATGCGACGCCATCGGCGGTCGCCGCATAAGACTTCAGCGTGTCGTCGTGTGTCGTTGCGAGCACGATCGCGCCGCGACGCCGGAAGTGTTCGACGATGGCGGCGCCGAGCGCCCCGCCTTCCGCCGGATCGGTGCCTGCCCCCACCTCGTCGAGCAGCACCAGTGCCGGTTTTCGTAGTCGTCCATCCATCGCGACGGTGTGCGCGATGTGGCCGGAGAACGTGGAGAGGCTGTTCGCGATCGACTGCTCGTCGCCGATGTCCGCGAAGATCGATCGGAATACCGGTAACGCGGCGCCGCGGGCGGCCGGAACATGCAGCCCCGCCTGCGCCATCATCGCCAGCAGTCCCGCCGTCTTGAGCGCCACCGTCTTTCCTCCGGTGTTCGGCCCGGTGACGACCAGGGCTCCGGTGGGCGGCGTCACGCTGATATCGACCGGCACCGGTCCCGCAAACGCGGAAAGCTCCTCGGCCTCGGCGCGACCGGCGCCGTCGTCCGCATCCGACCGATCCACCACCGCCCGCATGAGCAACGGATGCCGCGCCGCCGGCAGCTCGATCCGCACATCGCTGACCAGCGCCGGTTCTACGCCCGCAACCAGCTTCGAGAAGCGAGCCCGCGCCTGCATCACGTCGATTTCCGCGGCAGCCTCCAGCGTCCGCCGCAACTCGAGCGCCCGCGCCCGGAGCGCGTTGGACAAATCGAGCAGGACGCGGTGGACTTCCTGCCGTTCCTCTTCCTCCAGCGCAACGATCTCGTTGTTGATGTCTACGGTGCTGAGGGGCTCCAGAAAAAGGCTGGCGCCGCTCCCGGAACTGCCGTGGATAATCCCCGGAATGGCGCCGCGGTGTTCCGCGCGCACTACCAGGACAAAACGCCCCGCACGCTCGGTTACCACATGTTCCTGCAGGTACTTTGCCGTCTCCCGCCCGCGGAGGTACGACCCCAGCGTACCGCGCAGCCGCTGGCGTTGCCGCTGCAACTGCTGGCGAATGGCCGCGAGGCGGGGGGTCGCGTCATCCGCCACGTCACCCTGTGGCGTGATCCGGCGTTCGATGTTGGCCACTTCGCGCTCGAACTCGGGCAGACCCTCGACGGCAGCGTTGAGTAGGGGCCATGCGTCGTCGTTGCTGGCCGGTGTCGCCGATCGAATAGCGTTCGCCGTCGCTCCAACCGAAAACAGGAGTCTGGCCAGGCCGACGAGCTGGCCCGGGTCAAGCGGCCGGCCGTCGATCGCGAGCGCGGCAAGCGTTGCCTCAATGTCGTCCGGCGCCTCTAGCGGCAACGGATGGTTAGCGTCCAGATACTCCAGAGTCTCCGACGTTGCCCGGAGGTCCCGGGCTACCAACTCCGGATCGGTCATTGGCAGGAGGCCCGCCGCCGCGGCCCGCCCTAGCGGCGTCAGCGCGAAGCTGCATACCGCCGCGACGATGCGGTCGAACTCCAGCGTCCGGAGCGTCACGTCATCCGTTGGACCGGTAGGCATTGTGATCGCCTGAGCCTACCTCAACGGTCGCTCGGTAAGGATGAGCCGGGCCGGAGAAATCAGTCGAGGTGGTTGATCAGATGGGCGACCACGGCGGCCCCCAGACCGTTGTCGATATTCACGACGGTGACGCCCGAGGCACACGAGTTCATCATGCCGAGCAGTGCGGCCAGGCCGCCGAAGCTGGCGCCGTAGCCGACGCTGGTGGGCACCGCGATGACCGGGGTGCGGATCAGGCCGCCCACGACGCTTGGGAGCGCTCCCTCCATGCCGGCGATGACTATCGCAACGCGCGCCGCGTCGAGGCGCTCCCGCTCGGCCAAGAGCCGATGCAGACCAGCGACGCCGACATCGTAGAGCGCGTCGACGCGATTGCCGAGCGTTTCGGCGGCGACCCGCGCCTCCTCGGCAACCGGAAGATCGGAGGTGCCGGCGGCGGCTACCAGGATCGTTCCCCGCCCGGGCGGCGTGTTCGGTGACGGGCGCGCGATGGTCCGCGCGGCCTCGTGCCACACGGCGTCAGGCACCGCTGCGCAGACCGCGTCGAACGCGTCGGCCGTCGTGCGCGTCACCAGGATCGGATCGCCGGCGGCGGCAATCCGCTCGGTGATTGCGGCGATCTGGGCCGGTGTCTTGCCGGCGCCGTAGACTACCTCCGGGAAACCCTGACGCAGGGCGCGCTGGTGATCGATCCGAGCGAAGCCTAGATCCTCGAACGTCGCGCGGCGGAGAAAGTCGAGGAGGCGCGTTTCCGCTTCCCGGGCATCGATCGCGCCACTGGCAAGCTGCTCGAGCAGCGCTCGCACGCCGGCCTGTGTCATGGGGGGATTCTTGCACACGTGTGCATGCGGGCACCGCTTCCGGCCTTCGGCGCGGCGCCGCAGGTTCCCCGGCATCCGCGTTGACGGCGGTGTGCGCGCGCGGGTACCGTCAGCGGCACATCGATGGCGGCTGGCGACGCGATCATCGTCACCCTTTATTTTGCGGTCCTGTGCGGCCTCAGCGTGTACGGGGCCCACCGCAACCTGCTGGTGTGGTCCTACCTGCGAGGCGGCCGCCGACGGGCGCCGGTACACGCGGCCTCGCACGAGTTGCCCCGCGTGACCGTCCAGCTTCCTATCTTTAACGAGCTGTTCGTCGCCGAACGCCTCATCGATGCGGTCGCCCGGATGCGCTATCCGCGGCAACGGCTCGAGATACAGGTGCTCGACGACTCGACCGACGAGACGTCAGTCGTGGTTGGGCAGGCGGTGGACCGATGGCAGTCGCGCGGCATTGCTATCCGCCACATCCGGCGGCCGGCGCGCAGTGGCTTCAAGGCGGGGGCGCTGCGCGACGGCCTGCGCAGCGCCGCAGGCGAGCTGGTTGCGTTGTTCGATGCCGATTTTGTGCCGCCGGCCGACTTTCTCGAGCGTGCCGTTGTTCCTTTCGCGGATCCCCGCGTCGGCATGGTGCAGGCACGTTGGGGACACGCGAACCGGAACCAGTCACTTCTGACGCGAGCCCAGGCGCTGCTGCTCGACGCCCACTTCGTCCTGGAGCATGGCGGGCGGAATCGAGGCGGTTGCTTCTTCAACTTCAACGGCGCGGCGGGCGTGTGGCGGCGCGCGGCGATCGATGCCGCGGGCGGTTGGCAGGCGGACACGCTGACCGAGGATCTCGACCTGAGCTACCGCGCCCAGTTGGCGGGTTGGCGCTTCATCTTCCTGGCGGACGTTGTCGCGCCGGCGGAGCTACCGGTCGAGATGAACGCGTTCAAGTTGCAGCAGCACCGTTGGGCGAAGGGTTCGATGCAATCGTGCCGAAAGCTGCTGCCGTCGCTGTTGCGGGCGCGGCTCCCATGGCGCGTCCGGCTTGAGGCGGCGCTGCACCTGACGGCAAACGTCAACTACCTGCTTATCCTGGCCCTCGCGCTCCTTGTGGTGCCGGCGATCGCGGCGCGGACCGGCCCCGGGGCGGATCCCCGCATGCTCTGGATCGACGTTGCCTGCTTCGTGGCCGCCGCCGTATCGGTTTCGACGTTCTATGGCATCAGCCAACGCGAATTGGGAGGTCGCTGGCGGTGGCGGCTTCGGGACCTCCCGGCGGTGATTGCGCTCGGGCTGGGCCTGTCCGTGAACAATGCGCTTGCCGTGCTCGAAGCGCTCACGCGCCCCACCGGCGAATTCCGGCGGACGCCGAAGTACGGAGTGACTCCCAAGGGGCCCTCGCGTGCGTCGTGCCACGCTCGCGCGCGCTACCGCGTCGCGTCCGGCTGGCAGCCGTGGGTGGAGGTGGCCTTGGGCGTCTGGTTCGCCATTGCCACCGCCTGGGCCTTAGCCGCCGGTGCGTACCTGCTGGCGCCCTTCCTGTTCTTTTTCCAGGTCGGCTTTCTGTGGGTAGGGGCGGCCTCGATGCGCCCGTTGCGTTGCCGATCGCGGCGGGACGAGCAGACGGAGGTTCGTGCGCATGGCTCGCCGGCGATCCGCCTCGCCGGGGAGACGTCATGACGGCGGGAAAGGGAGGTCTTGAGGGGGTAGTCGCCACCTCGTCCTCCATCTGCTATATCGACGGTCAGCAGGGCGTGTTGTCGTACTGCGGCTACGACATTCACGACCTGGCGCGCGAAGCGGCGTTCGAGGAGGTGTGCTACCTCCTGTGGCGTCGCCGGCTACCGACGCGCGTTGAGCTGGGTGACCTCCGGTCCGACCTTGCCGCCGCCCGTCCGCTGCCTGAAGCGGTGCGGCGCCTCATCCGCACACTACCCCCCGGGGATGCGATGGACGCTCTGCGGACGCTTGTTTCCGCGTTGGCGCTCATCGATCCGCATGCCGACGCGCGGACCGGCCGGGCCGTGCAGGATCCCGATGCGGCATACCGCACCGCCGTGCGCCTCACCGCGCAGGTGGGCAGCCTGGTTGCCACCTGGGGGTGCGTGGCGGCCGGCCGCAGTCCGGTCGATCCCGATCCGGCGCTCGACCACGCGGCGAACGTCCTGCTGATGTTGAACGGCGATCGTCCGACGCGGGAAGCGGTGCGCGCGCTCGACATTGCGCTGATCCTCCATGCCGACCACGAACTGAACGCGTCGACGTTTGCGGCGCGGGTGACCGGTGCGACACTCAGCGATCTCTACTCGGCTGCGGTGGCGGGAATCAGTGCGCTCAAGGGCCCGCTTCATGGCGGCGCGAACGCCGAGGTGATGCGGATGCTGCTGGAACTGGGGGAGGAGGCATCGGACGACGACGTGGAACGCCGGATCCGCGGCATGCTGGCGAAGAAGCAGAAGGTGCCCGGATTCGGCCATCGCGTGTACCGGACCGAGGATCCGCGGGCGACGCATCTCCGCCGGATGTCGGAGACCCTCGCGAAGCAGCAGGAAACCCGCTGGTTCGCCATCTCGCGAACGATCGAGCGGGTGATGAAGGAGGCGCGGGGGATCGATGCCAACGTCGACTTCTATTCCGCTTCGACGTATCACATGCTCGGCATCCCGATTGCCCTCTTTACACCCATCTTTGCCGCCAGCCGGATTGCCGGCTGGACCGCTCACGTTCTGGAGCAATACTCCCACAACCGGCTAATCCGGCCGCGCGCCGAATACACGGGTGCGAGACCGCCGCAACCGTTCGTGCCGATCGACAGTCGCTGACCCTATCGGAGTATCGCGACCCCTATAATCAAGAAGGCCGTTCGGCCCTTCCTGCATGGACCACCGCCAGATCCGCAACTTCTCCATCATTGCGCACATCGATCACGGGAAATCGACCCTGGCGGATCGGTTCCTCGAGTTGACGGGCGCACTTCGCCCTCGCGAGATGGAGGCTCAGGTGCTCGATTCCATGGACCTGGAGCGTGAGCGCGGAATCACGATCAAGGCGCATGCGGTCCGCCTCGAGTACACGGCTGACAGCGGCGAGCCGTACATCCTGAATCTGATCGACACGCCCGGCCATGTCGACTTCTCGTACGAAGTGGCGCGGTCGCTCGCCGCCTGCGAGGGGGCTCTGCTGCTGGTCGACGCCTCCCAGGGCGTCGAGGCGCAGACCATGGCGAACGCCTACCTTGCGATTGACCACGATCTGGAGATCATTCCCGTGATCAACAAGGTCGACCTGCCGGGGGCGCAGCCCGACGAGACGGCACAGCAAATCGAGGACCTGGTCGGACTCGACCCGTCACTGGCGTTGCGGGCGAGCGCAAAGGAGGGGATTGGCACGAAGGAGATTCTGGAGGCGGTGGTGAGCCGGTTACCTCCGCCTGCGGGCGATCCCGGTGCGCCCCTCAAGGCGCTGATCTTCGATTCGTGGTACGACGCCTATCGCGGCGTCATCATCCTGGTGCGGGTGGTGGACGGCAGCGTCCGGCGCGGGATGAAGTTGCGGTTGATGGTCGCGGCACATGACTGCGAAGTGGAGCAGGTGGGAGTGTTCGCGCCGAAGCCGGAGCCGGTCGATGTACTCGGCGTCGGTGAGGTCGGCTTCGTCATCGCGAACCTGAAGAACGTGTCGGACGCGCGGATCGGTGATACCGCGACCGAGGCGGCACGTCCCACCACCGATCCGTTCCCCGGCTTCCGCGAAATGAAGCCGATGGTGTTTGCCGGCCTGTACCCGGTGGAGAGCCATGCGTACAGCGATCTGCGTGAGGCACTCGAGAAACTGCGACTGAACGACGCGGCGTTCTTTTTCGAACCGGAGACCTCGGCGGCGCTCGGTTTCGGTTTCCGCTGCGGATTCCTCGGGCTGCTGCACATGGAGATCGTGCAGGAGCGCCTCGAGCGGGAATTCGACATGGACCTGGTCACCACCGCGCCGGGCGTACTTTATCGTGTCACCACTACGGACGGCGAGATCACGGAGATCGACTCTCCTGCCAGGCTGCCGGATGCAGGCCGGATCGAGAGACTCGAAGAGCCAGTCATCACCGCGATGATCCTGACGCCGGCGGAGCAGGTCGGAGGTATCCTGCAGCTTTGCCAGGAGAAGCGAGGTGTGCAGAAGGCGCTCGAGTACCACGCCGCGCACCGGGTCATGATCACCTACGAATTGCCGTTCAACGAGGTGGTGCTCGATTTCTACGATCGGCTGAAGACGATTTCCAGAGGTTACGCGTCGCTCGACTATCATGTGAGCGGGTACTGGACGTCGCCGCTCGTCAAGCTTGATCTGCTGGTGAACGGCGATCCGGTCGATGCGCTGTCGGTCATTGTCCACAGCGAGAACGCCTATGCGCGCGGGCGGGCGCTGGTCACGCGCATGCGCAAGCTCATCCCGCGCCAGATGTTCGAGGTGTCGATCCAGGCTGCGATCGGGACGCGCATCATAGCGCGCGAGAGCGTCCGGCCGTTGCGGAAGAACGTTCTGGCGAAATGTTATGGCGGCGACATCACCCGGAAGCGGAAACTGCTCGAGAAGCAGAAGGAAGGGAAGCGCCGGATGAAGCGGGTGGGCAGCGTCGAGATCCCGCAGGAGGCGTTTCTTGCCGTCCTGCGGGTCGGCGACGACAACCAGACGGCGACCAAGGCGAGCAAGTGATGGCGAGGCGGGGCGCGCGGCGCGGGGCGGCGGCGGATCGCGCGGGTGGCGGCACGTCGGAACGCACCGCGTCCGATGCCGTGGCGCGAGCGACGCCCTTCCGGAAGTCGACCGCACGGGAGTACCTGGAGGCGATCATTCTGGCCGTCATTCTGGCGCTGTTCGTGCGAACCTGGCTTTTTCAGCCGTTCACCATCCCGACGGGATCGATGGAGCACAGCCTGCTGGTGGGCGACTACCTGCTGGTCAACAAGTTCGTTCACGCGCCGGCGTTGGGGGCGGCCGAGCAGGCGGTGCTTCCGAAGGACGACGTCGTGCGGGGCGACATCGTCGTCTTCAAGTTCCCCCGCGATCCGGGGCGCGATTTCATCAAGCGGATCGTCGGTTTGCCGGGCGAGATGCTTGAAGTGCGCGGGCGGCAGGTGTACATCGACGGCGCACCGCTCGATGAGCCGTACCTGGCGGAGTCCGCGCGGCGTCTGCGGCCGGGCGAGCGGCCAGTCGACGGCCGGGACAACCATGGCCCGGTCGTTATCCCGGCGGGTCACTACTTCGCCATGGGCGACAACCGCGACGATTCGGAGGACAGCCGGTTCTGGGGAGCACTGCCGCACGACCACATCAAGGGGAAGGCGTTGGTGATCTACTGGTCCTACGACGCGGGCCCACCCGTCATCCTGCCGCCGTCGGGGGTCGCAGCAGCCGTCCGCCGCGCCGCTTCCGGTGTGGCCGGTTTCTTCACTCGCACCCGCTGGGACCGGATACTGCGACAAGTGCGGTAGGGTTCCGCCGCCGCGGCCGGCGTCGTTTCCCACTCAGCTTTTTCGGTATCATTCAGTGGTCACTTCCGTGGTGTGTCGTGTTCGCTTGGCTTCCAGAGGAGACGCCGATGTCCGAGACCATGAGTCCACGATCCTTGTTCGTCGTTGCGCTAGCGGCGCTGCTGCTGCCGGTCCCGCCTGCCCTGGCGCAGGATCCGGGCGAGCAGACGGAGGACGAAGAGCAGGAACCGATCACGTTCGCGGAAACGGTTGTGGTCACGGCATCCCGCGTCGAGCAGGAAATCGTCAACGCTCCGGCAACGGTCACCGTGATCGGGTCAGACACGATCGACGCGCAGTCCGTCGTGAGCGTCGGTGAACTGGTTCGCCAGGTGCCGGGCGTCAACGTCGTGCAGACGTCAAACCGCGACTTCAACGTGACCAGCCGCGGCGCCAGCGGCACGCTTGCCTCGTCGCAAATCGTGATGATCGACGGCCGGACGGTCTACCAGGACTTCTACGGCTTCGTCGCCTGGGATCTGCTGCCGATCACCCTGAACAACCTCGAGCGGGTGGAGGTGGTGCGGGGCCCCGCCTCCGCGGTCTGGGGCGCCAACGCCATGTCCGGCGTCGTCAACATGATCACGAAACGGCCGCGCGACATGCTGGGTACGACGCTCGACATCAACTTCGGAGTGTTCGACCGGAACGTCACCGGCCAGGACATGGATCCCGGGTCCACGTATTCGGTGATGGGCACCCACGCCGCCGCGCCGAGTGACACCTTCGCCTACAAGCTGTCGCTCGGTTACTCGGAATCGGCGGCGTTCGCCCGCCCCGTCGGTCAGGTTCCGAACGTCACGGGCCGGCCGCAGTCCTATCCTTCTATCGCCAGCTTCGACAGCCGGTCGCCGAAGTTCGACTTCCGCGGCGATTGGGACTCACCGGACGGCGTGAGCCACATCAAGGTAAGCGGCGGCTACGGCGGCAGTCAGGGCCTCCTGCATACCGCTATCGGCCCGTTCGAATTGAAGCCGGGCACGCGGATGATGTATGGCCGGTTGCAGTACCAGCGGAACAGTTTCGAGGTGGGTGGCTTCGTCAACTCCAGCTTCTCACCGTACCAGACGCTGCTGGTCCGGGATCTCGCGGGGCCGCTTGACGGAGAGATGCTGTCCAACACGCTGGATGTCAACTTTTCGAACACGACCGTTATTGGCACGCGCAACGTCGTGAGCTACGGCGGCAACGCCCGGTTGGTCACGATGAACTTCGACCTCGGTCCGGCGGGAACCGGCCGGAACGAACAGGGGTTCTACATTCAGGACGAGATCTTCTTCCACGACCGGTTCCGCTGGATCATCGGTGGCCGGCTCGACCGCATCAGCACGCTTGGCGATGTCCGCTTCTCGCCCCGGACGACGCTCATCTTCAAGCCGGCAGGCGATCACTCGATCCGGCTGTCGTACAACCAGGCGTTCCGGGCACCCTCGCTCACCAACACCTTCCTCGACGCCCATCTCGTGCAGCCGGTCAACCTGCCGCTCCCGACACTGATTGGCGCCGCAGTCGGACCGGCGGCGGTGGCACTGCCGATACCGCTGCCGAGTCCTGTCGACTACAGCCTGCCGTTTCGCGCCGCCGGGACCTACCCCCTCAACCTCCAGCTCGGTGCCGAGAACCTCACCGCGTACGAGGTGGCATACGCCGGGGGCGTCGGCAACCGCATCGGGCTGACGGCGGCGTTCTACGTCAACGACATCACGGACAGCATCGACTTCACGGAAGTGGACTACTACTCGACAGCGAACCCGCCGTCGAACTGGAACAGCAGCATGGCCGAACTGCAGCAGTTTGCCGGAACGCTGTCCACCATCCTGCCCCCCGGCGCGGTGGCGCCACCGATTGCGGCACTGCTCGGCGGCCTGGCGCACAACCCGGCCATCCTGATTGATCTGTTGGGCGCCTACGGTATCCGGTTCCCAGCCGCCCTCAGTTACCTCAACCGTGGATTCATCCGCAACACGGGGATAGAGCTGGGGGTGAACGCCGCAGTCACGAACCGGATCAACACCTACGTCAATTACTCGTGGCAGGCGGAGCCGGATGTACGCGACTGGGATCCGAACCAGTACAACATTCCCTCGGCGCACCGGTTCAATGCCGGCATCGACGCGCGTACCGACCGGATGTCAGCCAGCCTCTCGGTGAACCACACGACGCGGGCGTTCTGGAGCGATGTGCTGACGGCGGATTACGCAGGCTGGACGGATCCGTTCACGATGGTAAACGCCAGCTTCGGGGTGAACTTTGCGGAGGGACGCTTCAACCCGCGGATTCAGGTGATGAACCTGCTGAACCAGGAGATTCAGCAGCACATCTTCGGCGACATCATGAAGCGTCAGGTGATGGGCCAGTTGCAGGTCGCCTTTTAGCCTCGCCCCCCGGACCATCCCGTCCCGGCCGTCACGCGAGCGGCATGCGCCGCCCGAAGAGGGCTGTACCCACCCGAACCATCGTTGCTCCCTCGGCGATGGCGACCTCAAGGTCGTGACTCATTCCCATCGAGAGTTCTGCAAGGGCGGTTGGGGGCACGCCCTCCTGCCGTAGCGTGTCGCGCAGTTCGCAGAGGCGCCGGAAATACGGTCGAGTCTGTTCCGGATCGTCGTTCCAGGGAGGCATCAGCATCAGGCCGCACACCTCGGCGGCCTGGCACGACGCCGCGATGTCGAGCAATCGGCGGACGTCGTCGGGTGCGGCGCCATACTTCTGCGCCTCGCCCGCCACGTCAACTTGAATGAGGAGCCGCGGTGCCGTGCCGGCGACGGCTGCCGCGGCATCGATTCGGCGGAGCAGCTTGGCGCTGTCGACCGAGTGGATCCAGTCGAACCTCTCGGCGGCGTGGCGCGCCTTGTTCGACTGCAGATGGCCGATCAAGTGCCACTGGACACGCAGGCCCGACGCCCGATCGATCTTGGTGAGGGCCTCCTGCACACGGTTTTCGCCGAAGTCGGCCATACCGGCCGCCGCCGCTGCCTGGACCGCTTCCATCGGGAAGGTCTTGGAGACGGCGATGAGCCGAACCTCGTCTGCAGGCCGTCCTGCGGCGGCGGCGGAAGTAGCGATCCGGTTTCGGACGGTCCGTAGGTTTACGGCAAGCCGTTCGGGAGGCGGCGCGGCGGTCAGCGACCACGCTCCAGGCCCGCGAGGTGGTCGCGGGCGGCCTCGACATGCGTACCGTCGGGCTCGATGCTGAGATAACGCTGCAGTGCCCTCCGGGCGTCGCGGGGGAATTCCAGTTCTCCCAGCGTCACGCCGAGCCAGTAGTGCGCTGGCCCGTAGGTTGCGTCGTGCGTTGTTGCCTCCTCGAAGCGATCACGGGCGTCCGCAAGATTGCCCGCGTCCCGAAGGAGGACGCCACGCTCGACCGCGGCAACCGCCCGTTCGCGGTTCGCCGCCATCGCCATGAGCGTCAGGCTCGCCGCTTCGCCGCGCGCCGCGGCCGCCTCCTCCGGTCGCCCCTGCATCGTGTAGACGCTGGCAAGGCCGTACCAGGCGGCCGGGTACTCTCGCCGCACGGTGAGCGCGTTATTGAACGCGCGCTCCGCATCCTGAAGCTGCGCCAGTGCGCGATAGGCGATGCCGGTGTTGTAGTGACACTCGACGCAGTTGGGGTATAGCTGCGCCGCGAGCGTGTAGTAGGTAATCGCTTCCGTGTGGCGCCCGTCCTCGTCGGCGGCCACGCCGGCGGCGAACAGTGTGTCGAGATCACGCTGTTCCCCGCCCGACGCGAACCGGGCTCCGGCCTGTGCACCTGTCGCCACTACGAAGCCCACCTCCACGGATCGGCCCTCCCGTACGTGGACACGGTAGACGTCGCTGCGGCGATTGCCCTGCGCCGCCGTCACCGTGTAGAAGCCTGGTGGCACGTCGGTGCGATCGAACCGCCCGTCCACGCCGGTCTCCAGCTCGACCGACACGCCGTTCCCTTCGAGCGGCAGGAGGATCACAAGGGCGCCCGGCACGGCCGCCCCTTCCGCGTCGGCCACGGAGCCGCCTACCGCGCCGCCGGATTGTCCCGCGACGGTACCAGCCCAGAAGGCCACGATGACAGCAGTGGCGAAGATGCGGTTCATGCCAACAGTCTACTTCGGTATCGCGTGATCGCGGCGCCTGACGCGTGATCGTGCTGCGGGTGCGGCGGTGTACTACCCCGCGTCGTGCGTTTGATGGAAGAACCGGCGGACCGCCGCCAGGTCCTGCGTTATTGGGGCGGGAGGAAGCGAGTCGAGAAAACGCCGGCCGTAGCCGCGCGTCCGGAGGCGGGGATCGAGCAGCGCCAGCACTCCCCGGTCACTGCGGTGACGGATCAGACGGCCGAGTCCCTGCAAAAGGGTCAGGATGGCAAGCGGTACCTGGTAGTCGTCGAAGGCATTGCCGCCGTCGCCGCTGACTTGATCCATGCGCGCGGCGACGAGTGGGTCGCCGGGCGAGGCGAACGGGAGTTTGTCGATGATGACGCAGCTCAGTGCGTCCCCCACGACGTCCACCCCCTGCCAGAAGCTGGACGTGGCGAGCAGCACTGCGTTCGGCGTGGTGCGGAACTCCCGAAGCAGCACGCTCCGCGGTGCGCTTCCCTGCGCCAGTACTGGATACGGGCATACCGGTTCAATTCGTTCCCGGACCGCTTCCAGATTGGCGTAGCTGGTAAAGAGAACGAAAGCGCGTCCCTCGGTGACGTCGATCAACGCGCGTGCCTCCCTGGCAACGGCTTCCGCGAACTCCGGGTGGTTCGGTGGCGGCATGCGGCGCGGCAGGTACAGGATCGCCTGCTCTCTGAAGTCGAATTCGGACGGAACCTGCAGTTCGCTGGCGTGATCGATGCCAAGTCGCCCCCGGACGTAGGCGAACGACCCGTCAACGGTTAGCGTAGCGGACGTAAGGAGCACCGACCGCATGCGTTCGAGGAGCAGTTCGCGGATGATGTTCGACACGTCGATCGGTGCGGCGCGCAAAAACGTGCCGCGCCCGCGTCGTTCGAGAAAATAAACGAACCGGGGATCGTCCGCCGCTACGAGGAAGGCTACCTGTTCGGCGAGACCGTCCGCGCGTCGGCCCAGTCCAGCCAGCTCGGCGTCGTCCGTCGACGCAGCCGCATTCGAGAGCAGGTCGGCCAGATCACCCAGGTGGCGCGCGAGTTGGCGTCCACCCTCTACCGCCGGGGACAGGGTGTCAATGGTGATCCGGATCCGCTCGCGGCCGGCGACTAGCGGATCGAGCATTGCGAAAAAGCTGCGCGCATCGGCCCTGACACTGTCGAGCCGCACGTGCAGTTCACGTGCGCCGGCATCGCTCAGCCCGTGGCCGGTCGACCGGGCGCCGCCATCGCTGCCACCGGATGGCACGGGTCGAGACCGCGCCGCGCCAGAGTGGCTTCCGGCAGCGAGGCGCCGGCCGTCGCGCTCGAGTTCATCCAGTTTGAAATTGCTGATCGTGATCGCGAACGACTGCGTCGCTACATCCTCGAGCTGATGGGCTTCATCGACCACGACCGTCTCGCAGTCAGGGATCACCGAGCCGGCGCCTGGCGCGGCGTGGCGCACCGCCGCGTCGGCACAGAGGAGATGGTGGTTGACGATCACTAAATCCGCCTCCGCCGCGCGCTGTCGCATCACGGTAACGAAGCAGTCGTGGTAGCGAGGGCAGTCCATGCCGATACAGTTCTCGGAGGTGGCGCTGATGTCGTGCCAGGACGCCAGGTCGTCCGGCAGGTCTTCGATCTCCGCCCGGTCGCCCGTCTCGGTCTGGTCCGCCCACTCGGCGATGCGTTCGAGAAGGTCGGTTTCCGCCGTCGGAAGCAGCTTGATCTGCGCGTCGGATCGCGCGGTCTCGAAGCGGTGGAGGCAGAGGTAGTTGCTGCGCCCTTTCATGTAGGTGGCGCTGATGTCGACACCGAGGGCGTCACGGAGCTCCGGCAGATCCTTGTAGAAGATCTGATCCTGCAGGTTGCGCGTGCCGGTCGAAATCAACACGCGACTTCCGCCCAGAATCGTTGGCACGAGATAGGCGAGTGTCTTGCCGGTACCGGTTGCGGCCTCCGCCAGCAGCACGCCCCCCGCCCGGAGCAGCCGCGCCGCCGCGGCGGCCAGGCGGCGCTGGCCCGGCCGCGGTTCGAAGCCCGGCAACGCGTGCGCGAGCGATCCGCCGTCGGCCAGAACCTCGGCGACCCGCGGCTCCAGATCCGCGGCCGAGTCGGTTGCAGGATCGATATCAGAATGCGTGTCGGCGCCGCGGTCGATCGAAATCTCGAACTCCGCATCCGACCACGCGTCGTGGCGGGCGTCGTCGTCCGGCTCGACCGTCAGTTCCCGCGCGGGCTCACCGCTGTCGTCGGGTACAGGGGGAACTTCCGGCATAGCGCTTCAACCTCGGTCCGGACCATGCGGGTGGTGCGATCGTCCTCGGGGTCGGCCAGAACGCGGCCAATGAGTTCCGCCACCGTCTCCATCTCCGTCTCTGCCATGCCTCGCGTGGTGAGCGCGGGCGTTCCCAACCGGATTCCGCTGGCCACCATTGGCGGCTGCTGATCGAACGGGATCGCGTTCTTGTTTACCGTGATTCCGGCACGGCCGAGCGCCTCCTCCGACACCCTGCCGGTGAGGCCCCGCGAGAACACGTCGACGAGCAGCAGGTGGTTGTCCGTGCCGCCGCTCACAATCCGGAACCGCTGCGCCGCGAGGGCCTCGGCCAGCCGCGCGGCGTTGCGAACGACCTGCCGCTGATACTCCACGAACGCCGGCTCGGCGGCTTCCCGCAGGCAGACCGCCTTGGCGGCAATCACGTGCATGAGGGGTCCCCCCTGCACGCCCGGGAAGAGGGCACGGTTGATCGCGCGGCGATGCTCGTCCCGGCACAGGATCATTCCGCCTCTAGGGCCGCGCAACGTCTTGTGGGTGGTGGTGGTGACGGCATCCGAGTGCGGGACGGGGCTGGGGTGGAGGCCGGCGGCAACCAGGCCGGCGATGTGCGCCATGTCCGTAACCACCGCAGCGCCCACCTCGACCGCCACCGCGGCGATCCGTTCGAAGTCGATTTTCCGCGGATAGGCGGAGGCGCCGACCATGATCATCTGCGGCTTGTGCTCACGCGCGAGCGCCTCTAGGCTTTCGTAGTCGAGCCGCTCGTCATCGCGCCGGACTCCGTACGGAACAATCGCGTAGAGCTGGCCTGAGAAATTGAGCGGGTGACCGTGCGTCAAGTGGCCGCCATGCGCAAGGTTCATGCCGAGCACGGTGTCGCCTGGCCTGATGAGCGCGAAGTAGGCTGCCATATTCGCCTGAGCGCCGGAGTGAGGCTGCACGTTCGCGTGCTCGGCGCCGAACAGCGCCTTGGCCCGCTCGATGGCGAGTGATTCGGCCACGTCTACAAACTCGCAGCCGCCGTAGTAACGCCTGCCCGGGTAACCCTCGGCGTACTTGTTCGTCAACACCGAACCCATCGCTTCCATCACCGCGGTACTGGTGAAGTTCTCCGAAGCGATCAGCTCGAGACCGTTGTTCTGACGGACGATCTCGTCATCGATTGCCTGTGTGATCTCCGGGTCGCGCGCGGCGAGTGGAGCGGTGATGTCGATGGCGGACAGGGTGTTGGTCATGGCGTGTGGCGGCTCTCGATCGCCGCGATCTTCTCGACGCGGCGCCGGTGGCGTCCGCCAGCAAAGGGCGTCTCGAGAAACGCCTCGATGATTGCCCGGGCGTCCGCATCGGCCAGCGACCGTCCGGCGAGCGCCAGTACATTTGCGTCGTTGTGCGCGCGGCAGAGCCGCGCGCCCTCAACGGAGTGCACGAGCGCCGCGCGGACGCCTGGCACCTTGTTGGCAGCAATCGACATCCCGACGCCGCTGCCGCAAATCAGAACACCCCGGTCGTACGCGCCGCTGGCGACGCCCGCCGCGACTTGCTGCGCCACATCGGGGTAGTCGGTCGGATCGGTCGAGTGAACGCCGAGGTCGACAACATCAGGCGTGGTGCCCTCCGCGCCGTTGTCGTTCAAGTCGAGTGCGCGTCGAACCACCTGCTTGAGCGCCACGCCTGCATGATCAGCCCCAAGCGCCACGCGCATACAACGATTGTACAACGTGACCCGGGTCCATCCGCCGGAGTCACTGCGCGCTCGGACGGCGTGCTATATTCGTCGGTAGTCTCGTCCGCACCGTTGCGGACGGAGGAGCCAGAGCCGATGGCGAGTCCCGCCGTTCCGGCATCCACCGGATCGACCACCAGCACAACATCCCGTTTCGCCGACGCCTTTCCCAATTCCCGCAAGGTCTACGTGGAGACCGGCCGGGTCCGGGTGCCCATGCGTGAGATCACGCTCGCGGGTGGCGAGCCGCCGGTGCGCGTCTACGACACGAGCGGCCCGCACGATGCCGACGTCCGGGTCGGGCTTCCGCCGCTGCGCCGTGACTGGATCAGGGCGCGCGGCGATGTCACCGAGAGCCCCGGCGACGCCAGGGAGATCGCCCCCCAACCCGGTTCGCCGCCGATCCCGGCATCGCTCGGCCGCCCCGTCGTCCGTGGTCGCGGTCCGGCGACGCAAATGCGCTACGCGCGGAAGGGCGACGTGACGCCGGAGATGGAGTTCGTCGCACTCCGCGAGGGGTTCGAACCCGACTTCGTTCGTGCGGAGGTGGCGCGCGGGCGCGCGATCATCCCGGCGAACATCAATCATCCAGAGCTCGAGCCGATGGCGATCGGCCGGAATTTCCTGGTGAAGATCAACGCGAACATAGGCAACTCCGCCGTCTCGTCGTCGATTGACGAAGAGGTGGAGAAGCTCCGGTGGGCCACGCTTTGGGGGGCCGACACGGTGATGGATCTTTCAACCGGCCCGGACATCCACGCCACGCGCGAGTGGATCATCCGCAACTCGCCGGTCCCGATCGGCACCGTGCCCATCTATCAGGCGCTTGAGAAAGTGGGCGGCGAGCCGGAGGAGCTTACCTGGGAGATCTATCGCGATACGCTCATCGAGCAGGCGGAACAGGGTGTGGACTACTTCACCGTGCATGCCGGAGTTCTGCTCCGCTTTGTCCCAATGACCGCGAACAGGGTGACGGGAATCGTCTCTCGCGGGGGATCTATCCATGCGAAGTGGTGTCTGGCGCACCATCAGGAGAACTTCGCCTACACGCACTTCCGCGAGATCTGCGAGATCATGCAGACGTACGACGTTTCCTTCTCGCTGGGTGACGGACTCCGGCCCGGGGCGATCGCCGACGCGAACGATGAGGCGCAGTTTGCCGAACTCAGGACGCAGGGCGAACTGACCCGCATCGCTTGGGAACATGACGTGCAGGTGATGAACGAGGGCCCCGGCCACGTTCCGATGCACCTGATCCGGGAGAACATGGAGAAGCAGATCGAGTGGTGCGACGAGGCGCCCTTCTATACTCTCGGCCCCCTTACCACCGACATCGCGCCCGGCTACGACCATCTCACGTCGGCAATCGGCGCCGCGATGATTGGCTGGTACGGCACGGCGATGCTCTGCTACGTCACGCCAAAAGAGCATCTGGGGCTCCCGAACCGGGAGGACGTCAAGGCGGGAGTCATCGCCTACAAGGTCGCCGCGCACGCGGCGGACCTTGCCAAGGGGCATCCTCGGGCGCAGACGTGGGACGATGCGCTGTCGAAGGCGCGCTTCGAGTTCCGCTGGGAGGATCAGTTCAACCTGGCGCTCGATCCCGTTACCGCGCGCGCTTTCCACGACGAAACGCTTCCCGCCGAGGGTGCGAAGCTGGCGCACTTCTGCTCAATGTGTGGTCCCAGGTTTTGCAGCATGGAGATCACGCAGCAGATCCGCGACTATGCCGCCGAGCACGGGCTCGGGGAGCGGGCTGCGGTGCTGACCGGTCTCGAAGAGAAGTCGGCGGAGTTCCGCAAGGGGCGCCAGCTCTATGTCCCCACGAAGTAGCGAAGTGCGCGGGCCGGCACCGAGCCGGCTCGGCCCTTGCCCGCTGCTCGTCAGCGATTGTCGGTTGCCGCCGGTGAGTTCGGTAGCGTCGTGAACTGAATGATCGTCGCGAACGCTGGCGGGTCGCTTCCCGGCGTCGTGTTCGGATAGCCGGCGGACCCGTCCCACGCGTAATCCTTGATCGTGACGCTGGGACGGTAGTCCATCTCTCGCTCTCGGAACCGCGCCGTCTCGAACTGGTGAATCGGCGGCCGGTCGTAGACGCGGCGCCCACGTTCATCCAGCACGTTGCCGTAGTAGGACACCAGCTCCTGGAAACTCGTGACAGCCCCGAAGAGATGAAAGCGTTGGCCGCGTCCCGCGTCGTACGACGTGATGTACTGGGCGTTCGGAAAGATCGGAATGCCCAGTGACTCCGCGGTTGGAGCCTCCGCCTGAGACGTCAGCGACGCGGCCGGCGGTGCTGAAGCGTTGCCCGCCGGCGTACCGGGGGGCAACGCCCCGCCTACCTCCGCCGCGTCCGCTTGTCCCCGGTCGCCCGGCGTCGGAAAGGGTCGGGGCACGGGCTGACGCTGCTGCTCGCCGGACGCCGGAACCGCAAGCGCCGCAACGAGCGCGACGCCCACAACGGTTACCGCAGCGCGTGGCAGCCGGGCGTCGAGCAGCCTCACGCGTCTATTATGCCTGAATGCAGGAAATCCGACAGTTCTGCGACGCGCACTACGACTGGCTGATTGAGACGATCACGGCGCTGGTCCGAGCCGAGTCGCCTACGACCGACCGGGAAGCCGCCAACCGTTGCGGTGGATTGGTTTCGGCGCTGATGCGGGCGCAGGGTGGCGAGGTGAACCTCGTGACCTCCGAGACCTGCGGCAACCATGTGCACGGTGCGTTCGGCGACGGATCGGGCCGGCCGGTGCTTCTGCTGGGCCACTTCGATACCGTGTGGCCGGTTGGGCAACTCGAGCGGATGCCGGTCCGCGCCGAAGACGGGCGCCTGCACGGTCCCGGCGTCTTCGACATGAAGGGTGGAATCGGCATTGGCCTGCTGGCGTTGCGTGCGCTCCAGGCCACGGGGCGGCTCGAATCGCTCCGCGTGGGGATGCTGCTAACCGCGGACGAGGAGCGGGGGAGCCGCACGTCACGCGGCCTGGTAGAAGAGACGGCTCGCGGGAGCGCGGCGGTCCTGGTACTGGAACCGTCATTGCCGGGAGGTGCGGTCAAGACCGGGCGAAAGGGGTGTGGTGAGTTCGAGTTGCGGGTGCGGGGCATCGCGGCGCACGCCGGGATTGATCCGTCGCGCGGCGCGAGCGCCATCGACGAACTGGCGGCGCAGGTCGGCGCCCTGGGCGCGTTGCGGGATCCGGCGCGGGGTGTGACGCTGAACGTCGGCATCATCGAGGGAGGCGCACGCCCAAACGTGGTCGCCGAGGAGGCGCGCGCCGTCATCGATGCGCGGGCCCGGACCATGGCTGACGCGCGCCGGGTGGAGACGGCGATGCGTGCACTGCGTCCAACGCTGCGAGGGACATCGATCGAAGTGAAAGGCGGCTTTGGACGGCCGCCGTTCGAGCGGACCACCGACGTCGTACGCCTGTACGAGGCGGCGCGCGCGGTCGCGGCGGAGCTGGGGCACGGACTGGGCGAGGGATCGACCGGCGGCGGCTCGGATGGCAACTTCACCGGTGCGCTCGGCGTGCCCACGCTTGACGGTCTGGGCGTGACCGGCGACGGTGCGCACGCGCTGGACGAGCACCTTCTCACAGCCGATCTCACCTGGCGCGCCGCCCTCGTGGCCGGCCTGATCGAGCGCTGCGCTACAATAGGTTGAGGGAGAACGAACAGATGGGCAACGCATTCAAGACCGCGCTGCTGCTCGGATTGCTGAGCGGCGTGCTACTCGCGATCGGGCAGTGGTTCGGCGGCTCGACCGGCCTCGTGATCGCCTTCGTCTTCGCGATCGTCATGAATTTCGGATCGTACTGGTGGTCCGACAAGGTCGTGCTCCGGATGTACCGTGCGCGCGAGGTCGGGCCGGATCACCGGCTCCACCAGATTACGGCGCGGCTCGTGCAGCGGGCGGAGTTGCCGATGCCGCGGGTGTACGTCATTCCTGACGACTCGCCCAATGCATTCGCCACCGGGCGCAATCCCAGGCATGCCGCGGTGGCGGCTACCGAGGGCTTGCTCCGGGTCCTCGACGAGTCGGAGGTCGAGGGCGTCATGGCGCACGAGTTGGCGCATGTAAAGCACCGCGACATCCTGATCAGCTCGATCGCCGCGACGATTGCGGCGACCATCATGATGATTGCCAACATGGCGCAGTGGGCCGCCATCTTCGGCGGCCTCGGGGGACGCGACGAGCGCGGGGGCAACCCGCTCGCGCTGCTGGCCACAATCATCGTCGCGCCGCTCGCGGCGGGTCTGATTCAGGCGGCCATTTCGCGGTCGCGGGAGTTCGCGGCCGACCGCGGCGCCGCCAGGATCGTCGGCAGTCCATACGGTCTGGTGAATGCACTGAAGAAGATCGATGCGGCGGCCCGCCGGGTTCCACTTGATGCCAATCCGGCGACGGCGCACATGTTCATCATAAAGCCGTTCGGCGCGCGGGTGTCGTCGCTCTTCAGTACGCATCCGCCAACGGAGCAGCGGATCCGCGCTTTGCTCGGGACGATCTAGATCGAGTCGTCTACGTCGGTGCCTGTGCCTACCGAACCTCGGCTCGCCAATAGTCGAGCAGGTGGGCGAGGGCATCGTCCAGGCCGAACCCCGGTTGCCAACCCGTGGCGCCCTTGAGGCGTGCGTTGTTTCCCAGCAACATCGGGTAGTCGCTCGGACGAAGCCTCGCGGGATCGGTTCGTACCGCAATCGAGCCACGGGCCAGCGCCAGCAGCCGGTCAAGTACCGTCCGCATCGGGTGCGCGGCGCCTGAAGAGACGTTGTAGACCGTCCCGCTCGTGCCGCGATCCATCAGCGAGCGGTAGGCAGCCACCACGTCGCGCACGTCGAGGATGTCGCGCCGCGCGTCGAGCGAGCCGACGTCGATCACGGGATCGATCTGGCCCGCCTCGATCCGCGCGATCTGGTTCGCGAAGCTCGACGCGGCGTATGCCGTGCGCTGGCCCGGGCCGATGTGCGTGAATGAGCGGGTCAGGACGATATCGAGCCGGTTCGCCCCGGCCCGTTGCGCCAGCATTTCCTGTGCCAGCTTGCTAAGGCCGTAGGGACTGAGCGGCCCGAGTGGATCGTCCTCACGGAGTGCGGTCGCCTTCGGCCGGTAGACCAGAGCCGAACCCGGTATCAGTACACGTGCACCGGGGGCGTGAGCGTGCAAAGCAGTCAGCAGGTGTTCCGTACCGATGACGTTGGTGCGGAGCGTAACGGCGCGCGTACGCCACGAGTCGGCGTCGCTCGCAGCGCCGGCCAGGTGGTAGACCCGGGTGGGCCGCAGGGCCGCAATGGCAGCCGTGAGGGTATCGTTATCGAGAAGATCGACGTCGGCGCGGCGCCAGGCGGTCAGCTCGGTCGAGGAATCCCGGTCGCGCAGCGCGGCAAGCAGGTGCCGCCCCACGAAGCCGGCGGCGCCGGTCACGAGGATGCGTTCAGGCATCGTTCACGGTGCCGCGCGGACGCGAACGTCCATCCGCCCCTGCGGGCGGCGGCGTCGGGGTACCCCGCTCATCGTTCAGGCGCCACCGCCCAGGGCGCCGAAGGCGTTGGCGAAGCGCCCGAGGCCGGCAAGCGTGAACGCCAGGCTGATCCGCCGGTCGCGTGGCAGGAACGCGCGCGCGCCGAGCCCTTCGAAGTTGTACACCTGGTACTCGAGGCTGAAGTTGCAGCACTGGGCATTGAAATAGACCAGCAACCGCTGCATCAGGTGCTGACCTCGCCGGACGTCGTAGTTGAACGAGTAGAGGCCTCCGATTGTGTTGTCAGGTTTCCGCAGCGCCGCGAAGGCGTTGAGGTAGTGGTCGAGCCGATCGCGATCGTTGAAGCCGGGGAGGTTGGCGATGAATCGCCGCTGGCTCCAGCCCCCGCGGGTCTCCAGCCAGCCCCCGCGCTCGTAACCCCCTTCCGCCGAGATGGAGCGCGGCGTCCGGTGGGTCGGATCGATCTCGACGCGCATGGTCGCGCTGAGCTGTTGCGTCGGCTCGGCGCGGACCAGGATTGACATCGGCGACCAGTGGGTCGGGCTCGCGCCGCTGAAGCTGGTTCGAAACGACCGGTCGTACTGGGAGGCGTTCTCGTCGGTGTAGTAGCTCTGAGTCAGTGACGCCGAAAGGACCTCGCGGGCTACGGACTCGCCCCGCTCGCCCTCGTAGACGCGCGCGTAGAGGCGAGTGTCGACCCCGTACTGGTACTGCCAGACGTCGCCGACAATCGAGTCGACCCCTTCAAGGCGGACGATCCGATCGAAACTGTCGATCGCGCTGACGCGCCGCATCCCGTACCAGGGCTCAATCACATGCTTCATGCGTTCCGAGTAACCGCTGTTCGGCGTGTCCCAGATCTTGACGAACGACGGCCCCGTGGCGCGGGTCGCCAGTTCGAAGTAGGAACGGCCGACTCCCGCCGGGACCTGTTGCCGGTCCACGAGGCTCTCGTCCCAGTACGTCCAGCGGAACTGCGCGTTCGAGTCGACCGTCAGAAACGGCCAGCGCGTAAACGGAAACTGAATACCCGGGTTGACGTCGACACGATTCAGCCCGGAATCCAACTCGCGCGTGCCGCCTGCTGCCCGGACCCGCGAGATGCGGAGCAGCCGGACGTATTCCGTATTGAGCGAGTAGTAGAGTGGCGTACCCGGAATCTCGGTCTTGCCCTGGTTGACCGCAATGCGTGGCCCACCGCCGTAAGTGGTTGACTGGCTGCCGCCGAAGAAGGTCTCGCTGCGGTCGAACGTGCCGCTCACCTGGTATCGTCCGAGCTGGCCGCTCAGGTTTCCCGACATCGTACGCGAGCTGTTTGAAGCGTCGAAGACGTTGTGGTTGTACGTCTGTTGCACGTCGATGTTGGAGAAGTAGTTGAGTTGGCCCCGTGCCAGCCAGCCCGCGCCGAGCTCCTGCCGCGCCTGGCCTGTCAGCCGGTAGCTTCGCCGCGCCGGCCGTGTGAAAGTGCCGCCGAGTCCCGAGACCTCCGCTTCTTGCTCGTTCAGGTAATGAATGCGCGCGTTGCCCTGTGACGCCCCGCCGCGGGTATACCGGTACTCGGCCGCGGATCCAGTGCCGCCAAGCGAGGTGTACCAGTCGTGGTACAGCGTGACGTCCTGGCTCCGGCCGAGTGCCCAGAAGAATGCATTGCTGATGCTGGTGCCGTGGTAGGTGGAACTGCCCCAGCTCGGCATCAGGAAGCCGGTTGCACGTCCCTCCTCCGGCACCGGGTACGGAAGGAAGGGGATGTAGAAGACCGGTACGCCTTTCACCCTGAGCACGGCGTTCCGCAGGAGGACGTAGCTGTCAAGGTTGATCGTGAAGGATGTGGACACGAGTTCCCACCGCGGCGTCGGCTGCACGCAACTGGTGAACGCACCCTTGGTGATGCGGTAGGTGCGAGGTGCGATCCGCTCAATCCGCTCGCCGAAAAAGAGCATGTCCGGTTCCTGAGTCCCGAACATGCTGCGGTCTACTTCGTCGCCCATATTGATCGAGCCGCTGGCATTCTCAAAAGTCGCCGTCTGGTCCTTCGTGCGGTACTCCAGGCGGTCGGCGGCGATGCGCGCGTCGGCGCCCACGTAGACGACGCTGCCGCTGGCGATCAGCCGCGCGGTGACGCTTGCCGGCGGATCCGCTGGCGCATCGTTGTCGTCGCCGGTTTCCCCCTCCGGCGCGCCCTCGCCGGCGTTGCCCGCCACAGTGGCGCCCGGGTTGTCTTCGGGGCGCCCGTTAGAGTCCGCGCGGCTCACTTCCGGAGGGCCGCCGTCGGGGGACTCCGCGTCTTCAGTGTTGATGTAGATGTCCACCTGGTCGGCGGCGAGGTCAAACGTGTCGCCGTTGATCTGCACCTCTCCCGAAAGGCGGAGGTGGTTGCTGCTCACCACCTCGTACTGCCCCTGCCGGTAGTCGAACGGGAGACTGGGGAAGATCTGTGCCGCTACCGTTGCCGGCGCCGCGACGGCCATCGCAGCGACCGCCGCAGCCAGGAGTGCGGGCGGAGGTTTCGGACGCACCATGTCGATTGTATCCGCGCGGCGGTCGGTCTACGCATGGGGTCGGCGGTCGTCGCAGAACCCCGCTCAGGCCACCGCCGAGGCGTCCCCGTGCGGGTCGAACGCTTGTAGCAGAGCACCCACAAGGTACATCGAGCCGGTGGCGGCGGCGAGCGGAGCGTTCCTCCAGGCAGCTTGCACAGCTGCGGCGGGGGACTCGGCGGCGTCGACCGGCAGGTCAGGGCGAACGGCGCGAGCCACGGCGAGTAAGCGCGGCAGCGGCAGGGCGCGCGGGTTTTCGATCGGGGCGCAGACAATCCGGGTAGGAGCGCTGCCGAGCGCGCGGAGCATCCCGGCGACATCCTTGTCGGCCAGCGCTCCGAAGACCATCGGCAGGCCGGCCGGCGCGAACGTCGCGAGATAGCGCGCGAGCGCCGTGGCCGCGGCGACGTTGTGCGCGGGATCGAGCAGCAGTCGCCGGCCCGGTCCTGTGTCGATTAACTCAAGGCGGCCACGGCAGCGAGCCCCGGTTAGCGCCGCAACGATCGCCGCGTGGGGCACGCGCAAGCCCGCCGGGGCCAACTCTTCGAGCAGCCGCACCGCGACGATCGCGTTGCGCACCTGGTGCTCGCCGCGCAGGGCTAGCGTGAGCGGACCGTAGTCGCCGTGCGTCGTCGAGAGGCGTTGGATCGCCGTCAGGCCGCTTGCCGACGACCACTGAACCGTCACGCCGTGGTCCGCGTCGATCAGTCGCGCACCCTCCTGCGCCGCCACCGCGTCGATCACCGTGCGCGCCTCCGGTTTCGTTTCCCCGGTAACGACCACCGCCCCCGGCTTGATTACGCCAGCCTTTTCCCGGGCAATCGCGGCGAGCGAGTCACCCAGGTATGCCTGGTGATCCAGGTCAACAGACGGAATCGCAACCGCCGCTGGTCTGACGATGTTGGTCGCGTCAAAGCGCCCCCCCATTCCCACCTCAAGCACCGCGGCGTCGACCTCGCGCCGGCGAAACAGGGAGAGGGCGAGCGCAGTGGTTGCCTCGAAGAACGTCGGGGGATGGGCCAGCCGGCCCGTGCGCCGCAGAGTGTCGGCGACGTCCAAAGTGGCTGCCGCCTCGGCCGCGAGGGCGTCCCCGTCAATCGTCTCGCCGTCTACGGCGAAACGTTCGGTCAAATCGATCAGATGAGGTGAAGTGTAGAGGCCCGTCCGGTACCCCGCCGCCCGCAGGCCACGCTCCACCATCGCCGCGACCGACCCCTTCCCGTTAGTGCCGGCGACGATGACCGGCGTGAAATGGTCCTCGGGGTGGTCGAGTGCCTCGACCAGTGCCAGGATATTGTCGAGCCCAAGCTTGATGCCGAAGCGATCCAGGTCGAAGAGACGGCGGATGGTGTCGTCGGGCGGGGCCAAAACCGCATGCTATCATGCCGCCGCGATGTTCCGCGGCTGCCTGCCATTCCTCCTTTCGCGCAGGTCGTTCGGCCGGTTCACCCCGGGCGCCGCCGTTTCAATCGTGGTTGCCCTCGCTGGTTCCGGATGCGCGCAAAGGATCGAGCCGGTGATCCCGGCACCGCCGTCCGTCTCTGAACAGACCTCCTGGATCCTTCGCCTTGAGGATGAACGCCGGCTGGAGGATCCGCCGCCTCCGCCTCCCGTGGAGCCGGTTGCCGTCGAGGGTAGCGGCGAGGTTGGCCTGCCGATCTCTGGATTGGCGCCGCCGCCGCCCCGGCCCAGTCTGGTGGAACTGCTCAGGGCGCCCGAGGCCTACACCCGTCGCCGCGCTGCACTCGCCATCGGGCGAGTCGGCCAGAGCCAGGGCGTGGAGCCGCTCATCGAGAGCCTGCAAGATCCGGAGCCGGAAGTGCGACAGATGGCCGCGTTCGGTCTCGGCCTAATCGGCGATCCGGCAGCGGCGGAGGCCCTGCTCGGCAGTCTGCGCGACGTATCGCCGAAGGTCCAGGGGCGTGCGGCAGAGGCGCTTGCCCGGCTCGGCGTCCGCAGCGCGGGTCCGGCCATAGGCGCGATGATCCGCCGGTACGTCACCGCCACATTCAGTCTTGATCCGGAAGATCTCACCCATCCCCACGCGGATGAAGTAGAGGCGTTTCGGCTCGGGGCGTACGCCCTGGGTGAATTGGAGGCCTACGCGCCGCTCGCCGACGTGGTGATCGGTGAGGAGGAGCAGCCGATTCTGTGGTGGTGGCCGGTGGCCTACGCGCTTGGACGGACCGGTGACGTCCGTACGCTGCCGGCTCTTTCCACGCTGGCCGGGGTGCAGGGGAGCCACGGCGTCGCGCTGGCTGCGGAAGGGCTGGCCGCGCTGGGCGATCCGCGGGCCGTCGAGCCGCTCGTCGCGTTGCTCGATCTCGACCGGCGCCCCCCCCGGGTGGTGACCGCGGCCGTCCGCGCGCTGGGCGCAATGGGTGAACCGGCGGCAGCGGAGGCGCTCAACCGGTTCGTCCGACTCCGGCACCTGGATGATTCAATGCGCCTTGAGACGGTCAAAGCGCTGGGGCGCCATCAGGCAACCGCATCGATCGAAGTGTTCATTGAACTGCTTGGACACCCGTCGCCGCTGCTGCGGGCTGCGTCGGTTCGGGCACTGGCGGCGGCCGATCCCGAGTCGTTTATTTTCGTACTGTCGGGACTCGGCAGCGATCCCGACTGGCGCGTCCGCCGGGCGGTGGCCGACTCGCTCCGCAGGGTCGATCCGGCCGGCGCGGTGCCGCGACTCTGGTCGATGCTCGAAGATGACGACGCGCGTGTCGTGCCGGCCGTGCTCGAGGCGCTTGCCGCGCTCGATCCGCCGGAGCTCCCTGCGTTGTTGATCGATCGGTTGCAGGCGGAGGATGTCGTCATTCGCGCGATTGCGGCCCGCCTGCTGGCAACCCGGTGCGCGCCAAACAGCACGACGGCGTTGACCGAGGCGTACGCCTCGGCGGAACGGGACGCATCGCATCGTGCGCGCGCGGCGATCGTAACGGCCCTCGGACGGTGCGGCGGGGCCGAGGGGGTAGACGCACTCCGCACGGCACTCGCCGACCGCGACTGGACGGTCCGCGTCGCCGCTGCGGCAGAACTGGATCGGCTTGACGCGGAGGGAGATCACGACGACGCGATCCGACCGGCGCCCGGCTTGCGTCGGATCGACTATGCGGCGCCGCATCTCGTCTCTCCGTCCGTCTCGCCGCATGTCTACCTGGAGACGCGCCACGGCACGATCGAGATCGAGCTGGCGGTGCTCGATGCCCCTCTCGCGACCGAGAGCTTCATGACCCTCGGGCGTGACGGGTACTACAACGGGTTGACGTTCCATCGGGTCGAGCGCTACCGGGCCGTGTACGCCGGAGAGCCGCGCGGTGACGGTACGGGAGGCCCGGGCTATACGCTGCGCGACGAAGTGAGCCAGCGGCCGTTCCTGCGCGGTACGGTCGGCATGGCGCGCGAGACCCCCGACGCCGGCGGCAGCAGCTTTTTCATTACGCTGACTCCGCAGCCGCAATTGGACGGCCGCTACACGGTAATCGGCACGGTGGTTGCCGGTATCGACGTGGTGGAGCTACTCGATGAAGGCGACCGTATCGACCGGCTTTTGGTCTGGGACGGCGTGCAGCCGTTCCGTAGCGCCGAGACGGCTCCCGTACCCTAGCGGGCCGGCTAGACGAACCTGACCAAGCGTACGTTCAGCGAGCGGCTGGAGGCGTTGGCGCCCTTCCATTGCACCAGGATCGGACTCTGGTAATCGCCCCAGCCGATCTCGCCAACGCCCGTGCCTTTCCGGTCCAGGACGGGAAGGCTGATTCCGCGCTTCATGCGCAAGAAGTGCGACACGGGAAGGGCCAGCGCCCGGTTGACCACCCGTTCCACAAACGAACGACGGGCGCCTATCTGATCCATGAGCCGGTTGAACACCTGGACCGCGTCGTACTGCGCGTAGTTAAGTGCCTTGGCGGGGATTGTCCGGGGCGTCTGCAGCGCATCCTTCCCAATCTGCGCGACAAAGCGCAGCGGGTTCTTGAGGACGTCCCGCAGGTCATGAGTCATCAGCAGAGTCTCGTACTCGTTGACCGTCAGGCCCGCGTCGTTCTCCTCGACCGCGAGGGAAACGTCAAAGCGTCCGAACGACACCTGGTGCGTCCGGGCCATGTCGGTGAGCCTTCCGATAAGGCCGAGACGCGGATCGCGGAGATTCTGCGCATCGACGGAATGTGGCGAGGCCGGCACCTGCACCTGGTAATGCGCCACATCTTCCTCGCCGGAATAGGCGATCACCGTCGTGCGCCGGTACCGCGTCCCGCCAACGTGAACGCCGTCGAGTTCCACGAACCAGACCGGTTCATTGCCGTGCAGTTCGTACGACGTGGCGTTCCGCATCCCGCTGCCCATGAACGCAAGGTGCGAGTCGGCGTTGAGTGGTTCGACGGCGCGCTGGTCGTCCGACAGCTCGCTCCGGAGGTGGAGTTTGTCGTGGTTGTAGCCGGCTTCGGCCGGGAACAGCTTCAGGAAAACCTGCAGGTAGTCCTGAATGTTGTCGCTGTCATGTTCGAGCACCTTGGCGAGACGCTGATCCAGATAACCCGCCGTCGTGTGGTCAGAAATGTAAAGGGCTTTTGGGTAGCGCGTGAATTCGGGACCGAACTCGTCGCGCAGCTTCCCTCGAACATCGACCAGGTCGACGCGGGCCGCTGGCCTTATTCGGAGCGTTGCGCGGAACGGCGCTCCCTGGGTCACCGTGTGCCGGTCAACCAGAATCATCGCTGCAACGCATGAGTCTAACCAATCTGCCGGTCTTGTCTCGCCTGCAATCGGCCGGTGCGCCGCCGGCGCGCATGCCGTTCGAGGGCCAGATCGATCAGCCGGTCGAGCAGGGCCGGATACGCGAGACCGGACGCTTCCCACATCTTCGGATACTGGCTGATCGTCGTGAAGCCGGGCAGCGTGTTGGCTTCGTTCACATACAAGCGCCTGGACGCTTCGTCAAGCAGGAAGTCAATCCGTGCCATTCCGGCCAACCCCAGCGCGCGGTAGGCCTCTACCGCCATCGTCCGAATCGTCGCTGTCCACGCACCGCTCAACCGGGCCGGTGCGATGACCTGTGAGCGGTCGTCGAGGTACTTCGCCTCGTAGTCGTAGAACTCGCCAGCCGGGATCACTTCGCCGGGCATCGATGCTTCGGGCACGTCGTTGCCCAACACGGAACACTCGATCTCGCGTGGGTCCGGCACCGCGGCTTCTACGACGAGGGTGTCGTCATACTGTTGGGCATTCTCGAGCGCCGCCGGCAGGGCCGAGGCCTCCACTACCTTCGACACGCCGATGCTGGATCCGAGGTTCGCCGGCTTGACGAACAGCGGGTAGTCGAGGGTTCCCGCGATTCGCGAAACGACCTCGTCGGGAGCGGCTTCCCAGGCGGTTGCACGTACCACCACGTATGGCGCCACGGGCAGGCCGTGCGCGGCAAGCAGCACTTTGGACACCGACTTGTCCATCGCAACCGCCGAGCCAAGCACGCCCGCACCAACGTACGGCAGATCGGCCATCTCAAGCAGTCCCTGAAGCGTGCCGTCCTCGCCACCAGGGCCGTGCACGATTGGAAACGCGACATCGAGGCTGAGACTCGCGAGAATCGCCCCTTCCCGGTCGGTGCCGCCGTCGGCCACCGCCGCGTTGCTGCCCCGCGCCTCGCGGATAACCGTGCCGGCCGACGGGTTGGCGGGGGGAGTGGCCGGAACGGACCATCGTCCGGCCCGATCGATATAGATGGCCACGCCGTCGTAGCGTGCAGGATCGAGCTGGCCAACGATAGACGCGGCCGACGCGATGGAGACCTCATGCTCGCTCGACCGGCCACCGTAAATGACGCCGACGCGCAAGCGCTGCACAGGTGGCCTGTAGTATACGCGAGCGTGAGCGGCGAAACGGCCCGGGACACCTTTGGTTTCGAGTTGACGGCGACCGACGGTGGGGCGCGCTGTGGCCGGATCACGACAACGCACGGCGCATTCGACACACCGGCCTTCATGCCGGTCGGGACGGCAGGCGCGGTGAAGGGATTGACGCCGCGCGAGGTCGAGGATGTCGGCGCAACGATGATTCTGGCGAACACCTACCACCTGCACCTGCGCCCGGGTGACGAACTGATCGCCCGCCGCGGGGGGCTGCATCGCTTCATGGGCTGGAACGGTCCGATCCTGACCGACAGCGGTGGGTACCAGGTCTTCAGTCTGGCGGCTCGGCGGGTGATCGATGAGACAGGGGTGCGTTTCCGATCACATCTCGACGGAAGCGAACGCACGCTGACGCCCGAATCGGCGACTGACATCCAGGCGCGTCTCGGAAGCGACATCGCCATGGCGTTCGACGAGTGCGTTGCATGGCCCGTCTCCGAGGCGGCAGCGCGCGCTTCGATGGAGCGGAGCACGCGGTGGGCAGAGCGGTCGCGCGCGCGCCATGTGCAAATCCGCAGCTCGCCCGCCGGCGCGGGGACGGCCATGACGACACCTGGCCAGGCGCAGTTCGGCATCGTGCAGGGTGGAATGTTCCCTGGATTGCGCGAGGAGAGTGCGCGCGCCACCGTGGCGCTCGGCTTCGATGCCTACGCCATTGGCGGCCTGAGCGTCGGCGAACCGATCGCAACGATGCAGAGGATGACTGAGGTGACGGCGGCATGCCTGCCGACGGAGCAGCCTCGCTACCTGATGGGAGTGGGCACGCCAACGGATCTCGTGGAGGCGGTTGCGCGGGGGATCGATCTGTTCGACTGCGTGCTACCAACGCGCAATGGCCGGAACGGACAACTCTTCACGCGCGCGGGGCCGCTTTCGATCAAGGGCGCGGGGTTCGCGGAGGACGATCGGCCAGCCGACCCGGATTGCCGCTGCTACACCTGTCGCAACGTCTCGCGGGCCTACCTCAGGCACCTGCAGGTGGCGAACGAGATGACTGGTGCTGTTCTCAACACGCTGCATAATCTACACTTCTACATTGACACCATGCGGCGGATCAGAAACGCTATCCGGTTGGGCGGGTTCGAACGGTTCCGGCAGGCCTTCCATGACGCCTACGCTGGCGCGTCGGCCGTGTCGCCGGAC
The DNA here is from genome assembly GCA_964550305.1 of uncultured Vicinamibacteraceae bacterium. GTDB lineage: Bacteria > Acidobacteriota > Vicinamibacteria > Vicinamibacterales > UBA8438 > VXRJ01. Next base: position 7,292 of record CAZJYU010000005.1, on the reverse strand, counting down.
GCACTCACGCCGTAGTCGCAGCCGGCATCGTCACCCCCAGCAGCCGCGTCGATGACTTCTTCAGACACCGTTACGCTGTTCGCCATGGCCGGGCAGGCGCCGGCCGGCCAGCCGGCGGGGGGCGGCCTGACCGCTTTCTTGCCGCTCATCCTGATCCTTGGCATTTTCTATGTGGTCATCTGGCTGCCGATGCGGCGCCAGCAGAAGCGGATCCGGGAGTTTCAGGGGGCGCTCAAGGTGGGGGACCGGATCGTTACCACCAGTGGGATTTACGGATCGATCACGAAGCTGAACGACAAGTCAGTACAGGTGGAGGTTGCCGATCGGGTCCGGATCGAAGTCTCGCGTAGCGCCGTCGGCGGCTACCAGGGCGAGGAGCCGGTGGTGCAGGACCGGAGCGGGTCGTAGCGGGCGCGGCCAGAGGAGTGCGTCATGCAGAGAAACCTGCAGTGGAAGCTGCTGTTCATCGTTGCCGTCACGGGGTTGGCCGTGTGGGGCGTCTATCCACCGGCCGACACTGTCCGCCTGGGACTGGACCTGCAGGGTGGTGCGCACCTGGTGCTACGCGTCCAGACCGACGACGCGGTGCAAGCGGAGACCGAAACGGCGGCGGAGCAATTGGCTGAACAACTGTCGCTTCAGGGCATGGACACCGTGACGGCGGTGGCGAACGATTCGACTACGATCCGGATCGAGGGCGTGCCGCCTGAGCGGGACGCCGAGTTCCGGACCATCTCCGACGAGCGGCTTGCCTTGTCCTACGACCGCGAACCCGGCGTCGGAGGGACCTATACGTTTCGGATGCGTCCGCCGGTCGCGTCGTCGCTCCGCGAGGAGTCGGTCCGTCAGGCGCTGGAGACGATCGAGCGCCGGGTCAACGAACTGGGTGTGTCTGAACCGATTGTTGCTCCCCACGGGATCGGTGGGGATCAGATTCTGGTGCAGTTGCCCGGGGTATCGGATGTCGCGCGGGCCAAGTCGCTTATCCGTTCCACGTCGCTACTCGAACTCAAGCTGGTGGAGGACGGGCCGGCCGCCTCGCGCGAGGCGCTGCTGCAGGCGCGCAACGGCGTCGTCCCGGCCGACATGGAGGTGCTGACGGGCACGTCCGGGGTGGTCGGTTCGACCGAACCGTTCTATTACCTGGTGCGACGGGTGGCCGCGGTCAGCGGTCGCGATCTCAGGAACGCCCGGCCCTCGCTCGACGAGTTCAACCAGCCGGCGGTCAGTTTCACGCTGAACCGCGAAGGTGCCCGGAAGATGGGGGAGACGACGAGCACGAACATCGGTCGCGCACTGGCGATTATCCTAGACGGCCAGGTTCGCTCGGCGCCCACGATCCAGGGGCGGATCACGGACAGCGGACAAATCACAGGGGTCTCGCAGCAGGAGGCGGAGGATCTGCAGATCACGCTTCGCTCGGGTGCACTGCCGGCTTCGCTCACCTACCTGGAAGAGCGGACAGTGGGACCGACTCTGGGGGCGGATTCGATCCGCGCCGGGGTCGCCGCCTCCATCGCGGGGCTCATCCTGGTAGCAGTCTTCATGCTGCTCTTCTACCGTCTGGCGGGGATCAACGCGGTGGTGGGCGTCGCGTTGAACCTTCTGATCCTGATGGCGTGCATGGCCTACATCGATGCCGTACTCACGCTTCCCGGCATCGCCGGCCTGATCCTGACGATTGGCATCGGTGTGGACTCGAACGTCCTGATCTTCGAGCGGATCAAGGAAGAGCTCGGGTCGGCCAAGACGATCAAGGCGGCCGTGGCGGCCGGCTTCGACCGCGTGCTGCTGACCATCATCGACACCCACGTGGCGTCGCTCATCGCCGCCGCCTTCCTGTTCCAGTTCGGGTCGGGCCCGATTCGAGTGTTCGCGACGACGCTCTTCTTCGGCCTCGTGTCCAATGTCTTTACGGCGGTCTTCGTGTCACGAGCCCTGTTCGAAACCATTTTGTCGCGCCGCCGCGCGGCGACGCTGAGCATCTGAGCCGGCTGGAGGACGATGCCGCTCCTGAAGGTCCCGCACATCGACTTCGTTCGCCTGCGCTGGTGGGCGTTTGCGCTCTCGGCGCTTGTGATTGGCATTGGGACCGTCCTTGCCACGGTTCGCGGCGGGCTGCCCCTCGGGATCGACTTTTCCGGCGGCTCGCTCATCGTGCTGGAGTTCGACCAGGCGACTGGCGAGGGGGAGGTGCGTGACGCGCTCGCCAGTATCGAGGAGAAAGTCGTTCAGCAGTACGGCGACGCCGGCGACAACCAGGTTCTGGTCCGCCTGCCGATCACCGGACCGGAGAGCGGCGCCAGCCTTGAGGAGGGCGCCAATGCGGTCGCGTCGGAGCTCAGCGCAAGCGACATAGGCGCGTTCGACGTGATCAGCCAGGAACTGGTTGGGCCGGTCATCGGAGAGGAACTGCGGCGCCGAGGGATCAATGCGTTCCTCTTCGCGATGGCCGGGATTCTGATTTACATCGGTCTCCGCTTCCGGTTCTCGTTCGCGGTGGGGGCAGTGGTCGCGGTCGCGCACGACATCGCCATCACGCTCGCGATGCTGGTCGTCTTCGGCTACGAACTATCGCTCAACGTAGTCGCCGCGATGCTCACCATTACGGGCTATTCGGTCAACGACTCGATCGTCGTCTTCGACCGCGTGCGGGAGAACCTTCGCGTCATGCGTCGCGACACGTTTCCCCATCTGGTGAACACCAGTATCAATCAGACGCTCGCGCGCACGATCATCACATCGGGCACCACGGGCGGCGCCGTACTGGCCTTGTACTTGCTGGGCGGCGAGGTGCTGCGCGGCTTCGCCTTCACCATGCTGGTAGGTGTCGTCAGCGGCACCTACTCGACGATCTTCATTGCGTCGATCATCGCCATCGTAATCACCGAACGGCGCGCGGCAAGGGCGCAGCAAGCGGGCGCGACCCCGGCCGCGTCGGGCACTCAGGCGGCTTCACCGTCGCGGTCCCGCCGGCGGCAGCGGAAGGCGAGGGCATCGTAGCGGCCGGCCGGCGCCGTGCTCGAGTCCGTGACTCTGCTGGAGGCTGCGCTGCTCGGCGTCCTCCAGGGCGTAACCGAGTTTCTGCCGATCTCCAGTTCCGCCCACCTGTTGCTCGCCCGGGCCTTGTTCGGATGGACGGTGGATCCCCACTTCGCGCTCGCGTTCGATGTGGCGGTTCACGTCGGCACCCTGATGGCGGTGGTGTTCTATTTCCGGGATGACGTTACCGCTCTCGCCCGCGTGGCCGCCGACCCAGGCGCGTGGGCCGGACAGGAAAGCGCGAGCGGCCTGCTCCGCGCAATTGCCATTGGCACGATTCCGGTGGCAGTGGTCGGCCTGGCGGCGGCCGATCTGATCACCGGCTCGCTACGGAGTGTCGAGGTCGTGTCAATCGCGTTGGCGGCCGGTGCCTGCGTGATGCTGGTCGCTGAACGGATTCGTCACGGCGACCGCGACGAGAGTGGTCTGGGTACCTGGGAGGCCCTCCTGCTCGGGGCGGCGCAGGCATCGGCGCTCGTACCGGGGGTATCCCGCTCGGGGGCGGTGCTGAGCGTTGCGATACTTCTCGGTCTGCGGCGCGAGCGGGCAGCCCGCTTCGCCTTCCTGCTGGGCATCCCGGCGATCCTGGCGGCGGGAACGCGCGAGGCGATGGCTCTCGTCGGCGCCGGGCTCCCGGCAGGCGGCCTCAGTGCGATTGCCATCGGTGCGGCATCCTCGTCGATCGTCGGGTACATCGCGATAAAGTACTTCCTGCGCTACGTCGCGGGGCATTCCCTCGATCCGTTCACGGCGTACCGGCTTGCGCTCGCCGCACTACTGCTCGTACGCGGTGCGGGAGGGTGAGAACGCCAGGGAGCATTGACCGATGCAGTGGCTGCGCCGAAGTCTGATTACGGGGGTCGTCGTCATCGTGCCGATCGCGATCAGCGTTGCCGCGTTCATCTGGACGTTCGGCCTGATCGACGGTGTGATGGGGCCGGTTTATGCTCGCTGGCTGGGCCGAGAGATCCCGGGGCTGGGCCTCGTGACGTTGGTGGCTCTGGTCGTTCTCGTGGGTGGAATGGCGACCAACGTCCTTTTCGGCCGGTTGCTGCACCGGGGTGAGGCGTGGCTGCTCCGGTTGCCGATGTTCGGCGCGGTCTATGCGACGGTCAGACAGATCGTGACCGCTTTCTCGCCGGACAACCAGGTGGGCTTCAAGCGGGTTGTGCTGGTCGACGATCCCAAGCGGGGGCTTGTTCTGGGCTTCCTGACCAGGGAGTTCACGCTCGAGGGACGTACTGCGAGCGGCCGCGTGGACGCGGGCGATGACGCATGGACGCACGTAGCCGTCTATGTTCCGACGAACCACGTCTACTTCGGCGACATCCACATCTACCCGAGGTCCGTTGTCTCGTTTCCTTCGCTTACCGTGCAGGAGGGCCTTCAGGTGTTCCTGACCGGCGGCATGGCGTTGGGCGAGCGGCTCCGGACCGGGCAGGAAAAACTGCGCACTGCGGATCCGGGATCGGGTGCCGACGCGTAGCCCTCAGGTGTCTTGACACACCCCGAGAAGGCACGCTAAGTTTCGGGGTTTGCACGAACGCGGGCGCTGCCCGCCGTGCACATTGAGGGGGGCATGGAACAGCAACTGTACTACGCGCTCGGCTGGGGTGCGCCGGTCGTCGCGGCGCTTTTCGCCTTGTTTCTGATCCGCCGTATCAACGGCCACGCACCCGGCACGGCTCGAATGCAGCGCATCGCCGCGTTGATCCGCAGCGGCGCGATGGCGTTCCTGCGGACCGAGTACACCGTCCTGGCCGGCTTTGTCGCCGTCATGTTCGTCATCCTGGTGCTGTTTCTGCCGGGTAACTCGCTTCTGACCGGCATTGCCTTCCTGCTCGGCGCGACGCTGTCGGCGTCCGCTGGCTGGGTCGGCATGCGGACCGCGACGAGTGCGGCGGTACGGACGACGCATGCCGCCACCGAGAGTCTCTCGTCGGCACTTCGCGTGGCCTTTTCCTCCGGCGCGGTGATGGGCCTGACCGTCGTGGCGCTCGGCACGCTCGGTATCGCCGTCCTCTACTTCGCTTACGGTGGACTTAGCGGCGCGGGCCCGAGTGCGATCGAGTCGCTGTTCGGTTTTTCGCTCGGGGCTTCGTCGATTGCGCTGTTCGCCCGCGTGGGAGGCGGCATCTATACAAAGGCGGCCGACGTGGCGGGTGATCTGTCGGGCAAGGTAGAGGCAGGAATCCCGGAAGACGACCCGCGCAACCCCGCGACTATTGCTGACAACGTCGGCGACAACGTTGGCGACGTTGCCGGCATGGGCGCCGACCTGTTCGAGTCGTACGTCGGCAGCATCATCTCGTCAATCGCCCTCGCCTGGGCACTCGGCGCGGCGACGGCCAGCGCACTTTGGGGTGTCGACGAGGGGGCGTTCGCGGTACTTCAGGGACGCCTGGTGATCTTTCCGGTACTTCTCGCCGGTATCGGTATCCTGTCTTCGATTCTCGGAACGTTCGCCGTCAACACCGACGACGAAGCGAAAATCGGCAGCGCACTGCACCGCGGCCTGATCGTGGCGTCGGTTCTGGTTTTCGCGGGCGCCGCCGCGCTTATCGCGCTGCTCGAGATTCCGTTCGCCGTCCTCTGGTGCGTCGTGGCGGGCGTGGCGGCGGGCGTCCTGATCGGCCAGATCACCGAGTACTACACCGGAAAGGACAAGCCGCCGGCTCACCGGATTGCGCAGCAGTCCGAAACCGGTCCCGCCACCAACATCATTGCCGGCCTCGGTGTCGGCATGATGTCGTGCGCGCTGCCGATCCTGGTCATCTGCCTGGCGATCTGGTTCAGCTTCGCGCAGGCGGAACTGTACGGTATCGCTATCGCCGCGGTCGGTATGCTCTCTACCCTCGGGATCAGCCTGGGAGTGGATGCCTACGGCCCCGTCGCCGACAACGCGGGCGGGATCGCCGAGATGAGCCGGTGCGAGGCATATGTCCGCGAGCGCACCGACGCGCTCGATGCGGTGGGGAACACGACCGCGGCGATGGGGAAGGGCTTCGCCATCGGATCAGCGGCGCTGACCGCCCTTGCGCTATTCAGCACGTTTCGCGCCACTGCCGACAGTGCGGTGATGGCGGCGGGGGGCGTCGCCGCGTTCGAGCCGCGGCTTCTCAACCTGCAGTTGGACAACCCCAACGTCCTGCTTGGAATGCTTCTCGGGGGCATGCTGCCCTTCCTTTTCTCCGCCCTGACGATGAATGCGGTGGGGCGCTCGGCGAACGACATGATCGGCGAGGTGCGCCGGCAGTTCCGCGAGATCGATGGCCTTATGACGGGTGAGGCCGAGCCGGACTCGGCGCGGTGCGTCGAGATCTCGACCCGGTCGGCGATTCGGGAGATGGTCGTGCCCGGCCTGATCGCGGTGCTTGCGCCGATCGTGGCCGGCTTCGTGCTCGGTATCTCCGGGCTGGGCGGCCTGCTGGCGGGCGCACTCGTGACCGGTGTGCTGATGGCGCTGATGATGGCGAACGCCGGCGGCGTCTGGGACAACGCAAAGAAGTACATCGAAGAGGGGCACCACGGCGGCAAGGGATCTGACCCGCACAAGGCCGCCGTCATCGGCGACACCGTCGGCGATCCGTTCAAGGACACGTCGGGACCAAGCCTTAACATTCTCATCAAGCTGATGATGATCGTGGCCGTTATCTTCGCTCCGCTTGTCGTCGCCTGGATGCAGTAGAGGGACGGACGTCGGGACCAGCTCCCGCAGCGGTTTGACGGTTCCGTACGCGGTAGTTAACATGCCGCCTTCGGCGGCCGGAAGGGCGGGCAAGTTGCTTTCGGTGGCCTGCGGAACGGGAGCGGACGAGTCATTTTTCGAAGCTCGGTGTCCAAGAAGATTGACAGGCGCTGGCAGGGACGTTCGTTCGTTGACACTGGTAATCGGCCTGCTATAATCGCCGCCTTGGAATTCGCGGTCCGCGCTTCAAGCAGGTCAGGAGGACGTTACCGTGGCTGACACGCAGCAGGCAAAGAAACCGCCGTCACAAACATCGCCGGCACGAGGTGGCAAGGCTTCGGCTCGGGGTGGCCCGCCCAAGAAGGTCGAAGCGGCGATGTTCGGCGAAATCTCCAACCCGTCCATCACGGTGGGCGCGCGGAAGTGGTACACGCTGCCACTATCGATTATTGCGCACGTCGTGGCCATCGGCGCGGTCGTGATCATCCCGCTGATGGCGGTGGACGCACTGCCGACCCCGGCCAGCATGATGGCATTCGTGGCAGCGCCGCCGCCGCCGCCG
>CAZJYU010000004.1:130711-171850 GCA_964550305.1 uncultured Vicinamibacteraceae bacterium | reverse complement strand
CGCTCATCCATCATCCATCGTCGAGGAATCGTCTGCGCAGACCCTCGTAGGTATCGATCCTCCGGTCGCGCAGGAAGGGCCAGGCACGGCGTTGCTGCTCCACCATCCCGCGATCGCATTGCGCGACGACCACTGCCGGTGCGTCCGAGGCCTCTGCGACCACTCGCCCGAGCGGATCGCAGATGAACGATCCGCCCCAGAAACGCAGCCCTCCCGCCGGGGATGCCTCGACGCCGACCCGGTTGACCGACGCCACCCACACGCCGTTTGCGATGGCGTGGCCCCGCTGCACCGTCCGCCACGCATCGCGTTCAGCATCACCGTCCGGCCCCGGTCCGTCGGCAGGCCACGCGACCGCCGTCGGATAGCAGATGATTTCCGCACCACCAAGCGCCATGAGCCGTGCCGCCTCGGGGTACCACTGATCCCAGCAGATCAGCACGCCCAGGCGCGCATAACGGGTCTCGAAGACGGGGTACCCCAGATCGCCCGGTGTGAAGTAGAACTTTTCGAAGAACTGCGGATCGTCCGGAATGTGCATCTTCCGGTACGTGCCGAGGAGCTCGCCCGTCGCGTCGATGACCGCGGCGGTGTTGTGGTACAGCCCCGCTGTTCGCCGTTCGAAGATCGGAACGACGATCACCACCTCCAACTCCCGCGCGACAGCCGCGAATCGGTCCGTGGTAGGCCCCGGCACCGGCTCGGCGAGGTCGAAGCAGCGGGTGTCCTCTTCCTGGCAGAAGTAGGCGGACGCAAACAGCTCCTGCAGACAGATGATTCGGGCGCCCTGCGCCACGGCCTCGCGGATGCCCGCCTCGGCGGCGTCGTGTGCGGCCGCGGCGGAGCGAGGCCACGCCATCTGCACCAATCCAACCGTGAAGCTGCCGTCAGCCATGACCAGGCGGCGGACCGGCGCGGGCGTTACCCGTCGCTCGGCTGCAAGAGCGTACTGAGCTCGCGCTGGGCGTCGAACCGGTAGCCCGAGGCGGGAAACTCGTCGATCAGTTGCTGGAAGGTGGACGCCGCCTCGGCCGGCTGACCCGACAGTACGTAGGCCTGTCCGAGACGCATCAGCAGCGCATCGCGCGGCAGCCCCGCGTCGTCGGTCACCGATGCCGCCGACGCCTCGGCCAGCAACGCAATCGCCCGTTCGAAATTGCCGGCGTCGAGCAGCGCCTCGGCGCGGCCGAGTCGAGCCATACGGCCGTACACTCCGCCGGCATCCAGTTCCATGACGCGCTCGTACTCCGATTCCGCCTCGCCGGCTCGTCCCAGGACGCCGAGCGCCACCGCCGCCTGGTACCGCGCCGCGATGCCCTGCGACAGCCCCGGATAGGCATCCGCGGTCTCGAGCAACCGAGGCAACGCCGCCTCCATTTTCGCCTCGACGGTCGCGAACCCGGACGCGGGGCTACCCTCGACGCTGCCGCCCGTGCCGTCGGCCGAGACGACCGGCGCATCGACGATTGCCATCGCCTCGGCCAGCAGCCCACTTGCCTGTGCGGACCGGTATTGCTGCCAGCCGAAGACCGCACCGGCAATGACCAGCGCACCTGCCACCACCGCCGCACCGCTGACCGCGCGAGTGCTGAACCAGTTGGTCTCGCTCAGATCCGCGAGCAGCGTGGCAAGCGGATTCGCCTTCAGGTGGTGCCGTTCCGATCGCTTCATGAGCGTCCCATGACCGGGCGCACCGCCGCGCCCCAGACCGGATAGCTTACCAAAATCCGCCTCGCGCCCCGCAGAGGGCATCTGGCCGCTAGGGCGGCGCGGTCGTATCAATGTCCGGGTAAAGGACCGAATGGACCATCCCGGCGTGGCGGTCACCGTAACGCACCGGAATGTTCTGGGTCCAGTTGCTCGGAATCGTCAGGCAGAAGGCGAGCAGGAGTCCGAAGGCTATCCGCTGCGCCCACGTCGGCCCGGCCGCGCTCCGTGCCGGCTGTTCCGACAGCGCCGGCAGGCGGCGGAGGCGTCCCAACCGCCGGAGGCGCGAGCGGTACAGCAGTACCAGACCGATCAAGGCCATCACGATATTGAGCGTCTGGCCGGTCCCGAGGGCGAGGCGATGCGTCGGGTAGTCGCGGAACAGATCGATCACGATGCGGGGCGCCGCGTACCAGAATACGAAGCGTGCCGCGACGGCGCCGGGGGTCCGGCTGGTCCGCCGCACGTACACCAGATACCCCATCAGCATGAGGTTCTTAACGCCGTCGTACAGGACCACGGGATGCCGGAATCCGTCCGCGTCGGGAAACTGCACTCCCCACCAGACGCCGGTCACCGAGCCCACGATCTGACCGTCGATGAAGTTGCCGATCCGTCCCATGCCGAGCAGGAACGCCGCCGGAATCACGAGTATGTCTGCCAGGTAGTGAAGCGGGAGGCGCCGCCACCGGGCATAGGTCCAGGCGACCAGCGCGCCACCCGCCATGAGCCCATGCGTTGCCATCCCGCCGAGCCAGAACGCGGGAATGAGCCGTGGGTGGTCCCGGTAGAAGAACCACTCGTCGAACACCACCTCGACGGCGCGACCGCCGGCGAGGATTCCGACGATCAGAAGCAGGCTCAGAGTCCAGACCGAGCGCAGCGACAGGTGCAGCTGCCGCTGACTTCGCCTCAGAAACAGGTGCAAGTGAAGAAATCCAAGCGCAAACCCCAGCCCGTACCACCAGAGGTAGGCTCCTCCGATGTCCAGCAGAACGGGGTCGATCCGATGTACGAAGCCCCCTGACACCCGCGATGCCTCCCGGTCGGCGCCCTTGCCTTGCGCCGCCTCCCTCCGCTAGCCTAACCGCTTCGCGGCCGTCTGGCGCCGCGCGCACGGGCGAGCCGGCGTCTGCCGGAGGACGCCGTTGGTTCCGAGCATGAACGAACTCACCGCGTCTGCCCGGTCTACCACACGGCGCCGCTTCCTGGCGGCGGGCGGGGCTGCACTTGCGGGCGCCGTTACCGACGGGGTGGTAACGAAGGCGCAGGACCCGGTGCTGCTTCCCTCGTGGGTGGCAGACGTTGACGGCAACGGAGCGGTGACTCCCGCCGACCGGCGCCTGGCCGATTCAGCCCTCTTCGCGCGGCGCGGCTTCCGCCTGGAGCCGGCGAGCGGCTTCGATCCCCGTGTGGACGTCTTCGGCCGGGGCGTGATCGATAACGAGGCAGTCACTTCGATTGGCCACTCGGTGCAGCAGTACGCCGAGGGGCTCGAGGTGCGGCCCCGCCCGATTACCATCGCGTGGCACTACGGCTGGTACAAGTCACTCCAACGGCCCCCGGCGTTGCAGACGAGCCGCTTCAAGGGAGGGAACTACCTGTCGTGGGATCCGGAGGTCGAGACGACGTTCAACGAGTTGAAGAACGAGTTCGGGGTGACGGTCGACGCGCTGAGCTGGATCCCCACCCGCGATCCCGTCAACTCCGACAACCAGGGAAACTACCGTCGCGGGTACCTGCAGGCGCCCAACGTCGGGACGCGCCATGTCTGCCTCATCTACGAGAATACGATTGCCCACCTGCGCAACCCGACCCAACGACTCGACTTCCGGAGTCGGGGCACCACCGACTGGATGCACAACGACTTCGAGATGATGGCCCGCTTCCTGGTGGAGGTGAGGGACGAGACCCCGGCACGGATCTTCGCGCTTGACGGCAGGCCGGTGATCTTCGTCTTCGGGTCGCACACGTGGGGTCCGGTGCCGCCCAACTCTATCGCCTACGAGGCCATTACGGAGGCCCTCCGCGTGTTCCGGGACTGGTTCCGAGACATCTACGGCGCCCACCCGTACCTGGTGGGTGACGAACTGTTCCTGTCGCCGACCGGCCACTACTCACAAGACCGGGTGCAGCGCGCCGCCAACTTCGATGCCATCTACGTCTACCACCATGCCGCACTGAAACCGACTGCGGTGGCTCGGACGGTGCCGGTGACCGATCGTTACATCGAGAATCAGCTCACCATCCTTCGGGCCAACTACGCCGAGATGCGATCCCTCCGGAACGTGTTCACGGGGCAGCGGATTGCGGTGATTCCGAACGTGTCACCGGGCTTCGCCAAGCCGGGGTTCCCGACGCTGCAGATCGGCCGCGGCGCCTACACGGACTTCATCAAGCTGATGCGCGACGTCCACCTGAACGAGTACCTCGTCGCAACCGAGTGGCGGGACGTGCTTGGCACGGCACGACTGCCCGCCCCCGTCTACATCGTCGGGTCGTGGAACGAGGAGTTCGAAGGACACAGCATCTTCCCCTTCGACTTCAACCTGACCGTTCCCGAGTCCGTGCAGCACGGCTTCGACCTGTCGATGGCGATCAAGGAAGCGTTCGGCTGGAACCACTACGCCGACCGGAACATCCTGCCGGCGTAGAGCCCACAGACGCAGGACGCCCGGAGTGCGTTAGGGCGCCACGGCAAGTGAAGCAATACTGGTTGTTGATCCGTATACCGTGTTGTCCGGAGCGGTTTTCGGCAACGCAGTGGACCGATGAATGAGCGGCGCGCCGGCGTCCGGATGCCGGCCGAATGGGAACCGCACGACGCCACCTGGCTCGTCTGGCCCCACAATCGCGACGACTGGGGGGTGAAGACCGCCACGGTCGAGTGGTGCTACGTCGACATGATCCGCCACCTGATCCGGGGCGAGCGCGTCGCGCTCGTGTGCCAGGACGCGCGGCTCAGGGCGCGCGCGCTCGACCGCCTCGGGCGGAGCGGCGTCGACACCGCGCGGGTCGACATTCACGTGGTCCCGACGAACCGCTCGTGGATCCGCGACAGCGGCCCGATCTTCGTCGTGCGTGGCCGTGGCGCGCGGCGGACGGTCGTCGCAACCGACTGGCGCTTCACCGGCTGGTCCCGGTACCGCGCCCATCAGCTCGACGACGCCTTGCCACGCGCGATAGCCCTCCGCCTGGGAATGGATCGGATCGACGTGCGGGCGGGAGAGGCTCGCGTTGTGCTTGAGGGGGGCAGCATCGACGTCAACGGCGAGGGCTTGCTGCTGACGACCGAAAGCTGCCTGCTCGGGAGCGTTCAGGCGCGCAACCCGGGGCTGCCACGCGAGAAGATCGAACGGGTGCTCGGCCGGACGCTCGGCGTCGCGCAGGTCCTGTGGTTGCCGGGACGTACCGACGACGCGACGCTGGCCGGGGACGACACGCATGGACATGTCGACAACCTGGCGCGGTTCGTCGGCCCGTCGACGGTTGCCGTGGCGGTAGCGCCACGGAGCGCTCCGCAGCATGCCGGGTTGCAGGCGAACGTCACGGCCCTTGAACGGATGCGCGACGCACGCGGCCGTCCATTGGATGTCGTGCCGCTACCCGTGCCGCGGCCGCGCGCCTTCGACCGGGAGCCGCTGCCGGCAAGCTATCTCAACTTCTACGTTGCGAACGACGTGGTGCTGGTGCCGACGTTCAACGATCCTGCGGATCGGGAGGCGCTTCGAGTGCTGGAACGCTGTTTTTCGGATCGGGAGGTGGTCGGCGTTCACGCTTTGGACCTGGTCGCGGGTCTGGGCGCCATCCACTGCGTGACGCAGCAGCAACCGCGCTGATCGCCGTGTCGTCGTCAGTCTGTGGCCGCCGCGTCGCCGTCGAAGCGGTCGACCGGCACCGGCTTGCCATCCACCACCAGAGCGCGGGCCGACAGGTCGAAGGTAGGGGGGTGGCGGGCGTCGAGACATTCACGTGCCGACGTTGCCAGCGCCGTGGCCAGGATCGGAAGGGCGATCGTCGCGTCGGCCGAGACCGTCACACGATCCGCGTCCGTCGCGAGTTTTCCCCAGCTCTCCGCCTCGTCCAGCGTCGATCCGCTCGCGCCGCCGAAGTGCGGAACGTCGGTCACTACCTGCAGCGCGTAGCGATGGCCCTCGATCCCGTCCTGGAAGAAGGCCGCCTCCACCGATGCCTGGTTGATGAAGTTCTTGGGGGTGCCGCCACCCAGCACGACCGATGCCGTCCGCGGCCGGCGAATCACGAGATTCGCCGATTCGATGATGTCGCCAATAACGTCTATCTGTCCGACGGCGTCGCCGCCCGTACTATCGTGCCGCGCTTGGGACAGCCCCATGCCAAGGGACGAATCTGCGATGGCCGGGCAGAAGATCGGCACGTTCATCCGATAGGCGGCAGTCAGGATGCCGTCCGTCCGGGTCTCGTTCCAGAGATGCTCGCCCAGCCGGTACAGGAATTCACGCGTCGTATGGGGCCGCGCCTCGAGCGTCGCGGCGAACTGCGCGATCCAGATGTCGTTTCGAACGAACTCGTCCTCGTCGACGAACGTGTCGTAGACCCGATCGATGTGCGCGGCGGCCAGGGCCCGGTCGTCGGCGCGCGGCGATCCGAGGAAGTGCCGCCGCCCGCGTGTCTCGTGCAGGTCGTGGTACAGGTTCGCGCCGGTAGACACCACGCAGTCGACGGCGCGCCGGTGGATCAACTCCGCGATGATCAACCGGAGGCCTCCCGCGCTCAGCGCACCGGCGATCCCCAGGAAGATCAGCAGGTCGTCTTCCAGCATCCGTCGCCACACGCGGTGGGCGGCGGCGAGGTTCCGTCCCTGGAACGAGATGCGCTCCATACGGTGGAGCACCTCGTCGACGGGCGCCCCGGACTCGATACGGAACGGTTCGACCGGCGTCTCGAGAAAGCGTGACTTGTCGGGCTTGGGGAGATGTTTGGACATCGCAGTCGGAAATCGGCGCGCGCATGGATGGTCGGCGGTCATTCCTTCGTTTCGTAGCCCTTTGTCTCCAGCAACTGCTGCAGTTCGGCCAACAGTGCATGCGCATCACGCGGCGTCGTGTGGTCCAGATCGAGCGCCCGGATCCTCTCCGCCACGTCCCCTTCCGGGGAGGGAGGCGCCGGCTGTTCGAACAGTCCGAGCTGCGGGTGCGTGCGATCGTCCGTGCTCGACGCGCCGGCGAAGGACGGACGGCCGCCGCGAGACAGTTCGTCCCGCTCGAGCCCCGCGAGAATCTGCCGGGCGCGCGCCACCGTGCGTGGCGGGAGTCCGGCGAGGCGCGCGACATGGATGCCGTAGCTGCGGTCGGACCGTCCCGGCTCGATCTTCCGGAGGAAGACGATGTCGTCCTTCCACTCGCGCGCGGCGACATGGTAGTTGACCGCACCGGTGTGGGTGTCGGCCAGGTCGGTCAACTCGTGATAGTGCGTCGCGAACAGCGTGCGCGGCCGGCCGCGCGGGTTGCTCACCAGATACTCGGCCACCGCCCACGCGATGCTCAATCCGTCGAAGGTCGCCGTGCCGCGGCCGATCTCGTCGAGCAGGACGAGGCTGGCGGAGGTTGCCTGATGGAGGATCTTCGCCGTCTCCTCCATCTCGACCATGAACGTTGAACGTCCGCGCGCGATGTTGTCGGAGGCTCCGATACGCGCGAAGATACGGTCGGTCACCGGCAGGGACGCCGCCCGGGCCGGGACGAACGAACCCGCCTGCGCCATCAGGACGATCAGCGCCGTCTGGCGCAGGTAGGTGGACTTGCCTCCCATGTTGGGGCCGGTCAGCAGCACGAGCTGGTGGTCGCTGTCGTTGAGTCGGGCATCGTTCGGCACGAAGCCGTCGACGGTCCGTTCCACCACGGGATGGCGGCCATCGTCGATGGTCAGTTCGCCGCCTTCGGTGACCGCGGGCTTCACGTAATCGCGCCGCCTGGCACTTTCGGCGAACGTCGCGAGAACATCCCACGCGGCCAGCGCGCGCGCCGTCCGCTGTACCCGTTCCGCTTCGGCCAGCACGGCGAGGCGCAAGGCCTCGACGAGCGCCTGCTCACGCTCCAGGATCCGCTCGTCGGCGGTTAGCGCCTTCTGTTCGTACGCCTTCAGCCCCGGAGTGATGAAGCGCTCGCCAGTCGCGACCGTCTGCTTGCGGTGGTAATCGTCCGGCACCGCGTGCAGGTGCGCCTTCGACACCTCGATGTAGTAGCCAAAAACCCGGTTGAAGCGCACCTTCAGGGTCGGGATGCCGGTCCGCTGCCGTTCCGACGCCTCCATTGCCGCGATCGCCTGCTTGGCGTTGCCGCTGATGCCGCGGAGTTCGTCCAACTCGGCGTCGACGCCGTCGCGAATCGCGCCGCCATCCCGCGCAAACGCCGGTGGATTGTCGCCAAGCGTCGACAGAATCCGATCCCGGACGTCCGCCAGGTCGTCCAGATCACCAGTCAACGCCAAGGCGAGTGGCGCGCGGAGCTCGTCTACGAGCGGCCGCAGATCCGGGAGCGCAACCAGGGAACGGCCGAGCCCCAGCAGATCCCGTGGTCCCGCGGTGCCGAGTGCGACCCGTGCGATCAGTCGCTCGAGATCCTGCACCTGGCCGAGCACGGTCCGTATGCGGGTGCGGAGCGTCGTTCCGGCGGCGAGTTCCTCCACCGCATCGTGGCGGTCGCGGATGGGATCGCGTGCCGCAAGCGGGCGCTGCAGCCAGGCGCGAAGCAGGCGGCCACCCATCGCGGTGGCGGTTCCATCGAGTTCGGAGACGAGCGATCCGGCGCGTCCACCCTCGGCGCCCTCGAGAATCTCCAGATGCTCGAACGTGGCGGCGTCCAGTAACAGATAGTCGGCCTCAGGACGGAACTCCAGCGACCCGACATGCGCCAGTTCGGCCTTTTGCGTATCGCGCAGGTATCGGACGAGTGCGCCCGCGGCGCGAATGGCGGGGGCATGTTGATCGGCAACCAGGCCAAAACCGTCGAGCGAAGCGGTTCCGAGCTGCTCCTTCAAGGCGCGCGTCGCATGGTCCAGATCGAACGTCCAGGGAGCGGCGCCGGTAATGCGAACACCCGGGTCGAGCCCCGGCATGGAGGGCGCTGCACCATTCTCCGAGGGCAGCAACAGTTCACGCGGCCGGAGGGCGGCCAGCTCATCCGCCACCGCCGCCGAAGCGTTGGCGCCGACATGTTGCGTCACGCGGAACTCGCCGGTGGAGAGCTCCGCGGTGGCGACGCCGTAAGCCGATGCCGCATGCGATCCCTTGCGCTCGTCCACGGGCGCGATGGCTACCAGAAAGGCTGCCTCGTGGGAGTCGAGGTAACCGCTGTCGGTGAGGGTGCCCGGCGACACGACTCGCACGACTTCGCGGCGGACGAGGCCCTTCGCCTTTCTCGGATCTCCCATCTGCTCGCAGATGGCCACGCGGTAGCCCTTCCGGACCAGGCGTACCAGATAGCTGTCGATGGCGTGGTGCGGGACGCCGCACATCGGGATCTCGCCCCCCGCCGCATCCTTCGAGCGGGACGTGAGAGTCAGTTCCAGCTCGCGCGCCGCGGTGACGGCATCGTCGAAGAAGAGTTCGTAGAAATCCCCCATCCGGAAGAGCACGAGCGCATCGGGATGCTGCGCCTTGGCGTCCAGGTACTGACGCATGGCGGGGGTCGCGGTGCGGTGCGCGTCCGCCAGTGTCTGTGGCGGGGGGATCATCGTATCGATGGTAGCATCGCCACCGGGAGCAACCGGCGATGTGGATTCTGGCGGTCGATACCAGCACGCGTAGCGGCAGTGCGGCGATTGCGCGCGGCGGCGAGGTCGTGGCGTCGCTCGAGGGCGATCCGGAGCGTATGCATGGAGAACGTCTGCCGAACGACCTGGTGGGTCTCTCGGAGGAGGCTGGCGTCGCGCTGGCCGATATCGAGGGTTATGCCGTCGCGATCGGCCCCGGATCGTTCACCGGCCTCCGGGTCGGCATCGCTACCGTGCAGGCGCTGGCGCTGGTACGGGGACGTCGCGTCGTGCCGCTCTCGACACTGGATGTCCTCGCTCGCGTCGGCGCTGGGTCGGAGCCAACCGTGGATGCGACCGACCCGCGTCGGATCGTCGCCTGGATTGACGGTCAGCGCCGCGAGATCTTCGGCGGCATCTACGCCGCGGACGGACGGACGGCACTCGACGAACCTCGCGTGGAACGCGCCGAGTCCCTGCTCGATGGCTGGACCGATGCGCTCGCGGCCCGTCCGGTGACCGTGATCGGCGACGGCATTCGACGCACGCGCGAGTTGTTGACCACCCGTTTCGGTGCGCGCGCGACACTGACCGATGGGCCACCGCTCGCACCCGCGATGATCCGGCTGGCGGTCGAACGGTGGGATCGTGCCGTCGAGCCGCACGCCATACAGCCGCTCTACGTTCGCCGCCCTGACGCGGTGCTGGTGCGGGAGCGTCGGAGCGCCCACTCCGGTTGAAACGGTCAGGAGCGTGTGATAGCTTGCCGACGCATGTGGAGTCGGGGGTCGGTCCCGCCGAGCAGCCCGTCACGGGCTGCCAGGATGATTCTGGACAGGAGGCGCCATGACGCGAGAGCAGCACGCTCGTGAGATGCTGCTGCAGGAGGACGACGAGTACCGTCGTCTGGCCGAGCAGCACCAGAAACTGGAATCCCGCCTTGATGAGCTGCTCGGCAACCGGTACCCCACAGGCGCCGACGACCTCGAACGCACTACCCTCAAGAAGCGGAAACTGCAGGTGAAGGATCGCATGGAGCGGATCCTGCGCCGCCATCTGTGACGATCGACCGCACCGGCGTTCCGTTCATTGCCGTCCCGACCGCGGCCGGCGGCGCGTGCTGGCTTGCCGGCCTGCCGGCGGCGGGCGCCGCGTTGCTGGTGCTCGCGGTCGCCATCGCACTGTTCTTTCGCGACCCGGAACGATCCGTGCCGGCCGGGGTGGGGCCGCACGCGGTGCTCGCGCCGGCCGACGGGCGAGTGCTGCATGTCGGTGATCCGGAGCCGGACGTGGCGCCCGAAGGGCAGTGGCAGCAGTTGAGTATCTTCCTGTCACTCTTCGATGTCCACGTGAACCGCGCGCCGATCGGCGGGCGGGTCGTCTCCGTGACGCACCGTCGCGGACGGTACCTCCCGGCGTTCGACCGGCGCGCCGCCGACCGCAACGAACGCACCGAGGTGCGGGTCGACCATGACGGCGAGTTGATCGTTTTCCGGCAGGTGGTAGGAGTACTTGCCCGCCGTGTCGTCTGCCGGATCGAGCCGGGCGCGGAGATTGCGCAGGGAGCCCGTTTCGGTATCATGAAGTTCGGGTCGCGTATGGATGTCTTTGTGCCGCGCTCCGCCACCCTGCACGTGGCAGTTGGGGAGGCCGTGCGCGGCGGCGAGACGGTGTTGGCGCGCCTGGAAGGCGATGTGGGCACGTAGCCATGAGTCCAGTCCTGGCGATGTTCCGGCGGCGGCGGCCACGGCAGCGGCGTCGGGAGGTTTACGTGCTGCCAAGCCTCTTCACGGTCGGCAACATGTTCTGCGGCTGGGGCTGCATCGTCTACGCGATGCGGGGCGACTACGCGGTCGCCGCGCCGTTCATCGGCGTTGCGATGGTGCTCGATCTGCTCGATGGCCGGATCGCGCGCGCGACGGGATCGACCAGTGAGTTCGGCGTGCAGCTCGATTCGCTCGCCGACGTCATCTCGTTCGGCATCGCCCCGGCGACACTTGTTTTCTCCTGGGGTCTCGAGCCGCTTGGCCGCCTCGGGTGGGCGGTGGCATTCCTCTGGCTGACCGCCACCGCGGTGCGCCTCGCCCGTTTCAACCTCCAGGCGCAGGACAGTGACAAGCGGTATTTTGTCGGTCTCCCCAGCCCGGCCGCGGCAGGAGTTCCCGCCGCGACGGTATTTGCCTGGCCGGCCGGTTTCAGCGAGCCCGCAACGGCGTTCGTCGCGCTGCCGATTCTCCTTGTGCCTTCGGTGTTGATGGTGAGCCGCCTCCGTTTCCGCAGCGTCGGAGCGCTGATGCCGGGCCGGCGCCGTTCCGTTCTGACGCCCCTGCTCATCGCCGCGATCATCGCCACGATTGCCGCGCAACCGGAAGCGGTGCTGCTGGTAATGGCCTACACCTATGTCGCGGGCAGCCTCCTGGCGGTGGCCTGGAGCCGCGCGCGGCACTCGCGGCGTGAAGGCGCGCCGGACGTGCCGCAGGACGAGGAACCTCCGCAGCGCCGGAGCGCCGCACCCTGACGCCGACGAGTCGCGTTGAGGCGCACGTTCAACCCGGCGGTCTCAGGTTGGCGTAGTCGCTCCCGCAACCGGGAAGCGGAGCGTCACCGTGGTTCCCGCGCCCTTCGCGCTCGCGACCGCAATGGTCCCGCCGTTCAGTTCGACGTTCCGCTTGGCGATCGCCATGCCCAGTCCGGTGCCTGATGTGCGCGTGGAGAAGTAGGGTTCGAAGATGCGAGCGAGGGTCGCCTCGTCAAGACCGACACCAGAGTCGTGCACGGTCAGGTCTACCGCATCGTCGCGCGTGCGCGCTGCGATCGCCAGCGTTCCCTCGTCCGCCATGGCGTGCAGCGCGTTCTCGATGATGTTGGTCAGTGCCCTCGCGATCAGTGAGCGATCAATCGACACGAGCGGCAGCGTGGACGGGACGTCAATGTCCAGGCGGATCCGATCGCGCAGGCCCACGCGGTACGGCCCGAGTACGGCGGCCACCAGGTCGTCGAGCGCAGTCGGTTCGGGCGCGACGGGCGGTGAGACGGCGTAACTGGAGAACTCCGACGCAATCTGCCGCAGGATCCGCACCTGCTTCAGGATCGCATCGATGCAGTCGTGCATCACCGGGCCCAGGGGTTCGCCCCGGTCCCGGTGGACCCGCTGAAGGTGTTCCGCGGATAGCTGTACCGGGGTCAGCGGGTTCTTGATGTCATGCGCCACCTGCCGCGCCATTTCGGCCCATGCCTCGAGACGGTTGGTCCGCTCCAGGCGTCGGCGCTGTTCCGCCAGCTCCTGTGCCATCTGGTTGAACGATCCGACCAGGCGGGCCAGTTCGTCGGCGGATCGGGTGGCAATGCGGGCATCGAGGTCGCCGCGGGCGATCCGTCGCGTCGCCCGAGTCAACCGCTGCACCGGATCGGCAATCCGTTCGGCGATATAGAACCCGCTTCCGGCGCCAAGCAGAATCAGCAGGGTCACTCCCAGGAGGAGGCCACGGTCGAGGTTGGTAATCTGCCGTTCAATCTCACGCTGCTGCGAGGCAAGCGGAACGGCGAGGATCGCGTCCGGCCCGACCGATCGGATCGGGGCGGCGGCCACCAGGTAGGACTGCGGTCCGATCCGATCCTCGGTGACGAAGCTGGGCGCACGGGCCAGGGCAATGGCGTTGTAGACGGTTGAGGGGGTGCGGGTAGGCAGCAGCCCGGATGCGAACAGATCCCGCTCACTGGTCGCCACGAGGTGGGGGCCGTCGTAGATGTGCACATCCTGATCGAGAATCTGGCTGACGAAGACGAGCAGGTCGTCGGTCAATACGGATCCCGTATCGCCGCCCGCCTGTTCCAGTTCGTCGATGACGCGCTGCGCGGTGATCGCCGTCTGCGCCGCCCCCGCCTGGATGTCTGCCCGGAGTTGCGCGGTGGAATAGTTGCGGATGACTACCGCCAGCACCAGTACGGGCGCGACCGCAATCACAACGAACGCCAGGAACAAGCGACGGTAGAAGCTCACCCGCAGCTCCCGCGCCAGCTCGCGCCCGACACGGTAGCGCTCGCGCGTGAATGGCCCGACCAGGGTCATTCCGAGGAGCCACGCGACGAACGCCATCCCCATGATGGCGACGAGTTCCGCCAGCCGCACAGCGTGGTCGAACCAGGTCAGGCGCCGATAGCCGACGGCGTAAATGCCGCTTCGGTCGTTGGAGATGAAGACATCCGAGACGACTCCGCCGGCGCGCAGCGTCGTCCAGAACGGCTCACGCGAGGCGTAGATCCGGTTGAACAGGTTCTCGTCGATCGTCCAGGCGCTGGCCCCCGACGTGAAGATCGTCGAGAGCCCCCAACCGTAGATCGCAAGAGCAATGTCACTGTCGAGGCGCATCGGCGCCACGGACTGCGTCGATAGTGGGCGGATGAGTTCGCCGTAGGGGCTGTCGGCCGGGATGAACGGAAGCGATTCGTAGTCGAGGGGCACGTGCACGATGACCGATCCCAGCAGCCGGTAACCGTCCATCTCGAGCCCGCCACCTACCGCTTCGCCGCAGATCGCGCGCTCCGCATGCAGCAGCCGGCGTTCCTGCGATCCGAACGGGGAGACCTCCCCGTACACCGTCCAGGTACAACCGGTGGGCTGGAAGGACTGCGCGGCCGCCGAGTACTCCGGAAAGTCGAGCGCAAACCGGCTGGAGAGCGCTCCGTCGTCGTCATACAACTCGATCGCCGACGAGAGACGTTGATCCGCCAGATCGGTCTGTCGCCAGAGGGCGAAGGCTTCGTCCGGCGTCGGGCCGCCGTCCGCCACCTCGGAGACCGGGACGGGCTTCTGGGCGAGATAGGCATCGATGTCGTCCCGCACACGTGACAGCGATGCAAGAAGCGATTCCGCGTGACTGACCGTCGCGGGAGCAGAGTCGTCCTGGATGGACGTCCGGCGAGCGACGTCCCGATGATGGGCCATCGGCGGATAGGCCAGGACGGCTGGCAGCACCAGGCAGGTCAGCAGCAGGGTCAGGCGCCCGGATTCGGAGCCGTGCCGCAGGCGGGGCCGCACATGCGGCGAAAGCAGGGTGATGCCCAACATCGCACCCACCACCGGCAGATACGGTCCGGCCGGGATCGGCGTGGCGATGAGGATGGCGACTGACGGCAACGCCCAGGCGGCGATAGCCGCGGCGCCGAGCCGGTGACGACGGCGGTTCCAGCGCGCGTTGGCCAGCACGAGCGGTTGCGCGCCGAGCCATATCGAGGACGATGCTCCCACCAGCAGCCCGAGCAGCACGGCCAGGCGCGTGGGATTCCAGGGATCGATCGACGCGTCGAGCAGGCTGACGAGCGATCGCGTGGTGCTGCTGCGCATGACCGTTTCGCAGCCGCCCAGCCAGATCGCCGTCGCGCCGCCGGCGGCCAGATGTCCCATCAGCATGGCCCCTCGTGACGAACCGGGTCGCGTCCGCCACGCAAGGCGTGCGCCGTCGACGAACCGAGTGGTCGTGATCGCCACCGTCCCGAGCAGCAGTCCGATCAGCAAGACGTCGGCGGGCGATCGAATCACCGTTCCGTCGGCGAGCAGACGGTTGGTGGCCGGCTCCGCCCGGGCGCCGAGGGTCCAGAGGATGACACTCGCTCCCACCAGGCCGGCGGCGCCGAGAATCGTTCGTCGGACCGTCACCTGCCGCGCGGCGCGGCGCGGCGCCAGTATCAGTTCGGGTAGAGCAGCAAGCAACAGCAGCGCCGCCACGGCGGCCAGCAGCCAGCGGCGCGCGGTCTGCCACCATTGCGCCCGGGCCGTGTCCGGATCGTTGGCTGTCACCGCGACTTCGAGTAACGGTTCCCCGCCGGGCGATGCCAGAACGAATCGTCCCGATCCGTCCGCCGCCGCACTCGTCGTAGAGGCGTCCCCGCTGGCCGGTTGCAGCGTGACCGGCGCACGCCGCGAATCGATCGGGAACGGTTCATTTCCGGATGCGAAGCCGTCGATCGGCGACAGCACCCGTTCGGCAGCAACGGATCCGATGCGAGCCGCCGGCTGCGGGCCGTTGCCGTGCCCCCGGATCGGTTCAAGATGAACCAGACGCAGGCCAGTCCGTCCGGCGGTTACGAACAACCCGCCGTCCCCAAGGATCCGCTCCCGTGGCAGCTCGGACGGATGGCCGCTCCAGGCGCGCGGCGCGCCACTGTTGTCGTAGACCGTGACGTCGAGGCCATCGGAGGCGATCGTCGCCGTGAGGTCGAAGAGGGAGGTCAGCGCGGCGCCCGGATTGCCGAGGCGCTGGACGACCTCCGGATGGTCGGCTACCTGCGCGGCGCCGTCAATCAGCGCCGTCGTGACCTGCGCGAACCGGCCGCGCACTTCGCGCTCCACCTCCGCAAACGTCGCTTGGGGAGAAGTGGCGAACCGCAACGGGTCAGTGGCCCAAGCGATGGCAATCACCGTCGCCGCGCCCAAGAACGCGACGATCGCGACCCGGGGCCACGCACCGAAGGGGTTGATCATTGCAGCATCGGTGCTACCGGCAAGCGCAAGGGATGCCACTCCGTCATCAGGGCGGGGTCGAGCCGGGTCGGAAGCGGCAGGAGCGGATGGGGCGGGAACGTCATGGGCAGGCGCGTCGGGCCCATGGGTTCCGCCAGGGCAACCAGGCGGCCATCGGTGGTGGCGAGCGCCAGATGCGGCGTCACGGTCGCTGGCGCCAACCGATCCGTTGCCCGTGGGATGATGTACGGGGGAGCGGCCAGTTCGGCCGGCGCGTCGTAACGTCCCGCCGGCGCCCCGGTCTCGGCATCGAAAAAGAGGGCGGACTCCGAAACGCTCGTCACGATGAGGACCGATCCGGTGTGTACCGGTCCACTTGTCGGCCGGTGCTCCAGGAAGGTCCGCCAGAGGCGCGCCCCGTCTCGGCGGTCGAGGGCGCGCAGCACGTTGTCGCGGGCCGTGAAATAGACGCGCGCGGCGTCGATCGCAGGCGTCCCGACGATGTCGCCTCCGGCCCGCCAGTACCAATCCTCTTCGCCCGTGTTCAGTGCCAGGCGGTAGAAATGATGATCGGCCGATCCGACGAAGAGCGCATCGAGCGGCAGAATGCCCTGCGGTGGACCGGTCAGCGCGTGTGCCCAGACCAGGGCGCCGGTGTCGAGGGCCAACGCGAGCACCTGCCCGTTGTCCAGCGGCACGTAGAGGCGGTCGCCGGCGGCGCTGGGCGGCACCGTCAGCGCTGCGCCGAGCCTCTGGCGCCACACCTCGGCGCCGTCGAGAGCGCGCAGTGCGACGAGTTCATTGTCAGCCGTGGCCGCAATCAGCCATCCCGCGCCGAAATAGAGCGGCCCGGCGATGGGCGAAGCCAACGAGCGCGTCCACAGTAGGCGACCGTCCTGTGCGCGTCGGACGGTCAGCTCGGCGCCCGCCGCGGCCATCACAAGATTCTCGCCGGCAACGGGAGGCTGGTCAGCGTTCTGTTCGATTGACCAAACCGTCTTTCCGGTCAGTAGTTCGACGGCTACAAGGGATCCGTCTCGGAGCGCCAGGTAGGCGCGTGTGCCGTCCCACGCGGGAGGGTGGCGCGGTCCGGCTTCCAGGTCGAGGGTCCACGCGACATCGGCCGGCAGCAGACGGCGCTCAGCCGCCGACACGTCGTCTTTCGGTAGCTGGCCGGCGGCGCGCAGCGGGGACCCGATTAGCGTGGCGGCGCTCAGTGCGGCAATGAAGCAACGGACCCACGTGCAGCCGGCGCAACGTCGATCCATACCCGCTATAATACCGGCAGCCGTGCGCACGCAGGCGGCGACGCACGGCGGGATAGGTGCCTCACGGCGGTTCTCTGATCACGAGGCCGTAGTCGGTGCGGCCAGGTTCGTTCTGATGATCGTGATCGCGGTGATGGATCGATGACTGCGGATGCGTTCCATTGCGATCACTGCGACGGCGAGCCGGATAGCGCGGCCACCCGTGCAGGTCAAGTACCCGTGGTTATCGATGGACGGGTGCAGCGTATCGACGGGTGCATACACGAGATTGTCGCGGCCCTGAACTCGGGTGGCGTGAGGACGCTGTCAAGTTGCTGCGGGCACGGCAAGATGAAGGGCAACGTCGTGCTGGAAGATGGACGCACCCTGTTCATTCAGCCAACGCCTTACGGGCGCAGGTGGAAGGACGCCGTTAGACTGTGATGCGGCTGCCCGTCCCCGTGCCCCTGTTCGAGCCCGTCGCGGCTCCCGCGCCGGCATCCGGGCTTGTGGCCAGGAACTTCGCAGGCCCCGTGAGCAGGTGAGTCATCAGTCCATTCTGGTCCTCGACTTCGGATCTCAATACACCCAGCTCATCGCCAGGCGTCTTCGCGAACTCTCCGTCTATTCCGAGATCGTTCCGTTCGACACCGACGCCACTGCCATCCGCAGCCGTGGTGCGAACGGAGTGATTCTGTCGGGAGGTCCGTCGAGCCTTTCGGACAGCGGCGCGCCGCAGGTCGACCCCGCGATCTTCGACAGCGGCGTTCCCATCCTGGGGATCTGCTACGGCATGCAGACGATTGCCGGCGTGCTGGGAGGCGGAGTCGTTCCGGCGGCAGAGCGCGAGTACGGCCATGCCACGGTCACGCTACGGGAGCGGGACGGGTTGTTCGACGGCGTGCCCGAGACCATTCGGGTGTGGGCCAGTCATGGCGATCGGGTGAGTTCGGCGCCGCCGGGATTCGCAGTGACGGCGACCAGCCCGAATGCGCCAGTGGCGGCGATGGCCGATCACGAGCGGCGGATCTACGGGTTGCTGTTTCACCCGGAAGTCGTCCACACGGAGCATGGCGACGCCATCCTTCGCAACTTTGCCGGCCGTGTCTGCGGCTGCGCGGGCGACTGGACGATGGCCTCGTTCGTTGACGAAGCGATCGATCGAATCCGGACGCAGGTGGGCGAGGAGGGGCGTGCGGTCTGCGGGTTGAGCGGCGGCGTCGACTCGACGGTCACCGCACTGTTGATTCATCGTGCGATTGGCGATCGGCTTACCTGCATTTTCGTGGACAACGGCCTGTTGCGTCTGAACGAGGCGGCGCAGGTGGAAGAACGGTTCGCCACGCGGATGCGTCTGCCGCTGGTTTGCGAGGATGCGTCCGACCGGTTTCTGGCGGCGCTCGCGCGCGTGACGGATCCGGAGGCGAAGCGCAAGATCATCGGGCGGACGTTCGTGGAAGTCTTCGAGGCGGTTGCCGCGCGGCTCGGCTCCTTCGACTTTCTTGCCCAGGGCACGCTCTATCCCGACGTGATCGAGAGCGTGTCGGTAGTCGGTCCGTCATCAGCGATCAAGAGTCACCACAATGTCGGCGGCCTTCCTGAGCGGCTGCGCTTCAAGCTGGTCGAACCGCTTCGTGAACTGTTCAAGGACGAGGTCCGCGTGCTCGGCGAGGAGTTGGGGCTTGAGGCCGACTTTGTCTGGCGTCAGCCGTTTCCCGGGCCTGGGCTTGCGGTCCGGATCCTGGGTGAAGTCACGCGCGAACGCCTGGACCTGCTGCGTCGCGCCGACGCCATCGTAGTGGCCGAAGTGCGCCGTGCCGGGTTGTATCGCGCGCTCTGGCAGGCGTTCGCCGTCCTGCTGCCGGTCCAGACCGTCGGCGTTATGGGAGACGGCCGCACCTACGAGTACACGGTGGCGATCCGCGCGGTGGAGAGCCGGGACGGGATGACCGCTGACTGGGCGCGCCTGCCCCACGATCTGTTGGCGACCATCGCCTCCCGCATCGTGAACGAGGTGCGCGGCATCAACCGGGTGGTTTACGACATCAGTTCGAAACCGCCGTCCACGATCGAGTGGGAGTAGGCATACGGGCCGACTGAGGCCGGGATGATGACCGACTTCGTTCACCTCCATCTGCACACCGAGTTCTCGCTCCTGGATGGCGCCTGCCGCATCGGCGAAATGCTCGACCGCGTGGCCGAGCTGAAGATGCCCGCGGTTGCGGTGACCGAGCATGGCAACCTCTTTTCCGCCGTCACCTTCCACGACGAGGCGCGCCAGCGGGGGATCAAGCCGATCATCGGCTGCGAGGTGTACGTGGCACCCGCGGACCGGCGCGACCGGAGCGGGCAACCGGGGGACACCGCGAATCATCTGGTGTTGCTCGCGTCGAACGACACCGGCTACCACAACCTGATAAAGCTGGTGTCCTCCGGTTATACGGAGGGTTTCTACTACAAGCCCCGGATCGACAAGGATCTGCTGGCGCAGCATGCCAGTGGGCTGATTGGACTCAGCAGTTGCCTCAAGGGGGAAGTGGCGCAGCGGCTGACGCGCCAGCAGGATGCCGAGGCGCGTGCGGCGGCCGCCCGGTTCCGCGACATCCTGGGACGGGACAACTTCTACCTGGAGATGCAATACCAGGGGATCCCCGACCAGAAGGTGGTCAACCGGGGTCTGCAGCCCATCGCGGCCGACCTCAACCTGCCGCTTGTCTGCACGAACGATGTCCACTATCTGCGTCGGGCAGACTTCGAAGCGCACGACGTGCTGCTTTGCATCGGCACCGGCAAGAACGTCGACGACGAGAAGCGTCTCCGATACCACGGGGATCAGTTCTTTCTGAAGACGCCGGACGAGATGATGGCCGTCTTCGCGGACTTTCCGGAGGCGCTCGCGAACACTGTGGCGATCGCCGAACGCTGCGACGTCAGTATTCCGGACGACGTCTACCACCTGCCGCACTTCGATGTTCCGGAGCCGTTCACTTCACCGGAGGAGTACTTCGCACACGTGGCCCGGCAGGGCTTCGCGGACCGCCGCCCGCGGCTGGAGGATCTGGCGGCGCGCGGTGCGCTGCGACACACGCTCGACGAGTACGGGCGGCGTCTCGACTACGAAATCGGCGTAATCCGGAACATGGGCTTCGCCGGCTACTTCCTGATTGTCTGGGACTTCATTCGGTACGCGCGTGAGCGGGGAGTGCCGGTTGGCCCGGGGCGCGGTTCGGCCGCGGGCAGTCTGGTCGCCTATGCGCTCCAGATAACCGATGTCGATCCGCTGGAGTACGACCTGATTTTCG
This sequence comes from uncultured Vicinamibacteraceae bacterium, assembly GCA_964550305.1. Classification (GTDB taxonomy): domain Bacteria; phylum Acidobacteriota; class Vicinamibacteria; order Vicinamibacterales; family UBA8438; genus VXRJ01. The sequence continues at coordinate 151,403 of CAZJYU010000004.1, read as the reverse complement.
AACGCTTTCTGAATCCCGAGCGCGTATCGCTCCCGGACATCGATATCGATTTCTGCGAGCGGCGGCGCGGCGAGATCATCGAGTACGTAACCCGGAAGTACGGCCGCGAGAACGTGGCGCAGATCATCACCTTCGGCAAGATGAAGGCGCGTGCGGTAGTGCGTGACGTCGGGCGTGTGCAGGGGCTCTCCTATGGCGAGGCGGACCGGGTGGCGAAGCAGATCCCGGCAACGCTCGACATGACCCTGGACAAGGCCGTGGCCGAGAACCCGGTGCTTCGCGAAATGGAGCGGGACGACTCGAAAGTGAATGACCTGCTCCGGGTGGCGCGGCGCCTGGAAGGCGTTACGCGCCACGCATCGGTCCATGCGGCCGGCGTCGTGATCGCACCTGCCGGCATCAGTGAGTTTGCGCCGCTGTACAAGAGCCAGAAGGACGAGATCACGACGCAGTGGGCGTGGAAGGAGATCGAACGGGTCGGCCTGCTCAAGATGGACTTCCTCGGGTTGAGCACGCTGACGCTGCTGCACGACGCCGTAGAGATGATCCACCGGACGACCGGCGAACGGATCGAACTGGACGCGATTCCACTCGACGACCCCCTCACCTTCCGGCTGTTTTCCGACGCCCGCACCAATGGGATCTTCCAATTCGAGAGTTCCGGCATGCGCGAAGTGCTGCGGAAGGCGAAGCCGGAGCGATTCGACGACCTCATCGCGCTCAACGCGCTGTACCGTCCAGGACCGCTCGGCGGTGGCGTCATCGACAAGTACATCCGGCAGAAGGATGGCAAGCAGCCAATCACGCACGCCACGCCGGCACTCGAACCGATTCTGCGGGAGACCTACGGCGTCATCGCCTACCAGGAACAGGTGATGCGAATTGCGGGCGAGCTGGCCGGCTTCTCCATGGGTCAGGCGGACATCCTCCGCAAGGCGATGGGGAAGAAGAGCGAGGCGGTGATGGAAGCGCAGCGCGAGCCGTTCATGCAGGGCGCGCTCGCGCACGGGCTGCCGCAGGAAACGGCAAAGGACATCTTCGATTTGATCAAGCACTTCGCCGGTTATGGCTTCAACAAGAGCCACTCGACCGCCTACGCGCTGCTGGCGTACCAGACGGCCTATCTGAAGGTGCATTACGCCGCACACTTTATGGCGGCGCTGTTGACCATCGAGCGGGGAAACACCGACAAGGTGGCGCTTTACCTTGGCGAGTGCCGCGACGTGGGCGTCGCGATGCTGGGCCCCGACATCAACGACAGCGACTGGGCTTTCAGCGTCACGCCGCAAGGGGTGCGTTTCGGCCTGTGCGCGGTGAAGAACGTAGGCGACGGGGCGGTCGAGGCCATCATCGAGGCGCGCCAGCGAGTAGGGAATTTCCGGTCGCTGCATCACTTCTGTGAAGAGGTGAGTCTTCGGCACGTCAACCGAAAGGCGATCGAGTGCCTGGTGAAGGCGGGGGCATTCAACGCCTGCCGAAACGGGTTCGATCGTTCCGGCGCGGCGTCGAACGGGGCCGGACTGCGGCGGCACGGCGCGCAACTGCTGGCGACGATCGACAGCGCGCTGGAACAGGGCGCCCGGCGCCAGCACGACCGCGCACAGGGCCAGCATGACCTGTTTGGCGGCTCAAGTGGAGACGAAACGAACGGCGCGGACGACGGCCTGCCGGACGTGTCGCCCTGGACCGAAGCGGAGCAGCTCGCCTGCGAGAAGGAGGCCCTCGGCTTCTACCTGAGCGGTCATCCGATCGACCGATTCGGCGATGACCTCGCACGGGCGGGAGTCCGGACGATCACCACCCTCGACCGTTCGGCGCCGTCGGTTCGAATCGGGGGAATCGTCACCGCGATCCGGCGCATGCGAACGAAGAAGGGCGACCCGATGGCGGTGGTCACGGTGGAAGACCAGGGCGGACGGATCGAGGCGGTGGTATTTCCGGAGGCGTTCCGGAAGTACGGCCGTATGCTGGAGACCGACCGCCTCGTGGTCGTCGAAGGGAAGGTGGAGGTGGATGACGAGTCCCGCCGGCTGACGGCTGGCGAGGTCAAGACGCTCGATACGGTACTCGGCGAAGCCGGGCGGCGGCTGGCGATTCGGATGGTGTCGCCTCCCGCCGATCGAGCGACCTTCGAGGCACTGGCCGAAGTGCTCGCCAGGCACCACGGCGCCGGCAAGGTGGCGCTGGAAATGGACCTGCGCGATCAGGCGCCGCCGGTCCGGATTCGCGCGGAACTGAATCGAGCGCGGGTGTCTCCGTCCGAGGCGCTCGTTGCGGAAGTCGAGGCGGTCTGCGGCAAGGGGACCGTCTCGTGGTAGAGCGCGCCGCGAATGGAGAGAGTCACGCCGCCCCTGGCGCTCCGGCGAAGAATGGACGTGGACACGTGGCGCCAACCTGGCGCCCTGCCGGGCCGGGTGACCCGGCGGCGGCGGAACGCATCGAACAGGAGCTGGCGATCCATCCGGCGGTTGCGCGACTGCTGGTGCAGCGCGGCATATCCGATCCGACCGCCGCTGAGCGGTTCCTGCATCCCAGTCTCGACCACCTGCATGATCCGTCGGCATTGCCGGACCTGGACCACGCGGCCGATCGCCTGCAGCAGGCCATCGAACAGCGGGAACCCATCACGGTCCATGGCGACTACGACGCCGACGGCATCAGCGCCACGGTGATGGTGCGGCGCGTACTGGAGCGGCTGGGCGCCGAGGTCACACATTACATTCCGGAACGCCTGGCCGACGGCTATGGCCTGCGGCCGGAGACTATCGACCGCCTGCATGCCGAGGGACAGTGCGTCGTCGTCACCGTTGACTGCGGCATCCGGAGTCACGCAGCGGCCGCGCGGGCGCGAACGCTCGGCATCGACCTGTTGGTGACGGACCACCATGAACCCGACGACAAGCTGCCTGACGCGTACGCCGTCATCAATCCGCGCCGCTCCGGCAGCACCTATCCCGACCGAAACCTGGCCGGCGCCGGCGTTGCGTTCAAGCTCGTGCAGTCCCTGTGCGGACGGACGGGCCACGCCGCGTGGCTGCCGGGCTTCTCCAAGCTGGCGGCGATCGGTACGCTGGCCGATGCGGTTCCGCTGGTGGGGGAGAACCGTGTCCTTGCGAAGGTCGGGCTCGATCAGTTGTCGCAGGGCCCGCATACGGTAGGGCTTCGGGCACTGCTCGACGTGTGCGACCTGGCGGGCAAGCCAATCGATAGCGACGCGGTAGCGTTCCGCGTTGCACCGAGGATCAACGCGGCGGGCCGGATGCGTTCGCCCGAACTGGCGATGCGCCTGCTCCTGGCCAGCGGCGCCGGCGCGGCGGCCGGGGCGCAGCACGATGCCGATGAGCTCGACACCGAGAATCAGCGGCGGCGGGCCGAGGAGAACGCCATTACGTCCGAGGCGCGACGTGCCGTCGAGGACGATTCGGAGCTTGCCGGCGCACGTCTTCTCGTCGTCTGGGGGAGGGGATGGCACCGGGGGGTCATCGGCATCGTTGCGTCGAAACTGGTCGAGGCGTTCACCCGACCGGCGGTGGTGCTATCGGTAGACGGTGACGACGCGCACGGCTCCGGGCGCAGCCTGCCGGGCTTCGACCTGCTGGCGGCACTCGAGTCGTGTGGCGAGTTGTTCACGCGGTTTGGCGGCCACCGGCAGGCGGCCGGCATGGAGCTTGCGACAGACCGACTGCCGGAGTTACGCCAGCGCCTCGCCGCGTACGCCGACGAGCACATCGATGCGGAGGCGCTGGCGCCCCGGTTGACAGTAGATGCACCGTTGCCGCTTACGTCAATAGACGGCCGCCTGGTCAGGGGGCTTGCCGCCATGGAGCCGTTCGGACGAGGCAACCCGCGGCCGATCTTCTCAGCTGCGCCAGTTGACGTGGTGGACGGACCGCGCCGACTCAAGAATCAGCACTTGCAGATGACGGTTGGCCAGGGACGGGCGCGGTTTCGCGCGATTGCCTGGCGGGCAGCCGACCGGGTCGACCGCTACGTCGATCGCGGGAGCGGCCTGCATCTCGCTTTTTCGTTGAGCAATAACACCTTTCGGGGAATCAGCCATACTGAGTTGACCGTTGCCGACGCCGTACCCGCCCGATAGAGTGAGTGCGGGCACTTGATCATGTGGCAACGACCCCTGCGGGTTGGACTAGGCCTTTTCGCCTTGGCATTCGGCGCCGCCGTCATTTTCGGAGTGCGCGACCGGAGTGATCCGGAAGCTGCGCTTACACTCGCCGGTGCGGATCCGGACGCCATTCTGCAAAGCCGCGGTGCGCGGATCACCCTGGGGGACGGGTCGACGATCGACGCGGATCGGCAGTTTGCCTATGCTGACGGGCGATCCCGCCTGGTAGCAGTCGCCCTGGCAGTGCCCGGCGACGAGACCCGGACGGGCCTGCGGATCCGTGGGAACGAAGCAACTGGCAGAGAGGGCGACGACGCGGCATGGACGCTCAGCGGTGACGTCGCTATCGAAACGGACGATGGGCTTACCGGTGTCACGGCCGAAGCAAGCTATGCGGATGCGGACGGGGTCGTGCGGATGCCCGGACCCGCCCGGTTCGAACAGGGTTGGATGACGCTTGCGGGCGACGCCTCGCGGTACGACCGCCGCCTCGGCCTGCTGCACCTCGATCGGGAAGCGACGGTCCAACTGCGGAGTGGAGAGGGTGACAGCGCAATCGAAACCAGAATCACGTCAGCTACCGCATTCATCGCGCGCGACGACGGCTACATGCGCTTTGATGGAGGTGTGTCTATTGACACCGGCGACCGGCGCATGGCCGCCGATGGGGCGCTCGTCGAGTTTGATGCGGATGCTTCGCGCGTCGATGGCGTGGAATTGACCGGCAACTCGCGCATCGAAGGACGCGATGCGACGCCGGGTCGCCTCCACAGGCTGGCGGCACCCGGCCTCGTCGTGAGGTACGAGGACGGGGGAATCCGACAGGTGATCGTCTCGGAGGGCGGACGAGTCGACATTCACGGTCCTGCGGAAGGGCCCGGGGCAACCATCGCGGGACGACAGATCGACATTCGTTTTGGAGAGAGGGCTGACGGCTTCGACTACGTGCGGGCGGGTGGCAATGTAAGGCTCGAACTGCCGGCTTCGGCCGGGACGCTCCGGCACATCCGGGCGGATGCACTCGATCTGGATGGCCCCCGGCCAGACGGTACTGATGACGCCACCACCGAGGCACGCTTCGACGGCGCGGTTGAATACCACGAGGAGGGGAATGACGGCTCGGACGAACGGATCGTCCGTGCCGACCGTCTCGACGCGAGGCTGCTTGACGACCTGACACGCCTCGGCGACGCCCAGTTCGCCGGTGACGTCGATTTGGAGGCGGACACCGTACGCGGTCTGGCGGACGCGGCGACTTACGCGCCGGAGGAGGCGACCCTTGTTCTGGTGACCGCCGCTGCCGATGGCCGTCCGCCCCGGGTAAGCGATCGATGGGGATCCATCCAGGCGGTCACTATCACCGTGCAGTTCGGTGGACCGGACATTGAGGCCGTGGAGCAGGTGCGCGGCGTCCTGCAGCTCGACGGGGATCAGCGTGAGACCGGCGAACTGGTCCGGCCGGGCCTGTTCGACGAAGGTCCCCCCTTGTACGCCACAGCCGAGCAATTCACCTACAACGCCGCCGAGGCGCGTTCGATCTACACGGGCGGCGCACGCCTCTGGCAGGGAGATACGGAGATTCGCGCCGGATCGATCGCACTCCACGAATCGACCGGCAACCTGGACGGGGAAGGCGAAGTACGCACGCGGACCGCGCTGCGGCAGATCGATCACGACACCGGTGAAGCCATGGAGACGTCAGCCACCTCGCGCGGGGATGCATTCCGGTACGACCACAACGGTCGGCAGGTCTCCTATACCGGCGGCGCCACGCTCGCCAGCGGCGGCACCAACATTTCCGCCAACGCCGTCACGTTGCATCTGGGCGAGGATATGCGCACGCTCGACCGGATAGATGCCAATGGCGACGTGCGGCTTACTCTTGATGGCCGACGCGCCGCCGGCGCCAGACTGGCCTACCAGGACGGCGACGGCCGGTACGACATTGCAGGCACGCCGGTCCGTATCGTCGAGGAGATGGGCAGTGGTTGCCGTGAGACAACCGGGCGGGCGGTCACCTTCTACGTTACCGATGAAGCGGTGACGGTGGATGGACAGGCCGAGGCGCGCACGTCTTCGTCAAGCGGCCCGTGTCGGCCGTTCTGAGCCGACTTCGTGTTCCTCCTGACTACGATCGATGTCCTCTCTTGAGATAACCGATCTCACCAAGTCGTACGGCCGCCGCACGGTCGTGCGCAACGTCAGTCTCGACGTACACCCGGGTGAGGTGGTCGGCCTGCTGGGCCCGAACGGCGCGGGCAAGACTACGACATTCTACATGGTAGTGGGCTTGACACCGCCCGACACGGGGCGGGTACTGCTGGATGGCCGAGACATCACCGGCGACCCCATGTATGTCCGCGCCAAGAAGGGAATCGGCTACCTTCCGCAGGAGCCCTCCGTTTTCCGAGGGTTGACCGTCGAGCAGAACATCCTGGCGATACTCGAGACGCTGAAGCTGCGTCGCGCCGAGCGCCTTCGCCGGGCGGCGGAGCTGCTGGCTGAATTGAACCTCACACCCCTTGCGAAGGCGCGTGCGCACTCGCTTTCGGGCGGCGAGCGGCGCCGGGTGGAGATCACTCGAGCGCTGGTGATGTCTCCCTCGTTCATGCTGCTGGATGAGCCGTTCGCCGGTATCGATCCGATCGCAGTGTCGGACATCCAGACCATCATCTTTCATCTCAAGGAACGGGGAATCGGCGTCCTGATGACCGACCACAATGTCCGGGAGACCCTCAAGATCACTGATCGGGCCTACATCATTCACGACGGCGAAGTGTTCAAGAGCGGGACCCCGAACGAGCTGGCGGGCGACGAGGCGGTGCGGAGCATCTACCTTGGCACCGACTTCCGGCTGGATTAGGCTGGTCGCCTCGGATACGCGCGCCCCGGCCGGACCGGCGCGGTCGGATCTTTGGACTAAGATCCTTTAGGGCTCATCACCGTCCGGCCGGTTCGGACCGTGCGTGGGTATATCGATGGCCATTCATCAGAAACTCCAGGCGCGGCTATCTCAGAAACTCGTTCTGACTCCGTCGCTGCAGCAGGCGATCAAGCTGCTGCCGATGTCGACGATCGAGCTGGCCGATCTGCTGAATCAGGAGGTGGTCGAGAATCCACTGCTCGAGGAAGTGCCGGAGGACGATGGCGTAGCGAGCGAGTCGATGGAATCGGCCGATGGCCCGGAGGCAGACAGTTCATCCGAGGTCGACGCGGCAGCGGAACCGCCCGACTCTGCAGCCGACACGGAGCTGCAGGGCAACGTTGAGCCGCTCCCCAATACGGGTAACGGTGCGGATGCAACGGCGGCGTCAGAACCCCCGGAGAGTAGTGCGGCTGCGGACGACTCCTGGGACGACAGCGACTACGAGTACTTCTTCGGCGACTACCTCGAAGAGGGCTACCGGCCCCGGACGCCTGCGGAAGTGCCCGAGCTGCCGCCAATCGAGCAGACGCTCGCGACGACTGGCTCGCTCGCCGACCACCTTCGCTGGCAGCTGCTCATGCAATCGGACAACGACGGGCTGCGCGAAATCGGCTTGGCCGTCATCGGAAACCTGAACGAGGAAGGGTATCTCGTCGCATCCATCGAAGAACTGGCGGCTATGGGGGCGTGGCCCCACCAGGATGTCCAGCGGGCGTTGTCACTGGTACAGACGTTCGACCCCGCGGGTGTGGCGGCACGTGATCTGCAGGAATGCCTGCTGCTGCAGTTGGACCGGTTCGGATTGTCCAACACGCTGAGCGAGACGATCATCCGAAACCACATCAGTCTGCTCCAGAAACACCAGTTGCCGGAGCTCGCCAGACGCCTGGGGCTGCGGCTCCCGGAGCTCCGGGAGCATCTTGAGGTATTGCAGCGGCTGGATCCGAAACCGGGCAGCGCGCACAACCCGGTTCGATCGCAGTATGTGATACCGGATGTCACGGTCGTCAAGGTCGACAACGAGTATGTTGCCATCCTGAACGAGGACGGCATGCCCCAGCTCCGCGTCAGTCCGGTATACCGGCGCATGATCAGCAAGGGGAGCACGACGCCGGAGGAAACCAAGACCTACGTCCGGGAGAAGTTCAGGTCCGCCCTCTGGCTCATCCGGTCGGTCGATCAGCGGCAAAAGACCATCCACAAGGTGGCGACCAGCATCATCCGGTTCCAGCGCGATTTCCTGGACTATGGGGTCGAGCATCTGAAGCCGCTCGTGCTGCGTGAGGTAGGCGATGACATCGGGATGCATGAGTCGACAGTGAGCCGCGTCGTCACCAACAAGTACATGCACACTCCCCAGGGCGTTCTGGAAATGCGCTACTTCTTCCACCACGCGCTTCCCACTGCGTTCGGCGAGAACATCTCCTCCGTTGCCATCAAGCAGCGAATCCGGAAAATGATCGAGCGGGAGGACGCACGGCGTCCACTCAGCGACGCTCGGATCATGCGGCGATTGGAGGAAGAGGACGGTTTGACGCTCGCTCGGCGGACCATCGCGAAGTACCGGGAAGAAATGCGGATCCCGATGTCCAGCCGCCGGAAGACGCACTTCTGAACGATGTCGGGCACCGAGCCAACGGGTAGCGGAGGCGTGACCCGCGTCGACAAGCCGTGGGGTTACGAGTTGATCTGGGCCAGGACCGACCGTTACGTCGGCAAGGTAATCCACGTCCGGGCGGGGCACGCCCTCAGCCTCCAGTACCACGAGCGGAAGGACGAGACCATTCTCCTGTGGCGTGGGCGCCTCCGCTTTCAGCAGGGGACCGGTGACGCCGCACGCGAGTGGGAGATGCAGCCGGGTGTGCGCGTGCACATCACGCCCGGCACGATCCACCGCATAATCGCAGTCGAGGACAGTGACCTGTTCGAGGTATCCACCCCGGAACTGGAAGATGTCGTCCGGCTGGACGACCGCTACGGGCGCACGGGAACGTCCCGACCATAACCCTCCGTCGCGCCCGTCCGGGCACACGACGGCGGGCGCCTAAAACGGAATATCGTCCTCGTTCAAATCGGCGCCGCTGTCGTTTCCGGGCTGCGTGACAGTCGTCCCCTTCGCGGGTGACTGTCCCTCGACGTAGTCCGACCGGCCGTGGTTCGCGGTCTCGCCTGCCCCGTCGCGCCGACCGAGCAGCACAACGTCATTGGCTCGCACATCGACCGAGATGCGCTTGTTGCCGTCCCGATCCTCATAGTCACGAAGCCGCAGCCGTCCGTCGACGTAAACCCGCTGGCCGCGCTTCATGTACTCCTGAATCCGTTCCCCCCGCCTGCCCCAGAAGTCAACCCGAAACCACTGTGTGTGCTCCTGCCGCTGCCCCTGCTTGTCGTTCCAGACCTCAGTCGTGGCAAGACTGAAATTGAGCACCGCATCGCCGCTCGGCGTGTAGCGAAGCTCCGCGTCCCGACCGAGATTGCCGACCAGAATGATCTTGTTGACGCTTCCCATGATGTGCTTTCAACCCCCGCGCGTCTGCGCCTCAACGAAATGAGTGTTCCGTGTTTCCGGTTCTGCTCTATATGAATGCTCGACGCTCGGCGCCGGTCGGTCGAAGGCAGTCGACCTAGGGCTGGGGTTGGCCGAGACGGTCGAGCGCCTGCTGCGCCAGTGCCGCCATGTCACTTTCCGGATAGTTCGTCACCACGAGTTCGAACGCCTGTCGGGCCCGTTCCGGGTCGTCGAGCCGCTCTAGCGCCAGACCTCGCTTGTAGGAGGCCTCCGGCACCACGTCACCGTCGGGATAGTTCAGCAGCACCTGCTCAAACGCGTCGACGGCTTCATCGAAACGGCTTTCCGCGAAATAGGTCTGGCCGATGTAGAAGGCGGCATCGTCGGCAAAGTCGGACCGGGGAACGGTCTTGATGTACGCCTCGAATCCCTGGACCGCCAGCGCCCACTGTCCGTTGGTGTAGTCGGCCCACGCAGTGTCGTAGAGACGCTGCGGGGAAATGGCGGCACCCGGAGCGACCGCCGCGGCCACCGCCGGAGGGGGTGGTGTGGTTGCGTCCGGCGCGCTCGCCGCCGCGGGTTCGGTCTCGGGTTCGCTCCCTCCTGACGACGTGAGCGGAAGTCCGGTTTCAGGATCCACCGTCAACACCGCCGTGGGGAGCGGTACTCGCGGGATTGCGTCCCGTAGCGCCTCGATCTCCTGTGAAAGCGACGCGATCCGGACGTTCGACTCGTCCACGCGCTCGCGCACCACCCGGACCACCGTGGCGATGTTCGCCGTCGCCAGTTGCTGGTCCGCGAACGCGCGCCGCAAGGCACTGTCGAGAGCCTCCTGGCCTTCCGTCAGGCTGTTCAGGCGCGCGTCAATCGAGTTCATCATCACGTGCAGTCGGAGCGTATGTTCCTGCAATATCCGGATGGCGGCCATTAACTGTTCTTGTTCGCGGTCGGCAGCCACAGCTTCCGCAGGAAGCACCATAGTGACAGCCAGCGCCAGCGCGGCTGCGGTGACGGTTGGTCTCATGCCAGTCCTCCGGTGGGGGTGTATGGGATTACTGTACTCCGGTCCGGGCGCAAACGCCAGATCCGGGCGAGCGGATCAGCGGCCGGTAACGACAAAATGGGCGCGCCGGTTTTGCGCCCACGCCTCGGGGTTCTCGCCTGGCGCAAACGGAAATTCCTCGCCATAACTGATCGTCCGGATGCGGGACGATTCGACTCCCAGGCTCACGAGAACGTCTCGGACGGCCATTGCGCGCCGCTCCCCTAATGCCAGGTTGTACTCCGGTGTGCCGCGGGAGTCGCAGTGGCCCTCCACCGTCACCGACCAGTTGGTGTACTGCGCGAGCAGCGTTGCGTTAGCCGCCACGGCATTGCGCGCGTCAGCGTTCAGCCGGGTGCTGTCGTAATCGAAGAAAACCGGTTGCAGCGGGGAGTTGCGGTTGATCTCCTCGAGCGACTGCGTAGCGAAGTCATCGTCCGGTATAGCCGACGCGGACGGCGCCGGGGACGCCTCAGGCCGCTCTCCGGGAGGCGCGGGCGGGGGCGCCGGTTGCTCGGCTGACGCCGGCGGCCGGACAGGCTCCGCCGGCCGGGACGGCGGCGGGCTGGGACGTACGCATGCCGCAGACAGTACCAGGGCCAGTACGAGTGCTGGCAGGCCGCGATGGGGCAGTCGAAGGTGCTGGAAGCCGTAGTGCTTCATGTCGTTGGGTAGGTGTGTCATCGGGACCAACTCGGCATTTCGTTGTTGCCGGTGTGCGTGATGCGGCGAAGACCGCGGCCGTCGCGGCCGACTTGCCAGATTTGCTTGGCGCCGCTGCCGCGGGTCGAGGAGAAGACGAGATGACGGCCGTTCGCCGAGTAGCTCGGACTCTCGTTCGTGCCCAGGCCGAACGTCAGCTGCCGTACCTCGTTCGTCGCCAGGTCGACGACCTTGATGTCAAAACCGGGGCCGGTGCGCGACGCGTAGGCAATCTCGTTGTATGGACTGGGCGACCATGTCGGACGGTCGCAGTACGACTCGAACGTGATGCGCCGCAGTCCGGTCCCGTCCACTCCGACCACGAAGATCTGCGGCGATCCGGTTCGATCCGAGGTGAACGCGATCTGGTGGCCAAGCGGGGACCAGGTGGGACTGGAGTCGATCGCCGGGTGGTCGGTGAGGCGCCGCAGTCCGGTCCCGTCGACATTCATCAGGTAGAGCTCGGAATTGCCATCGCGGTTTGACATGAAGGCCATTTGCTGGCCGTCGGGTGAGTACGCCGGCAGGAAGTTGTGCTTGTCACTGTCTCCTCCGGCAGGTGTCTCTAGCCGGCCCTCGTAGATGTGGGATACCACGATGTCGGGCAGGCCGCTCCGGTACGAGGTGTAGGCGACGGCCCGGCCGTCCGGAGCCCATGACGGGCTCACGTTCAGCGTACGTCCGACCGTGACCCGCCGTACATTGGCTCCGTCGTAGTCGGCGATGTAGATCTCCTTGGTCTGGCGGTCGGGCACGAGGCCGAGGACCGACTGACTGTCCCGGTCGGAGGTAAACGTCAACCGGCTCTGCGCCACACCCCGCAGGCCGCGCTGCCGCCGGTGGATTTCGTCCGAGAAAGCATGCGCGTAATTCCGGACGTTGCGGAAGCTGCCGGTGTAGCGTTCACCCACTGCGGAAGCGTAGGAGTTCGTGTCGAACAATCGCGCTTCCACTTCGATCCGATCGTCACCGACCCTGCGGACCGAGCAGCTCACTACGCCATCGGCGCCCAGTTCGCGCCAGGCCTCGAAGGGGAGTTCGGTCACTTCGCGGGCCGGTGGGATCGAAGCGTAGGTGTCACGGGCCACCATCCGGAACTCCCGCTCGAATTCCAGGTCGTCCCAGAGCACCTGCGCGATGGTCGAGGCTACCGCAACCGTCTCCTGATCACTTGTCAAAGCAAGACAATCAGGAACTGCGAAGCGGGGTTGCGCGCCGATGCGGCCGCCGATGCGGAGATCCACCTCCGAGCGTTGGGCCGGGGCCGGACCGGTGGGCGGCTGTTGCCCGGCCAGCAGCCACGCACCGGCCGTTGGCGCGATCAGCAGCAGCGTGGACGCCAGCCGGCGAATGGAACCGCGTGTTCTGGTCAGTGTCATGACTGGTACTCGAAGGTTAGACGCACGGTCAGGCTGTCCTCGGTGAAACGCGATGGCAACGGCGGCAGGGTGGCAAGCAGGACTGCGCGTTGAGCGCTGAGGTCAAGGGCTACCTGACCACTACCGCGGGCGACGCTGACTCCGTCGATTGCGCCGCTCCGCTGCACGGTAAAGCGGATGACCACGACGCCGGGCACGCGCTGATTGGCGTTCCACTGGCGTCGAATCTGTTCGAGCATCGTCGCGAGGTACTCGGGGCAGCAGAAGTTGCCGACGTCCAGTTCAAGGCCGGCGCCGCCCAGGCCGCCTGCCGAGAGCCCGTCACCCAGGCCTTCCACACCGGTGTCGGCCATTGCCGTCCCCTCGCGCGCTTCAGGTCCGCGGGTCGGCGTGCGGCCCCGCGCCTCTTCGGGCGCGGTCTCCGTCTCCACCTCCGGTTCCGGACGCCGACTCGTCTCGGCATCAGGCACGGGCAGGATCATCTCGGGCAGGGTCGGCGTCGGGGGCTGAATCCACTGTGGCAGGCGTGCCTCGTTCAACGGCGTCAGCTCCTGAACAGGACGCCCGCCCAGCGGTGTCAGGCCGCCTTCTCCCGGCCCGGCCGGACCGCCGAGCCTCAGCGTCATCACGTTGAGGTCGTCCTCGCTGTCAGCCGCGAGCCAGGACGACGGCGCCAGAAGCGCCGCCAGAATCAAGACGATGTGCGCTGCGGCCGAGACCATCACCGGCCGGCGCAACTCGCCTGTCGGACGAGCGCGCCCCGTGAGAATCGCCGATGTCGCTTCCTGCATGCCTTCTACAACAGGTGCCGTGGGATCCCGCTACGGCTCCCGCGGAAAGTCGAGGACAAGGCCTACCTCCTCAACGCCTCCTGCCTTCAGGTAGTCCATCACGTTTACCAGTTCGCCGTAGGTGATGTCCTGATCGCCCCGCAGGAAGACCGCCTTGTCGGTGCGCGTCGCCATCTCATCACGGAGCAGATCTGCAAGGACGTCGATCCGGACGTTGTCGTCACCCAGTTGCACGATCCGGTCCGAACGGAACGCGATGGGCACGGTGACGAACAGCCGCTCGGACACGAGCGGTTCGGCGCGTCGTGCTTCAGGCAGGTGGACGTCCACACCGCGCTGCATCATTGGCGCCGTTACCATGAAGATCACCAACATCACGAGCATCACGTCGACCAGGGGCACGACATTGATTTCGGAGAGCGAAGTGGCGACGCGCCGCCCGCGCCGGCGGCCACTTCCGTTGCCGCCTCCCTCCGCTGTCTGCACCTTCGGCATCGCGCTCGATGTTCAGGCCGAGAAATGTCGCTCCGCGATGCTAAGGAACTCGAGTGAGAAGTCGTCGATTGCCGACGCCGACAACTTCACCCGATGGGTCAGGTGGTTGTAGAAGTAGACCGCCGGGATCGCGGCGAACAATCCCGCCAGCGTCGCCACGAGCGCTTCGGCGATCCCCGGAGCCACTGCCGCCAGATTGGTCGATCCGGTCTCGCCGATTCCCTGGAACGCGATGATGATGCCCCAGACCGTTCCGAACAGGCCGATGAACGGCGTGATGCTCGCCGTTGTCGCCAGCAGGGGAACGTGCCGCTCCAGCTTCGTCACCTCCATGTTCGAGGCGCGCAGCAGGGCACGGTCCAGCGCGTCAAAACTCCGCAGCGACCGTGCGGCGCCGGACTCCCCATCGGCCCCCCGTTGCCGGAGCTGGGTATTGAGCTCCACGTAGCCGGCCTGGAAGACACCTGCGAGCGGGCTGGCCGCCAGCGATTTGCCGACGGACTGGACCTCGGAGAACGTCCGGCTCTTCCTGAAGACCTCGACGAACGTATGGGTTTGCGCTTCGACTCTCCGGAACTGCCAAAGCTTGAAGAGAATGATCCCCCAGGACACGATCGAGAAGATCAGCAGCGTGACAAGCACTACCTGTGAAAGCAGGGAGGACCGAAGGATGAGGCTGAGGATGCCGCTGCCGAATGCTCCGGCGGCTTCTGCGCCACCATCCATATCAGGCTGCAGCGCAAGGGCGGCAACGAACCGAACCGCGCCCCCCACCTCGCCAAGCGACTCCGTCACTGCGGGCGCCTGGAAGAGGCCAGAGGCAAGGTACCCAAGGATACGCACCTCAGTTCCTCCGTCAATACTGACACCGGCGCGCCGCTGGGAAAGCGCAGACTTCCGGTAGCCTAATCGCTGGCCTGCACGATTGTCAAACTGTGCAGCCGCGAAGGAGCGGCGAGACCCAGCCTGCGTGATACGATGGTCAGTTCCTCCCATGATCCGCTTCCTTGGCATCCGGGACCTTGCCATCATTGACGCCCTGGAGTGCGAGTTCGAACCCGGTTTCAATGTCCTCACCGGTGAAACGGGTGCGGGCAAGTCGATTATCGTCGGGGCGATCGCGCTCCTGGTGGGAGAGCGCGGCACTGGTGGCGCGGTGCGGACTGGCGCCGACCGGGCGGTCGTGCAGGCGGCGTTCGAGACGGAGACCGGCGACGAGACGATCGTCCGCCGCGAAGTCGCAGCCATGGGGCGGGGGCGGATCTTCGTTGATGACACACTGGTATCCGCGGCGACTCTACGGGAGCTGGGGCGCCGGTTACTGGACATTCATGGCCAGCATGCGCACCAGGCGCTCCTCGACCCGCGCGCCCATCTCGGACTGCTCGACTCGTACGGTGGCGACGGTGCGTGTGTTCACCGGGTCGCTGACCTGTACGAGGCATGGCGCAGGGCGCGGGCCCACCTGGTAGAGACGGAGCGCGGAGTGCAGGAACGCAAGGAACAGGCCGAGGCGCTTGCGTTCGGGATGGCCGAGATCGACCGTGTGGCGCCCGAAGTGGGAGAGGATGAGCGGCTACAAGCCGAACGGACGCGCCTGGCGAACGCCGAGCGCATCCAAGCGCTGGCGGCGGGCGCGTACGGACTGTTATACGAACGAGACGAGTCGATAGTGTCGACCCTTGCCATGGTGTGGCGACAGGTCGAGGAGCTCGCCGCCCTGGAACCCACATTCACGCCCTACCTGGAGGAGCGCGCGCTGGTCGACGCCGCATTGGAGGAGATGGCCCGGGCGCTGCGTTCGTGCGCCGCCGATGCGGAGGCATCGCCCGCGCGGCTTGACGAAGTGGAGTCTCGTCTCGCCGACATCGAACGTCTCGTAAAGAAACATGGGGGCAGCCTGTCCGCGGTGTTTGACCGCCGCCGGGAAATCTCGGACGCGCTGCACGAGACGACAGATGATGCCGCGCGCCTGGCATCGCTCGCGGCCGCGGTGTACGCGGCGCGCAACGCCTTTCTGGCTGCGGCAACGGTGCTGTCGGCGCGCCGTGCCGAGTGGGCGGCCGCCCTGGCGCCGGCATTGGCTCGCGAGCTGCGCGCACTTGGAATCCCGGACGGCCGTTTCGAGGTTCGACTCGAGCACGGGTCGAATGAGTCCCGTTGGGGAGCCAGTGGCACGGACACCGCGGAACTCTTTTTCTCGGCCAACCCTGGAGAAGATCTCAAGCCACTCTCGAAGGTTGCCTCCGGTGGCGAACTATCCCGCGTCATGCTGGCCCTCAAGACGCTGGCGACCGTAGATGACCGGGGCAAGACGCTGGTCTTCGACGAGGTCGATACCGGCATCGGGGGAGACGCCGCCTATCGGGTAGGGGAGCGCCTGCGACGGCTGGGGGAGCGGTTCCAGGTTCTATGCGTGACGCACTCCCCGCAGTTGGCGGCACACGCCACGACCCACTTTCGAGTGTCGAAGGAAGTGGCTGGCGGTCGCACGCGAACCAGAGTCGAGCGGTTGTCGGACACCGGCCGGGTGGAGGAACTAACGCGCCTGATGACTGGCCGGCGTCGTGGGGCGGCGCAGGCCGGCGCCGCAGAACTGCTCGCCCAGGCGGGGGCGAAAGGCGAAGACCAGGCGAATAAATGAGCGAATGCCGGACGGCCGCAGGTCGTTGTCGGCGGCCGCGACCGGTACTCGTGGGATACGGGAATCGGGTTAGGCTAGGAAATGCCGATGGGATGCCGGACGCGGGTTGCGGGCAATGGCCTGACGTCAGAGAGCTTGCCCCCGACCTACCACATCGAGACGTTTGGCTGCCAAATGAACGTCCATGATTCGGAACGGCTCGCCGGCTTGCTCGAAGAGGCCGGCTACGCGCCCGCAGGGGCGGCGGACGCCGATGCCGACCTGCTCGTAATCAACACCTGTAGTGTGCGAGAACGCGCTGCGGAGAAGCTGTTCGCACGGCTCGACCGGTTCCGCCACACCAGCCCGGACGAACGGCCAGTGATCGCCGTTACGGGGTGCGTTGCGCAGCAGGAAGGGGAGCGGTTACTGGACCGGGCGCCGATGATTGACGTCGTCATCGGCACCCAGGCGCTGATGGAACTACCGGAGGCCGTAGAGACCGCGAACCGGATACGACGTCCGGTGGTGGACGTTCACCCGTACGACAACGTCTCGTTTCCACTCGGCGTCGCGGTACGCAGCGACCCGGTCAAGGCATTCGTCACCATCATCGAGGGATGCAACGACTTCTGCTCATTCTGCGTGGTTCCCTATACGCGGGGACACGAGCGAATGCGGCCGGCGGCCGAGATCGTCGCCGAGGTGACGGAGGCGGCGGCGTCAGGCCGCCGCGAGGTTCATTTGCTGGGGCAGATCGTCAACCACTATCAGGCGCCAGACCGACCTGGGTGCGATTTCGCGGGTCTCCTGGAACTGGTGCACGACGTGCCGGGTATTCTGCGGATACGTTTCGCCAGTCCGCATCCGCGGCATGTCACTACCCGTCTGATTGAGGCAATCCGGGACCTGCCGAAAGTCTGCCGGCACCTGCACCTGCCGGTGCAATCGGGCTCGACGCGGGTCCTTGGCCTGATGCGGCGGCGACACACGCGCGAACGGTATCTTGGTCTGATCGAAGAGATCCGGGCTGCGGTGCCGGATATTGCACTATCGACCGATATGATCGTCGGGTTCCCTGGGGAAACGGAGCATGACTTCCAGCAGACCATGAGCTTGGCGCGCACGGTCCGGTATCACGGCATGTTCTCCTTCAAGTACTCCGAACGGCCCAACACGCTGGCGAGTCGCCGGATGCCGGACACGGTCCCGGAGGCAGAGAAGGGCCGGCGCCTGATGGCGCTGCAGGAGCAGCAACAGGACATCCAACGGTCCCTGCACGCTGCCATGGTGGGGCAGCGGGTGGAGGTGCTGGCCGACGGACCGAGCCGCCGCCGTGAGCGGACCGACGAATTCACTGGACGCACTGCCGGAAATACGCCGGTCAACTTTCGGGCCGGGCCGGATTGTCGCGGACGGCTCCTCGAGGTGGCGGTGCGGCGGGCGGGCCCGAACAGTGTTTGGGGCGAGGTGACGTAATGCAAATCGAGATGACGATTAAGGGGCTGATGGTCGACCCGGTTACCAACATGCCGATCGTCATTCTGCGTGACGACGCGGGTGGTCGGGTGCTGCCGATATGGGTCGGTATATTCGAGGCGAACGCCATCGCCCTGCAGATAGAAAACGTCACGACGCCCCGGCCGATGACGCACGACTTGCTTCGCAACGTGATTGCGGACTTAGACGGCGCGGTGGAGAGGATCGTGGTTTCCGATCTGAAGGACAATACGTTCTACGCCCTGATTCACGTTCGGTTCCAGGGCGAACTGATCGCCGTCGACGCGCGGCCGAGCGATGCCATCGCGCTGGCGTTGCGCGTGAGTGCGCCGATTTTCGTCGAGGAAACGGTCGTGAAGAACGCCAAGAACCTCGAGTTCACACCGGACAAGGGGGACTCCGAACGCCTCACGCAGTGGCTGGAGAACCTCGACCCGGAGGACTTGGGCAAGTACAAGATGTAGTCCGATGTCGGCCGGCCGACATCGCCGGCCCGACGTTGCTCACCCCGAGCCGGGCCGCAAGACTCCGTTCACTGCCTGATTCTTGACATCGCTCGGACCTGTTCCTAGAATCCGCCCAACTGTGGTGTGGACTCTTGGACGGACCGCAGCATTGTTAATCCTCCTATCCGTCCACAGGCCGACCGCATGATTGTCGCTATCGCCAACCAGAAGGGCGGTGTAGGCAAGACCACCACCGCCATCAATCTCGCTTCCGCTTTCGCACTGCACGGCAAGCCGGCGCTGTTGATCGACCTCGATCCGCAGGCGAACAGCACGATGTCATTCCTGGATCCGCAACCGGATCGACCCTCCGTCTACGACTCCATCGTCGACGCCTCATGCCTGCTTGCCGACGTCATCGTCCCGTCGAAACAGGAAAACCTGTCGATCGCCCCCGCCCGGATCACACTTGCCAAACTGGAGTCCCATTTGGTGGGGGAGTTCGATGCCCACTTCCGTTTGAAGGACCGGATCGATGCCTTGACGGATCCATATCCCTTCATCGTGATCGATTGTCCGCCGACGCTCGGCCTGCTGACCGTGAACGCGCTCGTGGCCGCCACAGATTTGTTGATCCCTATTCAATCCTCGTACTTCGCCCTGGAGGGAACGGACGATCTGCTAGAAACCGTGGCGCAGGTCCGGAAGCGTGCCAACCCCTCTCTGAACATTCTCGGCGTGCTCGTCACGATGCACGATCGGCGAACGACGATCGCCCGGGACACGCGTGATCAGATCCGGCAGGTGTTCGGTGAGAAGGTGTTCCGAACCATCATCAAGAAGAACGTACGGCTCGAGGAGAGCCCGGCGTACAAGGAATCGATTTTCGCGTTCGCCCCGGACTCAACCGGGGCCAGTGACTACTTCAGCCTGTGCGAAGAGGTAATGAACCGTGCCTAGACGTGGATTGCCAAACACGCACCAGATGCGTCACTCCGCCCACTACGTCGAGGCGCTCGCGTCGTCGGTAACGGAACCGGTCGGCCGGATGCTACCCATCGACCGGATCGATCGAAATCCGGAACAACCGCGGCAGCAGATGGGCGATCTCTCGGAACTGATGGCGTCGATCTCCGAGAAAGGCATCCTTGAGCCGATCATCGTTCGTGAACAGGAGGGCCGCTACGGAATCATTGCCGGTGAACGGCGTTACCAGGCAGCGCTGCAAATAGGACTGACGGAGGTGCCAGCCATCATACGGAAGGCTGACGACGCGGAAACCGTCGAGCTTGCGTTGATCGAGAACCTGCAGCGGAAAGACCTCACACCGTTCGAGGAGGCGGAGGCGCTGGCGGCCCTCGCCAGGAAGTTTGACTACACGCACGACGAGATGGCGCGCCGGCTGGGCAAGTCGCGGACTTCCGTTACGGAGTCGCTATCCCTACAGGCGATGCCGGAAGACATCAAGCAACTCTGTCAGCTGGCCAACATTACGTCGAAGTCGCTCCTCCTCGCGATCGTACGTGAGCGTACCCCGAGCGCGATGACGGCGTTGATCGAGCGGTTGACACGAGACGGCGTGGTCACCCGGAAACACGTACGGGCGGTGCGGAAGGCGGCGGCACGACCGAGGCCGTACGTCTACAACTACGCCGGACCGGAAAAGCGATTCAGCCTCAGGCTATCGTTCCGGAAGGCCAACGTGGAGCGCGAGGAACTGATCGGCACGCTGGAGCGGATCCTGGAGGAGCTCCGGCGGCAAGACGGAACCGGCGGGTCCTCTTAAAGGCGTCCGAAGTCGAAGAAGAGAACGAGTCGCCATACCTAAGTCGACATAACATGCCTTATCGGACGTTGGCTTCGCCAACATCCGATGAAGGATCGGAGCCGGTCGCGCCAGGTTCTCGGTGTGTGTGGGCGCCGGACGGGCGAAGGGTCGACGCATGAAGGCGGAGGCCGGCGGCGCGGACGTTGGCTTCGCCAACATCCGATGAAGGATCGGAGCCGGTCGCGCCAGGTTCTCGGTGTGTGTGGGCGCCGGACGGGCGAAGGGTCGACGCATGAAGGCGGAGGCCGGCGGCGCGGACGTTGGCTTCGCCAACATCCGATGAAGGATCGGAGCCGGTCGCGCCAGGTTCTCGGTGTGTGTGGGCGCC
>CAZJYU010000004.1:0-130611 GCA_964550305.1 uncultured Vicinamibacteraceae bacterium | reverse complement strand
TGTGGGCGCCGGACGGGCGAAGGGTCGACGCATGAAGGCGGAGGCCGGCGGCGCGCACGTTGGCTTCGCCAACATCCGATGAAGGGATCGAGCGCGTTGTGCGGACCGTTCCTGGCGCCTGGAGCACGGGGGAATTTGGCCGGCACGCGTAGCCGCCGATACGATGGTGTGAAGCACGACGATGTTCCGCATTGTTAGCCGCTACATCGCGCGGGAGGTGATTCCGCCTTTCCTGCTGTCGCTCGTGGTCTTCACGTTCCTGTTGTTGCTGCCGCCGCTGCGCGACCGGGCCGAGGAGCTGATCGGGATCGGCATTGCCCCGGGTGAGATTGTGCGGATGCTGGCACTGCTGGTGCCGCAGTCGCTGGGGCTGACGATTCCGATGGCGCTGCTGCTGGGTGTCCTGATGGGCCTGGGGCGGCTGTCGACCGACCGGGAGGCGGTTGCGATGCAGGCCTGCGGAATCAGTTTTGCCCGCATTCTTGCGCCGCTGCTCCTACTCGCGGTGCTGGCGGCGGGGGTTAATTCCTGGATCTTGATCGACACGTTGCCCCGGGCGAATCAGGCATTCCGGGAACTCGTGTTTCGCGTGATGGCGAATCGGGCTGAGGGAGAGGTGAAGCCACGGATCTTCCATGTGGACGACTTTCCCGATCTGGTGCTGTACGTCCGGGAGATATCACCAACCGCCGGTGGCTGGTCGGATGTCTTTCTTGCGGATGTGAGCGAGCCAGGCCGGCCCGACGTCTACGTGGCGGAACGGGGACATGTCGTGGTCGACCGGGATCGCGAGACCGTGGAAATCGTTCTCGCCGGCGGAACCCGTCACCATGTCGACCCCGCGCAGCCAGAGGACTACGAACGCCACGCCTTCGAGGAGCTGCTGATCCAGGTGGACGCCTCGTCGCTCTTTCCTGCCGACGGACCGGCCCGAGGCTGGGCGGAGATGACGATCCCGGAGCTTCAGGCCCGGGCGACAGAGATGCGGGCGGATGGACAGTCACCGCACTGGCCGATCATGCACCTCCACCAGAAGTTTTCGATTCCGGTTGCTTGTTTCGTCTTCGTCCTGCTGGGCGCCGCGCTCGGCGTGAGCAACCGGAAGGAGGGCCGCCTGGCCAGTTTCGCGCTTGGCATCGGCGTCATCTTTGCCTATTACGTCGTGATGTTCACCGGCGAGGCGATGGCCATGGGGCAGCGTATCTCGCCCCACATGGCGCGGTGGCTACCGAACATCGTCCTGGGGGCGGCGGGGCTCCTGCTGATCTGGTGGCGTACGGGGCGCGCCGATCGGCGGCTTCCCGGCGCGGCGCTTGCGGGTCGGCTACTCCCCCACCGGTCACCGGTTCCGACGCCACCGGAAGAGGTCCCGGGGCCGGACGCGGCAGATGCAGGGCGACGCACCGGCACTGCGCAGCAGGCGAACACGGTTGTTGATGATCCGGTGGTCAGGGTGCCCACGGCATCGATTGGCGCAGGTGTCAGCATCCTGGATCGATACGTCATGCGCATGTATCTCCGGTGGGTGACGGTCGCTTTCGTCGGGCTGCTGGGAATCTTCTACATCACCACGTTCATCGACCTTTCCGACAACCTGTTCAAGGAGCAGGCAACCGGGCTGATGCTGCTGGAGCACCTGTGGTACGCGACGCCGCAGTTCATTTATTACGTCCTGCCCATTGCGGGCCTGGTGGCGACGCTTGTCACGATTGGCGTGCTCACCCGGACAAGTGAACTGACCGTCATGAAGGCGTGTGGAATCAGTCTGTACCGCGTGGCGCTCCCGATTCTCGGGTTCAGCGTCATCTGGGGCGCGTGCCTGTTCGTGATTTCGGAAACCGTGCTCGCCCGGGCGAACCGGCGCGCAGAAGCTTTGAATCAACAGATCCGGACGGGACGCGTGCAGGTGCTCGATCCGCTGAATCGCCGCTGGCTGGTGAGCGACGACGGCGACATCTACCACTATCTGCACTTTGATGCGGACGAGAGCGAGCTCGGCGCGCTGTCGGTCTTCGAATTCGAGGGGCGCCCGTGGTCGCTCGCGCGGCGAACCTACGTCGCGCAGGCCACGTTCGCGGGCGACGGTACGGCGGCGGCGTGGCACGGACGCGATGTCTGGGAGCGCAGTTTCCCGGGCAGAGAGGAAGAGGTGTCGGTACACCGCCGGGATGCGGAGCGGACACTGTCTGCGCTGGCTTCCCCGGAGGTGTTCTCGGCGGAGCGGCCGGAAGCGGAACTGATGACCTTCCGCGAGCTGCAGGACTACATCGACGAGTTGCGGACACAGGGCTTCGACGTGGTGAGTCTGGTCGTGGCCCTGCATCGGAAGGCGTCGTTTCCGTTTGTGACGCTGATCCTGACGCTGATCGCCATTCCGTTCGCGGTCACGACCGGACCGCGCGGCGCACTGTACGGCATCGGCGTCGGTATCGCGCTCGCCTTCGGCTACTGGATCGTCATCTCCATCTTCGGCGCCTTCGGTAGCGCCGGCGTGCTCACGCCCGCGATTGCCGCGTGGGCGCCCAACATCTTCTTCGGCGCTTCCGCCGGCTATTTCCTGTTTGCCATCCGGACCTAGCCGGTAGCGCCCGGCCTGGAGTCCGGCGCGATCCCGCCGGCTACGGCGCGAGCAGGTGGGGAGTGGTGATGGTAACGCTGCCCGACGTCCGAGGGAGTGTGTTCAGGGTGTCGACGACGATCAGAACGCTGCCGATCGTTGCCAGTTCCGGCTGCACGGGTAGCCGTCCCGTGACGGGCGCCAGTTGACTCAACGGAATCGTTACCGTGCGCCGTTCCTGGTCGGCGTAGAACGACCGGCGCCAGCGCCCGCCTTCTTCGCCGGACTCGCCGTTGCGCCGCACCTGGAAGGAAAGACGCATCGGTCGTGACGCCTCGGCGTCGAACCGAACGGCGGCAGCGCCGGCCAGTCCGTCGGTTCCAAGGGGGTGCGCGGCGGCGGCGTAGGTTTCCGCGCCGGCGCCCAGCTCGAATGTCAACCGGACCTGGGAGTCGACGGTTTCCGTCCGAGCCGCTACGACATCCGCGGTCAACGACACTTCGGCGTCGCGCTGCTCCACGTGCCATTCACCCGTCAGGAATCGCGCCGTGGCCGACTCGGCGACTGACTCACCTGTCGTGGCGGCCGCACTCGACGAACTTCCCCCGACATAGATCGGATTGCCGACAATCCATGGCGCCGGCGGTGTGCCTGGTGCGCCCGGAAGGTAGACCTCCACGCGGTAGGCCGCCCACTCGTCGGGGGCGACCGGCGTGTCGTAGGCGAGCACGGGCCCCGGTTCCGCTGCCACCACCGGTTCCCCGTTGCGACGCAACGTGAACGTTGCGTCGGGCGGCCCCGCGATCCGGGCCGCCAGCGCGACCGGCGCATCCCCCGCCGTCCACTGCCCCATTCTGACCAGCTGTCCGGCCGTCGTCCGACCGGTCCAGGAGAAACGCGCAGGCGCGGCGATGGCGTCGACCGACGTGTAGACATGCCCCGCGCGCAATTGCGCGAGCAGCGTCGTGGCATCTGCCAGGGCACGCCCCGTCAGTGGCTGATCCAGCTCGATCTGCAATGACGCTACCCGGAACACCGCCTCGTAGGTCGGCAGGTGCAGGGCGCTGTCGTCGTCGGGATCGGAACCTGCTACGGAGTCCTTCCCCCTGCCGTATCCCTCGCCGTCGTCCAGATCCGCGAGACGGGCGTGGGCGTCGCCCGCGCTCAGGCCGACGACGGGACGCGCTGAGGCGAGTTCATCCCAGAGGTCGAGAGCCGGATCGGCCCGCTCAAGCATCAGCGCGAGACTTTCGGCCGGTCGAATCCAGTAGCTGGCGATCACCCGGGCCAGCGACGTCCAGCTTTCGTCACGCCACGCAGTATCCCCATTCAGCCATTCGACTGCGTCGACCGGGAGCGACGGATCGAGCCAGGCGAGACCGGGTTTCGGCGACGTCGGATGCGCGGCGATGCCGAAGCCGCCCAGGCGACGGACGTCCTCGACCACTCCCCGGGCTTCGCCACCGAGCGGGTACGGGGCCGCGTCGATCCCGACGGCGGCGTAGTGGCCGCCATTGGTACTGATCTCGACGCCGTCAATCATCAGAACGCCCCCGTGGTACGCCGGCGGGGCGATCGTGGTTGCGTCGCCGTGATCGGTCAGGATGACGAAATCCAGATCCGCCGCGGCAGCGGCGGCGGCAATCTCCGGCACGGTCCCGCTTCCGTCCGACCGGCGACTATGCACGTGATATGCGCCGCGCGCGGTGGGTGGAAAGTCATCGGGCGCAACGCTGCCCGCCGGACCGGGCTCCACGTCGGGGCTCGGCTCGATCTCGATGACCCGTGCCGCGGGCGGGAGCAGCAGGTTAACGGCTAGGCCGGCGCCCGCGGCAAGCGCGACTATCGTGACGACCGGCCGGATCCGCCGTGGGTGCCGCATCATTGATCGGGACTCCCGATCGGATTGTCGGCGCGGCGCCGACGATTCAGGACGAGACCGCCGTCGCCTCGCGCTCCGGCGTCCCGACGGCGGAGCGAAGCGCGTCCGCCCTGTCGGTCCGCTCCCACGTGAACGCCGCCTCCTCGCGGCCGAAGTGGCCGAACCTGGCAGTCTGCCGGTAGATGGGCCGGCGCAGGTTGAGGGTGTCGATGATCTCGCGCGGTCTCAGCGCAAAGTGGGTCTGGACCAACTCGCCCAGCTCCCGGTCGGTCAGGTCGGTCGTGCCGCTGCCGAACGTGTCGATCAGTACGGACATCGGATCCGCGATACCGATGGCGTAGGCCAGTTGCACCTGCACCTGCTCGGCGAGGCCCGCCGCCACGCAGTTCTTTGCGATGTAGCGCGCCATATAGGCGGCAGAGCGATCTACCTTCGTCGGGTCCTTGCCGGAGAACGCTCCTCCGCCATGCGGCGCCATCCCACCGTAGGTGTCGACAATGATCTTGCGACCGGTCACGCCGCAGTCACCGTGCGGTCCCCCGGTGACGAAGCGTCCCGTCGGATTGATATGGATGGCGGTCTCGTCGTCCACCAGCTCCGGCGGCAGCGTCGGCCGAATCACGTTGCGTTCGATGTCCGCCCGCACCGTCTCGATCGGCACCGACTCGGCATGCTGGCTCGACACCACGACCTTGTCGATGCGCTTCGGCTCGTCGTCCTCGTACTCCACCGTGACCTGCGACTTGCCGTCGGGCCGAAGGTACTCGACGAGGCCGCTCCGCCGTGCCGTCGAGAGCGCGCGGACGAGGTGGTGCGCCAGCATGATCGGCATGGGCATCAGCTCGGACGTGCCCGCGCATGCGTAGCCGAACATCAGTCCCTGATCGCCCGCACCACCTGGATCGACTCCCATGGCAATGTCGTCCGACTGCGAGTGCAGCTTCACCTGCACCTCACAACGATTGGCGTCAAATCCGTACGCTTGATCGGTGTAGCCCACGTCCCGTACCGCCTCGCGCGCCACCTCCTCGTAGTCCACCTGCGCGCCGGTCGTGATTTCTCCTGCCAGGACGATCAGGTTGGTGGTCAGGAGCGACTCGCAGGCGACCCGTCCGTTGGCATCCTGGGCGAGGACCGCATCCAGCACGCCATCGGAGACCTGATCGGCGATCTTGTCGGGGTGGCCCTCCGTGACTGACTCGGACGTAAAGAGGTAACGGCCTGTTCGGCGCATGGGCTGTGGTTCTCCTTGACTGCCGCGGGCGTGCCCGGGATGCCTGCTCAAACGATAACCCCCTAGGGTAGAGCCAATCCCCTACCAGGTCAATCACGACCGCGGGTGGTAGGTGTCGTAAACCGCCTTCAGCCGTGCGTCCAGGACGTGCGTGTAGATCTGCGTGGTCGAGAGGTCGGCATGCCCGAGCAGCGTCTGGATGGACCGCAGGTCCGCCCCCCGTTCCAGCAGGTGGGTCGCGAACGAGTGTCGCAGCACGTGCGGGCTCAGGTCGCGCGGCAATCCTGCCTGCCGGCCGTACCGCTTCAGTTTCTTCCAGAACCCGCCCCGCGTCAGCCGACCGCCGCCCCGCGCGTTGACGAAGAGCCAGGGCGATGTCCTGCCCTTGAGAAGCGCCGGCCGACCCTCCCGTTGATAGCGAGTCAGCCATTCGAGCGCCGGCTTCCCCATCGGTACGAGCCGCTCCTTGTTGCCTTTGCCGATGCAGGTGAGACACGCCCGGGCCAGGTTCAGGTCGCGCGGTTGGAGCGAAACCAGTTCCGACACGCGCAGCCCGGTGGCGTACAACAACTCGATAAGGGCCCGGTCGCGCAGCCCGGCGGGGGTCGCGGTGTCGGGCTGGGCGATCAGCTCGTCAATCGCCTCGACGGGCAACACCGAAGGCAGTGCCGGCCACGCCCGTGGCGCCCGCAGGTCGTCCGCCGGATTGTCAGCGAGCCTGTCGTCCACCACCAGGAACCGATAGAGGCTGCGGATGCTGGCGACCGATCGTCCAACCGATCGAGGCGCAAGGCCGGTTGCCACGCGGTGGCGCACGAATGCCTCGAGATCCGGTCGGGCGAGCTGCAGGATGCCCTTCTCCTGGCTCTCCGCGTAGTTGGCAAGCGCCTCGAGGTCTCGGCGATAGGCAGCCAACGTGTGAGGCGACAGGCGACGCACGCCCTTCAGTTGATCGATCCACGCCTCGATCACGCCGCGGTTCCGGTCCCCACAGGACTCGCGTTGTATAATGGACATCGCCGATTCGACCCGGTCTTAGTCACTCTACAAGGGTTCAGCCGGATGCCTCAACACATCTTTCGGGTTGTTGTCATCGGCATGGTGCTCGCCCTGCCGCTGGGCGGGTGCGCGGCGCGCAACGCACCGTCGGTGCCGAATATTGCGGCCGAGCCGGCCGACTTGCCGACCCAGTTGGCAGAGTACGTCCGTGCCCAGACGGCGCTGGCGGCAGATGACTTTGACGGCGCCCGCAACGCACTCGCGGGCCTGATTGCGATTGCGGATCCGACGGTCCGGCCGCTGGCGGAAGTGGCGGCCCGTGCGGACGACATCGACTCGATGCGGGCAGACTTCAAGCCGCTGTCCGAGTTCCTGGCCGGCATGGACCTGCCGGCTGGCTACGCCCGTGCCTACTGTCCGATGTACGACGGCGGATCGAACTGGGTCCAGATCGATGGGCCCGTCCGCAACCCGTACTACGGCTCCGAAAT
Source organism: uncultured Vicinamibacteraceae bacterium (assembly GCA_964550305.1). Classification (GTDB taxonomy): domain Bacteria; phylum Acidobacteriota; class Vicinamibacteria; order Vicinamibacterales; family UBA8438; genus VXRJ01. Next base: position 123,448 of record CAZJYU010000004.1, on the reverse strand, counting down.
GCTCACCTGCGGCGTGGTTGATGCCGCACCGGGCGCGCACATGGACCACAGCCCGCGGCACGGGGGTCGGGTGTTCATGGCGCCGGACAGCTTCCACCATATCGAGGGCGCGTATCCGGAACCTGGCGTCTTTCGGCTCTATGCGACCGACAACTACCGCGAGCCGGTAGATGTCACCTTCTGGATGGGGCGGGTCGTGCTCGAGGAAGAGTACGACGCGGAGAGCGACGAGTTCGTCGAGGTACGGGGCGCAGCCCTCCTGCCGTCGCCCGATGGCGCTTATCTCGAGGCAGAGGTGGGCGACCTTGCCTTTCCCGCCGACGTGATCGCGAAGATCCAGATTGCCGAGGACTTTCCGGAGGACCGCTTCGACTTCATCTTTGCCGAGTTTTCATCGACGGCGTCGGACGTGGTCGACACGTCGCCGGCGGCGGCGGTGCCGGAGACGCTGCCGCTCGCCGAGCGAATCCGTCCGCGGATCCCCGAGTTGACCAGCGACATCGTGCAGGGCATTGCCGAGCGGAACGACGAGATCGCGAATCTGGTCGCGACCGGCGGCTTCACGGAAATCTTCATCCCCGCGCTTCAGTCGAAGGAGCTCGCGCTGGCCTTGCATGATCGGGCGGAGGACCTGGAACCGCAGGAACGGAATCTGGTTCGGATTGCCGTCCGGAGCCTGGTGCGATCCGCGTGGCTGCTCGACTGGTACGGCGATCTGGGAAACAAACAACAGGTCAGCGAGGCGCACGACATCTTCAACGAGGCGGTTACTCAGATTGCCGATATCTACGGGAGGCAACCGTGAGTGGACGACAACGGGCAATCGCGCGCGCGACGGGCGGAGCGCTGCTGGTCGTCGCGTGCCTGCTGGCTGGCGGCCGGACGCTGGAAACCCACACGCCGATCGCCTCGCGGTGGAACTACAACGAGCATCTCTTCCCTATCTTTCGGGACAACTGCGGCGCCTGCCACCGTCAGGGTGGCATTGCGCCGATGTCGCTTGTCAGCTACAGCGAGGCGTACCCCTGGGCGCAGTCCATCCGCGAGGAGGTGCTCGGTCTCCGGATGCCGCCCTGGAAAGCCGAGGACGGTTTCGGAGACTTCATGAACGGTCATGCCCTCTCGGCCAAGGACATGGACATGATCCTGGAGTGGTCGAGCGGTGGCTATCCGCAGGGGCCACGCGGCATGCAGCTCGATCCGGTCACCGCGCCCATAGACTGGCAGCACGGCGCACCGGATCTCGAGGTCGAGATGACCGAGCCGTACACCGTGGCGATCGGCACAACCGAGACCGTGCGCTACTTTGTCCTGCCGGCCGACACGGAGACGGACCGCCTGGTGACCGGCGCCGACGTGATGCCGGGGGCCGGCGAGGTCGTGCGGGATGTAGCCGTCTACATCGACGCCGGCGGCGCGGCGCGCGCGCTCGACGCCGCCGATCCGGAACCGGGATTCGGCGAGCCAGGCGGGGGCGAATTCCCGGCCGGGCCGCCGATCGCGCTTTGGTCGCCCGGCCGGACCAGTGTGGTTCAGGTTGGGGCGGCACACCCGATGCCCGCCGGCGCGGACATCGTCATCCGGGTCCACTACAAGAAGACCTGGATTACCGAAGGGCAGGACTTCGTCGATCAAAGCCGTGTCGGTCTCTACTTTGCCGATGGCGATGCCGCTGCCATCGAGACGTTGCTGATTGCCTCGCCCGCCGGCGAGACCGGCCGGATGATCACTGCCAGCCGGACCATCGACGAGGATGTCGAGGTGCTGGCCATGCTGCCCGAGATTGAGATCGAGGCCAGGGATGTGCAGGTGGTAGCGGTGACACCCGACGGATCGCGGGTCCCGATGCTGTTTCTGCGCGAGCCGGACACCGCCTGGCCCACCCGTTACTGGTTCGACGCGCCGGTGGCGCTGCCGGGCGGAAGCATGATCGAGGTGGAGGCGATCGTCCATCCAGGCGCGTCACATACGCCGGGCCGATCGCTGATCGGCGGCGATCCGGAAGCCCCGATTCGGCTGCTGATCGACTATGCGAGCGGCGGCCCGCTCGCTAACTGACCGGCGTGCGGACGCCCATCGGTCCGCATCTGCTTGCGCTGGTTGCGCTGACGGTCGGCTGCACGACGGTCGACGCGCCGGGGCAACCACCGGCAATCTCACTTGCCATCGTTGGCGCCAGCATCTGGACCGGCGATCCGGAACGCCCGCTCGTCGAGGCCATTGCCGTCTCCGGCAATCGGATCGCCGCACTCGGCTCGAGCGATGGAATCCGCGCGCTGGCGGCGGACGCGGTCGTCATCGATGCCAACGGGGCCAGTGTCGTTCCCGGTTTCGTCGACGCGCATGTCCATCTCGTCGACGCCGGGCACCGGCTGCTGGCGGACGCATCGGGTGACGATCGGTTACTCGAGGACGACTTCTGGTCGTTCGCGTTGGAGCCACCGGCTGCCCGCACCCCGGCAGAGGAAGACGCCGCGATTGACGCGGCCCTCGCCCGACTGGCGGAGCGCGGCGTCACTTCGGTCCACCACATGGGGAGTTGGGCCGATCTCGAGGCGTTCGAGCGAGCCCGCGACGCGGGGCGTTTGACGGCGCGCATCTATGCCGCGGTGCCGCTTTCCACCCGGCAGGAGCTGCGCGATGCGATCACCGGGGGCCGCTTTGGGGGGCACGACGGACGGGGCGACTCCTGGCTCCGTGTCGGCGCCCTGAAGGGGGTCGTGGACGGCACCGTCGAGACCGGAACCGCCGCCATCGACCCGCCCTACCCTGGTTCGTCCGACAATGCCGGTTTGCTGCTTTACGACATCGACGAATTGAGCGCCCAGGTGGACGCAGCAGACGCGGCCGGCTTGCAGGTGGCGTTGCATGCCATCGGCAGCCGCGCTACCCACCTGGCGCTGGATGCCTACGAGCGCGTGATCGAGGCGAATGGGCCGCGCGACCGCCGCTTCCGGATCGAACATGCGCAGCATCTCCAGGCGGACGACATCGGCCGGTTCGCGGAATTGGGAGTCATCGCCAGCATGCAGCCGGCATTGATCGGCGACGCTGGTCCGCGGCTGGAAGCGCTGGTCCGAGGGCGGTCGCTGGGCGAATCGTTCGCCGTCCGCTCACTCCTTGACGCCGGCGCGGTCGTGGCATTCGGTACCAACTGGGCGTTTGCACCAGCCGGCCCGGTCATCGGCCTCTACGGCGCGGTGACACGACGGCCGCTGGAAGACCTGCGCCAGGCGAGCTGGCAACCGGCCGAGCGGATCACCATTGCGCGCGCGCTCGACGCCTACACCCGCGCCGGCGCCTACGCGTCATTCGAGGAGGATCGCAAGGGTCGTCTTGCCATAGGCTACCTGGCCGATTTCGTCCTGCTCGATCTGGCCCTGTTTTCCGCGCCATTCCCCGACATCCGCACCGCTGAGGTGGCCATCACGGTCGTCGACGGCCGCATCGTCTACGACGGGCGCTAGCGTCCGTCGAGCAGGCCGTCCACCTTCATCAGCTCGGCGTTAAGGATGGCCGCACCCGCCGCCCCGCGGATCGTGTTGTGACCGAGGGCGATGAACTTCCAGTCGAGCACGGGACAGGGGCGCAGGCGCCCAACCGTCACCGCCATGCCCCGTTCTGAGTCGACATCGAGACGGGGCTGCGGGCGGTCTGGATCATCGGTGTACAGGATCGGGTGCGTCGGCGCGGTCGGCAGACCCTCCCGCTGCGGACGGCCGGTGAACGATCGGAAAGCCTCGATGAGGTCCGGTTCCGACGGCGTATCGTCGAACTCGGCTGACACCAGCATCATGTGGCCGTTCAGAACGGGCACGCGTGTCGTTGTCGCGCTCACGACCATCGGGTGGGGCACGACTGCACCCCCGTTGAGGGTGCCGAGTATCTTCTGCGTCTCGATTTCCATCTTGTCCTCCTCACCCCGGATGTAAGGAAGGACATTGCCGGTGATGTCCAGCGACGCGACCCCTGGATAACCGGCGCCCGAAACCGCCTGCAGCGTCGATACCATGACGCGGGTCGGGTGAAACGGCCGAAGCGGCGCCAGCGCGAGCGTCATGACAATCGTGGAGCAGTTCGGGTTGGTGACGATGCGGCCCGGCCAGTCGCGTTCCTTCGCCTGCACGTCGAGCAGTCCCAGGTGGCCCGGGTTGATCTCCGGGATGAGCAACGGCACGTCGCGTTCCATCCGGTAGTTCCTGGCGTTGCTGACGACGAGATGCCCCGCTTCGGCGAATGCCCGTTCCACCTCACCCGCTACCGACGAATCCAGTCCCGAAAAGACGAGACGCGGTATGCCGCTGCCCGGCTCGCACCGGTCAACCGTCATCCCGGTGACAAAGCCAGGTCGCGGGGTAGGCAGGCGCCAGGGCGTGGCGTCCGGGTAGGCCTTTCCGGCTGATCGTTCGCTCGCGCCGATCCACGACACCTCGAACCAGGGATGGTCCGCCAGCGCCGAGATGAACTCCTGCCCCACGGTTCCGGTGGCGCCCAGAATGCCCACCGGGATTCGCTCGTTCATCGTTTCTCCTGTCGCTCCGCCGGGATTGCCGCTACCGCGTCCCCACCCTGCGGGAAGAACTCGTCGTGGACGGCCTGTACCGCGCGATCCGCTTCGGCCCCGGCAATCACGCAGGCGATCTTCATCTCGGACGAGCTGATGCAGTCGATGTTGATCCCCTCGCGCGCGAGTACCGCGAACATCCGGGCGGCCAGGCTAGGTGTCGACGCCAGGCGCGACCCGATGATCGAGATCTTCGCCACGGCCGCGTCCACCTGCACCTCGCGTGTCAATCCGCGGGCCTTCCAGCCGTCGATCAGCGGGCGGATCGCGGCGACGTACTCGTCGTCGAGTACGAACGTGATGCGCCCGTGTCCTTCGGAACTGGCGCTCTGAATGATCAGTCGGACGTTGATCGACTGCGCGGCGAGATCCTGGAAGACCTCGGCGGCAAGCCCCGGTCGATCCGGAACGTCCGTCAGCGTCACCTTGGCGATCTTCGTGTCCTTGTTCACGCCGACGACCGCCGCCTGCTCCATCACCATGTCGTCTGCTCCACGGATCCAGGTGCCGCCTCCCTCATGGAAACTCGACCGCACATGGATCGGAATTCCGTACGCCATGCACACTTCCGCGGCGCGGGGGTGCAGTACCTTGGCGCCGCTCGACGCCATCTCGATTGCTTCCTCGTAGCTCATTTCCGCCCACTGCGTCGCATGGGGCACGACGCGCGGATCGGCCGACAGCACCCCGTCGACATCGGTACAGATCTCGCAGACATCGGCCCCCAGCGCGGCCGCCACCGCCGCCCCGGTGATGTCGCTCCCCCCGCGGCCCAGCGTCGTCACTTCCTGATCGTGCGTGATTCCCTGAAAACCCGTGATGATCACGACACGTCCGCGCTCGAACTCGGCGCTGATCCGTGCCGTGTCGATGGATTCGATCCGGGCGATGTTGAAGGCATCGTCAGTCCGGATGCCGCACTGCGACGCCGTGAGCGAGACTGCCGGCACGTCCAGGTCCTGCAGCGCGAGACCGAACAGCGACACCGACACCTGTTCCCCGGTCGCCAGCAGCAGGTCCATCTCCCGCCCGCTCGGGCGCGCCGCGACTGCGTGCGCCAGGGCAACCAGCTCGTCGGTCGTCCTGCCCATGGCCGAGAGCACTACCGCGAGGTGCGGGGTGACCTGCCGTGCGCGCGCGACGCGATCTGCAATCCTCCGGATGTGATCCGCCGTGGCGACCGAGGTACCGCCGTACTTCTGGACGACGATCGGCGCCGCGGCCTGCGCACCGGTCATTCAGTTCCTCCGGCCGCGGCGCTCGCCAGGTTCGCTGCGGCCAGTTGCGCCGCCAACTGATGGAGAAACAGCCCGACGTCGGTTACGATGCCGGCCGTCTGCGAAGACCCGCGATCCGACAATTTGGTGACCACCGCCGGGTTGATGTCGACACAGACCACCCGCACGTGCGACGGCAGCATGTTCCCGACGCCGATGCTGTGGAGCATCGTCGACAGCATGACGACCAGGCTTACGTCGCGCAGCGCTTCGGCATAGCGGTCCTGCGCCGCAATCAGATCCATTTCGGTATCCAGGAGCGGCCCGTCGTCCCGGATGCTGCCCGCAAGGAGGTAGTCGACATCGTGGCGGATGGCTTCGTACATGACGCCGGAGCGAAGCACCCGCTTCTCGACGGCGGGCTTCAGGCCGCCCGCGCGGTTGATCGCGTTGATCGCGCGCATGTGGTTCCGGTGGCCTTCCTTGACCGCGACGCCGGCATTCATGTCGATTCCCAGCGATGTGCCAAACAACGCGTGCTCAACGTCGTGCACCGCCAACGCATTACCCGCCAGGATCACGTCGACGTACCCCTGCCGAATCAGCTCGGCGAAGTACGCCGCGCCGCCGCTGTGGATCACGACCGGTCCGGCGACGAACGCGATCCTTCCGCCCGTCCGCCGCGTCTCCCGCAGCATCGTGACGACACGCGCCACCGCCACCTCGACACGCCGCTCCGTCGAGACATCGCTTGCCATGAACGCGAACCCGAGCCGGTCACGCTCGCGAAATTCCGGAGCGACCCGGACCCCGGCGACGCCACAGACGACGAGTTCTCCCTGGCGCACATCGCGCAGCTTCCGGCACTGCGCGTGGTCGTCGACGACGACAATCACCGCATCCATCCGCTGGCGCTCCACCTCGACCCAGCCGCCGCCATGGTGGACGTACGTCCGGTGGTTCGTTGTCGAGTAGAAGTCGTCCGGCACCACGCCGTCCGCCTCCGCCGGCTTGAGCGTCGCGTCGCATCTCACCGCCGGATGACAGCCCAGCGGCATCAGATCCTCGAGCAGCTCGGTCAGAATCGTCTGGCTGGGTGCGTTTACCTTCAGTTCGAGCTGCGAGATCTCGTCGTTCGTCCGGCCAAGGTCGAATCGGAGGACGTCGAACGACGCGCCATGCTCGATCACCCGATCGAACACCTCCTGCAGCAGGTTCGAGTCGACGAGGTGCCCTTCCGCCTCTACGATCGCGCTCGCCGCGGCCGGTGTCGCATCCGCCGGCGCCTGAATGTCGCTCATGACTCTCCGAAGTCCCCGCCGGCGCCGACTGCCGCACCGCGCGCCGCGTGGCGCCCGTCGACGAACGCGGTGAACTCGGCGAACGCGCGGCCGAGCCGGATCGGCGCCTCCACGAGGGAGGTCATGATGTCGGCGGTCTTGTAGCCATTACCGGTAATGCAGACGACGGTGCTCTCGTCGCGGGGGATTACTCCCTCCGCGAACAGCTTGCGTGTCACGGCGAGGGTAGTTCCACCCGCCGGCTCGGTGAAGATTCCTTCGGTCCGGGCGAGGAGACCAATCGCGTCCAGAATCTCATCGTCGGTCGCGGAGGCGCCGCTTCCGCCCGATTCCCGCACGGTCCGCAGGACGTGGTAGCCGTCGGCCGGCGCGCCGATGGCAATGGACTTGGCGATCGTGTCGGGCCGAACCGGTTCCGGGTACTCCAGCCCTTCCTCCAGGGCATGGATCACCGGGGCGCAGCCTGCCGCCTGCGCGGCATGAATCCGGGGTGGTGTTCCGTCCATCAGCCCAGCACCCAGCAGATCGTGAAATCCACGGCCGATCCGCGGCAGGAGTGTCCCGCCCGCGACCGGGCAGACCAGATGCTGCGGGAAGCGCCAGCCGAGCTGCTCGACGATTTCAAAGCCCATCGTCTTCGCACCCTCCGCGTAGTAGGCGCGGAGGTTGATATTGGCGAATGCCCAGCCGTACTTGTCGCCCACCTGGGTGCAGAGGCGGTTGACGTCGTCGTAGTTGCCGTCGATCGCAACGACATGGGGCCCGCTCACCGCGGAGCCCAGTATCTTTCCCGGTTCGAGCGTTTGGGGGATGAACACATAGCAGTCAAGGCCGAGACGGGCCGCGTGCGCCGCGACGCTGTTCGCCAGATTGCCGGTTGACGCGCAGCCGAACACCTCGGCGCCCAGTTCACAGGCGCGCGTAGCGGCCACCGGAACGACGCGGTCCTTGTACGACAGGGTTGGATGGTTGACCGAATCGTCCTTCAGGTACAGCTCGCGCACGCCCAGTTCCGCCGCCAGCCGCTCGGCGCGAACCAAGGGCGTGAACCCGGACGCCAGGCCCGTGCGCGGCTCACCGTCGATCGGCAGGAACTCGCGGTAGCGCCAGAGACTGGGAGGACGCGAGGCGATCGTCTCGCGCGAAATGTCGCGCCCAATCGCGTCGCGATCGTAGGTTGCCTCAAGCGGGCCGAGACACTCCGTGCAGACGTACAGGGCCTCGGCCGGGAACGGCGTTCCGCACATCGAGCACCGCAGGCCGGTCAGGTAGCTCACGCGTTCTCCCCTTTTCGCAGGATCGGCATCCAGACGGGTGGCCGCGCATGGAAGTCGAAGGCCGCGATCTCGGCAAGGGCCGCCTGCACGACGTCGGAGCGACACCGCTCGAGGGTCACGACGAACGGCAGGGCAGACCTTGCATAGCCCGGTTCCTGCAGCACCGAGTCGAAGTTCAGCTGGTGCCGGAGGCACACCCGGGCAATGGCCGCGATGATGCCGGGGCGATCGACCACAGCAAAGCGCAGGTACTGCGGTGCGGTGAAATTCGCCTCGATCTCCGCCTGCGACGGTGTGGGGGTCCACACGGCCGGCGCCTCGTTACCGATCCTGGCGATCGCCTCAAGGTCGGAGACCACTGCCACGGCGGTCGGATTACCGCCGGCGCCAAAGCCGCGAAACGCCGTTTCGCCGCCGTGCACGCCTTCGACCACGACAACGTTCTGGCTTCCCTCCGCGCGCGCCATCGGCGATCGGATCGACACCAGCATCGGTTGCACTGACGCCGTCACGTAATCGTCGCCGGCACCGTCAACCAGTTCGGCGCGCGACACCTGCCGGATCGTACTCTCGAGCCGGCGCGCATAGACGAAGTCGACGGGTTCCACCGGTCGAATCGACCGGAGTGGGATCGCGCCGGCATGAAGGCGGCGTCCAAGCCCGACCGCCGCGAGAATTGCCAGCTTCGCGCCGGCATCGCCGCCGTCGATGTCGGCCGTCGGATCCGCCTCGGCGTAACCCTTCTCCTGCGCTTCGGCGAGTGCGGTATCGAACGACAGTTCCGGATCCGCCTCCATTCGCGTCAGTATGTAGTTGCAGGTGCCGTTCAGCACTCCTGCCAGGCGGCACAGACGGTCACCCGCCAGCCCTTCACGCACGGCGCGGATGATGGGCACGCCTCCCGCCACCGCCGCTTCGAACAGCAGGTGTCGGCGGTGCGCGGCCGCCACGTCGAGCAATTCGGCGCCGGTGTCGGCGATCACCTGTTTGTTGGCGGTGACGACCGACTTGCCCGCCTCCAGCGCCTGTCGGATCCATCGGACGGCCGGATCGGCTCCGCCGATCACCTCGACGACGATGTCGACATCCGACGCGAGGATGTCGGCAAACTCGGAGGTCCAGCACACATTCCCCGGCATCCAGGCCGCCGTAGCCCGCTTTCGCTCCACGCCGCGGTTGCATACGTGGGTCAGTCTGAGCGGACGCTCGTCTCCCTGACAGAGGATCCTGGCGACCGACTGACCCACCGTTCCGAATCCAACGAGTGCGACCTTCAACACGTGACACCTGCGCGTTCAGCGCGTCTCACCGAAATAATCTCCACCACACGGCGGCCGTACCGCCGCGATCGCCGCCCGTGCCAGGTGCACCCGCTGTCATGACCAAAAAAAATAGCCATCAACCGGCTGACGGATGATGGCCATCGAAGCGTCGAGTTGTATCGGTGGCGTCATCCGCAGCCCGCGCGCCCCGTCATCGGGGCGCCCATAGTGGCCGTGCCCTGGATGCGACCAATCGTCGCGACGCCGTGACGGTGCACCTTCTATTGCCCCTTTCGTCCGCGAATCAACCGTGCTTTATACTCCGCCCGCCGGATACGCGTCAAACCGGCGTCGGCCGGGGCGGGGCCTCCGGCGCATCGGACCGCGCCACTAATGCTGTTCCTGGACTTGGCGGTCGTCCTGGTCTATCTCGCGCTTGCCCTCTGGTACGGCCAGCGGGCATACCGCGGACGAACCGTCCGCGACTACTTTCTCACCGGCCGCGACGCCCCGTGGTGGGCAATCATGGCGTCGATTGTGGCCACCGAGACCAGTACGGTGACCGTCATCAGCGTTCCCGGTTACGCCTTCGCGGGCGACCTCACGTTCCTGCAGCTTGCGCTGGGCTATGTCGCGGGACGGCTGATGATCTCCTCTTTCCTCCTTCCCGCGTTCCTGAACCGCGATCTGCTCACGGCATACCAACTGTTGAGCGATCGGCTGGGACGCGCCCTCGGCCGCGCCGCAGCCGTCATCTTTCTTGCCACACGCAACATTGCCGACGGGCTACGGCTCTTCGCGACCGCACTCGTCCTCGCGGCGATGGCGACGGTGGCCGCCGAAGCCGCGGGCGTGGCCGCCCCGTCGCCGACCGTCGTGATCGCGGTGGGGATCGGCGCCATCGCCGTGGTGACGCTTGCCTACACCTGGCTCGGTGGAATGCGCGCCGTGATCTGGATGGATGTCGTGCAGCTCGCGCTCTATCTCACGGGTGCCGCCGTCGCGGTCGCCATCCTGATTGGGCGCCTGCCGGACGGTCTGACCACGGCCTGGACGGCGGTGGCCGCAGCCGGCAAGCTGCGTCTGTTCGACTTTGCGTTCGACCTGACGCGTGACTACACCTTCTGGTCTGGCGTCATCGGCGGCGCCTTTTTCACGGCCGCCACGCACGGCGCCGACCAGATGTTCGTTCAGCGTTACCTCTGCAGCAGGTCGCTCCGAGAGGCGCGCCTCGCGCTCGGTTTGAGCGGCGTGTTCGTCCTGGTTCAGTTCGCACTGTTTCTGGGGATCGGACTGCTCCTCTGGACCTTCTACGAAACCGCGGCGCCACCCGACGCACTTGCAGCGATCACGGCATCTGGCACGGTGCAGGCGGATCGGGTCTTTCCGATGTTCCTCATGACGCACCTGCCACCCGGCCTGCGCGGCCTGGTGCTCGCGTCGATCCTGGCGGCGGCGATGTCGACGCTTTCCTCCTCGCTCAACTCGTCGGCTGCTTCGACGATCGGCGACTTCTACCTGCACGGACAGCGTACCGGGGACGACGACACCCGCGTCCTCCGGGCGTCGCGGTGGGCGACCGCGGTCTGGGCCGTCGTTCAGGTGGTCGTGGCGCTGGTCGCGATCGGCATGTCGCAGCGCGTGATCGATGACGTGCTGCGCGTGCAGTTCTTTGCCGGTGGCCTGATGCTCGGTCTGTTCGTTCTGGCAACGATGCTGGCCCGACCCACGGCGCGCGCCGGGGCGGCCGGCCTGACGGTGGGACTCGCGACCCTTATCGCTGTCGCACTCTTCACTCCGTTGTCGTGGCAGTGGTACGTGCTGGTGGGTGTGACGGTAACCGTCGCCGTCGGCATGCTGGCCCAACGTCCGGGATCGGACGCACCGAACGGATGACCGATTTCGCCGGTGCCGAACGGCTGCTGCGCAACGCCATCGGCGTTGGCGTTGCGCCGGCGATCGTTGCCGAAGTGGGCACCGTGGATGGACCGATCTGGAGTTTCGCCGGCGGTCGTCTCTCCATCGACCCGGAGAGCCCCGCGGCTACCCTCGCAACGATCTTCGACCTGGCCTCGCTCACGAAGGTGATTGCGACCACGACGCTCGCGATGCAGCAGGCCGACGCAGGCGTGACGCCACTCGATCTCGCGGTCGCCGATGCCCTGCCAGACTGGTCCGGCAATGACCGCGCCGCCGTCACGGTGCGTGATCTCCTGCGGCACAGCTCCGGCCTGACGGCGCATCTTCCCTTCTACCGGGATCATGCCGGACGCGCGGAGTTCGAGCCGGCGATCTGTAACCTGCCGCTGGAGTACAGCCCCCGGACGCAGTCGGTTTACAGTGATCTGGGTTTCATCCTGCTCGGCTTCATTCTGGCGGACCGCCATCCGGACCGCGCCGGGTTGGCGGATCAGTTCGACCGGGTTGCCAATACGCGAGGCTGGGGAGAGATCGCCTTCCGCCCTCCCGTCGGGTGGCGTCGCCGGGTCGCCGCAACGGAAGTCGACCCGTGGCGCGGCCGCACCCTGGTGGGCGATGTGCATGACGAGAATGCCTGGGCTCTGGGCGGCGCCGCCGGCCACGCCGGACTGTTTGGCACGGCGCAGGCAGTGGGATCGTTCGCGCGCGACATCCTCAGGGCCTTCCGGGGGAACGCCGCGCTGGCTTCAACTGCGACGTTCGGAGCGTTCCGCACGCGCACCGATGTCCCGGGCAGTTCCCGTGCACTCGGCTGGGATACGATGCGGCCGACTTCGTCCTGCGGCCACCGGCTGTCCTCTCGCTCGATCGGGCATACCGGTTTCACCGGCACTTCGCTGTGGATCGATCCCGATGCCGGCATCTCCATTGTCCTGCTCACGAACCGCGTCCATCCGTCACGTGAGAACGAGGCCATCCTGCAGCTCCGCCCCGCGTTTCATTCGGCCGTCCACGCCGAGGCCACGGGCGGATGACGCCGCCGGTCGGACGCAGGGCCAGCGGGAGCCCTCCCCGTCCGGCTGGCGACTCCTGCTACGATGAGCCGGCATGACCCGCGACGCGCCCCTCCGCGGGGCCGACTACCGTCCTAGCGGCAAGCCGGGAGTGATCGCCGTCCTGGCGGCCCCCGGGCGTTGATGCGCAAGCTCGCCTCAACCGTCATGGGGACTGCTGGATCCAAGGCCTGGACCGGGCGGCAGGTCGTCCTCCTGCTGCTGCTCCTTGCGGCATCCGCACCCTACGGCATCGGTCTCGGAAGCTCGACCCTGTGGGACGCCAACGAGGCCTTCTATGCGGAGACCGCGCGCACCATGGTGGAGACTGGCGACTACGTCAGTCCAAGCTTCAACGCGCAACCGCGGTTCAACAAGCCGGTCCTGCCCTACTGGATGATTGCCGGGTCGTACCATCTCTTCGGAGTCTCGGAGCGGTCCGAACGGATCCCGATTGCACTTGCCGGTCTGGCGCTGATCGCCGTGGCGTTCAGCCTCGGCAATCTTCTGGGGTCCCGCGAGGTCGGACTGCTTGCCGCCATCGTGCTCGCGACGGCGCCGCGCTTCCTGATGTTCGCCCGGCGCATCATCATCGACGTCCACCTGGCTGCCTTCACCGGCCTCGTGCTGCTCTGTTTCGTGCTGGCGGAGGCGCGTCCGGGCAGACGCCGGTTCTGGCTGCTCCTGATGTACGTTGCGATGGCGCTGGGGACGCTCACGAAGGGTCCGGTCGCCATTCTCGTGCCGGGCCTCGCAATCGTTCTCTATCTCGCGTCGGATCGTCGACTCGGCGATCTCCGGAGGCTGGAAGCGCCGCTCGGCGCGCTGATCGGGGCGGCAATTGTCCTGCCGTGGTACGTGCTCGTGTACCAGGTCCACGGCTGGCACCACATCGAGTCCTTCGTGCTTCAGGAGAACCTCGGACGCTACGCGCAGACCATGGGCGGGGGCGCCCGGCCCATCTGGTTCTATCTTCCCGTCATGCTCGAGTTTCTGTTTCCCTGGTCGCTCTTCGTCCCCGCTGCGCTATGGATCACGATCCGGCGGGCCGGCGTGTGGGGTGCCATCGACGGTGGAGTGCCGGCCGACGACGACGAACTGCGGGTCCGCCGGACGTTGCGTCTGCTGCTCTGGTGGGTGTTCGCGTTCGTGGTTTTCTTCTCGCTTTCCCGCACGAAGCAGGATCTCTATATCCTCCCCATCGTACCGGCGCTGGCTGCGCTGGTCGGCATGTCGCTGGCGGCGGTGGCGGACGAAGGCTTCTCTCGGGCGAACGCCGCAGTGCGACCCATCGCCTTCGCGACCGGCACGCTCCTCCTGGTTGCGGGCATCGGCATGCTCGTGCTGTTCGTGGCGCCGGGCCGGTACCCGCTGGCCGGCCTCGGCACCGTGACCGTCGCCGCGGGGCTGGGCGGATTGGCCGTGATCGCGTTTGCGGCCACCCGACGCCTGCGCCAGGCCACGATCGCGCTGGGCGCCACCTTTGCAGTCGCCGCCTGGATCTTCGTCATCGTCGTGCTTCCCGACTTCGAACGGTACAAGCCGGTCCGCCCGCTTGCCGAGACCATCGCCCGCACCGCGAGCGACACGGCGGTGATCGGCGCCTACCGGCTCGGGATTCCGAGCCTCGTGTACTATCTCCGGCGCCCGGTCATCGAATCGCACGCACCTCAGACGATGGCGGAGGTTTTCGGATCCGACGCGGACGTCTACGTGGTCATGGCGGATCGGGACTATCAGGAGATACGCGACACGCTGCCGGTTCGAACCTATGTCGTCGACCGGCGCCAGTGGATAGACGCGCGGGCGAGCGAGCTGCTGGCCGGCCGTGCGTTTCCGGAACTCTTTCTGGTGTCGAACCGGGCGCCGTGAGCCGCGGGAGTCAGGCGGCACCTCACCGTTCCGAAGTCATGCCCCGGCCGCCGGATGCCTGCCCGATACCCTGCAACCTTTGCGGGGCCTCAGACATCGAGGTGCTGAGCTTGCGGGACCGGCGCGGCGGATATCTGCGGACGACGATCTGCCGTCGTTGCGGGCTGGTCTGGACCAACCCGAGGCCACCGGAAGACACCGTCCGGCAGTACTACACGCACCAGTATCGGCTCGATCACCTCGGGCAGATCACGCCCTCCCTGCGGCTGACGGCGCGGTCCGGCATTGCCGCCCTGTACCGCTGTCGAGCTCTCCGGCCGCACCTCGGCCGCGGCGACGCCATTCTGGACGTGGGCGCGGGTGGCGGGGAGCTCGTGTACATGCTTCGGCGTCTCGGGTTCGATGCGCAGGGCATCGAGCCTGATACTGCCTGGGCGGCCTACGCGCGCCACGCGCTCGGGGTGCCGGTGCAGACCGCCTTCATGCAGTCGGTGTCTTTTCCGGCACCGAGCTTTACCGTCGTCACGCTGTACCATGTCCTTGAGCATCTGGAGGACCCTGCGGGCGCCCTTGCAATCGTGGCCGGTTGGATTGCCGCGAGCGGACTGCTGCTGGTGGAGGTGCCGAACGTCGAGGCAACGTGCCACGCCCCGCGCCGCCGCTTCCACTTTGCGCACCTCCACAGCTTCAACGACGCCACGCTCTGCGCGCTGGGGCGACGGGCGGGCTTTGAGCCGGTGCAGACACGCACGACGCCGGACGGGTCACTCATCGAATGCCTGTTCCGGTACACCGGCGACACCCGGGCGGTGACATCGATTCCGGGCAACTGCGAACGCATCACCCGCGTCGTCGCCAACCACCAGACGCTTGCCCATTACCTGACGTCCATCCCCTACCGTCGCGTTTTCCGGCGCCTGCGCTCCTATCGCGCGATGCGGCGCGCGATTGATGGATGCGCCAGCGCCGCGCAGGTGCTGGATGGTCTGCTGGCCGGGACGGAAGAGGACCTGCTGCCGTCTTCGCGCTGACGGAGTGCGGCCAGGCGCAGCCTGCAATGACCCTCTCGTGGCTCGACTGGACGTTGTTGGTCCTGACGCTGGCGTTGCCGGTCGGCATTGGAATCGCAGCCGGCCGCGGGTCGGGGCGCAGTCTGGCCCAGTACTTTCTTTCCGGCAGAAATCTGCCCTGGTGGATCGCCGGGACCTCAATGGTCGCGACCACGTTCGCTGCCGACACTCCGCTTGCCGTGACCGGTCTCGTCGCCGCGAACGGCGTCGCCGGCAACTGGCTGTGGTGGAACGCCGCCCTCGGCGGCATCCTGACGGTGGTTGCCTTCGCTCGCCTCTGGCGCCGTGCCGGCATCCTCACCGATGTCGAGTTCGTGGAGATGCGCTACACCGGACGCTCGGCCGCGCTGTTGCGCGGCCTCCGCGCCGTCTGGCTCGGTCTGCCGGTCAACTGCCTCGTGATCGGCTGGGTCAATCTGGCGCTTGCCAAAGTGCTGTCGATTGCGCTCGGTTGGAATCGGCTGACCGCGGTGTTGATCGGTCTGGCCGCGACCGGCGTCTATGCCTCGCTCGCGGGGCTCCGCGGCGTGGTTTTCGCCGACGTCGTGCAGTTCGTCATCGCAATGGGGGGCGCCGTGGCGTTGGCCTATTACGCGCTCACGGCGTCCGGCGTCGGCGGACTCGAGGGACTGCGTGCGGCACTGCCGGAGGCGACCTTCCGCCTTCTGCCCGTCGTGGACGGAGCCGGCGGGACGTTCACCGCCGGCACACTACTGCTGCCCCTCAGTGCATTCATGGCCTACCTCGGTATTCAGTGGTGGGCAAGCTGGTATCCGGGGCAGGAGCCGGGTGGCGGCGGGTACGTCGCCCAGCGCATGCTTTCGGCCCGCGACGAACGTCACGCGGTTCTCGCCACCCTCTGGTTCACGCTGGCGCACTATTGTCTTCGGCCATGGCCCTGGGTGTTGGCCGCGCTGGCGTCGCTCGTGCTCTATCCGGGACTGGCGGATCCCGAAGCGGGCTACGTCATGCTGATTCGGGATCACCTGCCGAACGGTTGGCGCGGTCTGCTCATCGGTGCGTTTTTCGCGGCCTACATGTCAACCGTGTCGACGCAACTCAACTGGGGGACGTCCTACCTGGTGCACGATGCTTACCGGCGCTTCGTTCGGCCCGAGGCAACCGAAGCCCACCTGGTAACCGTGTCGCGGCTGGCGACGATCGGAGTAATGGTGGCAAGCGGCGCCGTGACGTTCTGGCTCGAGTCGGTCCGCCAGGCGTGGGAGTTCATGCTGGAGGCGGCGGCGGGGCTCGGCCTGGTGTTGATCCTGCGCTGGTACTGGTGGCGCGTGACCGCGCTCTCCGAAATCACTGCGCTCGTTGCCTCGGCCGCCGGCTTTGTCCTGCTGCGCACGGCGACGGAGATCCCGTTTCCCGACTCCCTCCTCTACCTGGTTCCCTGGACGACCGGTTGGTGGATCACGATAACGCTCGCGACGCGTCCGGATCCACTTCCCCACCTCATCGCCTTCTATCGCCAGGCCCGGCCTGCCGGCCCCGGGTGGCGTCATGTTGCCGAGGCGGCCGGCGAGCCGGCGCCCGATCCCATCATGCCCCTTCTGCGACGCTGGGCGGCCGGTTGCGCGGCGGTCTACTCCACGCTCGCGGCGACGCATCAGTGGCTCTTCGGGACACCCATGGTCGGCGCCGCCCTGCTCGCCACCGGTGCTGCGATGACGATCTGGCTGGTACGCGATCTGGCCGCTACCGCCCGTCGTCGGGAAGCGTGACGCGGATCGACATGGGCTCACGGTTGCGAACGATATCGAGGGTAACGGCGCCGCCCGGCTCGGTCCCGCGAAGGTGACGACGAAGGTGCGCGGGCCGCTCGAACACCACGCCATCGACCGCCGTGATCACGTCGCCCGCACGCAGGTCCGCTTCCGCCGCCGGTGTGAACGGTTCGACGTGCTGCACGAGAAGACCCTGTTCGACACCGAAGTGCCCGGCCAGTTGGCCGTTGATGGCGAGCAGGCGGGCGCCGAGCCGCCCCGGCTCCGTTTCGAGGCGCAACAGGATATCGCCATCGCCCACGAACCTGGGCAGTTCCAGGCGGTCCAGCCGCTCGGCCAGGTCCCCGAGGCGGAGATCGAGTTCGAGATTCGGCCCGCCGTCCGGACGCACGAGCGTGAACCACTGGCGGCGCGCGCCAGGTTGCTCGATCGTCGTTAGCGTGAGTGCCGTCGGCTCGCCGTCGCGCAGGACATCGAGACTTACCTCGCGGCCGATCGGCGTCTCCCGGACGACACGAGCCAGATGCCGGCTGCTCCGAATCCGCTCGCCGTCGAACCGAACGATGACATCTTCTTCCCGAAGGCCCGCCCGGGCGGCGGGACTCTCGTCGCTCACGCCGGTTACCGTCGCGCCGTCGCCGCCGGGGCTCGCATCGGCGACCGCCACGCCGATCCAGCTGGCGTCCCGCCCATGCACCAGAAACTCTGGCAGGACGGAACGGAGCGCGTTCCCGGGATCCTCCCGTTCCTGTTGCGTCTGGGCCACTGCCGGCATAATCAGCGTGGTCACCATCAGGGCGGCCACGATCACCCGACGGTACGTCCTTGATCCGATCTGTCGCACCGGGCGCCTCCTTTCGGTTGCCATACCGGTGAGACGCACGAGACGTCCGACTGGTTTGGTGTGCCGGACGGTGGCGGGCCCGCGCCCGCGCGCGGGTCCTTCCTAGCGCGAAGGCGCTGCGGCGGGTGCAGCGGCAGGGTCACCGACAAGGAAGAGCCACTGGTCGTAGCGGGCGCGGCCGTTGTAGACGGCGATTGACGGCTGCGTGCTCCGGCTGGCCACGCCCGCAATGCCGCCTTCGACGCCGCCCGGCCCGTCCGGGGCCTCATCCGTACCCGTCGGTGCCGCACCGGCTGTGCTCGTCCGCTCGGGTCCGGCCGCCATGCCACCGCCTGCGGCGGCACCTCCCACCGTCGGCAGCTCCGACTGTGGGATGAGGCGGAACACACCATCCTCGGTCATCGGATCCCGGTACGCGCGGCGGAGGAAGCGCCCCTCGATCAGAGTGTCGAGATCAGGCGGGAACGCGCCAGGGCTCTGGCGCTGATACAGCATGATGGCGCGGGCATACTGCTCGCCCCGGAAGATCAATTCCGCCTCCCGTTCGCGTTGGGCGGCGTGGCGCCATGCCGGAAGCGCCATCGAAAGCACGACGCTCATGATGCCCAGACTCACGAGCAGCGCCGCCATCGCGACACCCTTGTCCTTGCGGCGCCCGTTACCACTCGGCATAGAGGGTCCCGTCGAGCGCCAGTCGCTCCGAGCCGCTCCGGACATCGTAGACTCCGCGAGCGAAGGGATCCGCCGGATCCGCGGCGGCGAACTCCACCTGCCATGTCTCGGCGGATCCGGTGAACGGGTCTACTGGAATCGCGCGCAGGTAACCGGTCGTGACGAGCGACTCGATCGCCTGGGGGTACGCGCCACGGTCGGCGTAGTGCTGATCGATCGCGTCGCGCATTCGGAACAGGTCTTCCTTCAACACCGCCTCGCGCGAGCGGGTCACTGCGCTCCGGTAGCCGACCAGCGCAATGGTCGACAAGACTGTGATGAGCGAGATGACAATGGTCAGCTCGATAAGTGTCCAACCCCTCGCGTTCCGCAGGCCCCGTATCATCCTCCTGCTCACCAGTCTCGGAACCGCGTGCCGTCTAGTGCGGTACCGCGTGCCGTCGAGTAGACATCGTAGACGTTGTCGCCGCCCCATCGCGTCGTGTCGGGATCGTCCTGGTACGACCGGAGCCCCCAGTCGGGTTGGCGGATAATGGGATCGATCGGGATCCGCCGGAGGAACCGGATCACCTGTCCCGCGTTGTCGTCGGCTGGCTCGACGCCCTCTACCAGGACCTCAAGGCTGGGAGGATAACCCTGGTTGCGCGGATCGATGTCCGGACCGGCAACTACGCCCAGGTCGACCGCATCCTTGTAGGCGTCGATTGCTACACGCAGCTCACGCAATGCACGCCGCAGTTCCGTCTCGCGCTGCCGCTGCACGCTGACGCGCGCGAGCGGCGCCGCCGCCGAAGCGAGAATCAGCAGTATGACGCTGACAATCAGGAGCTCGACGAACGAATAGCCCCGTTCGCTACGGTTCCGCGGAAGTCGCATTGGAGTCTTCCACTGGTCCGGTTTCCGTTTCGCCGTCCCAGTAATAGGTCGCCAGGCCAAGCGTCAGCACCTGCTGACCGGTCACCTCCTCACCGCCACTCAGGAGGACTTCCTCGATGACCAGGAACTCCGAGGAGGTCTCCACCGCCGCGATGAACTGCCTGAGATCGGCGTAGGCGCCGCGAACCACCATCGAGACGCGCAACCGGTCGAGGCCGCTGGTGTCGTCCGAGCCCATCTCCGACGCGCGCCGTTCCAGCACCAGGCCGTGCGCCTCGACCAGGGAGGCCAGGCGCGCAAACGCCACGGTGCGGGCGGCGGCCAGGTCGGCAGGCAGCAGTTCCTGGCGGAACACCGTGAGATTCTGGTCGATCCGCGTCATGACGGCCGCACCTCCGTTGGCCGCGTCGAAGCGCGCTTCGGCTGCCTGCAGCGCCGCCGCCGAGGATACGGCACGCCGTTTGGCGTTCTCGACCTTCACTGTCCACGGATAGACGGCGAGGGTCCACAACCCGGCGTCGATCACAAGCGCGATGGCAACGGCGGTTACCGCGACGCGCTTCTCCACCATGATGCGCGTGACGAACGTCCAGATGGGTCCCACCAGCACTACTCCTCGCTCGCCACCGTCGGTTCGGCTGCGATCCGTCCACGCACCTGGGCGCGATACATGCCATCGTCGGCCAGTTCCTCCTGGCGTGCCAGAACCGCTTCGAATGCACCGGTAGCCTCAAGTTGTTCGATGAACTGATCGATCTCGACGACGCTTCGGCCCACTACACCGAGTTCGATGTCCAGTCCGTCGGCAACCGCGTCGGGACGCACCGCGGTCAGCATCACACCGGACGGAAGCGTACGGTCGATCAGATCAAAAAAGCCGGTCCACGAAAACGCGCGCTGTGCAAGCAGACGGTCGGCTGCTGCCGTCGCGTCGGTCATCGCCGCGACCCTACTACCCTGCAGTTCATGCTCCAGTGCTACGGCCTGGGTGCCGATTAGGGCAGCATCCCGTTCGGCCGTCTCCGCCTGAAGCGTCAAGCGCTCGTTGGCGCGTGAGAGTTCCACGAGACGGACTGCGCCGAGGGCGAGCACGAGCAACGCGCCGACGCCGAGCAGGGTCAGCGCAAGATGCACTGCCCGCTCGTTGTAGAAGGGCCGCGTTCCAAGGTTGATCGTCAGCATGCCGCCCGTCCGTTACGCGGCGCTTGCCGTCGCGGTCCGATCGCGCAGCAGAATGCCGATCGGCGCCGCGAGCATGTCGAACGCCGCTGGCCCGGGAGATCCGTCGTCGACCAGCAAGTCGCTCATCCTGCCGGTCAGCCGTTCGACCGGGACGTCAGCCAGGCGGGCGGCGACCTGATGTTCCGCGCCATCGTCCCCCACCACCATCGCCCGCACGATTCCACTACCCTCCAGATGATCCTGGTAGTACATCGCGGTCTGGTGAACCAGATCGTCCAGACGTCCCGCATCGCCAGTCATGTGCCGGAAGAAGCGCAACCGTCCATCCCGGACGATTGCAATTGACCCGGCGCGTCCGTTGGCGTGCACGAGCAGCCAGTCGTGTCCCACTGGGCCGATTCCATGCGCCAGTGCAGCGTTGATCAGGCTGAAGCTCGCCAGATCGACGATACCTGCATGTGCCGAAGCTGCCTCGCATGCCGCCTCGTACTCGACCACGACGCTGCGGCGGGCGAGCACTACGACGAACGCTCGTCCCCCGTCGGAGTTCTGCGTACCCGGCATCCAGGCGACCTGTGCTTCGTTCAGACTAAAGGGCACTCCCTTCCTGACCTGCCACCGGACCAATTCGTCGATGTCGGCGGCGCGCGTGGGGGGCGTGTCGAAGTGCACCAGCGAGACCTTGGCCGCGCCGTCCGGCATCACAAGCGCGACGCGCGTGGGGCGGCGCGGCAACTGTCCGAGGGTTTCTTCCACCGCCTGCGCTACTGCCGCTGGATCCTGAATGTTCTGGCTTGTGACGGACGGAGTCACGCTCCCCTCCGGGAGTGCGGCGCGCGCATATCCGGCCAGCGCCGGTTCATCGCCGCCGCCCGTTACCTGCACCGCAGAGACATGGTCTGCGGCTATCGCGACCGCTGTGGATGGCGGGGGCGTCGTCAGCAGCGCTGGCAGTATCCGCCCCAAGCCGAGCGACCGTGCCACCTTGGCCCTCTCAGGCAACGAAGGTCACCTTGTTGATTTCGTGCAGCGTCGTCTGCCCCCGGAGCACCTGTGCGACTGCCGCCTCCCGCAGGAAACGCATGCCGGCGTCGCGGGCCGCCTGCTTGATTTCCGACGCCGGCCGTCGCGCGAGGATCAGTTCGCGCAGCTCATCCGTCAGATCGAGCAGTTCTCCAATCGCGGTGCGCCCGCGGTATCCCGTGCCGCCACACTCGATGCAGCCCGCACCCTTGTACAGGGTGCGTCCGGTCGCTGCACCTGGATCGATTGCCGATGCATGGAGTTCCGCTTCGGTCACTGTCAGCCGCCGCCGGCAGTCGCGGCAGACCGTCCGGACCAGGCGCTGCGCGAGCACGCAGTTGAGTGCGGAGACGAATTGGTACGGTTCCACGCCCATGTTCAGGAAACGGCCGAGCACGTCGAACACGTTGTTCGCGTGGACCGTGGTAAAGACCAGGTGGCCCGTCAGGGCTGACTGGATGGCAATCTGCGCCGTTTCCGGGTCGCGGATCTCACCCACCATGATCTTGTCGGGATCGTGCCGCAGGATGGACCGGAGCCCGCGTGCGAACGTGAGGCCCTTGCGTTCGTTGATGGGAATCTGCGTGATGCTCTTCAGTTGGTATTCGACGGGATCCTCGATCGTGACAATCTTGTCTTCCGGAGAGGCGATCTCCGACAGGGCCGCGTAGAGGGTCGTCGTCTTTCCGCTGCCCGTGGGGCCGGTCACGAGCACCATGCCGTAGGGTTCGGCAATCGCGCGCCGGAACCGCCGCAGCAACTCCTCCGAGAAACCCAGGATGTCAAGCCGCAGGTCGTGAAACTGCTCGCTGATCGATGTCTTGTCGAGAATCCGGATCACCGCGTCCTCGCCATGGATGCTCGGCATGATCGAGACACGGAAGTCGATAGTCTTCCCGGGCATCTTCAGCTTGAACCGTCCGTCCTGGGGTACCCGTTTCTCGGCGATGTCGAGCTCCGCCATCACCTTGATGCGCGACAGGACGGCACCATGAAACTGCCGGTCGATGGGCCGCATCGCCGGCTGCAGAACGCCGTCGATTCGGTACTTCACATGAACCGCATCATCCTGCGTCTCGACATGGATATCGCTCGCGCGCCGCTGAATCGCGGTATAGATCATCGAATCGACCAGCTTGATCACCGGCGAGATGTCGCTGGTCAACCGCTCGACCGTCAGTTGTTCATCCTCGGCGCCGTCGTCGTGTAGCAATTTCAGGCCGAAGTGTTCGGTCGCCTCGTCGAGGACGCGTTGCGAGCTTTCGCTCCGGTTCAGGATCGCGTCGATCGCCGACGGTGTGCCGACGGTCACGGTGACCGGTGTGCCGAGAAGCAGCGACAGTTCGTCGATCATCGGCAGGTCGGTCGGGTCGGATACGACGATCTCGAGCGCCTCGCCGTCTCGACGGCGGGGGACGAAGCGGCAGCGCAGCATGAGGTCGGCCGGGATCGATCGGAGGAGCTCCTGATCGATCGTGAACCGGCTCATGTCGACGTACTCCAGCCGGTAACGTTCCGCGATGGCGCGGGCGCGGGCTTCCTCGGTCGCGAAGTCGGCCGACGTGTCGACCGGCGTGGTGGTGTCAGCCATCAGACGATCGCCCCCAATTGAAGCAGCGGCATGTAGAGGGCGAGGAGCAGGGCGGCAATCACGATCCCCATGATTACGAGGAGCAACGGCTCCACCAGCGTCAGGAATCGCGAGAGCGTCACTTCAAGCTCCTCATCGAAGAAATCCGCTACGGCTGCGAGCATTTCTCCGAGTGCGCCAGTCGACTCCCCTACCTCCACCATCTTGACTGCAACTGGCGGGAAGGGTCCGCGTGCCGCCAGCGACGCCGCGAGCGGCTGCCCTTCCCGGACATCACGCCCCACCGCCGTCAAGTGTTGCGCGATGCGGCGGTTGCCCACGCTGCGCGCGGTAACTTCAAGCGCCTGGACGAGCGGGATGCCGCCATTGAGCAACGTTGCCAACGTTCGCGCGAATTGCGACGTGGCGAACGATGTTGCCACCCGTCCGGCGAAGGGCACCTGGAGAAGCGCGCCGTCCACCTGCGCCCTGTGGCCGGGCTGGCGCATCCATTTCCAGAATGCCGCGCCCGCACCTGCCGCCGCCAGCAGGATCATCCAGGCGTAGCCGGCGGCAAACGCCGACGCGGCGGTCAGCAGCCGGGTGGCCAGCGGCAGCGTGGCTCCCATCCCCTCATAAAAGCTGGCAAACTCCGGTACGACCCGAACCATGATGATCGCCACCACGCCGATGGACAGCGCCAGGAGGATTGCCGGGTAAATCAGCGCGGACAGCGTGCGGCGCCGGACGCCGCTGATGAGGCGCGTGTAGTCGACGTAACGCCGGAGCGTCGCTTCCAGGCTGCCGCTCTGCTCACCGGCAAGAAGCGAGGCGGTATAGACGCCCGGCACCATCTCGCCATGGCTCGCAAACGCCTCCGACAGAGACGTGCCGCCCCGAACCTGTTCGTACACGTCGTTCACTATGGATCGCAGCGCGGGAGCGTCCATCCGCTGCCGCAGGATGTCGAGCGACTGAACCAGTGGCAACCCCGCGCGGAGCAGCACCGACAACTCCTGATTGAAAACGGTCAGTTCGCGGAGGCGGGGCCGTCGCCGGTGGCTGACGACGCGTGCGAGCGCGCCCGAGAGATTGGGCAAGCCCATACCTCCGAGGCGGCGCAGCGAGAACACATAGAGTCCCTCCCGCTCCAGTACGGCGCGCAGGTGGGCCTCGCTGTCGGCGACACGGACCCGCTCGAGAATCCGACCGTCGTCCGTACCCAGGCGGCAGCGGAACTCCATGCTCTTTGCGATGCCTACCGAAATCGGCCCGACGCCGAATCTCTCGTCGCCCCTGACAGATTATCGGCGCGCGGCAACCGCAGCGACAACCGCGAGAGAGAAACGTCTAGTTGGCGGCGCCGCCGTCCCCGTCCGCGTTACGGTGCGCGTCAATCAGGGCGAGCACGTGGCCCACGTAGCGGCGGGTCTCCGCGTACGGCGGCACGCCGTTGAACCGGCGGACTGCTGCCTCTCCCGCGTTGTAGGCTGCGAGTGCACCCCGCGTACCGAACTCGTCCAGAAGAATCCGGAGGTAGCGGGTGCCCGCGTCGATATTCGTGGCAGGATCGTACGGGTCCGCCACACCGAAGCGCGCGAGTGTCGCGGGCATCAACTGCATGAGCCCCGCAGCGCCGCGCGGCGAGACGGCGGTCGGCCGATAGGCGGATTCGGCTTCAATGAGGGCATGCACCAACAGCGGATCGACGCCATGCCGGGCAGAGACGTCGGCCACGATCTCGGCATAGGGGCGGGCCGGCAAGGTGCGGTGCGGTCCCGCCCTGAACTCGTCGGGATGCGGCAGACCGGTCTCGTCCGCCTCTATTCGATCGATGAGATCCGGAGCGACGGTCAATTCACCGCCAGCGCGGAGCTGCAACACCACTCCCTGGTGGGTGTCGATCCGACCGATGGTCGGCAGGACCTGGCCGTTCGCAAAGACCACTCTTTCCGTGGCGGCAGGTGCGCTGGCGGTCCCACTGTTCCAGGCCAGCAGGACGGGTACGAAAACCGCGCAGGCGCACGAAGTGACAATGTCCGGCCAGCGACGCAACCGGAAGGCAGGTCCGGTTGGCGGCCGAAGGCGGCGATGGCCCGACACAGTCGGATAGCGCGGCATCAACTCTCTTGTCGGTCGTTGGGGGGGCGTCTCCGTGCAGGTGAGATGCCCCGATATACATGAATCACACGCCGCCCGAGATCGGCTCGAGGTAGACCATCAGGACGCGGATTCCCAGTTCCCGGTTGTCGTTACCGAGGTTTTGCTCGGCTGGCACGAAAGTCTGGTCCACCGCGATCCGGAGCCGGACGATCTCATCGTTTCCCAGGTCGGCCGTCGAGAGAATCCGGTCGATCGCTAGTCGGTCAGGCGATTCGACCGGAATCTCCTCCAGAACGCGCTCGCCGATGGCAAGCGTCAGTACTTGCGGGGTTTCGAACAGCGCCGGCCGCCCCTCCGCTTCCAGCATCAGCCGTGCGTCACTCCGAGGGTTCTGAAACGAAACCACGCCTTCACCACTGGTCCAGCGCCAACTCGCCTGGCCATTCGGGTCGAACTCTGCGCCGTGCCAACCATCTTCGTATACCAGGAAGCTGCTCTCGTGCTGCGGAGTGAACGCGAGCGAGGCCACGCGGTACTCGAGTTCGCCGAGGTCTTCACCCGCCAGTGGCAACCGTTCGTCGGTCTGCGCCGAGTAGAGACCGACGGTGATCGATGCCTGGCCGATGTACGGATAGAGCGGCACCATGAGACGTCGCGAATACTCGATGACCTCTTCCGGCTGCCAACTACTGGTTGGAGTCGGCGGATCATGATCATCCGTCCATATCTGCTCCCCGTTGTCGTCCAGCACATGCACGAAAACGCGATAGTCCTCGGTCAGAGGCGCGAGATCCGGGGAGACCGCGAACCGCAGCGTCATCTCCAGCGGACCGCCAAGCGGCACGGTGGAGCGATCGAGTCTCATGCTGACCGTGGCGACAGCGGGCCCGGCACTATCGGCGCAGCCCATGGTTACCGCGATCAGGGCAGTTGCCAACGCCGCGGTGACCGCACGGCGAAACCGCTCGGCGTAGGAACTCCCGGGTGGCCCACATTGGAGACGCATCAACCAATCAGTATACCATAGTCTCCCGATGACACTCGAAGCACTCGGCATGATTGAAACCAAGGGGCTCGTCGGCTCGATTGAAGCGGCCGATGCGATGGTCAAGGCCGCCAATGTCGTACTCATTGGCAAGGAGTACATCGGCGCCGGCTATGTCACCGTGATGGTGCGTGGCGACGTCGGCGCCGTGAAAGCAGCTACCGATGCTGGCGCCGCGGCGGCGCGCCGCGTCGGCGAACTGATCTCGGTGCATGTCATTCCGAGGCCGCACGCCGAGGCGGAGAAGATCCTCCCGCAGGTGACGGCGGACGACCGGTAACCGGTGCCTGCATCGTCCGATCCCGAACCCGCGTCCGAGCGGGAGCCGCGCGGCGTCAAGGACGCGTGTCGGTTGGCCGAGCGCGCATACGACGCGCTACCCCGTCTTGCTGGCCTGACGCAGGATCAGGTGGACACCATCGTCGACCGGATGGCGGCTGCCGCCGCCACCGAGGCGGAGCATCTCGCCGCGGCCGCCGTCGCCGAGACCGGCTATGGGGTGGCTGCGGACAAGGTCCGGAAGAACCTCTTCGCGGCGCGCGACATTCACGCGTTCATCCGGCCCATGCGAACGGTTGGGGTAATCCGACGCCTGGAGGAGCAGCGCCTCATCGAGATTGCTGAGCCGTTCGGCGTCGTGGCGGCGATCGTGCCGTCCACCAACCCCACGTCAACCGCGATCTATAAACTGTTGATCGCGCTCAAGGCACGCTGCCCGATGGTGCTCAGCCCGCACCCTGCGGCCGCCGGCTGCGTGGGACGGACGGTGGCGCTGATGGAGCGGGCGGCGCGCGATGCCGGCATGCCCGAGGGAGCAGTCGGCTGCCTCTCCGAGATTTCGCTCGAGGCGACGCAAGCGCTGATGACGCACCGCCGCGTCGCAGTGATCCTGGCAACTGGCGGCATGGGTCTGGTG
This sequence comes from uncultured Vicinamibacteraceae bacterium, assembly GCA_964550305.1. GTDB lineage: Bacteria > Acidobacteriota > Vicinamibacteria > Vicinamibacterales > UBA8438 > VXRJ01. The sequence goes on along the minus strand of CAZJYU010000004.1, from coordinate 95,949 downwards.
CGTGCAGCGTACTCCGCCGGCAAGCCGGCGTACGGCGTCGGCCCCGGGAATGCACCCGCCTACATCGAACGGACCGCGGACGTCGCGAAGGCGGCCGCAGACATTGTCACCGGCAAGACATTCGACAACGGTCTCCTCTGCTCGTCGGAGAACGCGGTCGTCGTTGACGCGTCAATCGATGGCGAGGTGCGTCGCGCGTTCGAGGCCCAGGGCTGCTACTTCCTCCGACCGCCCGAGGCCGCAGCGCTGGCCGATCTCCTGGTCACGCCGCAGCGATTGCCAAACCCGGCCTGCGTCGGCCGTGACGCGGTGATCATCGCCCGGCAGGCAGGGCTGACCGTCCCGCGCGGCACGCGCGTACTGATCGCGCCCCTGGATGGCGTCGGCCGCGACTACCCGCTTTCGATCGAGAAACTGTGCCCGGTACTGGCCTACTACGTTGTCAACGACTGGCAAGCCGGCTGCGAGCGCTGCAAGGAGATCCTTCGCTACGGCGGCATGGGTCACACGATGGCGATCCATTCGCGCGACCAGGCGGTGATTCTGGAGTTCGGACTGAAGAAGCCCGCATTCCGTATCGTCGTCAATACGCCGACAACGCTCGGAGCGATCGGAATGACAACCGGACTGGATCCCTCCATGACCCTGGGTTGCGGCGGTTGGGGGGGCAATATCACCTCCGACAACATCGGGCCGATGCATCTGCTCAACATCAAGCGCCTGGCGTTCGAGACCCGCGCGGCGCCGCGAACCGATGCCGCCGCGGGACCGGCCGCACCCGCAGCCGAACCCGCGGCATCCGCGGCAGGCGATGGCGGACTCGATGCGCGCGTCGTTGCCGATCGCGTGGAGGCAATGCTGTCAGGCCGCGGCGGCGCGGCGGGCGCGCCGATCGTGCCGCCACCCGCTGCCGCCGAAGCGGTCTCGTTCGTCTGTGAGGACGACGTCCGTGCCGCGGTGCGCGAGTCGCGTGCCATCGTGATTGGAAGCCGGACCATCATTACTCCCTCCGCCCGCGATCTGGCCTCCCGCCACAAGATATTCGTGGAAGCCGCCGATAGCTGAGCGGTTGGTTGGCCGGCGGGCGGCGGGTCCTCGACTCACGCCGAGACGCGGTGCTTCAGAAGCGTCCAGACCGCCTGGACAAAGTCGATCCAGGAGATCTTCTTGCCCTCGGCGAAAGTGCGGCCCCGGTAGCGGATTGGCACTTCCCGAATCCTGATTCCCCGCTTCAGGATCTTGGCCGTAATCTCGGGTTCGAAGTCGAAGCTGTTGGCGACCGTGTCGATCTGCTGCAAGAGGGATCGGTCGATGAGCTTGTAGCAGGTTTCCATGTCGGTGAGCGACGAACCGTAGCAGGCGTTTGTCAGCCAGGTCAGGAGCCGGTTGCCCACGCGGTGACGGATAGACATCGCGGGGCGCCTGATGGCCAGCCGCGATCCGTAGACGACCTGCGCTTTCTCGCCCGTGGCGACATCGAGCAGCAGCTTGAGGTCGGCCGGGTCGTACTCCAGATCCGCGTCCTGCACGACTACGAAATCGCCAGTCGCGCGTGTGAACCCGGTCCGCAGAGCGGCGCCCTTGCCTTGGTTGCGTTCCTGCAGCAGTAACGTGATCACGCCATCGTCGTGCGCGACGCGTTCCTGTAATAACTCCCGCGTCCCGTCGGTCGAGCCGTCGTCGACGACGATCACCTCCGTGTCCAGCTCGACCGCCGCGACGCGGTCAAGCAGTTCAAGGATCGTCGCCCGCTCGTTGTAGACCGGGATCACTACAGAAAGACGCATGACGGGGTAGGTCAGCGTAGGGAATCATAGTCTGCAACTGCGATCGCTGGCATGGTTCTTGCTTTGTCAGAGCGTTCATGCTGGCAACGCTTCGGTCCGCCGCAGTGGCCGGGATCACCGCTTCGGTCGTCGACATTCAGGTGGATGTCTCTGACTCGGGAATGCCGTTCTTCACCATCGTGGGTCTTCCCGACTCCACAGTTCGGGAAAGCCGCGACCGAATCCGAAGTGCGCTCGAGAATGCGGGGTACACATTCCCTCAACGTCGTGTTGTAGTCAACCTTACGCCGGCGGACACACGGAAGTCCGGCGCGTCGTTCGACTTGCCGATTGCCCTTGGGCTGCTCGTGGCGCTCGGCCACGTACCGCGAGGTCCACTCGGAGACACGCTGGTCATCGGCGAACTGTCGCTCGATGGTCGGGTGCAACCATCGCACGGCGTCCTACCGGTGGCGCTGTTGGCCGCGCGACTCGCCTGCCGGCTGTTGCTCCCCGCCACCAACGTCCGTGAGGGAGAGATCGTTGAAGGAATAGACCTGATCCCGGCCCGGACCCTGGTACAGATCCTTGGAGATCTGCAGCATGGAACGCGCACGGCCGGAGTACTACCGGATGCCCTCCGCGCCCCCCGGGTGGTCCGCAGGCCCAGTTTCGACCTGGCGGAGGTTCATGGTCAGATGGAAGCGCGGCGCGCGGTGGAGATCGCCGCGGCCGGGCGCCATAACCTGTTGATGATCGGCCCGCCGGGCGCCGGCAAGACGCTGCTGGCTCGTCGTATTCCAAGCGTGCTGCCGGCCCCCAGCTTCCAGGAAGCCATCGCGTCAACGTCGATTCACTCCGTTGCAGGCCTGCTGGACTCTTCGGACGGACTGCTCGCGGAGCGACCATTCCGGGCGCCGCATCACACCGCTTCGGGTGTTGCGCTCATCGGTGGCGGACGTGACCCACGCCCGGGTGAGATCAGTTTGGCTCACAACGGGATTCTCTTTCTCGACGAGATGGTGGAGTTCGACCGGCGGGCACTCGAGGGACTGCGTGAGCCGCTCGAGGAAGGGGTGGTCCGGATCGCGCGGGCCTCTCGAACCGTGCAGTTCCCGGCAAGATTTCTGCTGGTGGGCGCCATGAATCCGTGCCCGTGCGGCTACGCGGGTGATGCTTCGGCCCGCTGCCGCTGCACGCCGGTCGACATACACCGCTACCAGAGCCGAATCTCCGGGCCGCTGCGCGACCGAATCGACTTGACGGTCCGAGTTGAACCGGTGAAGTTTCGGGCGCTGACCGGCAACGGCCCGAGTGAATCGTCCGCGGCAGTTCGCAAGCGCGTAGCACAGGCACGTGCGCGGCAGGCGTCCCGGGATTGCGGTGGCGGGTCTGGAACCAATGCCGACCTTACGGGACGCACACTCAAACGGCACTGCGCACTCGATCCCCCGAGTCTGGTCTTGATCGAGCGGGCGATGGCGCGGCTTGGCCTCACCGGTCGGAGCTTCGATCGCGTTCGCCGCGTCGCCCGAACCATCGCCGATCTAGAGGGAGCCGACGCCATACGGCGGCCTCATGTCGCGGAGGCGCTCCACTACCGGGGTAACGACTGACGCCCGCAACCTGCCTGCCGTGCGCGGGTGCTTCCGCCAATCCGTTTGTGCTAAAGTTCCCAAACCGGTGGGTTCGGCGCCTGCGGCTCAGGGGCCAACCGGCCTATGCCCTCAAAGCGCTACACAATCATCGTCGCCGACCGCAAGAGCGGCGAGGTGCGACGCGGCACGGTGGCCGCCCGCCCCGTCGTGGTAGTCCTTGTGCTGTTTCTGCTGTTGCCGACCGGCTGGGCGAACCTCTCGCGCTGGGCCACACAGGCCGAGATCGACAACCTTCGCTCGCAGAACGCGCGCCTTCAGGTCGAGAGCGCCAGCTACCGCACTGCCGCCACCGATCTGATGGCACAGTTGACGGTGCTGCAATCGGCCATCGACAACCTGGAAGAACGGACTGACGCCGGGGCCCCGGCGCGGGTTGCAGTAGACCGTCTTCCAGCCGCCGTCACGCTGTCGGACCCGGTTGACGTACCCCTCCCGGCCCCCGGACCGACGTTCGAGCGGCTCCGCAATCTGCTCGCCTCGCTAGAAGGGAAACTGGCTGCAGTGCGGCACAGCGTTGCCGTCCGCGAGACACTTGCCGCGGCGACCCCGACTATCTGGCCGGCGGACGGATGGGTATCGAGTGGGTACGGCTACCGGAACGATCCGTTCACGGGGGATCGCGAGTTCCATTCCGCCATCGACATCTCCACCCGGCCCGGGCAACCCGTCTATGCCACGGCTAATGGGTTGATTGCGACTGCCGGGCGCAACGGCCACTACGGAAACATGGTTGAGATCACGCACGGCTTCGATCTGACCACCCGCTATGGCCACCTCTCGGCGTTCGCCGTCGGCGTCGGCGACACGGTTGAGCGAGGTGACATCATCGGGTACGCGGGGGCCACCGGACGCGCCACTGGCTACCACGTCCACTACGAAGTAGCGGTTAACGGCCGGACCATCAATCCGCTCCGCCTGCTTAGCGACGCCGACCCGCTTGCCGCGAACTGAGCACCCATCCGACCCTCGCGTGATGTGATGCTGGACACCGTCCTTGCGAAGGTCTTCGGCACGCAGAACCAGCGGGATCTCAAGCGCGTCCAGCCTCTCGTCGCCGCCATCGGAGAGCGCGAAGCCAACGCCCGCGCCTGCTCGGATGCTGACCTGCGCGCGCGCACAACTGAATTCCGGGCGCGGATCGATCAGGGCGCCACCCCGGACGACCTGTTGATCGACGCCTTTGCGGTGGTGCGCGAGGCCGGGCGCCGCGTGTTGGCCATGCGCCACTTCGACGTGCAGCTCGTGGGCGGAATCATGCTGCACCGCGGCCGCATTGCCGAAATGAAGACCGGGGAAGGAAAGACGCTCGTCGCCACCCTGGCCGCCTACCTCAATGCGCTCGAAGGCAAGGGTGTTCATGTCGTGACGGTAAACGACTACCTTGCCCGGCGCGACGCCGAGTGGATGGGGCGGCTCTACCGCTTCCTCGGGATGACGGTCGGTGTCATTCAGCACCATCTGCAGGACATGGACCGGCGGGAGGCTTACGCGGCCGACATCACCTACGGCACGAACAACGAGTTCGGTTTCGATTACCTGCGCGACAACATGAAGTTCACGCTGTCGCAGTTCGTGCAGCGGGGCCACCGTTTTGCGATCGTGGACGAGGTGGACAGCATCCTCATCGATGAGGCGCGCACCCCCCTCATCATTTCTGGTCCTGCGCAACAGTCGACGGACCTCTACTACGAAGTGGATCGGATCATCCCGCGGCTGAAGCCAGGCGCGGTCACGCAGGGCAACGTTCCGGCCGAACGGCGGGCGGAACTCGAGGAGACCGGAGACTTCCTGGTGGACGAGAAGCACAAGACCGCCACGCTGACAGAGAGCGGCATGGCGAAGTGCGAGCGGCACCTCGGCCACCGTCTCCAGCCCGGCGGGTTGTATGACCCGGCGAATATGCCCCTGCTCCACCACATCAACCAGGGACTCCGGGCGCACACCCTGTACAAACGCGATGTCGACTACATGGTGAAGGACGGCCAGGTCGTGATTGTCGACGAGTTCACCGGCCGGCTGATGCCCGGGCGGCGATGGGCGGACGGGCTGCACCAGGCGGTCGAAGCAAAGGAGAAAGTGAAGATCGAGCGGGAGAACCAGACACTCGCCACCATCACCTTCCAGAACTACTTTCGCAAGTACGACAAGCTCGCGGGCATGACGGGCACGGCCGAGACCGAGGCGACCGAGTTTGCGAAAATCTACGAACTCGATGTTTTCTGCGTCCCGACCAATCGGCCGCTGATCCGGATCGAAGAACCGGACCTGGTGTACAGGACTGCTCGGGAGAAGTACGACGCCATCGTCGACGACATCATCGAGAACCAGACAGCGGGCCGGCCGGTGCTGGTCGGCACGGTCTCGATCGAGAAGTCCGAGCGGCTGTCCGGCCTGCTAAAGCGGCGCGGCGTCCGGCACACCGTGCTGAACGCGAAGTACCACGACAAGGAGGCGGAAATCGTCGCTCAGGCGGGGCGCGAGGGCACGGTGACGATCGCCACCAACATGGCGGGCCGCGGCACGGACATCCTGTTGGGTGGCAACCCCGAACACATGGCGCGGCGCCGGGCGCTCGCCGAAGAGGCGGCCGAACGGCTTCCGGAGGGCGAGCAGAAGTTCGTGGACGACGCGGAGTACGTGTACTTCGCGCACGACGGGTTCTACCGCGTGCCGCGAGCCGAATGGGAACGGATCTTCACGCAGGTCAAGGCGGAAACCGACGGCGAGCATGCACGCGTCGTCGAGGCGGGTGGACTGCACATCATTGCCACGGAGCGGCACGAAGCGCGGCGAATCGACAACCAGCTCCGCGGCCGCGCGGGCCGCCAGGGCGATCCTGGATCGTCCCGCTTCTACCTTTCGCTTGAGGATGACCTGATGCGGATCTTCGGCTCGGACCGGATCCAGGGCCTGATGGACCGGCTCGGCATGGAGGAAGGTGTTCCCATCGAGCACGGGATGGTTACGAAGGCGATCGAACGCGCGCAGAAGCAGGTTGAGGGGCAGCACTTCTCCGTCCGGAAGCACCTCATCGAGTACGACGACGTAATGAACAAGCAGCGCGAGGGAGTCTACGCACTGCGGCGTGAGTTGCTCGAGGACCGGATCAGCCTCGACGACGACGAAGAAGAAGAGACCGTCGATGGGCACGGCTACCTGATGACGCTCGCAGAAGATCTGATCGGGGACACGGTCGAGACGTACTGCGGCAGGGACACCGATCCGGAGGAGTGGGATCTGGCGGCCCTCGTGCAGCAGGTGGGAGATGTGTTCGGCCTTGACGAGGAGACGCGAGCCACGCTCGACCTGAACGACCGAAGTCCGGACGAGATGCGCGACATGCTCTGGGACGCCGCGCGCGCGGCGTACGAGACGAAGGCGGCCGCCGTCGACAGTGCCGTAATGCGGCAGGTTGAGCGGGACGTGATGCTGCAGGTGGTCGATGGGCAATGGAAGGATCACCTCTACGGCCTCGATCACCTGAAGGAGGGGATCGGTCTCCGGGGCTACGGCCAACGCAACCCGCTGGTGGAGTACAAGCGAGAGAGCTTCACCATGTTCCAGGGAATGAAGGAGCGAATCGACGAGGAGATGATCCGGTTCCTCTGGCGGCTGCGCCCCATCCGGCGCGAGGCGGACGACGGCGACGGGTTGCCGCCCTCCCCGGACATGCGGGCACGGCGGGCGACCCCGCTGTCGTTCAATAATCCGGGGGCGGCCGCGCCGGCGTTCGCCGGGGCCGGGGTCGCGATGGGTGCCGCCGGTCCGGGCACGGCCAGTCCGCGGCCCGCGCGCGCCGGCGGCGACGACGCGCCGGTCGCGACGGTTCGGCGCGACGCGCCGAAGGTGGGTCGCAACGATCCCTGTCCTTGCGGCAGCGGCAGGAAGTACAAGAAGTGTCACGGCGCGTGAGGGGGAGAGTGAATGGCATTACAGACCGGCACCGCGACAGCGCCACGGACGGACACTGGGTTCGCCATGGCGTTGACGTTCGATGACGTTCTGCTCCGGCCGCGTCACTCGGCCACGCTGCCGAGCGCGGTCAATGTCGCCACGCGGCTGACGCGGAATATTGGCCTGAATCTTCCGCTCGTCAGCGCCGCGATGGATACCGTCACCGAGGCGCCAATGGCCATTGCGATGGCGCAACTTGGCGGCATCGGCATTATCCACAAGAACCTCGAGGTCGCCGACCAGGCGTCCGAAGTGGACCGCGTGAAGCGCTCGGAGAGCGGGATGATTGTGAACCCGATCACGCTCTCGCCCCAGGCCCGTATCTACCAGGCGCTGGAGTTGATGAAGAAGTATCGGATCTCCGGCGTGCCGATTACCGAGGATGGCCGGAACGAGGGGCGGCTCGTCGGCATTCTGACGAACCGTGACCTCCGTTTTCTCCGCGATGTTGACCAGCCGATCGCCGAGGTGATGACGCGGGACAACCTGATCACGGTGCCGGTCGGCACGACACTCGCTCAGGCGGAACAGATCCTGCACCGCCACCGGGTCGAGAAGCTCCTCGTAGTGGATGCCGACTTCAATCTCCGCGGCCTGATCACCGTGAAGGACATCCAGAAGGCGATGAAGTACCCCACCGCCAGCAAGGATCCGCTCGGCCGGCTGCGGGTCGGCGCCGCGATCGGCATTGGGCCGGACGCAACCGAACGGGCGGAGGCGCTCGCCGCCGCGCACGTGGATGTCCTGGTGCTCGACAGTGCGCACGGCCACTCGCAGAACGTGCTCGATGCGGCGAGGCGCTTGCGCGCGGCGTTTCCCGACATCGACCTGATCGCCGGCAACGTGGCCACGGCCGAGGGCACCCGCGCCCTGATCGACACAGGGGTCGACGCGGTAAAGGTCGGGATCGGATCGGGATCGATCTGCACGACCCGGGTCATAGCCGGCATCGGCGTGCCGATGGTGACCGCGGTGCTCGACTGCGCCCGCGCCGCCGCCGACGCCGGCATCCCGGTTATTGCCGACGGCGGCGTGCGATACTCCGGCGACATCACGAAGGCGCTCGCCTGCGGGGCGAGCGTCGTGATGATGGGGAGCCTGTTCGCCGGGACCGATGAGAGCCCGGGCGAGTTGATTCTCTACCAGGGGCGCAGCTTCAAGGAGTACCGCGGTATGGGATCCATCGGAGCGATGCGCCGCGGGAGCCGCGACCGGTACTTTCAGGAAGAGTTCGAGCTGAGCGCGCCTCCGGAAGAAAGCGATCAGAAGCTGGTGCCGGAGGGCATCGAGGGGCGCGTCCCGTACAAGGGCACGGTGGCGACCATGGTGCATCAGTTGGTGGGGGGCTTGCGTGCCGGTATGGGCTACTGTGGCGCGCCCACCCTCCACGCTCTGCAGCAGGATGCCGAATTCGTCCGGATTACGCCGGCAGGCGTGCACGAGAGCCACGTCCACGACGTGGTGATCACCAAGTAAGCGCCGAACTACCGCGCGCGGGACTGATCGATAGTCACGCTACGGTCGTCGCCGCCGCGGTCGCCGATCCGGACCAGAATCGCGCCGGGCGGAGTGGAGGGCAGGCGATCCGCCCACTCCACCGCGACAATCGCATCCCCCTCCGCGAGGTCCAGGAGCTGGGGTTCGAACTCCGTTGCCTCCGCCTCGTTCAGCCGGTACAGGTCCACATGGTGCACGATGCGGCGGCCGGGGTATTCCTGCGCCAGAACGAACGTCGGACTGCTCACCTCGTCCGGTGAACCGCCGGCACCTTCCACCAGGCCCCGCACGAACGCGGTCTTTCCGGCGCCCAGCTCGCCGTAGAGCAGGACCGTCGCCGATACGCCGGCGTGGATCGATGCCGCCAGGTCACGCCCGATCCGGTGTGTTTCGGTCTCGGAGTGACTCTCGTAGGTCACGCACCCTCCGCGAGCCCTTCGCGTGTCAGCGCCACCGCCGCGCGTCCGAGGCGTGTGGCGATATCCCCTGCGATCAGGCCGGTCGCCCCCATTTCCTGCGCGGCGAGGTCGCCTGCGCGGCCATGCACGTGCACCGCCAGGGCGATTGCGTCCGTCAGGCGTGGAACCTGACCGATCCACCCGGCGATCGCGCCGGTCAGCACGTCGCCGCTTCCACCCGTCGCCATGCCCGAATTGCCGGTCGCGTTTACCTGGACCGTACCGTCCGGCGCCGCGATCACGGTGCGGGCTCCCTTCAGCACGACGTGCACGTCGTGCGCCTGCGCGAACGTGCGCGCAATGCCGATCCGGTCCGACTGCACCGCCGCAGTCGTCGTCCCGACGAGACGCGCCATCTCACCCGGGTGCGGCGTGATTACGACCTCGGCGTTGCGGTTGCCGCGGAGGCGTTGCGGCGCCGTCGCACAGACGTTCAGCGCGTCGGCATCGAGCACGAGAGGGGGGGCAGTCTGCCGGTCCAGCAGCGCGTGGATCAATCGGCCTGCCCCTTCCCCGGTCCCAAGCCCCGGGCCGGCGGCAACCACGTCGGCCGGGGCCGCCAGGAGCACATCCAACCCCGAACCGGTGACCGCCCCGTCGCAATCCGGCAGCGGGTGCGTCATGTATTCCGGCACCCGGGCCACGATCTCCAGGCATGACTCCGGCGTGGCGACGGTCACCAGGCCTGCGCCGGCCCGGAGTGCGCCCAGGCCGGCCAGTTGCGCCGCGCCGGTCTTGCCCCGCGAGCCGGCGACGATCAGCACCCGGCCGCACTCTCCCTTGTGCGTATCGAGGCGGCGGATCGGCACGCAGCGTCGAAGCGATACCGGCGTCAACAGTTCGATTCGCGGGCCATCGAGTGCGTCAATGAGGTCGGCAGGTATGCCGATGTCCGCCACCGACAGGTTGCCGGTATGTTCGGGATGCTGCAGCAGCGCCAGTTTCGGTGCGGCGAAGGTGACCGTCAGGGTTGCGTGCACGGCCGGCACGGCATCGTCGTTCACCGTGCCGCAATCACTGCCCCGCCGCGCGGCGCCGCCGGGCGGAGATTCCAGGAGGCCGGATGGCACGTCGACCGACACGACCGGCGCCTGCGCCGCATTTGCGTCCGCTACTACGCGCGCCAGCAGCCCGCCAAGCGGGCGGTTCAAGCCGGTGCCCACCAACGCGTCGATGATGAGTCCGGCTCCGGTCAGGCGCCGCGCCGCCGCCGTCCATGCCGGGTCGTTCTCCACCTCGACAATCGGTACGCCCGCGCGCCGAGCTTCATCAAGCATCTCGCGGGCATCCCCATCCACATCCGAGAAACGGCCCATCAGAAATGCCGTGACGTCGCACGTGCCGCGCGCGTGAAGCAGCCGCGCCACCACCCAGCCGTCCCCGCCGTTGTTGCCGCGGCCGCACAGGACCACCACCGGCGCTCCGCCGGGACGATCTGCCAGACGTGCGTCCACCGCCGCCGCCACTTCCCGTCCGGCGCGTTCCATCAGCCTGATCGACGGAACTCCGCGCTCCTCGATCGTTCGCCGATCCAGCTCGCGCATCTGCTCCGCCGTGACTACCCGCATGAGGCAATCCTATCCGCTGTACTGCCGGGGCCAGTTTCTCGTTCCGTCGATGCCCATCCCAAGATGGCACATAATTTCCGCAGCGAACTGACGGCAGCATGCCCGCATGGAGCGGGCGCATCCCGGGAACCTGGCCGGTATGGAGATTGCGGTAAACGTCAACGGAAGGATCAGCGACGGGCGCGAGGCGACGGTGCCCGCGCTCGACTACGGCTATCTCTTCGGCGATGGTGTCTACGAGACGCTTCGGACGTACCGGCGCCGCCTGTTCCTGATCGATCGGCACCTGGCCCGGTTTCGCGCGTCGGCAAGTCAGTTGGCGCTGCCGATGCCGTTCGATGATGCGGTCTGGGCGTTGCGGATCGACGAGACGATGGCGGCGCTGGGTGGCGTCGGCGACGTGACGATCCGCCTGCTGTTGACGCGGGGCGTCGGCGACTTCAGCTACGACCCCAGTGCCTGCCCGTCTCCCACCGCGGTGATCATCGTCCGTCCGTTGGCCGAGGTGCCGGCGGCTCAGGTGCGCGAGGGGATCGCGATCGTCGTCGCGTCGGTAATCCGCAACCCTCCGGCTGCGCTCAACCCGCGGATCAAGTCGAACAACCTCCTGAACAACATCCTGGCCATGCAAGAGGCGATCCGCGCCGGCGCCAGCGAGGCGCTGTTGCTGAATGATCGCGGCGAACTGGCGGAATGCGCGCAATCGAACATCTTCCTCGTGCGCGACGGTGTCGCGCTGACGCCGCCCCTCGAGGCCGGCCTGCTGGAGGGCGTGACGCGCAACTTCGTTTTCGAGGTAGGTGACGCAGCCCGCGTACCGGTTCGTGAAGCAGTGCTCCGGCGCGACGATCTCGCCTCGGCAGACGAACTCTTCATCACCAGCACGACCCGAGAAGTGCTTGGCGCCACCCGCGTTGGCGGCGCGGCCGTCGGGAATGGCCGCGTGGGGCCGGTGACCCGCATGCTCGCCGCAGAGTTCCGTCGCCTCGCGGAGCAGGCCTGACTAGCGCCGCCAGTCCTCCATCGGCGGGCAGGAACAGACGAGGTTGCGGTCGCCGTGCGCGTCGTTGATCCGGCTGACCGGAGGCCAGTACTTCCGCTCGGCCACGAATGGGAGCGGGTACGCCGCCTGTTCCCGCGTGTATGGATGCGTCCATGCATCCGCCGTGACATCGGCGGCAGGATGTGGCGCATTACGCAACACATTGTCCGTCCGGTCGGCGCGCCCTTCCGCGATCGCCTGGATCTCCGCGCGGATTGCCAGCATCGCCTCGCAAAAGCGGTCGAGCTCGTCGAGCGGCTCGCTTTCGGTCGGCTCGACCATCAGGGTCCCCGCCACCGGAAACGACACCGTCGGCGCATGGAAACCGTAGTCCATCAGCCGCTTGGCGACATCCTGCGCCGTCACTCCGGTCTGCTCGCGCAAGGGACGCAGATCGAATATCAGCTCGTGCGCCACGCGGCCGTTTGGCCCCGTATAGAGGACGTCGTAGACGGACTCTAGTCGCGACTTGATGTAGTTTGCGTTCAGCAACGCATGGCGCGTGGCGTCCGTCACGCCATCGCGTCCCAGCATCCTGATGTACGCGTACGAAATCAGCAGGATGCTGGCGCTTGCCCAGGGTGCGGCGGCGACCGGCGCGATGCCCTCGTCGTCGGCGGCGAGCGGATGCCGCGGCAGGTACGGCGCAAGATGTCGCGCCACGGCAATGGGTCCCATGCCCGGTCCTCCCCCACCGTGCGGAATGGCAAACGTCTTGTGCAGGTTGAGATGGCAGACGTCCGCCCCAATCCGGGCGGGTGAGGTGAGCCCGACCTGCGCGTTCAGATTCGCACCGTCCATGTACACCTGCCCGCCCTGGTGGTGAACCGCGTCGCAGATCTCGCGGATCGGTTCCTCGAAGACGCCATGGGTCGAGGGATAAGTAATCATGAGCGCGCTCAGGCGCGGTCCATGGGTGGCGGCCTGTTCGCGCAGCTCGTCGAGATCGACGTTGCCGTCGTCGTCACACCGGACGATCACCGGCTCGCATCCCGCCATCGCCGCGCTTGCAGGGTTTGTCCCATGCGCCGACGACGGTATCAGCACGACGTTGCGGTCGGCTTCTCCCCGTGCCCGGTGGTACGCCCGGATGGCGAGCAGGCCGGCGTACTCTCCCTGCGCACCGGAGTTGGGCTGCAGTGAAACGGCATCGAGGCCGGTTATCGCGCAGAGCATCGACTTCAGCTCGTCCGCGATCTGCTGATATCCCGCCGCCTGCGACACGGGCGCGTATGGATGGACGTTGCCGAACTCCGGCCACGTCACCGGCAGCATCTCGGCCGCGGCGTTCAGTTTCATCGTGCAGGACCCCAGCGGGATCATGGATGTGTCCAATCCGATGTCTTTCCGTTCGAGCTGCTTGAGGTAACGCATCATTTGCAGCTCGGCGTGGTGGCGATTGAAGGCGGGATGGCTCAGCAAGGGCGAGCTCCGCTGCAATGCGGGTGGCCAGTCGGGCGGCGGCGCGTCATTCTCTTCCCTCGGACCGGCGGTTCCCGATCCGGCGGGCGCCGCACCTCCGGCGGCTTCGGCGAAACAGTCGACAATCGCCGCCACGTCGGTGCTGGTTGTCGTCTCGTCGAGGGCGATGCCGATATCGCCGCCGCGGGGGTAGTAGAAGTTGATCCGCGCCGCCTCCGCCGCCGCCCGCACACGCGTCGTCGCTGCTGCGGCGCCGGTGCAGATGCGCAGCGTGTCGAAGAAGCAGTCGTTCTGTTGCGTGAAGCCCAGAGCACTCAGGCGATCCGCTAGTCCGCGCGCGAGTTGATGTACGCGGCGCGCGATCCGACGCAGGCCCTCCGGCCCGTGCCAGACGGCGTACATGCCAGCCACGTTCGCCAGGAGCGCCTGCGCCGTGCAGATATTCGAGGTCGCCCGCTCGCGGCGGATGTGCTGCTCCCGCGTCTGGAGGGCCATGCGGTACGCGGTCCGCCCGCGCGTGTCCACGGACACGCCAATGAGCCGTCCCGGCATCTGCCGCGCATGACGCTGCGCGGTCGCGAAGAACGCCGCGTGCGGGCCGCCGGCGCCTACCGGCACGCCGAAGCGCTGCGCGTTGCCGACCACGACGTCCGCTCCCATTTCACCGGGGGATGTGGCCAGGGTCGACGCCAGCAGATCGGACGCGACCGCCACCAGTGCGCCTACGCCGCGCGCCCACGCGCAGACCGGCCGCAGGTCCCGTAGCCGGCCGGACGCATCGGGTGACTGGACGAGCAGGCCGAAGACGCCGTCCTCTCCTTTCGATGCGGCCGTGATCCGATCGAGGTCATCAAATCGATCGACGTCGAACAATTCCACCCGAATGCCGAGTGGTTCGGCCCGGCCCCGCACGACCGCAATCGTCTGCGGAAAACAGTCGCTCGATACCAGGAACCGGTGCGCGTTCGGTCGCGACCGCGCCTGCAGGCGGTGCAGCATCGCCATTGCCTCCGCCGCGGCCGTCGGTTCGTCGAGAAGCGACGCGTTAGCCACCTCCATGCCGGTCAAGTCCTCGACGGCGGTCTGAAACGTCAACAGGGCCTCCAGCCGCCCCTGTGCAATCTCGGCCTGGTAGGGCGTGTAGGGGGTGTACCAGCCGGGCTGCTCCAGCATGTTCCGCAGGATCACCGGCGGCGTCACCGTTCCGTAGTAGCCCAAACCGATGAACGACTTCCATGATTCGTTGCGCGCGGCGATATCGCGCATCCGAGCGAGCAGCGACGCCTCGGATTCGGAGGGTGGCAAATCGAGGGGTGCGTCGAGACGGATGCCCGCCGGGACCACCTCATCCACCAACGCCGCGAGCGACGGCGTACCTACCGCGCGCAGCATCGTGTCGAGGTCAGACGGCCCGGGGCCGATGTGTCGCACGGCGAACATCACACGCCGCCGATCAGTGAGGCGTAGCCGTCGGCGTCCAGCAGCTCCTCAGCCTCCCTCGCAGCATCGAGCGCGATCGCGATCATCCACGCGGCGTGCGGATCCTGGTTGACCGATTCGGGTTGGTCCGCAACTGCCCGGTTCACTTCCACGACCCTTCCGCTCATTGGCGCGTACAGGTCGGACACCGCCTTGACGGATTCGATCGACCCGAACTGCTCGCCCTTCGCAAGCACGCGTCCCACATCGGGCAGCTCGACGAAAACCACATCCCCTAACTGTTCCTGCGCGAAGTGGGTCACGCCGATACGTCCGATCTCCCCCTCGAGACGGATCCACTCGTGATCCCTGGTGTAGCGCAAATCGGTCGGATAACTCATCGCGGCCTCCGGTAGAACGGCATCCGGACGACCCGCGCACGCAGTCGGGCGCCCCGAACGTCAATGGTCAATTCGCTGCCAGGGGCCGCGCAAGCGGTTGGCACATACGCCATACCGATCGCCCGCCTCAGGTGTGGCGTCAGTGTGCCGCTCGTCACTCGCCCGATCGCGGCGCCCGTTTCGCCACCGCCGGCTTCATACACCAAGTGTCCGGGGCGGGCAATCCCCCGATCCATCATCTCGAAGCCCACGAGGCGGCGCGACGGCCCCGACTCGCGCTCGGCAACCAGTGCGGCCCGACCGGTGAAGGGCCCCTTCTCCCATGCAATCATCCACCGTAACCCCGCCTCAATCAGCGTCGTTGTCGTGTCCATGTCCTGTCCGTGAAGACGCATGCCCGCCTCGAGACGGAGCGTGTCCCGCGCCCCCAGGCCGGCTGGCACGAGGCCGGCGCCGGCACCCGCCTCCAGTAGACAGGTCCAGACGGCGGCGGCGCCGGCGGGCGCCACCAGCAGTTCGAAGCCATCCTCTCCCGTGTAGCCGGTGCGTGCAATCGTGGCGCGCACGTTGCCCACTTCGCCGCTCGCAAAACCGAACGGCGCAATCGTGTGCAGCTCGACGCCGGTCAGCGGCTGCAGAATGCCCTCGGCGCGCGGGCCCTGCAACGCAATCAGCGCATAGCGGGCGCTCGTGTCGAGGACCACGGCGTCAAGTGCGCGCGTCGTGGAGGCGGACGCAATTCCCTGACGAATCCAGGCGAGGTCTGTCGCGGCGTTGGCGGCGTTCACGACTAACAGGTAGTGTTCCGGAGCCAGCCGGTACACCACCAGGTCGTCGACGACCGTCCCCTCCGGCGTGGTGAGCGCGGAGTACTGGGCTTGACCGGTCTCCAGCCGGCCGGCGTCGTTGGTGGTCATCTGTTGCAGCATGGCCAGCGCGTCAGCACCGGCCAACTCCAGCTCGCCCATATGGCTCACGTCGAAAAGGCCGGCAGACGTCCGAACTGCCCGGTGTTCCGCCGCGATCCCGGCGTACTGCAGCGGCATTTCCCAGCCACCGAACGGCACCATGCGCGCACCCAGGGAGGTGTGACAGGCATGGAGAGGCGTCGTCCGCAGGGTAGGGGCCGTCGTCCGGGCCATCGGAGTGAGGAATGCGCCGCCGGGCCGGAGCCCGGCAACCTGCTCCAACGTACTACGCGCCTGCGGAAGGGTCAAATGCCGAGTCGGAGTATCATGACGAAGTAACGCGGTGGGCGGATGTGTAAACGTTCGACTGCCGAGTGGCATCTTGGAGATAAACGGACCGCTAGTGTGGCCACGATGACGATCAGCTCCACCGCTGCCGATGCCCGCGCTGCCGCCGACTCCGAGGTGGTGAAGCAGGTGAAGGCGCACCTGGCCGCCGGTGAGCGGGCTGCCGCCGGCGAGCGTTTCGCCGAGTTGATTGACCGCCACCAGCGTCGCGCCGCACGCATCGCCTGGTACTACCTGCGCGATCCAAGCGAAGTGGACGAAGCGGTTCAGGATGCGTTTCTGAAGGCATTCACCCATTTGCCGGCATTCCGCGAGCGGTTGTTGTTCGAGTTGTGGTTTACGCGGATTCTGGTGAACGGCTGCCTCGATCGCCTGAAGGCACGCAGCCGGCGTCGGCGCTGGATGGTGCCGGTGGGGGACACCGAATCGGAGCAACAGGATCGAATCGCGCAACAGGAGGCGGCGGGACCGTCGCCCGAAGCTGTGCTTCTGGAGGCGGAGCGGCGGGCGGAGCTGTTAGCTGAAGTCGACCGCCTGCCCGAGCGCCAGCGAGCCGTGGTCCTCCTCCGCGAGTTGGAGGGGCATCCGACTCGTGACGTCGCGGAGATGCTGGAGTTGAGTGAGGCGACGGTACGTGTCCACCTGTTCCGCGCGATCCGTACCCTCCGCCGGCGCCTGGACAGTGCGGAGTGGTTCACGCCGATAGCTTCCGAGACCGAGGAGGCCCCAGCCTGATGCGCACGCGGGACGAGCCGTGGGTCGGGACCTGGTTGGCCTGGTTGCGCCGCGTCAAGCCCGAGCGTCACCTGACCGATTCGGAGCTCGCTGTCCTGGCGCGTCCGGACGAGTTGCCGTCAGCGGCCCGTGCCGCCGCCGCGCACGCCGGTCGGTGCGCCGACTGCCGCGCGCGCATTGCCGAGACCGGCACCGCGCTCAGTCGAATGAGCGGGGCGTTGGAGCCGCTGTTCAATGCGGCGATTCCACCTCCTCGCCTCGCTGCGCAGCGTCACCGTATTCTCCGCCGACTGCAACGGATGACGGGTAATCCCTGTCCGGCCCGCATTCTGCGCTTTCCGACAATCGGGCCGCCGGCGATTCGACACGCGGAAATAGCCCGGCGGTGGGCCGTCACCGCCGCGGTCGCCGGGGCAACGATCGGCATCGCACTGGTCCATCCGGGGGACCTGTGGCAGATGCACCAGGAGCCGGACGCTGCTCGCATCGTGACGGCGAACACTGGACCGGAGGGTCGCCAGTCCACCCTCTCGGACGAGCAGTTCATGCTTGAGCTTGAGGCCGCATTGGCGACGCGCCGTGTCCCACCGCTGATTGCCCTCGACGAGATGACTCCGCGTCTCCGCGCCGCATCGACCGACATCCGCTGATTCCGTGGCACCATTGGCTGCGCCAATCTTCCGCAAGGGACTCGACCTCAAGCATCTCGTCGCGGACGAGCTGGCCCGGGACTATCACAGCCAACTCATCGACCGGATCCGGGACGCCGGATTTGCGCACCGCGCGGGGCGATTGACGATCCGCCTTCCGGAAGAGTTCGGCTTCTGCTACGGAGTCGACCGGGCGGTCGATTATGCGTACCAGACCCGCCGGAAGTTCCCCGACCGGACCGTCTGGTTGACGGGCGAGATCATCCACAACCCCCAGGTGAACACGCGCTTGCGTGATACGGGGATCCGCTTCCTGAGCGACGACGGGGCGTCGATCGACCAGGTTGGCCAGGACGATGTCGTGATCCTGCCCGCCTTCGGCGTGACCGTCGATGATCTGGCCGAACTGGAACGACGCGGCTGCACGCTGGTCGACACGACCTGCGGGTCGGTGCTGAATGTATGGAAGAACGTCCGTCGCTACACCCGTGACGGTTACACATCGGTCATCCATGGCAAGTTCGGACACGAGGAAACGCAGGCGACCGCGTCGCAGGCGGGGCTGAGCCCGGGTGGCCGCTACGCTGTTGTGCGCGACGAGACGGAGGCGCAGTTGCTGTGTGACTGCATCCGGGGAGACGCAACGTCGGAGGCCTTCATGGCGCGGCTCGGCCCGGCCTGCTCGCCCGGGTTCGATCCCGGGCGGGATCTCCGGAAGGTGGGTCTCGCCAATCAGACCACCATGTTGATGAGCGAGTCGCTCCGGATCGGCGAACTGGTGCGCCAGGCCATGGTCGACCGTTACGGGGAGGCGGTTCTCGACGAGCACTATCGCGCGTTCGACACGATCTGCAGCGCGACGCAGGATCGCCAGGACGCTATCGCGGCGCTACTCGAGACCGGGCATCTCGACCTGCTGATCGTGATCGGCGGCTACAACAGCAGCAACACCCGGAACCTCGCCCGCATGGGCGCCGGTCAGGTGCCGACCTACCACATCGCTGGCCGTACCGGTCTTGAGTCCGCGTCCGCGGTACGGCACCTGGTGCCATCGAATCCGCCCGGTTGCACGGACGAAGTGGTGACGCGCGATTGGCTGCCGGCCGGCCTGGTCACCGTCGGGGTAACCGCCGGCGCATCCACTCCGGATACCGTTGTTGGTACGGTGATCGAACGACTCGTGGAACTGACACAGGGAGACCTGTCATGAGTAGCGGGCACTGGCGTCCGACCGCGCTCCTGCTGCCGGTACTGGCTTGGTTCGCCACCATTGGCGCCCTCGAAACAAGCGCCACCCAGCGCTTCAAGTGGTGGCAGTCCGATGCGGTGCAAGCCGAGATCGCCCTGACCGAGGATCAGGTGGCGCAGCTCGAAGCAATCTTCCAGGAAATCCGACCGACGCTGCGTGAGCTGATGCGACGGCTGGGCCGGGAAGAGGATGAGTTGAGCCATGTCATGCATGCGATGCAGGCCGAGGAGTGGGAAGTCGCGCTGCAGATCGACAAGGTCGAAGCGGCGCGCAGTGCGCTCAGCAAGACCCGAACGCTGATGTTGTACCGGATGCACAAGATGTTGACGCCGGAACAGATCGACGCTCTGCACGAGATGTGGGAGCGCCAGCAGGGTCAGTCGTCTACCCATTCCTCCCGCCAACGGTAGCTCCTGAACCAGGACCACCGTTCCGCCGTCTCTACAAGAGATCCCGGGAAGAAAGCCGTTGCCAGGCCAGTCAGTGCTACCGGGGCAGGAGGAAACGTCTTGACCAGTTACGTCCGTTTCATCACAGTCATCGGGCTGCTCGCCGCCGGGGCATTCAGTTCGCCCGCGGGCTCGGCCCAGGCTCAGATTCTCACGCCGGTTGGCGCGTTCGAGCCAGACACGGTCCCCGCGATGCGCCGGGCTTCCCAGGGCGAATCGTCCGCGCGGGTCTACAACCTCAGGCTCGAAGACGCCATCCAGCGGGCTCTGGAGCGAAACCTGGACATCGCTGTTCAGCGGATCAACCCACTCGTGCAGGACATGGCGGTCGCGACGGCTAATGCGGCCTTTCTGCCGACCGCGTCGTCCAACTTCGGGATGAACCAGTCCACCTTCCCCAACCGCACCCTGTTCGACGGCGGTGGCCTTGGCGGCGATTCGATTGTTACCGACCGCGGAAATTACGACCTCGGGCTCAGCCAGGAGATGAAGTGGGGCGGTGGCCGTTACACCGTCACCTGGGACAGCACGCGCTCGGAATCGACCAACGTGTTCAACAGCTTCAATCCAAGCTACGCCGCCAACATGAACCTGGGCTACACGCAGCCACTGCTGCGCGGCTTCCGGACGGATCAGCGGCGGACGCAACTGGTCGTGTCGCAGATCAATCGGGACATAACCGAAATCGATCTGGAGCAGACGATCACCAATACGCTTGCCAACGTCCGATCGCGTTATTGGGACCTGGTGTACGCCATTGCCTCCGTCGATGTGCAGCAACAGGCGCTTGAGCTGGCCGAGCAGCTCGTCCGCGATAACCGGGCGCGGGTAGAGATTGGCACGCTGGCGCCGATCGACGTGGTGCAGGCGGAGTCGGAAGCAGCGACGCGCCGCCAGGCGCTGGCCCAGGCCGTTCAGGTATTGCGGACGGCCGAACTGGCCCTCAAGCAGCTGATCGTCAATGGCACCGGCGACGAGCTATGGAATGCGGAGCTGTACCCGATCGATCAACCGCAGATCGAGGCCGCGCCAATCGACCTCGAGGCTGCGATCGGCGGCGCCCTCGATCGGCGCACCGACATCGCACGTGTCCGCCGGTTGCTTGACATCAACGACGCCAACGTCGAGAACCTGCGCAACTCCACGCTTCCCGCGCTGGATCTGATCGGCAACTACCAGTTGACGGGCCAGGGTGGACCGCAGCTTCTGCGGGAGAACTTCTTCGGCAACGTGACGACGGCCGTACCGGGCGGGTACAGCGACGCCGTCGAGAGCATCGCCAACGCCGAATACCCGTTCTGGAGCGTCGCCCTCCAGATGAGTTATCCACTCGGGCAGAGCGCGGACAAGGCTGCCTACGAGCGCGCACGGCTGCAGGTGCAACAGAACACCGCCCAACTGCGGCAGATCGAGTTGCAGATCGCGACCGAAGTGACCAACGCAGCTTTGCAGATCGATGCCATTCAGGAACGGATCGAGGCTGCAACGGCAGCGCGCGAGTTGGCCGAAGAACAGTTGCGCGCCGAGGAAAGCCGTTTCGAGGTAGGGCTGTCGACCAATTTCTTTGTCGTCCAGGCCCAGCGCGATCTGGCAACCGCGCAGGACAACGAGCTGCGGGCGATCCTGGATTTTCAGTTGGCGTTGATCGAGTTCGAACGGGCCCAGCGCTCGTCGCTCGGCGCGGCCGGCATCACGCTGATCGGAGGCGGGCAGTAAGGCTCCACCCTCCGAAGGGGCGGACCACCGGATGACGAGAGGATCACGATCATGAAGAAGGCGTTGTTCGTCATCCTCGCGCTGGGAGGCGCGGGCGTGGCCTACGGGTACTACGGCTTGCGGACGGTCGACTTCGTGCCGGAGGTGAGTACCAGGCAGGTGACGACCGGCGATGTCGTCGACACCGTGGGCGCTACCGGCGCGCTCGAGGCGGTCACGACGGTGCAGGTCGGAAGCCAGGTCTCCGGCATCATTCAGGAGCTGTACGTCGACTTCAACTCGATCGTCCGTGAAGGCGACGTGATCATGCGTCTCGACCCGTCGCTCTTCGAGACGCAGCTCGAGCAGGCGCGCGCGAACCTCCTGCGAGCGGAGGCGGACGTCGAACGGTTACGCGTAGCCGTGGAAGACGCCGCGACGCAGCTCGAGCGTTCCCGGGAGCTGGCGGCAGGTGAACTGATCTCGGAAACCGAGCTCGAAACCGCTGAAGTCTCGCTCCGGTCGGCCGAAGCCCAGCTCAAATCGGCCGAAGCCCAGGTAACGCAGGCGCAGGCTTCGCTGAACCAGAATGAGGTAAACCTGGAGCATACCGTGATCCGCGCCCCGATTGACGGCATCGTCACGTCCCGCCTGGTCGATATCGGCCAGACCGTCGCGGCCAGTTTTCAGGCGCCCGAACTCTTCGTCATTGCTGCGGACCTGACGAAGATGCGGGTGATTGCGAACATCGACGAATCGGACGTCGGGCGGATCCGGCCGAACCAGCGGGTTACGTTCACGGTCGATGCCTACCCTGTCGAGGAGTTCGAGGGAAGCGTGTCGCAGATCCGTCTCGAGCCTATCGTCACGCAGAACGTGGTCACCTATGCCACCGTCATCGACGCACCGAATCCCGATCTGAAGCTCAAGCCGGGAATGACGGCGACGGTCAACATCGAGGTCGCGCGCCGGAATGACGTGCTGCGGGTACCGACCGCGGCGCTGCGCTTCCGGCCGACACCGGCGATGTTTGCCGTCCTCAATCAGCCGGTGCCGGCCGATCTGCAGGGCGGCCCAGGCGCTCGTGCGGGTGCCGCGGATGCCGCACCGGCCCGGGGCCCGGATGGCGACGGGCCCGGAGGTTCCGGTGGCTTCGGCGGACCCCAGGCTGGCGGACCGGGAGGCGGTTTCGGTGGGTTCGGTGGCCAGGGCGGGCCACCCAGCGAAGAACAGCGGCAGCAGATGCGTGAACGGATGCAGCAGATGTCCCCGGAGGAACGGCAGCAGTTCCTTGCCCGGATGCGGGAACAGGGCTTCGGCCCGGGAGGTCCGCGAGGCGCCGGCAGACCCGGCCCAGGCGGTGCCGTTGGTGGACCGCGCCGGGCGCAGCGACGCGCGCCAGCGGATCCGGTCGACACCGTCCCGGCCGTCGAACGGGGCGCGGCCACGATCGATGCCCTGTTCGCGCCCCTTGAGGTGACCGAGACAGAAGGTAGGGTCTGGGTGCTGGACGACGGCCGGCTCCGGGGGGTGCGTGTCCGCCTCGGCGTGACGGACGGCACCGCCATTGAACTCATCGACGCAGTCGAGGCGGGTCCCGGCGCCGGCGCCATCACGGACGGCGTGCAACTCGTCACCAACGTCACGACGCCGGACGTGTCATCCCGGCCGTCGTCGGGCGGTAGCGGATCGCCATTGATCCCACAGTTTCCGTTCGGCCGGCGCGGACGGTAGGCCTGATGCCGGTTATCGCCGTCGAGGCGCTCACCAAGACCTACGTGATGGGTGACATCGAAGTGCACGCTCTGCGGGGAGTCAGCCTGGCGATCGACGCGGGCGAATTCGTGGCTGTCACTGGACCGTCCGGATCGGGCAAGTCGACCTTCATGCACATCCTTGGCTGTCTCGACCGGCCGACGGTTGGTCGCTACGAACTGGACGGCCACGACGTCTCCCGCCTCTCCCGAGACGAGTTGGCCGAAGTGCGCAACCGGAAGATCGGCTTCGTCTTTCAGGGCTTCAACCTGCTTGCGCGCACGACCGCGCTGGACAACGTGGAGCTGCCGCTTCTCTACGGCGGCGCGCGGCTGGGCGGATCCAGGCGGCGGCAGCGCGCCGAGGAAGTACTGCGAGCGGTCGGCCTGTCCGATCGGATGGATCACTTGCCGAATCAGCTCTCGGGCGGCCAGCAGCAGCGCGTGGCGATTGCCCGTGCGCTGGTGAACGAGCCGGCGATCCTGCTGGCGGACGAACCGACCGGCAACCTCGATTCGCGCACGAGCGTAGAGGTGATGGAGATCTTTCAGCGGCTCAACCGTGAGAACGGGATTACGGTACTCTTGATCACTCACGAGTCGGATATCGCCCAGTACGGCGACCGAGTCATCAAGTTCCACGACGGCGTGGTGGCCTCGGACGAGGCCAACCGCGCGCGGCGGAGCGCGAGCCGCGAGGTCGGCACGGTGCCGGCGCCTGCTGCGGTGGCAGGTTAGGGACTGCTGGCGGAGGAAGAACCGATGTCAATCATCATGGTGCTGCGGGTTGCGCTCAAGGCGCTCGGCCGCAACAAGATGCGGACCAGTCTGACAATGCTCGGGATGATCATCGGCGTCGCCGCGGTCATCACGATGGTGGCCCTTGGGCGGGGCGCGCAAGAGGAGATCGAGCAGCAGATCCAGGCGGCCGGCACGAACATGATCATGATCCGCGCCGGCAGCTTTCGGCGCGGCGGCGTCAGCCTGGGCATGGGCCAGTCTCCGCGCCTGAAGGCAGAGGATGTCGACGCCATCCGTGAGCAGGTGCCAGAGGCGCAGTACCTGGCGGCGGGTGTTCGGACACGGGATCAGGTCGTGGCGGGAGGGCAAAACTGGAACACCAACATCCAGGGAACGGACGTGGAGTTTCCGGAGATTCGATTCTGGGGCATCGAGTACGGGGGCTTCTTCACGCCCGTCCACGTCCAGAGCGCGGCGAAGGTGGCGGTACTGGGGTCAGTCGTCCGCGACAACCTGTTCGGCGAACGGGCCGATCCGACCGGAGCCCGGATACGGATCCGGAACCAGCCGTTCCAGGTGCTTGGCGTGATGGAAGCAAAGGGATCGGGCCAGTTCGGGGAGGATCAGGACGACGCCATCTTCGTCCCGTACACGACCGTGAACAAGAAGTTGCGGGGCCGGGACGGCACCAACATCTCGGAGATCACAATCTCGGCGGCGAACGCCGATCAAATCAACGAGGTGGCCGACGCGATCGCTGCCGTGCTGCGGGTAGAACACGAGCTCCTGCCGGGCGAGGACAACGACTTCATGGTCCGCACGCAGGAGGACATGACCAGCATGCGTACCCAGACGACGCAGACCATGACCGGCCTTCTCGCGAGCATCGCCGGCGTGTCGCTGATTGTTGGCGGCATCGGCATCATGAACATCATGCTGGTATCCGTCACCGAACGGACCCGCGAGATTGGCCTTCGGATGGCCGTCGGCGCCAAGGGACGCGATGTCCTGCTGCAATTCCTGGTCGAGGCGATGGTGCTCAGCCTCGTCGGCGGTCTCGTGGGGGTGGGCCTCGGCTTCGGACTCTCGGAGGGACTCACGCAGTTCCTCGCCTGGCCGACGTCGATCCCGCCGGACGCGGCGCTGGTGGCTGTGGGGTTTGCCGCCACGACCGGCATTTTCTTCGGCTTCTACCCGGCCCGCAAGGCCGCGCAGCTCGACCCCATCGAATCGCTCCGCTTCGAGTAGTCCGGGCTCGAAGGGTTAGCGGGTAACATCAACGCCAGATGAGGATCGGAAGAACATGCGATTTCTTGACCCATGGGCCGACTGTATTCGCGCCACGCTCCGGATCGTTGCCGGCTACGGCTTTATGCTGCACGGCGCACAAAAGCTCTTCGGGGTGCTGGGAGGTACGCAGCAGGAGATCCTGTCGCTTCTGGGCATCGCCGCGATAATTGAGCTCGTCGGCGGAGTGCTGATCGCTATCGGTTTGTTCACGCGCCCGGTGGCGTTCATTTGCAGCGGGGAGATGGCCGCCGCCTACTTCCTGGGCCACGTTGCGCGCTTCGGCGCGCCTCTGTTTCCGGTAGCCAATGATGGCGAGCGCGCCATGCTCTACTGCTTCATCTTCCTGTATCTCGCGGCCCGCGGCCCGGGTGAGTGGGCCGTCGATGGCCTCCGCGCCAAGGGCTGATTGTCGACATCGACCGTCGCGAGCAACTCGCGCACGGTCTGGCTGGTCACTGGATCCACCACATCGGGTCCAATGGCGGCAAGCGGCTCGAGGACGAACCGCCGCTCGCGGAAACGCGGGTGTGGCACTTCCAGTTCGGGCAGCGACAGTATCAGGTTCCCCACCAGGATCAGATCGAGGTCGAGCGTGCGGGGCGCGCCGGGGTAGGGTCGCGTCCGGCCGCAGGCGCGCTCGATTGCCTGAAGTTCACGGAGCAGCAACGATGGCTCGGTGCCGCTCCAGCCAACGACAGCACCATTGAGACAATCGGGCTGAGGCACTTCCCCACCGCCGACAAAGGCGGTCTCGAAAAAGGGCGAGACGCGCAGACCGTTCAGAAGCGTCTTCAGTCGGGCGATGGCGTACTCAAGATGCGCCCGGCGGTTACCCACGTTACTGCCGAGCGCGACGGCGGTCAGGCGCTCTGTTTTTCCTTGCAACTGATGCAGACGCGCGTCCATGGAATCGCATCCAGGCGCGCGGAGGCGATCGGCTCGCCACAGTCCCGGCAGATGCCGTAGCTCCCCTGGTCGATGCGCCAGAGCGCCGCCTCGATCGCGTTCAGGATCTTGGCGTCGGTTTGCTTCAGCTTGAGCTGAATGTGCACCTCGTTGTTCCCGCTCGCCTGATCGGCCATGTCGCCCTGGCGGGTATTGTTCTCCATCGAGGTAATGAGCGAATGCCCGCCTCGCTCGTTGAGAATCTCTCCCCGCTTCCGGAGCAACGCGTCCCTGTAGGTGTCGCAGGCGGCCCGGTCCATCGCCAGCCCTCCCTTCCGCGCGGTTCCTGTACCGGGTGGATCGCGTATTTTAGCACGATCCCTCCGCCGGGCTGCGGCCAACTACTCGGCGCGCAAAGTTAGCAGCGGCTTCTGGCGCAGCACTCCGGTGCTGGCGCTGACGCCAACGACGAGAACCGCCGCCGCGGTGAGCAGCAGGCCAATGACATTGATGACCGGTGTGGGTGTCCAGACGACATCGAGCACCTGCCGCGTCAGGATCCACGTCAGACCGATTGCTCCGGCGGATCCGACCAGGCCCGCCAGCAGGCCCAGCACGCCGTACTCGAGAACGTACATGGTCGTCAGCGCCCGGGTGTTGGCACCCAGGGTCCGGAAAACGGCGGCGTCGTACAGGCGCTGAAAGCGGGTCATCGCCACTGACCCGATCAGGATCAGGACGCCGGCGAAGAGTGCAATTCCACCGACCACGGTGATCGCGAGCGTGACGTAGTCCAGTACACGCCGAAACGTGCGCAGTATTTCCAGCCCGTCGATCACCGAGACGTTGGGGTACAGGCTCGCAAGCTCGCGCTGCAGCGCCCCGCGCGCTTCCGCCTCCGCCGGGCCCCGGAGAAACGCGATGTAGGCGTGGGGCGCGTTGGCGAATGCGCCCGGACGGAAGACGAAGATGAATCCCCCGGCGCGCGAATCGTCCCAGTCCACCTCCCGGACACTCGTGACGCGCGCTTCAATGGGCCGCCCCAGCAGATCGAAATGGATCGTATCGCCCAGGCGTACGCCCCGCTCAACTACGCTGTCCTCGACTGACACTTCCAACCGTCCGTCCGGATCGGCCGGCGTGGCAGCGTCCCAGAACGAACCTGCCACCACCCGTTCGTTCTCCGCCATTTCCGCACGGTAGGTCACCGTGTATTCCCGGCCCAGGCCAGCCCTCTGGATCGCACGACGTCCCTCGATTCGCGTCTCCGGTCCCGTGACGGCGGTCACCCGGGCGCGCAACACGGGCAAGAGCGCCGGCACCGGGTCGGTGCCATCCGGACCGAGCGGCGCCGCTTCGAGCAACTGGCTGACGCCCGCCGCCTGATCCTCCTGCACGTCGATCAGGAACATGTCGGGCATATCGTCGCGCAGCTCGAGCGAGAACGCGGTAAGCAGATTGGTTTGCACGGCGTTGATGCCGATAATGAAGAAGCTGCCCAAACCCACCGCCAGAAGGACGACACGGGTCTGGTTTCCGGGCCGCCGCAGGCTGCGCGCCGCATGCCGCAGCGGGAACCAGCGGGACGCCTCGAGGGGGCGGACGGCCCGGATCAGCCCGCGCCCGATCCCATGCAGCGCCGCGGTAACCGCAAGGAAGCCGCAGGCTACCCATGCGCCCACCTCCAGCGACGCTGCCTGCCACGCCGCCACGAGGACCAGACCGATCCCGGCCGTGGCGATTGCCCCGAGCCGGACCGGATCGGAAACGGCCACCCGCGGCGTCCCCGGGCGGAGAAGCAGCAGCGGCTTCGCGTGCCGCGTGTCCAGCAGCGGCACGAGCGCGAACAGCAGGGAAACAATGATGCCGACCCCGATTCCCTGCGCGACGGCTGAAGGCGTCAGGCCGGTCGAGAGAGAGTCCGACCCGGTGATGACCGCTGCCTGCGCGGTTAGCGACTCCGGCACCGACCAGAGCGCCGCCTGTGCCACGCCGACCCCCAGCAGCGCGCCTCCCAGGCCTAGCAGCGCTACCTGTACGACATACACCGCCAGCACCTGCCCGTGGCTGGCCCCAAGGCACTTGAGAATCGCCGCGCTTCGGAGGCGCTGCTGCACGAACACCCGTGTCACGCTCCAGACACCGATCCCGCCCAGGATGACGACCACGAAGCCGATCAGGCTCAGGTAGTTCTCCGCACGGGTGAAGTTCCGCTCGATCCGGTCCTCCGTTCGGCGGTAGGAGCCAATCCGGACGAATGCTGCCTCCAGATCCCCGCGGAGCGTTTCGACCAATGGCTCGATAGCCGGCTCCGGAACGCGGACCAGAATCTGGCGTTCCGCCCGGCTGGCGAAGCCGAGCAGCCCGCTTGCCTCCAGCGCGTCCAGATGAATCAGGACGCGGGGGCCGAAGCTGAAGCCTCCCAACTGCCGTCCTGGCTCGGCGACGATGGTGTCGCGGATGGTGAACGTCCGGTCTCCGATCAGGATTGCGTCTCCCACATCGACGTCGAGTTGCGGCAGCAACTCGCGCCCCACCAGGGCGCCGCCCTCACGCAGCAGGGCGGGTGAATACGGATTGCCGCTTCCCAGCGAGAAACGCCCGTAGTACGGGAACTGATCCTCGACGCCACGCACTTCCACCACCCTCGTGCGTTCGCTCGTTCCCTCCGGCAGCCGCGCCAGCGTGACCGTGTCGACCGTCTCGGTCCGCGCACTCCCGGGAATGGCGTCGGCGCTTGCTTCTATCCGTGCGCGGACCGCCTCCTCCCAGGGCTGTTCGCTACGGATGTAGACGTCCGCCGCGGTCATGCTGCGTGCTTCTCCGGCGAGGGCGGCGCGGACGTTCTGCACGAGTGACCGTAACGCCACAATGCCGCCCACGCCGATGGCGACGCAGAGGAAAAAGAAGAGGAGACGGCGCCACGACGCGCGCAGTTCTCGGGCGGCCATCCGGAAGATGAAGTTCATCGGGTCTGCTGCGATCAAGCGCCGGCCACGGCGGCGGCCGCAGTCGCGCCAGCATCGAGCCGTGTAGTCCGGCCATCGCGCATGGACAGCACCACGTCCGCGTGGGCCGCCAATTCCCGATCGTGGGTTACCAGGAGGATGGTGGTGCCGCGTGTACGGTTCACTTCGACCAGCAGATCGATCACTTGGCGACCATTTGTGGAATCGAGATTACCGGTCGGTTCGTCAGCGAGCAGGATCGGAGGGTCGTTCGCCAGCGCTCGCGCGATGGCGACCCGCTGCTGTTCACCTCCGGAGAGCTGCGAAGGGTAGTGGTGACCGCGCTGGGTGAGCCCCACCTCCTCCAGCAGCAGCTTCCCCTTTTTCGTCGGTTCTCGAACCCCGGCGATCTCCAGTGGAACCATCACGTTCTCGAGTGCGCTGAGCGACGGCAGCAGGTGAAAGAACTGGAACACGAAACCTATGCGCGAGCCGCGAAACCGCGCCAGGCGATCCTCGTCGAGCGACGTGATCGTCATGCCGTCGATCAGGATCTCACCGGTCGACGGAGTATCAAGGCCGGCCATCAGGCCGAGGAGCGTCGACTTGCCGCTTCCCGACGGCCCCACTACCGAGATCAGTTGTCCTCCCGCGACCACCAGATCGATCGGATGGAGGATAGTCAGAGGGCGATCGCCGCTCTGGACCGTCTTCGAAACACCGCGCAGTTCGATCATGGGGCAGCTCACGGCGTACCGCCTCCGCCCAGGGTCCCCTGTGGCTCGGCGAGTTCTGCCATGAGCGGTTCCAGCGTCGTCCAGAGATGCGCGGCGACTCGCTCGGCCCCCGCGGCGTTGGGATGAATGCCGTCCCTCTGATTCAGCGCTGGGTCGCCGGCAACGCCTTCGAGCAGGAACGGGATGTACGTCACGTCACGCGTCTCGGCCAGCGTGTGAAACACCTCACGGAACTCAGACGTATATGCCCGACCAAAGTTCGGCGGGGCCTCCATACCGGCGAGGACCACCGGAATTCCGCGTTCTTCCGCGCCGTCGATGATTGCCGTCAGGTTTTCGTGCATCTGCGCGACCGGCAGGCCGCGAAGCGCGTCGTTTCCACCCAGGGCAACGATCAGAAGGCGGACATCGCCGTCCAGTGCCCAGTCGAGTCTCCGACGTCCTCCGGCCGTGGTGTCACCGGAGACACCGCGCGCCGCAATCTCAATTGGCCATCCCTCGGCGTCGACACGCGCCTGCAACCGCGCCGGGAACGCCTCCGGCTCCGGTAAACCCAGTCCGGCCGTCAACGAGTCCCCGAGGATCACCACCCGTGCCCGACGGCTGGCGGCCACCGGCACCGCATCCCGCGGACCGGTATGGGACGCGGTGCGCAACGCGGCTGGGTCGACACCGTCGGGCGGCGTGGCTCCGCAGGCCGCCGCACCAGCCGCAAAAAGGACCCACGGAATTGCCCGGATGCCAAGCATTCCGTTCATTCTACCGGGTCACGCGGCTGCGCCGCAGCGGCGCACCCACGGTCCGATTTCGGGTACCATTCCACCGCTCCAATGAAAGGACTGACAGCACGCCTCGGGTGCGTGATCGTCTGCGCTGCCGTGGCGGCCGTCGCACCCAACGGAGCCGTCACTGGTGTACTGATGACCCCACGCGGCCTCACTGCGATCGACGGGCTTGCCGTCGGCCACCACACCCTTGATGCCCGGCCGACGGGCTGCACGGTAGTTCTCGCCGAAGCGGGCGCCACGGCGGCCGTCGACGTACGCGGCGCCTCTCCGGGTACCCGCGAAACGGCCCTGCTCAATCCCACGAACCGTGTGCAACAGGTGCACGCCGTCGTACTGTCCGGGGGCAGTGCATTCGGTCTGGCCGCTGCCGACGGCGTCATGCGCTACCTCGACGAACGGGGAATCGGCTTTCCCACCGGAGGCGGCCCGGTGCCGATCGTTCCTGCCGCCATCCTGTACGACCTGACCATCGGCGACGGATCGATCCGGCCCGACGCGGAGTGCGGCTATCGGGCCGCGCAGGCAGCCACGACGGGAGGTATCGCGGAAGGCAGCGTGGGCGCCGGCGCCGGCGCCACGGTCGGCAAGCTGGGCGGGCCCGGCCGAGCCATGAAAGGGGGCATCGGCACGGCCCTCGCCGAACTTCCGGACGGCATTCAGGTAGCGGCGCTGATGGCCGTCAACGCCGTGGGCGATGTCCACGATCCCGATACGGGCGCCCTCGTCGCCGGCGTCCGAACAGCAGACGGCCGGCGGCTGGAGGGCGCCCGGGCCCTGTTCCGTCAGCCGCCCGAAGTGCCTCGCGGAGAGAACACGACCATCGGTGTCGTGGCAACCAACGTGCCGCTGACGAAAGCACAACTTGGCATCGTTGCCCGAATGGCGCACGATGGGTTGGCCCTTGCCATTCGGCCCGCCCACACGCCGATGGACGGCGATACGATCTTTGCACTCTCGACCGGCACGGCGGATGACGTGACGCCGGATACCGCCCTTCTGCGGGTCGGTGCGATGGCGGCAAACGTGACCGCGGAGGCGATCGTCCGGGCGATGCGCGAGGCGACCGGCATTCCGGGCTACCCGGCGGCGGGCGAGCTGACGAACGACCCTAAGGAGAACAAACGATGAACGCTGTCGTGCTTGCGGCAATCGGCCTCGTGGCGGTCTTCGCCGGGTACCGTTTTTACTCCCGGTTCTTGGCCGAGAAGATCTATCGGCTCGACCCGAACTTCGAGACACCATCGCACGTGATGCGCGACGACATCGACTACGTGCCGACCAATCGCGTGGTCCTCTGGGGCCATCACTTCACGGCAGTGGCGGGCGCCGCGCCAATCATCGGTCCGAGCATCGCGGTGGTCTGGGGCTGGCTGCCTGCCTTCCTCTGGGTGGTGATCGGCACGATGTTCTTCGCTGGCGTGCACGACTTTGGCGCCATCTGGGCAAGCGTCCGGAACAAGGCCCTGTCGGTCGGCTCACTCACCGGCGAGGTCGTAAGCCACCGGGCGCGCAACCTCTTCATGATCGTCGTCTTCTTCCTGCTTCTGATGGTGAACGCGGTGTTCGCCGTCGCCATTGCCGGTGAGTTCATCAACACGCCGGCGAGCGTCATTCCGGCCTGGACGGCCGTCGTCGTAGCGGTCGGCATCGGCATCCTGCTCTACAAGGTGGGTGTCGGAATCACCTGGCCTACGGTCGCCGGGACAATCATCCTCTACGCGGTCATCTATCTGGGCGAGCTCTTCCCGGTCACTCTGAGCGAAGCGGCGGGCCTCGCCCCGGCCGCCCAGTGGATCCTGATCCTGTTCGCCTACGCCGCGGTGGCGTCGATGCTCCCTGTATGGCTGCTGCTCCAGCCGCGCGACTACATCAACGGTATCCAGCTCTTCGTGGGTCTGGGCATCCTGTACGGCGCGGTCTTCATCGCCGCCCCGGCGGTGGTGGCGCCCGCGATCAATCCGAACGTGCCGCCGGCTACGCCGCCGATCATGCCGCTGCTGTTCGTCACCATCGCCTGCGGCGCGATTTCCGGCTTCCACGGCCTGGTCAGCTCCGGCACCACATCGAAGCAGCTCGACAAGGAGACCGACGCACGTTTCGTCGGCTATCTCGGATCGCTCGGTGAAGGCACCCTCGCCATCGTGGCCATTATTGCGGTCACGGCGGGTTTTTCGATGACCGAGTGGCAGTCGGCCTACGCTAACGCCGAGAGCTTCGCGGTCGTCGGCGGCATCAGCGCTTTCGTCGAGGGCGGTTCACGCATCGCCGCCGCCGGTTTGGGCCTGCCGATCGCCTTCGCGCAGACCCTACTAGCCGTCATGGCGGTGCTGTTCGCGGGCACGACGATGGATGCCGGCGTCCGGCTACAGCGCTACATCGTGCAGGAGTGGGGCGCGATCTACCACATCCCGGCCCTTCAGAACGGCTACGTCGCCACCGTCGTGGCGGTCGGGGCCTGCCTTGTTCTCGCGTTCGGCGCGGGAGGTGCGGACGGCAGCGGCGGCATGATTATCTGGCCGCTGTTCGGTACCACGAACCAGTTGCTCGCGGGACTTACGCTGCTCGTTGTTAGCGTTATGCTGGTCAAGCTCGGTAGACCCGCGCGGTACACGCTGATCCCGATGATCTTCGTTACCACCATGGCGCTGCTCGCCGCGCTTTATCAGCTCAGCAGCCTCTACACCGAAGGGAACTACGTGCTTGTGGCTATCGACGTCGTGATCATCATCACGGCGATTTTCGTCATGCTCGAAGCAGCCTCCGCCCTGATTCGCGAGCGCCGCGCCGCGGCCGGAATGGCTGCCTCGTAGCACACACTGCCGCGCAGCGGCGTGTGCTGGATGGTGGAGGAATGAGCACTTCCCGCCCCGACACGCTCCGGTCGTTGCTGGGCGAGTTCTACATGGCGCCCTACCGCGGCGCCGTGGCACGGGCGCGGCGTGACGAAGACGACCTCTTCATGCTGTTCGTCTTCGCCGAGTTGATGGGCGTGCCGAACCCGGCCACGTACTACACGCTGGAGTTGCAGCCGTTCCTGCTCGAGCGGTTCCACGAGTGGCACACGCGCATGGGCCTGGAACACTCGCCCCTCGACCACTTCCGGTGCTGCTGATCGGCGCGCTACCGCCGCCGTTTGTGTTCTTCGACGGGCGGTGTCCCGTATTGTATGCTCGGCGCCGGGCCGCCCTGATGCCCTACGACCCGCTGGCACACCAGCTTCTCTTCATCGGAGGCAAGGGGGGCGTCGGCAAGACGACGACGGCAGCGGCCATTGCCCTGGCGGCGGCGGATCGGGGACGGCGCTGCCTGGTGGTGTCGACCGATCCGGCGCACTCGCTCGGCGATATCTTCGAAAGGGCGATCGGCGATCGCGAGACGGTGTTGGCGCCGAACCTGACCGGCCTCGAGATCGATCCGGATGCCACCGCCAACATCCACATCGAAGCGGTCTCGACCCAGATGAAGCAACTCGTTCATCCACGCTTGTACGACGAGATCGGCCGTCAGATGGCGCTCGCGCGCGAAGCGCCGGGCGCCATAGAAGCGGCGCTGCTCGAACGGGTGGCGGCGTTGATGGGCGAAGCGGGGGCCCGGTTCGATCTGGTGGTGTTCGACACGGCGCCGAGCGGCCATACCGTCCGGCTGCTGTCGCTGCCGGAGGTGATGGCAGCCTGGATGGACGGCCTGCTCCGACATCGCGAGCGAGCATCCCGCCTCGGCGCGATGCTCGGCCGCCTCGGGGGCGGCCGCGTACGGGGGGACGATCTGTCACTGATCGACGAGGCGGCGGATCACCCTGCCGACAGTCCGGCGGCACGGGTTACCGCGCTGCTGCAGGCGCGCCGGCGAACCTTCATACAGGCGCGCGAACGGCTGCTCGATGCCGACCGAACAGCTTTCCTGCTGGTGGTAAACCCGGACCGTCTCTCGATACTGGAGAGCCGGCGGATCGTCGATACGCTCCAGGGTTTCGAACTGCGGGTGGCGGCGCTGATCGTCAACCGCGTGCTGCCCGCGACGGCCGACGCCGCGGGCTCGTTCATCGATGGTCGGCGGGCCCAGGAGGAGGCGTACCTGCGCGAGATCGCCGACACGTTCGCGTCGATGCCGCGTATCGTGATCCCGCTCCGTTCGCGTGACGTGCACGGGATAGATGCCCTGCGCGACGTAGGCGCGCATCTTTGCGCACCTGAGATCGATACACTGTCGAACACCGGCCGGAAGGCCGGAGCACCCTCGGGAGGCTGACTCGGCGCCGCGCGCCGGGACGGACAAATCATGACGGTCTCCCCCATTGCCGCCGCCGCCGTCTGTCTTGTCGCGTACTTCGTCGCGTACCGTTTCTACGCCCGGTTCCTTGCCGACCGCGTCTTCGCGATCGATGCGTCACGTTCGACCCCCGCCGTCAGTCAGACCGACGGAGTTGATTATCTCCCAACGAACCGGTTTGTCCTGTTTGGCCATCAGTACGCCTCGATAACCGGCCTGTCGCCAATGCTCGGTCCGGCGATTGCCGTCATCTGGGGCTGGCTGCCGGCCATGATATGGGTGGTCGCCGGCGCGATCTTCGTCGGTGCGGTGCAGGACTTCGGCGCGCTCGTAGTGTCGATCCGCGCACGCGGCATGTCCCTTGGCCAGGTGACCGGCAACCTCGTGGGACGCCGCGGCAAGACCCTCTTCCACGTGGTGATCTTCTTCCTGATTGCGCTGGCCATGGGAGTCTTTGTCCACGTGATCGCACTGCTTTTCTCCGCCGACTTCTATCCGGAGTCGGTCCTCCCCAGCGGTCTCCTGATCGGCATGGCGATCGCGATGGGTATCGCCGTTTACCGCGGCGGCGCGAGTGTCCGGACGCTTACCGTCATTGGTCTGGTCCTGGCGCCCGTGCTGATCCTGCTGGGAGTCCGGTACCCGGTCGTCGGCCCGTCCGTCACGCAGTGGAAATGGCTGCTCCTCGCGTATGCGTTCGCCGCAAGCGTGCTGCCGGTCTGGCTGTTGTTGCAGCCGCGCGACTACATCAACAGCCTGCTCCTGTACGCCGGCGTCGGCGCGATGTACGCCGGCTTCGTCCTGACTAACCCGTCGTTCGTCGCGCCGGCGATCGATCTCGATCCACCCGGCGCACCGGCCATCGTGCCGTTTGTCTTTGTCGTCATCGCGTGCGGCGCCGCGAGCGGCTTCCACGCCCTGGTGTCGTCGGGCACCAGCGCCAAGCAGTTGGCGAGCGAAGGGGACGCGCGGTTCGTCGGCTACGGCGCAATGATCGGCGAGTCGCTCCTCGGCCTGATGGCCATCCTTGCGTGCACCGCCGGGTTCGTCTCGCGGGAGGCGTGGGCCGCACGCTATAGCAGTTGGCAGGCGGCCGACAGTCTCGGAAACAACATTGCCGCCTTCGTGCAGGGCGCAAGCCACTTCCTCGCGACGCTCGGTTTCCCGGAGCGGGCCGCCGGCAGCTTTATCGCGGTCCTGGTGGTCTCGTTCGCCCTGACATCCCTGGACTCCGCCACTCGCCTGCTCCGTTACAACATTTCGGAGATGGGCGACACCCTCGGCGTCGACGCGCTCGCCAACCGTTACGCCGCGTCCGCCATGGCGGTCGCCGCTATCTGGGCGTTCGCGTTCATTCAGGTGGACGGCGAGTACGCCGGGCTCATCCTCTGGCAGCTCTTCGGCACGACGAACCAGCTCCTGGCCGGCCTCGCCCTCCTCGCCGTCACGATTTACCTTCTGCGCCGGAGCCGGCCAGTGATCTACACGGGCGCCCCAATGCTCTTCATGCTGCTGTCGACGCTGACGGTGATGGCCGTCAACCTGGGCGGCTTCTGGTCCGAACGCCAGTGGCTGCTCTTCGCCACCGGCGCGACGATCTTCGGGCTCGCCGTCTGGCTTGCGGCCGAGGCATTCATCGCCGTTCGCAGATTCCGGCGGGCACCGCTCGTCGAGGGCCTGTCTGTCGAGCTTCGCGACCGCTGACGGCAGCGCGCTCAGAAACGGAAACGGACGCCACCGGTCGCCTGCAGACCGCCAGCGTCCACCCGCAAGGTGCCGTCACCGGCCGAATCGAGGGCTAGCGATACGCGGCTGAACTGAACCGTGCCGCCAAGCCCGAATGTTCCGACGACGTAGTACGCCACATCGACGCCCACCATCAATCCAACCTTCGATCCGGTACGCGGTGCGTGGGCCGCGCCCGTGACCGAGGCGGACGTGTACGGGTACGCATGGGCGTACTCGATGCGGTCGACGAGCTCCTGCGTCAGCGCAACCATCGTTGGGCCCGCAAACACCGTCAGATCAACGGACGGTCCCACCGGCATCACCCATGCCGCATGCACGTTCACTACGGTTTCCCGCCGCTCCAGACCCGGTGATGGGGCGGCCACGACACGGTGTTGACGGAAGCGCAAGGGATGCGGCAAACGGGCGTGCAGTTCCGCTGGCTCCTGCAGTGAAACCAACGACACGCCGCCCCCGACGGCGAACCGGTCCGTAATCCGCACTCGGAGGTTGGCGTCGAACAACGGCCCGTTCGCACCCGGATACCGCACGTCCAGGTTCCCCTGTTCCGCGAACTCGGTAAAGACGACCCCGTCGACCATGCCGGACGACGCGGCCTGCAGGCCTCCGTTGACGGCGATTGCGATGCGCGGTGACTGCGATTGCCCGAAGGCCGGAACCTGCCACAGGAGCATCAGCAACAATGCGCCCGGAAGCGCCGGGAACCGGCGCACGCTCGGGTGTATTCCTGCGCAGTGCATTCGTCGTTCCAGCCGCTCGCGTGCTATTCCAGGTCTACCGCGGCCAGGGCCTGATCGATTGCGCGATAGACGTCGCTGCCGCGGCCGAACAGGTCGATGGCAGACTGGCGAATAAGGTCGGCCGCCATGAACATGCTGACCCGGGCCGCCGGCATCAGGTCGGTCATGGCGCGCACGAACGCCCGTTCCACGTCCGCCCGGTTGGCGTTGCCCACCCCCTCCACCGACCGGCCGGTCGCCCGATTCTCCCCCCCTTCGACCGCCAGATAGAACGCGTGGCTCAGGATCGTGGAGTTCCAATGCAGGCCGGAGTAGTCGAAGCGCGGCAGGCGCACGATAGTCCTGCCGCGATCGCTGGAGCCGTAAGCGTGGAAAAGGTCGAATCGGCCATCGCTGAGGAGCGCGATGAAGATCGCGTTGCGGAAGGCCGCCGGATACTCGATGTTCAGCGGCACGCCGGGGTGCGCAGGGATCGGCACCGCCGGCGGAGCCTCCAGGGAGCGAACGATGAATCCGGCATCCTCCCCCATCAGGTAGTCAGTCCCAAGCGGGCCGTCGGCCGGTTGGTGGAACATGAACTCGACCGCCGTCCCGACGATGTCCGAATACGCCTCGTTGATGGCGCCGCCGTGGTTCATGACCAGCAGGATGTTGCCGTCCGGGCTGCAGCGCATGCGAAACGTCCGGCCGCCGAGTCCGGCGCCGGGCACCCGCCAGGACGTATTGCAGTCCACCCGTTGGCCATTCTCTCGCACGAAGCTGGACGGCCCTTCGATGGCGAAGTAGCTGTGCCGAAACCCGCTTCCGGTGCGCTGCCCGACCGAATGGAACGTCACGGCATGCATCAGCTCGTGCGCCACCACGTCCAGTGACGCGATGGGCGTCTCGCCCGGCGCGTGACCGAACGCCACGACGCCCGTCTTCTCAGGACCGAACGGCGGGCTGATGAAGAACGCAGCGCCAAGCTCGCCGATGTTGGCCATCGCCATGATCCGCCCGTCGTGGCCGTCCGCGCCGTCCCAGTCGTGCCGGGCCGCGAGGTAGTCGTAGGTGAACCCCGCATGGACATGGACGTCCACCACCGCCGGATCGTCCCACGTGTTGTCCGTGTCGCTCGCGACATCACTCGGCGCCCATCCCCGCCCCCGCGGATCAATCAGCGCGTCGAGCCGCCTCAGGTTGTAGCGCAGGTCGAGGGTGACGATCTCGGCCGGGCGCAGGCGGTCGTGGGCCTGGTAAACACCGCCGCGCCGAGAACCGCTCACCTTCTTGGTCTGACCCCGAATCCCGTGGCCCGAACCGACGCTGCTCTGCTCGTCGAACGCCGGCTCCCGCCAGACCACATCGCCGGTGTGCGCGTCCACGAAGTGCACGTAGCGGTCGCGCATCAGCGCGCGGTACGCCAGCACGAAGCGGTCCGCCGGCAGCGGCAGGATCACCAGCTCGGGCGGATCGTCCATCGCCGGACCAGCGCCGGACCACGCTTCCATCTGTGCGAGCGCGTCGGAGGGCGAGAGGGCGGGAACCGTGCTGACATCGATCGTCTCGTCCAGCGTCCCGAAGACCGAAACCGTCACGCCGTCCTGCAATTGACGCGAGACGCCGCCGCCGTGCACTGGCACTCCCTGGGAGTACTGCTGAAGGTATTCGTGCGCGCGCCCCGGCACCTGCCGGTCGGCGAGGCGTGACACAAGGGCGAGCCCGTCGGTGCGCGCCATCGCATCCATACGGGTATCAAGCTCCCGCAGCTCTGAGGGGTCGGCCGTCGCCGACATCATTGAAATCCCCGCCGACCGGGGGGTCGCCGCGTCCGTCGCTTCCTGGCCGGCGGCAACGGCGAGGGCGGTGAATCCCAATGCAGTCGCAAGCAACGGCGCGCAACGCTGACGAAGCAGGGCCATTGACGGGGTAGTGGTTCCAAGCCAGGTGATGAGTCCCGTGGGACGAAGGGCGTGGCTAGCGACGCTCGAGGACCATGACCCGGCGATCCTCTCCCTCCCGTTCGCCGTCACCGACGACGACCAGAACAAGCCCGCCGTTCGCCGCGATATCGCGCGACGGCCGAGGCGTAGCGAAGCGGCCGGCCAAGACCGGCGCGGCCGGGTCCGAGAGATCGACCACCTGAACGCCCTCATCGGTGTCAGCCACGTAGGCGAACGGCCAGTCCAGCGCCAACCGCGTGGCGGCCCCTGGGGTCACGAACGACGACAATTTCCGGGGCGCCGCGGGATCGGATACGTCGTATACCTGCACGTCGCCGCCGCCCGCTCCGACGATCAGCGTCGGCCGGTTCCCTTCCCCCACCCGGATCTCGATGTCGCGCGGCGCCGCCGGCGCATGCAGAACCCCGATCGGCTCCGGCAGTCCAGCACGCGAGAGATCGAAGACATAGAGACCCGACGGTGAATCGGTCGCGTAGGCAATCGTGCCCGCGGTCACGACGTCGCGCGCGTAGCCATCCAGATAGTACGAGCCAATTCCCTCGGGCGCCCTCTCGTCCGATACGTCGATCAGAACGAACCCCTCCATGTGGTCTATGAGCCCCACCTTCCCCGCCGCAATGTCGCCGATCTTCGTCTGCCCCAGCGACTTGTGCTGGCTGAGCAAGACGACATCGTCGGGATCGCTGATGTCGACAATGCCCAGGCCGAAGAAGTTGGCGCCGACGTAGGCACGATCGCCGGCCAACCGGAATCCCCAGATCTCCTCTGGAAACGTGTGCGAACCTCGGGCCACCGGGTTGGCCGGGTCGGACAGGTCGTGAACGGTGAGCGTGTGCAGGCCGGCAACGTAACCGACGCCGTCACGTACGCGGACCACGTTCGCCGGCCCGGGGATCTCCCCCACGGCCTCGAGGATCACCTCCTGCGCCGCCGCATCCGGCGCGGTTCCTCCGGCACCCAGCAGCAACGCCGCTGCCGCCGCCGTCACGACGCCGCGCCGCTGGCTGGCCGGCATGCTACTGCCCCGCGCTCGCCGCCGCGCCGTCGCCATTCGAGATGCGGTAAAGCTTGGACTGCGTCCGGATGAAGAGACTGCCGCGCGCGATGGCCGGCGTCGCCAGCGTCATCTCGCTGAGCAGGTTCGTGTGCAGGATCTCGAACTCGCGCCCGGCCCGGACGACATAAGTCTCGCCGTCCTCGCTCAGCAGAAAGACCTTGCCGTTGTACGCCCAGGGGGATGCGGTGAAGCCGTTGCCGATCTCGAGGCGCTGGCGCCCGTAGATTTCCTCGCCGGTTTGCGCGTCATGGGCGACGAGAAATCCGCGGTCGAGCAGCGTGTAGAAGATGTCTCCATAGACGATGGCCGTTGTGTTGTAGGTGCCGAGGAGCGGGTACGACCAGGCGATGTCGTCCGAGGCGGTAAGCGGCCCGGGGAAGCCGGAGGGGATGCCGTTGCGCGCCTCTTCCTCGGTGAAGACGGAAATGTCCCCCGACGCGCCTGGCCGTATCGCATAAACGGGCCGGATCCCGCCGCCCGGGTAGCCGGAACTGATGTAGACCAGATCGTGCGCGGTGAACGGTGTCGGCGTCGTGAGTCCCGACATCCCGCGCAACTCCCACAGGAGCTCACCGTCGAGGGAATACGACCGCACGGCCTCGGAGCCCGCCGTCACCAGCTCCGTCCGCACGTCGTTTTCCCAGACAAACGGCGTCGCCCAGTTCCGGCCGTACTCTTCGCGGTCCACTCGCCAGACCTCGTTCCCCGTGTCCTTGTCGAACGCGGCCATGAACGAGTGTGTCGTATTGTCGTTAACGACATACACCCGGTCGCGGTGGAGGATGGGCGAGGCGGCCGTGCCCATTTCGTGCAGTGTGTTGAACACCTCGAGTTCGCGCGTCCAGACGATTTCGCCACTCATGTTGAAGGCGGCGAGTTGGCCGATGGCTCCGAGGTAGACGTACACGCGGCGGCCGTCAGTGACCGGAGTCTCGGACGCGAAGCTGTTCTTCAGGTGCCGCTTCCCCGGCGGCGGCGCGGCGTAGAGTTCCCGTTCCCATCGCACCTGGCCAGTGTGGAAGTCGAAGGCGTAGAGCACCCAGCGGTGAACGTTCGCAGAGCCTTCCGAGCCGTTTTCCATCCCCGGGTCATAAAGTCCCTTGATGGGATCCGGCTCGTCGCCCTCGCTGATGGATGACGTGATGAACACCAGGTCGCCGGCAATGACCGGCGAGCTCCAGGCGAGTCCCGGAATATCCGCCGTCCAGACGACGTTCTCCGTCTCGCTCCAGCGCTCCGGCAGTTGGGGATCGTCCGGCACCACCCCGGCGGCCGGGCCCCGGAACTGCAGCCAGTCTTCCTGCGCCGCCATGGGTGCGAGCAGCAGTCCGCCAAGCAGCCCTAGCGTGACGACTACCGTGGTTCGGTACATCGGCTACTCCTTCTGACCGCCGGTGAGACCGCCCGTCGCGGAAAAACGCGCGCCTCGCCGGAACGCACCTAAAGCATGCCAAAAACAAGAGGGCGCGTCGAGTGCGCCCGGCCCTCCCCAGCCTTCCTGCGCCGCCCGGAAAGCATGGACGCCGTCCGACGCACAGGGCATAATATGCGGAACGACTCTGCCATTCACCGAGGAGGAATCGGATGCGAGAC
Source organism: uncultured Vicinamibacteraceae bacterium (assembly GCA_964550305.1). GTDB lineage: Bacteria > Acidobacteriota > Vicinamibacteria > Vicinamibacterales > UBA8438 > VXRJ01. The sequence goes on along the minus strand of CAZJYU010000004.1, from coordinate 54,236 downwards.
CGGCTTGTCACCCGGACCGTCATCGCGTTCCTCGCCGCCGGCTGCGTGTTCGTCATCGCGCCTGCCGCGCTGGCGCAGGTTGACCGCGTGATCGACTCGACGTGGACCACCCCGCGGCTGCCTGACGGCTCGCCCGACCTCGAGGGCCTTTGGGGGAACAAGACCATCACGCCGATGGAGCGTCCCGAAGGCGCCGGCGCTTTCCTGAGCGACGAACAGATCGCCGAACGGAACCGGCAACGGGTATTGACCCTGCGGGAACAGGACGCGGCGCCGGCCCAACGATACGAAGCAGGGGGCAACGTCGGCGGATACGGCAGCTACTGGCTCGATGCGGGCGAGAGCGTGTTGCGGACCGGCCAGACGTCCCTGATCGTCGATCCGCCGGACGGCCGGGCGCCGATCCGGGAATGGGCGCTCGACGCCAAGGCCTACAACCTGGCGCACAACGGCGACCACTACCGGCACATGAGCGTATGGGACCGCTGCCTCTCCCGCGGCGTCCCCGGGTCGATGCTGCCGGCCGGCTACAACAACGCCTACCGCATCGTGCAGACGCCCGGCTACATCACGATTCAACACGAGATGATCCACGATGTACGGATCATTCCTGTCGTCGACTCGCCGGGCAATCGACCGTTCATCCATGACAATATCCGGCTCTGGATGGGCGATGCCCGCGCCTGGTGGGAGGAAGACACCCTGGTTGTGGAGACGAGGAACTTCCACAACCGCGGCTGGATTGCATCGAGCGCCGCCGGGAGACGGCTCAAGGGGATTCCGATCAGCGAAGCGCTCCACGTCGTCGAGCGCTACCGGCGGGTAGCCGAGGATACGATCCTCTGGACGGTCACCATTACCGACCCGAACGTCTACACGCGCCCCTGGACCCTCCAGATGCCGCTGACCGCAGAGCCTCACTACGACATCTTCGAGTACGCCTGCCACGAAGGGAACTATGCGGTTCCCAACGCGTTGAGTGGCCAGCGCGCCATCGACGCCCGTAGCGGCGCATCCACTAATGAGCCCTAGGGAACAGGAGGCACCGTTATGAAAAGCACTCTCTCTATCGCGGCGGTGGCGCTGGCGGTGACGGCGCTCGCGGCCGGCAGTGCGGCAGCGCAAGGTGGAGAAGGCTCGTGGACGGCGCCGCGGACGCCGTTCGGACATCCGGATCTGCAAGGAGTCTGGGCCAACAACAATGCCACGCCGCTTCAGCGGCCCGAGGTGCTGGGTGAACGTGAGACGCTGACCGACGAGGAGCTGGCGGCGATCCGGTCACGCGCCGAGGAGCTGTTCGCGGTCGACAGCGGCGATGCCGCGTTCGGCGACACGGTGTTCACCGAAGCGCTGAATGAAGCGGAGTCGTTCACGTCGCGCGACCGGGCCACCGGCAACTACAACCAGTTCTGGCTCGTGGAGCGTGACTGGGACAACCGCACGTCGCTGATCGTCGACCCGCCGAACGGCCGCCTGCCACAAACCACGCAAGCCGCGAAGATGCGCGCCGCCGACCGCTCGGCGAGGCGCGCCCGGCATGCTCGATGGACCACAGATCGGAGCCTGGGCGAGCGATGCGTCAGTTTCGGCGCGCCGCGTCTCGGGGCCGGGTACAACAGCTATTACCAGATCTTCCAGACGCGGGGCCATGTGGTCATCCTGATGGAGATGGCGCATGACGCACGCATCATCTCGCTCGACGGCCGGCCGCACATCGACGATGACATCCGTCAGTGGATGGGCGATGCGCGTGGCTATTGGGACGGCGACACGCTGGTCGTCGAGACGCGCAACTACTCGCCGCTTGCCAACTTCCAGGGCGCGGCCGAGCATCTGGAGATCACCGAACGCTTCACGCGCGTCAGCGAGGATGTGCTGCAGTACGAGATCACGGCCCACGATCCGACCACCTGGGTGCGCCCCTGGACCGCGATGATCCCGCTGCGCAGCAGTCCCGACGCGCTGTACGAATACGCCTGCCACGAGGGCAACATCGGGATGGAGGGAATCCTGGCCGGTGCGCGCGTCAAGGAAGCTGAGGAGGCGGCGGCCCGGTGATGGCTTATCGGCACGAGTCCGGGAGTAGCTCGGGCAAGGAGGTTCACGATGGAGAGGCCTGATTCACGCTGCCTTTGTGTTGCGATTGCCTTGTTGCTGGCGCCGGCCGTCGCCGCCGCGCAGTCGTCCGGCGCCTGGTCGCCGCCGCGCACCGCCGACGGCCACCCGGACATCCAGGGGATCTGGGGAAACAACAGCGTGACGCCGCTCGAACGCCCCGAGTCCCTGGCCGACCGCGAGACCTTGACGGATGAGGAACTGGCGCGCGTCCAGGCCACGGCGGAGGACTTGTTCGCCCAGGACGCGGGTGACGCGGCCTTTGGCGACCAGTTCTTCAACGTGGCGGTGAGCGGCGCCGAGAGCTTCACGTCGACCGACGGGGGCACGGGCAACTACAACCAGTTCTGGCTCGTGGAACGCGAGTTCGACAACCGGACCTCGTTGATCGTCGATCCACCGAACGGTCGGCTGCCAGCCAGTACGCATGCGGCGACGCTGGCCGCCGAAACCGCTCGGGCACGCCGCGACGTGCCCGCCGCCTGGACCGTCGACCGCGGTCTGAGTGAGCGGTGCATCACGTTCGGTCTGCCGAACCTGCTGGCCGGTTACAACAGCTACTACCAGATCCTGCAGACAGCCGACCATGTGGTCATCGAGCAGGAGTTGATTCACACCACGCGGATCATTCCCATCGACAACCGCGCCCATGTGCACGACAACATCCAGCTATGGCATGGCAACTCGGTCGGACGTTGGGAGGGCGACACCCTGGTCGTCGAAACGAAGAACTTCTCGCCCCAGAGCGACTTCCGAGGCGCAAAGGAGCACCTGCATCTGACCGAGCGGTTCACGCGGGTCGGCCCGGACACGCTGCGCTACGAGTTCACCGTGAACGACCCTACCGTCTGGGCGGAGCCCTGGACCGCGGTGCTGAACTGGGCGCGGACCGACGAACCGATCTTCGAGTACGCGTGTCACGAAGGCAACATCGGCATGGAGGGCATCCTCGCCGGCGCACGGGCCGACGAGGAGAGGGCGGGCGCCCGCTGACGGGGGCCGCCGGCACGACGACCTTCCGGGAAGTGACGATGTGTCAATCGTTCGCGCGTCTCGTGCTGTCGGTGGCGACGGCAGCGCTACTGCCATCGGCCGCTGCACCCCTTCTCGCGCAATCGTCCGGCAGCGGTGAGTACGTCGCGCCCCCGACGGCGTGGGGCGTACCAGACCTCCAGGGTATCTGGACGAATGCCACGCTGACACCGATCGAGCGGCCGGAATCGATGAGCGGACAAGTGCTGAGCGAGGAAGAGGCGGCGGCGTTCGAGGCGCGCTCCGCGGAGGCACGGACCGCCTCCGACACCTTCATTCCGGGGGACGTCGGCGCCTACAACCAGTTCTGGATGGACGGTGGCAAGGTCGTGACGGGCGACCGGCGCACCGCGCTCATAACGGACCCTGCCGATGGCCGGATCCCCTGGACTCCGGAGGGACAGGAACGGTTCGAGTCGGACTCCGGACGGTACGGCGTTGGCCCGTTCAACGACTGGACCGACGCCGACACCGGTGAGCGTTGCCTCACCGACGGTCTGCCGTTCGTGCCGCTGCAGGGCTACAACATGAACTACCACATCCTGCAGGCGCCGGGCTGGGTCGCCATGATGAACGAGATGTTCCACGAGTACCGGCTTATCCCGACGGACGGACGGCCGCACGTTCCGGCCCAAGTCGGCCAGTGGTTGGGTGACGCGCGGGGCCGCTGGGAGGGAGACACGCTCGTGGTGGAAACGACCGCCTTCGCCGACAAGGGACACTATCTTTGGCGGGCTACCTGGCGCGCGGCCCGACCGACCCTCCATCTTGTCGAACGGTTCACGCGCGTAGACGAGACGACGATCAACTACGAGTTCACCATGACCGACCCAGAGATGTTCACGCGGCCCTGGACTGCGCTGGTCCCAATGACCACCGACCATGCCTCGCGCGGCGTCACGTCCGGGCCGATGTTCGAGTACGCCTGCCACGAGGGAAACTACGGTCTGCTGAACATCCTGCGCGGCGCCCGCGCGGAGGAAGCCGGGCACTAGCGACGTTCGACGGAACATGCGCGGCGGACGGCCCGCCTCAACGACGCTGGGGCGGGCCGTTTCCTTGACGACGCACAACGGAAGGACACGAAACGATGCGGAGCTGGTTGCCATTCGTGGTCATGACGGTGCTGGCCTGGGGCACCTACATCCCGACCCTCCACCGTGGCACTACGGCGTTGGGCGGCAGTGGGATCCACGCCTTCCTGATGGTGGGTATCGCCTACTTGCTCGTCGCAATCACCGTCCCGGGCGTCATGGTTCTACGCGCCGGATCGTGGAGTACTTTCACCCCGAACGGTATGGCCTTCACGCTGGCCGCCGGCGTCCTGGGAGCGCTCGGCGCGCTGGGCATCGTTCTGGCGCTGGTGAATGGAGGACGTCCCAGCGTCGTGCCGCCCCTGGTATTCGCCGGCGCGCCCGTAGTCAGCGTCTTCGTGGCGATGCTCTACAACCCTCCGCAACAGAGTCCGTCGCCCGCCTTCTTCGTTGGCATCCTGATGGCTGCCGCCGGCGCCTTTCTCGTCCTTGCCTACCGTCCGCACTAGCGCGGAGACGGGGGCGCCCACTGCCGAGCCCGACGGAACAGGCTGCCGCGATGCCTCTCATGTCCCGCCGGGCGCTCCTGCAATCGCTGGCCGTTCCGGGTTTCATCCCGCGCCGGGGGTCCGCGCAGCCGCCGGATTCCGCCGCCGCCATCGTTCACCGCGAGCCTCGTTCTCTCGCGCCCGAGGCCGTGACGCACGACTGGCCGTCGTTTCTCGGCCCGACGCACAACGGCGTTTCCGGTGAGACCCACCTCCGGCGCGATCTCCCACCCCCTCTGATCTGGGAGCTCCGGACCGGCGCCGGCTACGCCTCGCCCGCCATCGCCGGCGATCATCTCGTCTACATCCACCGGGTTGCCAATGAAGAGGTAGTCGAGTGCCGGCACGCGGAGAACGGCGCCGTCCAGTGGCGTTTCCGCTACGCGACCGCTTACCAGGACCGCTACGGCTACAACAACGGCCCGCGCGCCAGTCCGATTATTGACTCGGCGGCTGGTCTGGTGTGCACCATCGGCGCGGAAGGACGTATCCATGCGCTCGAGCTCGCCTCTGGCCGCCTCGTCTGGCAGAAGGATCTGCGCGCCGATTATCGCGTCGCACAGGATTTCTTCGGCACCGCATCCACCCCGCTCATGGAAGAGGGCCGACTGATCGTGAATGTGGGCGCGCCCGGCGGCCCGACCGTGGTGGCGTTCGATCTCGCGACCGGTGAGGAGGTCTGGCGAGCCGGCGACGAATGGGGGCCGAGTTATGCCTCGCCCGTCCCGGCCGTCGTGCACGGGCAACGCCGCGTCTTTGTTTTCGCCGGTGGCGAGTCGCAACCGCCCGCGGGCGGGCTCTTGTCGATAGATCCGGCGACCGGCGCCATCGATTTCGCCTTTCCCTGGCGCAGCCGAACCTACGAATCGGTCAATGCCGCCTGCCCGGTATCGTTCGACAACCGCGTCTTCGTCACCGCGAGCTACCGAACGGGTGGTGCGCTGATTGACATACGCCCGGATTTCACACCCGACGTCGCCTGGACAACCTCGGAGTTTGCGCTGCACTACAACACGCCGATCTACCGTGACGGCTACCTGTACGGCTTCGACGGCCGGAACATGGGCGACGCGTCACTCGCGTGCATCGATGCGGCGACCGGCGACGTCGTCTGGCGCGAGGTTCCGGAGTGGCGAGAGACGCTCGTCCAGAATGGACGCGAACGGCCAGTGCTGATGGGCACCGCCCGCGGAACGCTGCTGGCCGCCGACGGGCACTTTCTCTGCCTGGGGGAACTAGGCCATTTGCTCTGGATGGACCTCACGCCCGGCGGCTACCGTGAGGTGTCACGCACCTGGTTGTTCGCGGCGCGCGAGAGCTGGACTCTGCCGGTACTCTCGCGCGGTCTGCTGTATGTCACACAGAATGCCCGAGATCTCCTGACCGGCGGGAACCCGCGGCTCTGCTGCTACGACCTGCGCGCGTAGACTCTCGCCCCGGTGGCACGGCCGACGCCGGTCGCGTCCCGACACGCCACCGGCACGGGGCCGGCGACCGATGGCGCTATGCGATCCCGGCCCCCCGCGCCCCGACGAAGACCGAGTACAGCGACTGACTGGCCGTCATGAACAGCCGGTTCCGGCGGGATCCTCCGAAGCAGACATTCGCACACCGCTCCGGCAGGCGAATCATGCCGATCTGATCACCCTCGGGAGAGAGCACCTGCACGCCCGGCGCCGCGCCGCACCAGACGTTACCATCCACGTCGCACCGCATTCCGTCGGCGACGGAGCGCCCTCCGGTGCTCGGCACGGTGAGGTTTCCGAAGTCCCGGCCATTCGTCAGCGTTTCGCCATCGACATCGAACACCCGCATCTGGCCGGCCCCGGTGTCCGCAACATACAGTCGGTCGTAGTTCGGCGAGAAACAAAGGCCGTTCGGCGCGTTCACGTCGCCGGTCGCCTTGGTGATGGCGCCGGTGACGCCGTCCACGCGGTACACGGCGTTCTCCAGCTCCGCCTCGGCGCGAAATCCCTCGTAACTCCCCCGGAGGCCGTACGGAGGATCGGTGAACCAGATGCTCCGGTCCGGATGCACCGCGAGGTCGTTCGGCGAACTCAACCGCTTTCCGTCGTAGGAATCCGCAATCACGGTCACCTCGCCGGAATGCTCGTAGCGCACAACCTGCCGGCCACCGTGCTGGCACGAGAGCTGGCGTCCCTCGTGATCGAACGTGTTGCCGTTGCTATGGTTCGATGGATTGCGGAAGACGGTGACGTGGCCGTCCTCCTCGAGCATGCGCATCTGCCGATTGTTCGGGATGTCACTCCACACCACATAGCGCCCGCTGCCGTTCCACGCAGGCCCCTCGGCCCACAGCGTTCCGGTGAAGTGCCGGCGGATCGGCGTGTTGAAGATGATGTAGCGCCGGAAGCGATCATCGAGCGCAATGACATCCGGATCAGGGTATGGGAGCGGCGAATTGCCGGACCAGTCGCGCGGCTCGTAGGGAGGGATTTCCCGTTGCTGAGCGGCCGCCGCGACCGGCGCAAGCGCCGCCGAACCGACCGTAGCATGCAGGAACGACCGTCGTGTGATGTTGGCCATGGATCTCACCGATCCGCGTCGACGCGCTGCGTGTCCTTGTTCCGCGCACCCGCCATGATGCCTTCCATGCCAATGTTGCCCTCGTGGCAGGCGTACTCGAAGAGCGGACCGTCGGTCCGGCGGAACGGGACGACCGCAGTCCAGGGCGCGGCGTAGTTGTTCGGATCCTCAACCATAAACTCGTACATCACCGTATCCGGGTCGACGCGGCGAAAGCGTTCGACGACGCGCGTGTCCTTTGTCGACCCGCGCAGGCTGGTCTCCTGCACGAAGTTCCAAGTCTCCACGACGAGTGTCTCACCTTCCCAGCGGCCCCGCGATTCACCGGACCACTGGCGCAACCCATGGCGCGGCCGGTCGTCGAGCGGAATAATGCGCGCGTTGTGGACCATCTCGTTCAGGATGATGACGAAGCCCGGGATCTGCAGGATCTGAACGTTGTTGTTGTATGCCCCGGGCGTCATCGGCGGGCCGACGTTGAAGCCGAGGATGCAACGGTCCGACAGGCTCCGGTCGGTGTAGTGATCGGCGAAGCCGTTTCGCAGATTGAGCCGGCGGATCCGTGCCTGTTCCGGGTAGTGCGACTGGTACGGGATCCGGCCGTCGGCCGGATCGACCACGAGCGATGTCCGTTTGTCGGAGGTCAGCTCGACACCCCGCTCGTACCAGAACTCGTTGTAGGAGAGCACGCCTCCCTCGGCGCGCGGCTGGTACCCGGCGCTCGGCGCCCCAGCTTCCGGATCGAACAGGTCGCGGTTCAGCCGAATGCGTTCCGAGGCCTCGAACTGTGCCGCTTCCTCGGGATCGAGCCTGTCCTGTCCTTCAAGGGCCGCGGGCCGCTCGAGCGGCGTCAGCGTCCGAAAGGTGAATATCCCGGAGATGTCAGGTTGCCCATCGGGCGTCCGCATCACGTCGCGGCCGCCGTTCGACTGGGCTTCGGCCATCGCCGGCGCCAAGGCACCCACCGCAAGAACCAGCACGAGTAACATCGTTCGCGTCATCACCATCAGCCTGCCTCCCCCGGGCGCGCCCGGAACCGTTCGATCCTACCACGCTGCACCGCCGACCTCACGACCGCCAGCCGGCGACGCGCGTAGACTTGGAGCGTGATCCTGATTCGGTGGACCGCCGCCTGGCTCGTGCCCTACCGCGGCCGCGTGGGACTGATTCTGCTGTTGTCGGTCGTCGAGATCGGCTTGACCGCGCTGGCCCCGTGGACACTGAAGTTGATTGTCGATTCGGTACTTGGCGACGTACCGTTGCCCGCCGCGCTGCTAGCGGTGGCGCCAGCGCTGGCCGGCCTGGGGACCGTCGGGTTGCTGGTCGCGTTCGCGGTGGCCGGTCTGGCGATGCAGATCGGATCCGAAGTGATACGGCTGACCCATACGCAACTCGAGGTGGAAATGGGGCAGCGCGTCGTGCATGACCTCCGGACACGCCTGCTGGACCACCTGCAGGCGTTGCCGCTTGGCCATCACCTCACGCACCGAACGGCGGGCGCCGTGTACCGGCTGGACGCCGACACCTATTGCATCAACGACCTTGTGACCGGCGGAGCGTTCCCGCTTGCGCTCGCGGGCCTGCACTTGACGGTGATGTTCGGCGTGCTGCTCGCAATGGACGCCACGGTGGCGCTGCTGGCCCTCGGCGTGGCGCCGTTCCTCTACTTGGCGCTCCGGCACCACGCGACCACGCTGATAGACCGGGCCGAGCGTGTAAAGACCCAGGAAGCGGGTCTGGTGGAGCGTGCTTACGAAACGCTGCGCTCGATTGCGGCAGTCAAGAGTTTTGCGCGCGAACGACACGAACTGCAGCGCTACGCCGCCGCAGGGCGCAAGACGATGCAGGCGCGGGTCCGCCTCACCTGGCAGGAGTCGCTCTTCTCGCTGGCGGTGACGGCGATTACTCTGACGGGAACGGCTGTGATCCTGGTGGTCGGCGGCCTGCATGTGCTCGACGGCACGTTGGAAGTCGGAGAGCTCCTCGTGGTGATTGCCTATCTCGCGGCGGTATACGACCCGGTGAGCGCGATTGCGCACACGGTGGGATCGTTGCAGTCGGCGGTGGTGAGCGCGCAGCGCGTGCGCGATCTCCTGGCGCTGCGGCCCGAAGTTGCGGAAGCGTCGAACGCCGTGGATGCATCGGACATCACCGGGGCGATCCGTTTCGAGGGCGTCGGGTTTTCGTACGACGGTGAGCGCCAGGTGCTCGACGATGTAACGTTCGAGGCCCATCCGGGGGATCTGGTTGCCATCGTCGGACCCACCGGCGCCGGCAAGACGACGCTGGTGCACCTGATCCCGCGCCTGTTCGACCCGACGGCAGGGCGAGTGGTCGTCGACGGGCGCGAGGTCGCCGCCTACGGGTTGCGGTCGTTGCGCGAACGGATCGCGCTGGCGCCGCAGGATCCAGTGTTGTTTACAGGAACAATCGCCGACAACATCCGCTACGGGCGACTCGACGCGAGCGACGCGGACGTGGCGGCGGCGGCGCGCGCGGCCCAGCTCGGCACTTTCGTTTCCAGCCTGCGCGCGGGATACGACACGCCGGTGGACGAGGCGGGCGCGACGCTCTCGGGTGGCGAGCGGCAGCGTCTCGGCATCGCGCGGGCGCTGGTGAAGGCGGCGCCTATCCTGATCCTGGACGAGCCGACGTCAGCGATCGATGCGCTTGCGGAGGCGGCGCTGTTTGAAGCCATTCGGCAGGGCCGCCTGGAGCGAACCACGATTGTGATCGCGCACCGGCTCGCGACGGTGCGGAACGCGACGCGGATCCTGGTGCTGGACGGCGGGCGGATTGCCGCGCTTGGAACCCACACGGAGTTGCTGGAAACCAGTCCCCTGTACCGGCGCATGTGGGAGCGGCTCTCAGGATCCCAGGGCGCCGACACGCATGCCGATGCTGCGGTAGCGACTCGATGAAGATTCTGCTGGCCGGAATCATCGGCCGCTATCCGGTCGGCGGCGTCACGTGGTGCTCGTTGATGTACTTGCTTGGCCTCCGTGCCCTGGGGCACGAAGTGTGCTATCTGGAGGATACCGGTGAGTGCATCTACGACCCCGACGCCAACACGATCTCGGTCGATCCGACCTACGGTACGCGCTACATCCATGAGGCGCTCAAGCCTTTCGGATTGGGCGACCGCTGGTGCTTCGTCAACTACGACGAGACGTACCACGGCTGGACTCGCGAACGGCTCCGCGGCTTTTGCCACGATGCCGATCTGTTCCTGAATCTATCGGGTGGATCGTGGTTCTGGCGGGATGAGTACCGTGCGATCCCGCACCGCGCGTTCATCGATTCCGATCCGGTCTTCACCCAGCTCGCGATCGCCAAGCGGGTACCGTGGTACGTCGATTTCTTCCGCGGCTTCAATCACCTCTTCACCTTCGGCGCCAAGGTCGCCGCGCCTGGCGGCGCGGCTGGCGTTCCCAACGGCGAGTTCGCGTGGCAGCACACCTGGCAGCCCGTCGCCACTGCGCTATGGCGCACCGACGCCCCGCCGGCGCGCGATCGCTTCACAACCGTGATGACCTGGAAGACGGAAAGCTTCGCGGATGTCGACGGCAACAAGGACCGCGAATTCATGCGGTTCATTGATCTGCCGTCGCGCACCTCGGCCCGCTTCGAGATCGCCGTCAACGGCCCGCACGACCTGCTCCGGGCCCATGGCTGGTCGCCCCTCGACGCTATGCGGGTGTCGCGGACCGCATCTGTCTATCGATCCTTCATTCAGGCGTCGCGGGCGGAATTCGCCGTCGCGAAGCACGCCTACGTCGCACACCGCTCCGGTTGGTTCAGTGACCGAACGGCCTGCTACCTGGCCGCGGGTCGCCCCGCCGTCGTGCAGGAAACGGGATGGTCGGATCATCTTCCGTCCGGGGAAGGACTCCTTCCCTTCTCCACCATCGAGGAAGCCGCCGCCGCCGTGGAACGCGTCCAGAGCGACTATTCCGTGCATGCCGCCCGAGCCCGCGAGATCGCCGTCGAGTGCTTCGACGCGGCACGAGTCCTCCCGCCACTTGTGGAGCGCGCCTGCGCCTGACCCGCCGACGCACGCGCGGCGCACGGGTCGTCGACGGCTCGGGAAACCCCTGGGTGCGCGCCGGCGTGGCGGTCCGCGGTGACCGGATAGCCCACATCGGTCCTCTGCGGGATGCGACGGCGGATCGCGTTATCGACGCCGAAGGACTGGTCGTGGCGCCCGGGTTTATCGATCCGCACACGCACGCGATCCGCGGCATCTTCGACGTGCCCACCGCGGACAACTACCTCCTCCTACTTCCTCCAGGGCGTCACAACCGTAAGGGAGGGCAACGACGGCCGCTCGCCATGGCCGATCAGCGAACACCTGGCGCGGATCGATCGCGCAGACCCGAATCAGCATCCCGGTGCAGATGCCCCATCACAAGGCCATCAGCCGCGGCATGTGGGGCCGGAGCGCCGACAGCCTCGCCCTGGTGGATGCCGCCCGGGCGCGTAACGTCGACATCACTATTGATCAATGTCCGCACACTGCTTCTCAGACCGGAATCACGGCCGTGGCGCCGCAGCGGGCGCCGGCGGGTGGAACCAACGAACTGATTGAAAGGCTGCGCGACCCGGAGACTCGGCGGTGCATCGGCTCCGACGGAGGCGTGTCGGTCTTCGGCGCCAGCGTGCCCCACCCGCGTGAGTACGGCACGTTCGCCCGGGTGCTCGGCCGCTACGTCCGGGAACGCGGTGTCCTGACGCTCGAGGAGGCGGTGCGAAAGATGAGCGGCGCCACGGCGCAGCGCCTCGGCCTGCAGGACCGCGGCCTCCTGCGGGAGGGTTTCTTCGCCGACATCACCGTCCTCGATCCCGGCCGCGTCATCGACCGTGCGACATTCCCGGAGCCGCACCAGTACGCTGAGGGCATCGAGTACGTGCTGGTCAACGGCACGTTTGTCGTCGACGGCGGCGAACATACGGGCGCACGCCCGGGACGCGTGCCGTACGGCCCCGGGCGCCGCTAGCGCAGGAGATTCCTGGGCCGCTAACGCTCGGCGCCCCTCGGAGGCCGAGATCGTCACTGCGGCGGTTCGAGCTGGGGGTAGTCGATTCCGAGCTGTTCCAGGTACGTGTCGTAACGATCCGGGTCGTAGTAGAGCGCTTCGAGCTGCGGCTTGAACTGCTCCATGATGTCGCGGTTCAGCCAGATTGCCGGCTCGTCCTCGGGGCGCAGGAACGTCGTATACCGCCGGTCCCTCGTCTGAACGTTCTCGAAGTAGTCTCGCGCCTGCTGAACGAGCTCCGGCCGCAGCAGAAAGTCAAGCAGGGTCAGCGCCTGCACCTTGGCCCCGGTCGTCGCTCCCTTGTGCGCGATGGGCGTCGCCATGGCGATTCCGCGATTCCAGTTGTGGCCGACGCCGCCGGGGATATTGGACGGGAACCGCAACGTGGCGGTCGGCACCACCCAGGATATGTCGCCGATATCATCGGAGCCGCCACCTCGCCGCTGGTTGTCCGGAATGTGTTCGGCGCCGGCCAGCTCCGACTGCACCTCCGTCAAGAGGCCCTGCTCCTCGACCTCCAGCATCTTCTGGACGGCGCGCGCGAAGCGCTGGTCGTCCTCGGACCACTCGGGCATCCCCACGCGCTGCATATTCGTGAACATCGTTTCGGCGATCACGCGGTTGTGGTGCTGCGGCCAGGCTGCGCCGAGGACGCGCGAAGTGACGGTGGTATCCGTCATCCTGGCTGCTCCCTCGGCGATGGCGTCACCGATCCGCCACATCCGCAGGATGTTGTCGTAGTCGCTCTCGCGGAAGAAGTACCAGACGCTGGCGGTGGACGGCACCACGTTCGGCTGGTCGCCGCCGTCACTGATGACGTAGTGCGAGCGCTGCTGGATGCGCAGGTGCTCGCGGCGGAAGTTCCAACCGATGTTCATCAACTCGACAGCGTCGAGCGCGCTGCGGCCGTTCCACGGGTCACCGGCTCCGTGCGCCGACTCCCCTGCGAACGTGTACTCCACCGAGACCATTCCGTTGCCCCGGCTGTCGCCCCACGCGGTGGTCATCGCGCTGCTGACATGGCTGTAGAGAACCAGATCGACGTCGTCGAAAACGCCCGCCCGCACGAAGTACGCCTTGCCGCCGAGCTGCTCTTCGGCGATACCCGGCCAGATCACAAGCGTGCCGGGAATCCCCTCCCGCTCCATGATCTCCTTTATGGAGAGCGCGGCCGCGATGTTGAGGGCCTGGCCGGAGTTATGACCCTCGCCATGCCCCGGCGCCCCTTCGATCATCGGTTGACGGTAGGCGACGCCGGGCATCTGCGACGACTTCGGGATGCCGTCGACGTCGCTGCCGAGGGCGATCACCGGGCTTCCGGAACCCCACCGGGCCAGCCAGGCGCTCGGCATTCCCGCCGTACCCACCTCGATCTCGAATCCTCCTTCCTTGAGGATCTCCGTGATGTAGCGCTGACTCTCGAACTCCTGGAACCCGAGCTCGGCAAAGCTGAACAGACTGTCGACCATTTGCTGGATGACGTCGCGGCGGGCGTCGACACCATCCAGCGCTTCCGCCCGGAGACGTGTCAGCCGTTCGTTGGCCGCATCCTGCGACCCGGCGGGCGGACTCGGTTCGGTCGCTTCGATGCCGCCGGCGTGCGCCGCGACGACGAGGGCGGTCAGCGCGATGCAGGTGGCGGCGGATGACGGAAGTATGGTGCGCACGGCGATCCTCCCCGACGCCCATCGATCCCGTTTCGAGGACGTTCCCGATGACGAGGTGTTGAACTGCCGCTGACTTTGGCGATTCCGCGCGACGGCGTCAAGCCGTTTGCGTCTCCTGTTCCCCGACGACCGCGTTGCTGACGCCGGTGGGTTGACGGTAGAGTCCCTGTAGCGGAGCGCGGGGCGGCAACCGCGACTCATCAGCGCGCGATGGACCCCGCAGATCCGACGCCCCAATGACAAGACACCGGTCATGGCCCGTTACCCTGCGCCACGGCGCCATGGCCGTGCCGATGGCTGCCATCCTCATGGTTGGCGCCCCGGTGCTTGCCCAGGACACCGGTTTGGGCGACCGTCCGGTGGTCTGGGTGCTCGCCACCGGCGGCACCATCTCTGGCGGAGGCGCGTCGTCGACCAGCCTGACCGAATATCAGGCGGGGACCTTTTCCGGCGAGGAGCTCGTGGCGGCGGTGCCGGCGCTGGCGGATCACGCCACTATCCGGGTCGAGCAGATCGCCAACGTGGGCAGTCCGAACATCACGTTCGACGACTGGCTGACCATTGCCCGCCGCATCGACGAGGTCTTTCGCGACGATCCGAACACGGCGGGTGTCGTAATCACCCACGGTACCAACACGCTTGAAGAGACTGCCTACTTCCTGAATCTGACAGTCCACCACGACCGACCGGTGGTGCTGGTCGGTGCGCAGCGCCCGGCAACCGCGATAAGTTCCGACGGGCCCCTCAATCTGCTGAACGCGGTTCGCGTCGCAGCGGCCCCGGAAGCCCGCGGCAAGGGGGTGCTCGTCGTCATGAACGACGAGATCAATGCCGCCCGGGACGTCACCAAGACCAGCACGTATCGTGTCGAGACCTTCAGCTCCCGCGAGCTGGGGTTTCTTGGCTACGTCGACGGAGACCGGGTGGCGTTCTACCGGCAGCCGACCAAGCGCCACACCGTCGATTCGGAGTTCGACATCACCGGCACCGCCCGGTTCCCACGAGTGGACATCGTCTACTCCTACGTAGAGCCGAACCCGGTGCTGATCGATGCACTGATCGACGATGGTGTCGACGGAATCGTGCTGGCCGGCAGCGGCGCCGGACTCGTATCGGGCCGCGAGCGCGAAGCCCTCGATCGCGTCAACACGCTACCACCCGCCTCGCGCCCGGTCATCGTGCGTTCGAACCGCACCGGCAGCGGCCGCGTGGTGCCGTTGCCTGCCTATGACCAGCGAGACATGATCGCGGGTGACACGCTCAACCCGCAGAAGGCGCGCATCCTGCTGATGCTGACCCTCACGAAGACCCGCGATGTTGAAGAGATCCGGCGGATCTTCCGGGAGTACTGACGCGCCGCGTCGACGATGAGCGGCACCCAGCGCCCCCTGCGCATCGCCCTGGTCGCGCCGGTGGCGCAATCGATTCCGCCGGCCCGTTCCGGGTCGATCGAGTCGGTCACCGCCCTGCTGGCGGCGGGCCTGGTGGCGCGCGGCCATGACGTGACGCTCTACGCGGCCGGCTCGTCCGATACGCCGGCCCGATTGCAGGCGGTTTTCCCGCGCGGCTACCACGAGGACGACGCGCTCTGGCCGTGGGAGCTATGCGAGCTGTTCAACGTCGCGGCGGCGGTCGAACGAGCCCGGGCGGACGCACCGTTCGACCTGATCCACGCCCAGGCGGAGTACGCGCCGATGGCCCTGGCGTTCGCCCGTGTCTCACCGATCCCCATCGTCCAGACCGTGCACCACTGGCCGACGCCGCCCGAAGTGGCGCTCTGGTCGCGCTATCCGGACACGCCTTTCATCGCCGTCTCCGCTGCTCAGGCGAGGCAGTTGCAGGGACTCAACGTCGCCGGGATCGTCCACCATGCGGTGGACATCGCCGCGTTGCGCTTGCGCGCAACGCCCGATGACTACGTGCTGTTCCTCGGCCGGTTCACGGACGGCAAGGGCGTCCTCGAGGCGATCACCGTCGCCCGGCGGGCCGGGCATCGGCTGATGCTGGCCGCGGCCGAGAACGACTACTACCGCGAAAGGGTCGCTCCGCACGTCGACGGCAGGCAGGTTGTCTACCGGGGCGAAGTGAATCGTGCCGAAACCGCGTCTCTGCTCGGGGGCGCTCGCGCTCTGCTCTACCCGGTCACGGCGGATGAGCCGTTCGGCCTGGTCCTCGCTGAAGCGATGGCCTGCGGAACCCCGGTCGCGGCGCTGCGCCGCGGCGCGGTACCGGAACTGATAGACGACGGGGTGACCGGCGCCGTAGTGCAGACGCTGGAACAGCTTGCGGACGCGCTGCCAGCCGTCGTGGCCCTGGACCGGGCGGCGGTGCGGGCGCGCGCCGTCGAGCGGTTCCATCCCGACCGCATGGTTGACGGCTACGTCGGACACTACGCCAGGCTGGCGGCTCAGGGGGTGCGGTCCTGACGAAGGCGGATCTCCGCGGACGATCGCTGATGGCGATCTTTGCACATCCGGACGATGAATCCATTGCCGCCGGCGGACTGCTGGCGATGTCGAGCGCAGGTGGAGCAACCGTCACCCTGCTAGTCGCCACGCGCGGCGAAGCGGGACCGGGCGGCGCCTGTCTGGCCGATCTGCGGACCCGCGAGATGGAGGCAGCGACACGGGTGCTGGGCGCATCGGAACTGGTCTGGCTCGACTACGAGGACGGCATGCTGGCGTCGATGGAGGCCGGGCGGATGGAGGCGGACCTCGCCGATGCGATCAGGGCGCGCCAGCCGGCGGTGGTAGTGACCTTCGACAGCGACGGTCTCTACTGGCACCCCGATCACATGGTGCTGCATGAGCGGGTCACGGCCGCGGTCGCGGGAATGGTTGAACCCCGGCCCGTGGTGTGGTGCGCAACGATGCCGGGCGGGATGATGCGGACCGTTGCAGAGTACGCGGCGACGCGCGGCAGGACCCGAACGTCGATCCTGGGCGTCGACGATCCCGACGCGTTCGGCGCGGCCGCGCCCACGCCAACGATCACGTTGGACGTTAGCCGCTACGCGACGCGTAAACTGGCCGCCCTTGCCTGCCATGCCACGCAGTTCAACGGCTCCGCCCTTGCCGCCATCACGCCGGCCGACGCGCCGCGCCTTCTCGGCGCGGAACAGTACCGACATGCATCTGACCCTGCTTGACCACTTGCGGTGTCCGTTTTGCGGAACGCGGTTCACGGTCGTTGATAACGACGCGCTGCGGCGCGAGGGCCCTCGGCTGGACGAGGGTGTGATCGGATGCGAGTGCAGTGCGTTTCCCATCGTCGCCGGTATCCCGGTGCTCATTCCGGACGAGGCGACCCGCCACGCGATGCATACGCTCGAGGCCGGACACCGCGACGTGGCACTCACCATGTTGCTAGGGCTTGCGGATGACGTGGCGCGGGCGGAGTCCTTCCGTCGGTTGACGGGCGCCGGCCGCATTCCCACGTACCGTGACCTGCTCCATGTTCTCTCGCGCGACGCCGAGGCCGACTGTTTTTTCTACCGTTTCTCGGATCCCACCTTCCTGACCGCCGAGGCGCTGCTAGATGCCCTGGCGTACGAGACTCCGCCGCTCGGCGGCCGGGCTCTCGATCTCTGTGGAGGCTCGGGCCACTTGACCCGCGTGCTGCTGCGTCAACCCACGCAGCGCGACGTCGTTCTGGCGGATCTGCACTTCTGGAAACTCTGGCTCGCGTCGCGGATCATGGCGTCGGGTTCTGTGGCAGTCTGCTGCGACGCGAACAATCCCCTGCCGTTCGACGACAACTTCTTCTCCACCGTGCTGTTGAGCGACGCATTTCCCTACATCTGGCAGAAGCGGATGCTGGCGCACGAAATGCAGCGTGTGGCTTCGCCCTCGAGCGTCATGGTCCTGCCCCACCTCCACAACGCGCGGGGCGAGAACTACACGGCCGGTGACGCGCTGACGCCGGCAGCGTACCGAGACCTGTTTGCGCCGGCCGGACCCCGCCTGTTCGACGATCGGACGATGGTGGAGAGCGTGCTGAACCACCGGAGCATCGATCTGACGCATGACCTCGAGCCGGACCAGCTCGGTGACACGCCATCGGTCACGCTGGTCGCCAGTCGCACCTCGGAACGGTTCCGGCGGTACGACGTGCCGGACCGTCTCGACGTGACCGGCGCGCTGAAGGTCAACCCGCTCTACCGGATGGAGCGGACCGGTAACGGCGGCACGCGCCTGACGCGCCATTTTCCGACGCCGGAATACGAAGACGAGTTCGCCCTGTCGAAGCGCTACCTGCCGCCCGCGCTGACCATCGCGGCCGATCTGGCCGGAGCGACGGGGACGATCACGCCGGAACTGTTGGGCGACGACTATCCCCTGCTCCGCCATGCCCGCGTCGTGCTCGACGCGCCACCCGACTACTGCTGACGGCGCGCGGTTGCCGTCCAGGTGCGGAACGAGCGGTGTTTCGAAACCGGCGCGAATGACCGGTCCGCCGGTTCAGTCGTCTGTGTCGCCGAACGCGTCGAGCAGAATCGGCAACAAGCCGTGCATCGTCGCGACAGCCTCCGTACCGGGGGCGAGGCCGAAACGAAAACGGTGGTAAACCAGGCGGTCGAGGAGCGCTGCGCGGCTGGCAATCACATGCACGGGGACGTTCCACGAGGCCCCGGCGCCGCTCACCAGAGCCGGGGGTTGGTGGTCGCCCACCAGGATGACGACCAGGTCCCGGTCGGCACGCAACCGGAGGTAGCCACCGATCGTGGCGTAGGCGTAGCGGAGCGCCTGCACGTAGCTCGGCCCGAGGTTCATCCAGTCAGGCGTCTCGGCCCAGGCGACGTCCAGCACATCCGGATCGTAAGGCTGCGGTGTCAGCACGCGTCCCCACTCCGCTTGGTACGGCGGGGCCGGGGTGAACGGCGCGTGCGTACTGATCGTGGAAAAGAAGACGAATCGCGGAGGGCGGTCGCGCGGCGCGATCTCCGCGCGGTCGAGCGCGGCGAGCGCGTACTGATCCGTGACCGACCACCAGCCGAACGGAGGACCGCGATAGCCGAGCCGGTCGTAGTCGTACACGTCGTCGTACCCGTAGAACCGTCCTTCCGGCCACGCGACCAGCATCCCCGGTACGAGGGCCACGGACCGGTACCCGCCACGCTGAAAGAGCGTCACCAGCGTGTCGCGTTCCTGCGCGAGCAGTCGCGCGTTCGTCCGGTTGTCACGCACTTCGGTACCGGAGAGCAGGCTGAGGTGCGCCAGCCACGACTCGCCGCCGAAGGTGGGCGATTCCACCAGCGCCGACCTCACGTCGCGATCAGTCGCCTGTATGTCCTCGGCCAGACGGGCGCGGCTCGGCGCCAACGGCTCTGCCAGGTTCGGTGACTCCCAACTGACCGCGCCGTACGACTCCATGAAGATCAGGAGAACATCGGCGCCGGCGATACGCGAGAGATCCGACTGAAGCTCCGGCGCTGGTCCGAGAGCGGCAAGACCGGCGCCGCTGGCTTCGTACGCCACTTCGTACGCCTCCCGCACGTAGGTCGGCGCCACCGGAGCGGCAAACCGCAACCAGTCGGCGGGACGCCAGCCGGTCGTCTGCTCTATTCCCCCGAATACCACCAGTAGTCCGGCCGCCGCCCCGAGCCAGCGTCGAGCCAGGGAGTCCGCGGCCACTTTCGCCAGGCGCCCCAGGCCCCACCGGCATACCCCGTAGCACACCAGCGGCGCTGCCACCACAAGGGCGACGCCGGTTGCCACGGCCCAGTTGGCGGCCACCGTGGTGAACATCGCGCCGATGCTTGGCAGGTGCCGAATGTCCCAGTAGAGGTTGACGTCCCGCCCGTACAGCCCCTCGGTCGTCACGCCGACGTAGCGGCCGACAATCAGCAGTACCCACCCGACCGCGAGCACTCGCAGCAGCGCCGGCGAAGCCGCCTGCCCCCCCCGCTGCCACCAGACCAGGCCCAGGGCGACGATCGCCAGCTCCAACGACAGATCGGTAGTGGGACGGACCGACAGAGTCGGCCAGACGTGCTCGAACGTCAGCGACAGGTTGAGCACGACGAGGGCGGCGGCACCGGCGATCCACGCCACCCCGCACGATATCACAGCCCTTGGGCGACGTTCCGGCCATTAGAATGAGGGTCGGCAGGGGCCGCGCCGGGCATCAGGCGCGCGGCGGAGGGCGTAGGGGAGCTGGCCATGCGACCGCAGAATCGAACATGCCGATCGGTACAACTCGTTATCCTGTTGGCGGCAGGGCTGGTCTGCCCGGCGCCGGCAGTTGCCGGCGCAACAACCCAGGCGGCAGAGCTGGTTGGAACGGTGACCGACGCGACGGGACTCGTGCTGCCCGGCGTCACGGTAGCCCTGAGCCCCGTGGGCGCTGCGGGACCGGTCCGGACCGCGACGACCGATGGCACGGGTGGGTTCGCGATCGGCGCCCTCGACCCCGGCAACTACGACGTCACCTTGACCTTGCCCGGATTCCTCGATGAAATTCGCGTGGCTGTCGCTGTCCCCGCCGGCGCCACCACCGTCCTCGATGTCGAGATGACAGTCGCGGTCGAGGAGCAAGTCGTCGTCGTCGGCAGCCGCGCCCGGCCGCGATCCGTGACCGCTTCGCCGGTACCGATTGATGCCCTGCCGTTCGAGGACGTGATCAGCCAGGGCGCCACGACGCTCGACTACCAGCTACGGACCCTGATCCCCTCGTTCAACGTCGCGACGCATCCGATCAGCGACGCGGCCACCCTCGTTCGGCCGGCCAGCCTGCGCAATCTCGCCCACGACCATACCCTCGTGCTGGTGAACGGGAAGCGCCGGCACCGCTCGTCGGTGATTGCCTGGTTCGCCGGGGTTACGGACGGCGCGCAGGGACCTGACATCTCGATCATCCCGTCGATCGCGCTGCGCCAGGTGGAAGTGCTTCGCGATGGCGCGTCGGCGCAGTACGGATCCGATGCCATTGCCGGTGTAATGAACTTCCTGCTCAAGGACGCGCGCTCAGGCGGCAGCGCGGAGCTCAATACAGGCACGTATCGAGCCGGCGACGGCGACGCTTACACGATTGCCGGTAACGTCGGGCTTCCGCTCGGTAACACCGGCTTCGCCAACCTCAGCCTGGAGTACGGAAACGCAAACCCGACGAATCGCAGCGTGCAGCGTGCCGACGCCGCCGCGCTGATCGCGGCCGGTAATACGCACGTGGCGGATCCGGCACAGATCTGGGGCAACCCGAGAATTGAGGACGACCTCAAGCTGTTCGGCAACTTCGGCCACCTGTTCGATAACGAGGTGCAGCTCTACGGCCACGCCAACTACGCCGAGAAGAAGGTGACCGAGGGTTTCTATTTCCGGAACCCGAACAACCGCGCCAACATCTACAGTCTCGACGACGGGGCGACGCTTCTGGTTGCCGATGTGCTGGATGCGCGGGATGGCGTGGTCGACGGATCCGCGAACTGTCCCACCGTGCGTGTCGCGAACAACCGCCCCGACCCGGTAGCCCTCGCGCAGGTGTTCGCCGATCCGAACTGCTTCTCGTTTCAGGAACTGCTCCCCGGCGGATTCACCCCGCAGTTCGGCGGTATCGTCTCCGACATGTCCGTCGTCGGCGGGCTACGGCGGATCGACCCCGGCGGATTCGCCTGGGATGCCAGCGCCAGCTACGGCGCCCACGAGTCGGATTTCTTCTTCCTCAACACCGTCAACGCTTCGCTTGGTCCGGAAACACCGCGGGATTTCGATCCAGGCCTGTACCGGCAGGAGGACGTGAACCTCAACGTCGACCTCTCCTACGCCGCAACCGATGTAATCAACGTGGCGGGTGGTGCCGAATGGCGTGACGAGCGGTTCGAGATCGGCGCCGGCGGCCGTCCCTCGTGGGTGGTCGGACCCTACGCTGCGCAGGGCTTCGTCTCCGGCTCGAATGGATTCCCGGGATTTCCCGACTACACGGCCGGGAGCTGGAGCCGCAGCAACGTGGCACTCTACGGCGACCTGGAACTGCGGGAGCCGAACGACGCCTGGATCGTCGGCGGTGCGGTACGATTCGAACACTTCGACATCTTTGGATCCACGACGAACGGTAAGCTGTCGGCCCGCTACGCGTTGAGCGACGCCGTATCGATTCGGGGCGGCGTCAGTACTGGCTTCCGTGCGCCGACGCCCGGCCAGCAGAACACGCTCAACGTTCAGACCACCATCGATCCGGAAACGCTGCAGCTGGTCGACAGCGCCAACGTGCCCTCGACGTTCCGGGCCGCCCAGTTGCGAGGCGGCCAGCCGCTGGAACCGGAAACGTCTATCAACACGACAGCCGGACTGGTCGTCGACACCGGCCCGTTCACGCTCACCGCCGATTACTTCCGCGTAGACGTCCACAACCGGCTGGCCCTGTCGCAGACGTTCACGCTGGATGACGACGAGCGCGCGCTCCTTCTGTCGGAAGGGATCGCGTCGGCGGGGACATTGAAGTTCTTCCGGTTCTTCATCAACGACTTCGCCAGTCGGACCCAGGGGCTGGACATCGTCGCGACCTACTCCCCGCCCGCGCTTCGGGACGATACAGTGTTCAGCTTTACCCTGAACTACACGGACACGGAGCTGACGAAAGAATCGGACCTGCTCACTCCGGGCGACGTGCTGGGGCTGGAGCGCGGCGTGCCCCGGACGCGCTGGAACGTCGCCATCAATCAGCAGGTCGCGCGCGTGGGCCTGCTCGGCCGCCTGAATTACTACGGGGCATGGGTCGACCACTTCGACGCGCGTTTCGTCCGCGGCGGAGACGCGCTGCTTCTGGACGGCCGGTACATCGTCGACCTCGAAGCGACCATTCCCCTCCGGAGCGACGTGACCCTGGCCGTGGGCGGCCAGAATATTCTCGATACGTTCTCGCAGCGGATGGATCTGTTTGCCGAGATCTTCGGCCTCCCTTACAGTCAATTTACACCCTGGGGCCTGAGTGGCGGGTATTACTACGCCCGCCTCAACTTCCGGTGGGGTGGTTAGTTGGCCGTTAGCGCGTGACGCTGTACGGCAGGCGGCGGCCACCGACTGCGAGGGCAAGGAGGCTGCCGATGACGGGAGGGCCGTACCCATTCGTCAGGTAGCCGACGGTGAAGATGAGACCGCTGGCGAAGTGGAAGTTGAGGATCATCAACAGCGCCAGGGCGGCCGTCATGCGGATGCGGAAACCGATGATCAGCGCGGCGCCGGCCAGCATCTCCGCGATCGGCACGACTCTGGCAAAGACCGGGGCACCGGGAATGGCGACCATTTCCAGATACAACAGGCTGACACCCGAGGTGAGTTCCTGCCACCGGGACAGTTCCGCGAGCAGCGGCCCGGTATCCGTCAGCCAACCGATCTTGTCGGATCCCATGAGCACGAGGAAGAGCCCGATGACGAGCGCCAGCGTGCGCAGGCCAGCCAGAGCCGTTGACGAGTCAACCCTTGGTCCGTACCTGCCTGCCTCCCACGGCATCACCTTGCATTGTAACCGCCTGGCGTTTCACCGGAAAATCAACGGATGGCATTGGCCATGAGCCAGTTGCGCAGGGCGTACGGCCTGGGCCGCTCTCTCCTCATCTATCACGGCATCCCGGGCCGACAGCGCCGCCTGCGCCGCCTCTACCGGCAATTCGTCCGGCCTGGCTCCGTGGTCTTCGATATCGGAGCGCACGTCGGCAACCGGACGCGCGCGCTGCGCGCGCTCGGCTGCCGTGTCGTGGCGGTCGAACCGCAGCCGGACTGCGCGCGTCTGCTCCGGGCCTACTTCGATGATTCCGGCCGCCGCCAACACCGGCGCAAGGTAGCCGCCCACCCCCGCGCGGGCCATGTGGCGGTGCTTGAAGCCGCCGTCTCCGCTACGCCCGGCGAGGTGACGCTGGCGATCAGCGAACGCCATCCGACGCTCAGCACGCACGCCGCCGCGTGGCGGGCGGCCCGAGAGGCCGACCCGGTGTTCGCAGGCATCCAGTGGAACGCGAGCACGTCCGTGAAGGCGATCACCCTCGATGGGCTGATCGCGCGCTTCGGTCTTCCCGCGTTCGTGAAGATCGACGTGGAGGGGTCAGAGTCCGACGTGCTGGCCGGCCTGAGCCAGCCGATTCCCGCCCTTTCGTTCGAGTACCTTCCTACCGCGCCGCGTGAGGTGGATGCCTGCCTGCAACGCCTGGATGCCCTAGGCCCGTATCGTTACAACTGGTCGCGAGGTGAGTCGTACAGATTGGGAACGTCCGCGTGGCTATCGGCGGCCAGCCTGTTGCAGGCGCTCGCCACAGGCGAGGCGATTCGCCAGTCGGGGGATGTCTACGCGGTGCTGGAGTAGCGGTGACGACCATCCCTCCGTTCGGCCCAGATGCGGTCCGCCGCTATTACGACCGGCATACGGACCGTTTCCTCGCCTGGGGTCAGGGGGGTGACGCAGGCGCCATCCACCGCGCCGTCTGGGGACCGGGGGTAGCCACGCGAGAGGCGGCGTTCCGGTATGTCGAGGATCGGATCGCCGAGACCCTGCGCCACGCCACACCAGCCGGCGGCGCCATGAACGTGGCTGACTTCGGGTGCGGCATTGGCGCAACACTCTGTTCGCTGGCGGAGAGATTCCCGGTTTTGCGCGGAGTCGGAGTTACGCTCAGTCCAATACAGGCGCGTATCGCCCGTGAACGGATCGCGCAGCGTGGCCTCGCGGATCGGATCGGCTGTATTGAAGGCGACTTCTGTGATCTCTCACTCGCTCTGCCGGTGTCCCCGACGTCCGGATCGGATGCCCCTCGCGAGGATCTGATCTACGCCATCGAGTCGTTCGTCCACAGCACAAACCCGGCATTCTTCTTCATTCAGTGCGCGCGGCGACTCCGTCCCGGAGGGTGGTTGATTATCTGCGACGACATGCTCCGACCCGCTGCCCACCAGCCACGCGCGGCCGCACGCACGATCAACCGCTTTCGGCGCGGCTGGCGGATCAACACGCTCGTAGACCGGAACGAACTCCGCAGCCTCGCGGCGGGCGGCGGCTTCCTGCACGACTCGACCGACGATCTGACACCCCACCTCGAGCTGCGCCGTCCGCGCGACCATGCCATCGCCTTGTTCGCCGCTGCCACGCGCTTCCTGCCGTTGAACGGCCCGTTCGGCCACCTGACTGGCGGCGCCGCGCTCGCCACCGGTCTGTACCGTGGCTGGCTTGGCTACGATCTCGCGGTCTTCAGACGGACCGATGACTAGACCACGGCTCCACCACTGGGACGCCTTGTCGGGCGCGGAGGCGCGGTCCCTGGCCGCACGCGACCCCGTGGCGATTCTCCCGCTCGCCGCGACGGAGCAGCACGGCCCGCACCTGCCCATCACGACCGACGCCGACATCAATCGTGCCCTCCTTGCGCGCGCAGTACTTGAGTTGCCGGACGATTTTCCGGCCGTCGTGCTGCCTCCCGTAGATGTGGGCGCAAGCGACGAGCACCTTGCGAGCGGAGACGAAGCGGCGGCGGACGGGACACAGTCGATCGGCAGCCACGCCCTGGCCGTGCTCATCCGGACCCGGGGTGACGCCCTAGCCAGCCTCGGGGTGCGGCGCCTCGTGCTCCACAACACGCATGGTGGGAACCGCCACGCCATGGCAACCGCAGCGCTCGACCTACGACGGGCCGCGCGGATGCTGGTGGTCTCGGCAAGCTGGTTCCGCTTTCCGCCCCCGCCGGGGGTCGATCTGCCTGACACCGAATGGCGCCACGGCCTGCACGGCGGCGCCGTTGAGACGGCGATGATGCTATACACGCATCCTGACCGCGTGCGAATGGACCGGAGCCAGCGCTTCACCTCATTCGGCGAGGCGCTGGAACAGGCGCGATCGATGATCGGTCCGGAGGGCGCCGCTCCGTTCGCGTGGCTCGCGCGGGATCTCAACCGCGCTGGCGTCGTGGGCGACGCCACGCTCGCCACGCCGGACCTGGGACGGCGGCTGGTCGAGCACTACGGCGACGTGCTCGCCCAGGTCATTCGCGACGCGAGGGCGTTTCCGATGGACCGTCTTGCGTGATCGACGTCGCCGACCCGCGACGATCCGGTCGACGCTCAGGCGGCAACGCCGCGTCGGCCCCGGCCAGCATGTCATGCAGCCAATGGCCCGCTCGCTCCACCTTGGCCTTGACGTAGGGCAGGTTGTGACGGTTGAGGGTGCCGTACAGCGGCATTCGACCCGCGACCTCGAGCCCCGCGTCACGGAGCGCCCGCACCTTGTCCGGGTTGTTCGTCAGCAGGTGCACACGCGTCACGTCGAGCGTCCGAAGTATCTCGACCGCCGCGCCGTAGTTGCGCTCGTCGGCCCCGAAGCCGAGGATGGCATCCGCCTCCACCGTATCGAGCCCCTCCTCCTGGAGACGGTAAGCGCGCAGCTTGTTGGCCAACCCGATATCGCGTCCCTCCTGCGCCATGTAGAGAAGAATGCCGCCTCCCTGCTGGGCGAAGTGTCGGAGCGCGCCGCGCAACTGCTCGCCGCAGTCGCACCGCAGGCTGCCGAAGAGGTCGCCAGTGAGGCACGCGGAGTGAATCCGGACCGGGGTCGGGTCTGGCCACGCGTCGCGTTTCCCGATCAGCACGGCCACATGATCCAGCACGCCATTCGCCTCGCGAAAGTAGATGAACCGAGCATTCTCCGCTTCCGCCAGCGGCACCGGTCCGTCACTGACGCGCGTCACACGAACGCCGGTCGCGGTGGTCAGAGCTTCTATCTGACGCGTCGTGACCGTGATCGCGGCGCCACGTTCGAGAGTTTGCCGAAGCCGTTCCGACCGCACCGGATCGACCGGCGCGCTCACCACCGCCGGAAGCAGCCGGCCCAGACGCGCGAGACGCAGTCCGCCCGCCTCGACGGCCGACGCGACACGGAGATCGAAGTCGTCGGTGTCGAAGGAACCGCGCGCACTGGCCAGATCGACAATCTCATCCGGGCTCTCGCCGTTCAGCGCCAGACTGACGGGCATGACCGCGCCCGCGTCCCCGTCCAGCGCCGACGGGTCCAGCCCCATCGACGCGGCGCGCTCGCCTGTCACGGCCAGACGCGTCGGTCCGTGGTGGCGCAGCGTATCGAGGGCCGCCGCCGCCAGGCCGTCGACCGCAACCACCAGGGCGCCCGGGTCGTCCGGGGCCACGTCCACGTTCGACGGCACAACATGGACGGCCCGTCCCTGCCGGAGATCGAAGAGTCCGCGTTCGGCTTCGTACATGCCAATAGCCCGCTACGGTAGTCTCACTATCAACGACCCGTGCCGATCCGCAAGCTGCCGACGCCGCCGTTCGACGCCACGATGGCCTGGAGTCTCGTCCGAGCCGTCCGCCCTGGCCTCACCGGGCCCGTGCGCGTCCAACATAATCGCTTGCCCGCGTGCTGGGTGCAAGTCTATCCCGGTGGAGATTGGGAGGCATCGTCCCCTGCGTCGGGTGAAGCCCGCCTCATCCTCGACCTGTTCTTGCCGCTGCAGGTGCCGGCGGCGCTGGTCATCGCGCAGGCGGGCCAGAGCGTTGACGGCCGGATCGCTACCGAGGGAGGCCACTCGCACTACGTCACCGGACCGGCCGACATCCGCCGCCTGCATCGTCTGCGGGCAGTTGTCGACGCCGTGGTCGTGGGGGCCAGCACCGTTGCCAGCGATGACCCACGCCTGACGGTGCGCGCCGTGGAGGGTGACGACCCGGCGCGCGTCGTGATCGATCCGGAGGGGCGTCTCGATCCCCGACACCGCGTACTTGCCGACGGCGCGGCCCCGACCCTCGTAATCCGCCGGGAGGGAACACATGCCCCGGCGCCCCCAGGCGCTGATATTGTGGTACTCCCTGCCGATGCCGACGGCCGGCTCGCTCCGCGCCTGATCGTGCAGGCGCTCGCCCAGCGGGGGCTACGGCGCCTGTTGATCGAGGGAGGCGGGTTCACGGTCTCCCGCTTCCTGGAGGCCGGCGCCGTTGACAGACTCCATGTAACCGTCGCACCGTTGATTATCGGGTCTGGCCGCCCAGCCTTCACGCTCGCCCCCGTCGCCTCGCTCGACGATGCCCTGCGCCCGCGTTGCCGCACCTTTCCCCTCGGGGATGACGTGCTGTTTGATTTCGATCTCCGAAGCCCTACGCCGCTTCCGGCGGCAACGCCAGCAGATCCACGTGACCGACGCTGAGCACGAACCGGCCGCCATCGATCGTGGCCCGGCGCCGGTCGGCCCATGCGCGGATGCGGTCCGGTTCGCCGGTCTGTTCGGTTGCCGCCTCTACCCAACCGTCGATCAGTCGGCGCACGAGTGTCACATCCGCCGGACCGAGGCGCCATGGACTCTGGAAGAGCCACGTACGATAGTCCGTTCCACGGAAGAGGGTCTCGGCGTGCAACCCTCCCATCGATCCGAGCGCACGGCCGAAACCCTTGTCGCGCCGCTGGTGATCGTTGACGGCGCGACGGATGAATCCGTCGTCCGGATCGTCCGGGGCGCCGTCGACCCGCCACTCGATGATGCCGTCGTGCGTAAGCGCGAAGAGTGCACTCGCCCCTGTCGCCTGACATGCCTCGACGAGCGATGCCAACCAGTCCCGCGACACGAGGTCAAGCAACGCCGACGCGGTTACGAGTTGCGCTCCGGTCGCGCGGATCGCAGCCACTCCAGCGTCCGCCAAGTTCCCCGTCCTCGTGACCACCTGCAACTCCGGCACGCCGTCCGGCGGCGTCACGCGCGCGAGGAGATCGGCGTCGTGATCGAACAGTGTCCACTCCTGCGGTCCGGACAGGCGCGGTGCGAGGTACCGCAGATTCGATCCGGCGCCGCTCCCCAGGTCGATCACGCGCGACCAGCCCCGCGACTTCCAGGCCGGCGCGAGCAACTGCGGCACTACCTTCGCCCGTGACCGGTGATCCACCGGCTCGCGCAGGGCCAGCCACTCGGCGTCAAACAACTCGCGCGCCATCACTGCGTTCTCCCGGATAGTCCAACCCTCCGGCCACGGTGCGTCCGCCTCCGAACCGGTTCTCGTCCGACCTGTCGGCAGACTCGTCCTCCGCCAGATCCAGCAGGCATCGTTCGAATACCACCGCCGCGTCGCTCCAGCCCGGGAGCGTGTCCGCGCGCCGGCGCGCCGCTGCCGCCATCGACCGCCGCCGGGCATCGTCACCCAGCAACGCCGCCAGCGCCCCGGCGAGCGCCCGATAGTCACCCGGCGGCACCAGCAAACCCGCGTGGTCCGGCACGGTGGACGGGATTGCCCCGCCCGTCGTGCTGACTATCGGCAGACCATGGGCCAGTGCCTCGGCCAGCACCATGCCGTATCCCTCGTAGTACGCGGGCAGCACGAATATCGAACTGCCCGCGTACAGACGCTCCACTGTCTCGCTGTCGCATTCCCCCGTCAGTCGGATCCGGTCGCCCAGTCCCGCGTCCTCGACCGCGGCCTGTACCTCCCGCGCAAACTCGGGGGCACGGTCGAGACTGCCGGCGCAGACGCAATGCCACGACCGATCACGCAGTATCGCCAGAGCGCGGACGAGGACATCGTGCCCCTTGCGCGGGGTCACGGATGCCACCACCAGCAGTTGTGGAGTATCCCCCGGACCCGGCCCCACCGCCGGCGCCGCGCGATCGGTACCCGGCACGGCCACTTGCACGCGCGCCGGGTCGACGCCGTAACGATCGACGAGCACCTGCCGGGTGAAGGGGCTCGTTACGATGACGCCGGCGGCGGCGGCAAGTGCGCCTGCCTCCAGTGCACGCAAACGCTGTGTCGTCTCCGGATCGAGTCCGGTCTCCTCGGCCACCGGATGATGGACGAGGGCCACGATCCGGAGTCGATCCGCGTGCGACGCGACCGGCCCGGGCAGTCCGGCCATCGCGAGACCGTCGATGACGACCAGCGCTCCGTCCGGCTGGCGCTCCAGCGCTCTCGACAGACCGGAGCGAGCCGAATCGTCCGGATCCGGGAATCTGCCCCGCAGGCCCTTGCGAACGACCTGCCACCCGCGCTCGGCGAGGCAATCCATCATGTGGCGGTCGTAGAGGTAGCCACCGGTCCGCTGATCGAGCGGATCCGGCGCCATCAGGCAGACGCGACGGATCACAGCGCGCCCTCGTACCGGCCCCAGGCCACGTGGGACTCGTGCAGCGTGACCGTGATCGACGTCACGCCGCCTGCGGTCTCGCCCAGCTCGCCAGCGCGGATGGCGGCCGCCAGTCGGTCGAAGATCACCTTCGCCAGCACCTCGGTAGACGTGTTGCCTCCCGCAAACGCCGGTTCCTCGTCCAGGTTGCGGTAGTTGAGGTCGGCGAGGATTTCCTTCAGCACCTCGGCGGCACGGCCGATGTCCACGACGATGCCGCCGGCATCCAGATCCGGCCGGGCAAATGTCGCATCGACGACGTAGGTCGCCCCATGCAGCCGCTGCGCCGGCCCGAACTGCGCGCCCCGGAAGCTATGGGCAATCATGAAGTGATCGCGGACATTCAAGCTGTACATCGGTCCTCCCTGCCGTCATGCTCCGTCGCCATAACGGATCCGGTGGCAGAGCGTATCACCCGGCGTGTCACTCAGGCGGGCCAGCACCTCCGGCAGTTCCTCGAACCGGTTCTCGCCGGTGACCAACGCGTCGAACCGTTCGTCGGCCAGTAACGTCAACGCGAACCGCAGACGCCGCTCGCGCGACCATGCCCCGGCGCGATCGGGCGGGACGTGCCCCACCTGGCTGCTTCGGATCGTCAGCCGCCGTGCATGAAACGCCTCGCCAAGCGGGAGTGAGACCCTTCGCGTACCGTACCAGCTCGCCTCGACGATCGTCGCATCGACCACCGCGATGCGCAGGGCGGTACGCAACCCCTCGGGTGTCCCGCTCGCGTGAATCACGAGATCGACACTGGCCTCCGGCGGCGGGTCGGGACGCCATGCGAGGCCGAGGGCGTGCGCCGCCGCCTCGCGTGCGCGGCACGGATCGACTACCGTCACCGGTCCACGCGACTCGTCCGCGCACCGTCTGGCGGCCAGCAAACCGACGACTCCGCCGCCGATCACGACGATCTTCTGTCCCGTGGCGGGGCGCGCGTCCCAGGCGACGTTCACCGCCGTCTCGAGGTTGGCGGCAAGTACTGCCCGTGCCGCCGGCACGTCGTCCGGGAGCGGATGTACGGACGCGGCCGGGACGACGTAGTAATCCTGGTGGGGATAGAGACAGAACACCGTCCGCCCCGCCAGGTCCTCCGGCCCCTCCTCCACCACGCCGACGCTGCTGTAGCCCGAGGTGACCGGGCCCGGGTAGTCCCCCTGCTGGAACGGTGCGCGCATCACCGCGTACTGTGACGGCGGGACTTCGCCGCGGAAGACAAGGGTTTCGGTTCCTCGGCTGACGCCGCTCCAGCATGCGCGTACCAGCACGTCGTCCGCTTGCCTCCGCGGAAGGTCGACGCGCACAATCTCGCCATGGCCGGGCGTGCGGATCAGAAACTGTCTGGCGGCGCCGGTGGTGACCATCGTCGGCGCAGTATGGAACCGGGGAGCGACGGAGTCCAGACGGAGCGGCCCGCCGTCGGCTGGCCGGCCGCGTCGCGGCCGCACGTCTCGACCGTCATGGACGCCCAAGTGGTGACACCCCGCACCGGCCAGCGGAAGCTCCGCCGCGCCGCAGGCGATCTGGCACTGGGCCTCGTTCCCGTCGCGGCGGCAGCTGCGGCCACCTGGTGGCTGCTGGGCCTGCCGACCGCGTACTTTGCTGACGTCGCCGGCCTCTACGCGTTGATGGCCGCCCTTATCGTCCGTGCCCTCCCGGAGGATCTGCCCGCCCCGGGGCTCGGCGCGGCCAACCGGGTGACCCTGTTCCGGGCGACCCTGTTCCTTCCAATCTGCGCGCTGGCGATCGGCGGCGCGACGCCGGACGACACGGCGCGCTGGTGGATCGTGGGGGTCGGGACCGTAGCGATGGTGCTCGACGGCGTCGACGGCTACGTGGCGCGGCGCTCGCGCCGCCTGACACAGTTCGGCGGCCGGTTCGACATGGAGCTCGACGCGTTCCTGCTGCTCGGCCTGTCGGTCCTGGTCTGGTGGTCCGGGCAGGTCGGCGCCTGGGTCATATCAATCGGCCTGGCCCGCTATCTCTTCGTTGCCGCAGGCTGGATCTGGCCGTTGCTCGCCGCAGACCTGCCCGACAGCTTTCGCCGCAAGGCAATCTGCGTGGTGCAGGGGGTGGTGCTTCTCACCTGCCTCGGACCGATTATCCCGGAATCGGTTGCCGTGGCGGCCGCCGCAGCAGCGCTGGCGCTGCTGGTGTGGTCGTTCGGCGTCGACATCCTCTGGCTGCGCAGAGCCACGGTGCGCGCCGTAATCGTGGTCGCGCTCGCCGTCGCCGCGGGCTGCGGCGATGTGCCGGCGGGCGATCTCCCGTCCATGAGCGTCGCCGAGCTGACCGCGCGGGCCAAGGAAGGCGACAACGACGCGCTGTTCGAGCTCGGCTGGCGGTACCATGCCGCCGACGGCGTGGGACGGGACACGATCAGTTCCTATATGTGGTTCGTGCTGGCGGCGGAGTTCGACACGACCGAGGAGCGCTACCAGGCCGAACGGATGCAGCTCGTCCTCGACCCCGACATGTTCCGCCACGAGATTGCCGAAGCGCACCGCCTCGCGCTGATTTGGAAGGCGGAGCATCGACCGGCGCCGCGCTGACACCGGCCCAGACCGCCGAAAGCAAGGAGGAGAATCATGCGTTGTCTATCTCCCGCGGGCCGCATTCTCGGACTCGCGTGCGCCATGGTTGCCCTCGCACCTGCGGCCGTGACGGGACAGGATGCAGTCCCGCACACGCCGGACGGCCAGCCCGACCTGGAGGGAGTGTGGAATTTCTCCACCGCGACCCCGATGGAGCGGCCCGAGGAGCTTGCCGACAGGGAAACACTGACGTCCGAAGAGGCCGCCGTGTGGGAAGCGAACCTCGCCGTCGAGCGGGCCGGACTCGAGTCCGAGCGCGACGACGCGCCGCTGGAGTATCGGGTGGGCTACAGCGTGGGCATCTGGTTCGAGTGGGGCGACTCGCTCGCCGAACAGCGCACGTCGCTGGTAGTAGATCCCCCGAACGGACGCATCCCGGCCGTGCGCCCCAAGGCGGAAGCGCAGCGCGAGCTGACACGGATCCTACGCGGCCGCCACGCCCACGGTCCCGAGGATCGTGGCGTTTCGGAGCGCTGCCTGCTCGGCTTCAACTCCGGACCGCCGATGACCCCGAGCGCCTACAACAACAACGTGCAGATCTTCCAGTCGCGGGACCACGTGGCGATCCTGAACGAAATGGTCCACAACGCACGGATCATCCCCCTTGACGACCGCCCGCATCTGCCCGCCGGCCTCCGCCAGTGGGTAGGCGACTCGCGCGCGAGCTGGGAAGGCCCCACTCTCATCGTCGAGACGCGGAACTTCCTCGGGGAGACTTCGCTGCAAGGGTCGAGCGCGAACCTGCACCTTGTCGAGCGCTTCACGCGGCTCGCCGCCGACACGCTGCTCTACGAGTTCACGGTGAACGACCCGACTACGTGGTCCGGACCGTGGACGGCCCAGGTGCTGATGACACGGTCCAATCAGCCGCTCTACGAGTACGCGTGCCACGAGGGCAACTATTCGATGCCCAGCTCGCTGTCCGGCGCTCGCGCCATGGAAGCTCGAGACGTGGCCGAAGGCGGCGGCTCGCAGTAGGCGGTCGCGCGTCGCCGCGTCAGCCAGGTCGCCGACGCGTTCCGTATCGATCACTCCAGCGGCTGGATGCGTACGAACATCTGGGTCTGGAAGTCCGGGTACCAGATGGAGGGCGGCGTCGTCGAGTTGTCGATCCAGTGGTACCGATTGAGAGCAGTGGGCTCCGGATTCTCATAGACGATCCATTGATCGGTCTTCGGATTGAAGCGCACGAACCCTCGGCCGTGCATTATGCCGCCCCAGATCTCGCCGTTCCTGTCCGGCATCGCCGTATAGAAGTCCGTGTACGGGAATAGCGGCGTGGGGGGCCAGTGCAACCGCGTGTGCACCCCGTTCCCTTCGTCAATCTCGTTCACCAGTTGAACCAGCGGACCGCCGCGGCCACCAAACCACGCATCGCCGAACGGATCGAACCCGCCCCGCGCTGCCCCATGGTCCTGCGCCGCGGTCGTCGGGTAGACCGTTCCACTCTCCACGTCCAGCATCCAGGTGGCGTCGTAGCCGGGTCCCACCGGGGAGCTTCCCGCCACGAACCGCCCATCTTCCGACACGGCGTGCTGGTACGAGTAGTGTCCGGCGCGCGGATAGACGTTCGTAACCTCACCCGTCCCGGGATTGAACCGCACGATCTCCTGGGTGCCGCCGTCGGCCGCCTGGCTGTACCAGAGCGACCCATCGGGGGCCAATCCGAAGTTGATTGCGATGGGAGTGGGAGCGAAGTGCCGGATTTCCCCGGTGGCGATCGTCAGGCCGAAGAGCGCGTCCGTACCCACCTGCGGCGGCCCCTGGGAGAACCAGACGATCCCGTTCTCGTTGTCCACGTGGCAGGCGTGGGTGTCGATAGTGGGCCGCCCCGCGACATCCGGCAGTCGGTACTCCTTGCTGGCACCCGTGGCCGGATCCAGGTACCCCACCCACGGCGAGTGGTGGCTCGTGTACCAGATGCTGCCGTCCGCGGCGCCACACACGTCGTGCAGGTTCAGCAGCCGGCGGTTCGGCTCATACTCCGTGATGACCACCCGCGTGGCCGGACCGCTCGGCCGCCGGGCCCACATCCGCACCGGCATGTCCTGGGAATCGGGGCCGCGCACCTTGGCAAGCCATCCCGCGATCACGTCGATCTCGGCCTGCACCGCCCTTCCGGACTCGGTGGCGGGATCAATCGCCCGGCCCGGCCCTCCCTGCGCCCCCGTCTTCATCCGTTGAACAATCAACCGCCAGCTCCGTTCGTCGTAGCGGTTGCGCAGGATCATCTCGTAGCTGTGACAGCCGATACCGCATCCCTTCGCGAACGTGCTTTTTTCCTCGGCCGTGCCTGGCAGATTCCACAGCCATTCCGCGCCGCTGAGCTGAGACAGCACGTCGAGTGTCGGCGGGAACGCCCCTCGCAGGATCACCGGATCGCCGGCGCTCGGGACCGGTTCGAGGACGATCTCGTCCAGAAGCGTCGCGCCTGCAATGGAGACGTCCTCGCGCAGGTACGGGCCGTAGGGCAACGGTGTCGGAATCCGCAACGTGTACGACCCCGCTTCGAGCACCGGGAATTCATATTGGCCGTCGGGGCCGGTAAACACGGTGTACCGGACCGCATTCGGCGCGATCAGCTGCACCTTGATGCCCTCGAGCGGTTCTCCGGTGGGCAGGCGGACGCCGCCGCGAGCGCCGCCGGCAACCGCGTCCGACACGGGCCAGGGGTCCGTTTCCGCCTTGTAGTGCGGATTCGCGGGCGGCTCCTGATTCTCGTAACAGCACGTCGGGCTCCGCAGATAGGCAACCAGGTCCGCTACATCGGCATCCGAGAACGTATGTTGGAAGGCGGGCATCGCCGGACCGCCGTTCCTGATCTTTGCCGCAATTGCCTCGTCGGTGATGGACCGCGTGGACAGGTCATGGAGCGGCGGTCCGACGATCCCACTGCGGTCGCCCTCGCTGGCGACCGCCTGGTGGCACATCCAGCACTTGTAGAAGTAGATCGTCTCTCCGCGCGCCACACCGCTGGCGGCCACCTCGTTGTTCAGCAGCACTTCGTGCGTGCGCTGGAACCGATCTACCAGCGCGCCGCCGGCGCCCCGAGCCTCCTGCGAGGAGAGTTGCACCCACCCGACGCCGAACAGGGCGCCGGCCAAGACGATGGCCGTGACGATCCAGGTGTTCTTCATCGTTCTCAAACCTTCCGGCGGCTACGCAGCCCCGAGCCGCCAACGGGCAGAAAGCACAAACGGCCGATCCTCATTGGTGCCGATACTATCCCCTCGCGTCCGGCGCGTCGACCACTCGACGCATACGGGCGCGTGGCGTCGCCGGTCACGCGGCTTGACGGGCCTTGGGCCTCCGGCTTGCTGGCCGACCCGGGCCAGGTCTGGCCGCGCGCCCCGGGAATCAAGGAAGCGCGAACGCGAACCACTCGCTCGGCATGTCGTCCCAGCCGACGGCGACCACGATGAACTGCCGTCCGTCCACCATGTAGCTCATCGGTGCGCTGCTCGTGCCGCCCGGCAGTTCCATCTCCCAGACGACGGCGCCAGTCGTCTTGTCGTACGCCCGGAACATCTTGCCGCCCGGACCTCCATGGAGCCGTGGCAGGAGCCCGACCCCCGTGTTGGTCCCCTCACCCAGAAAGAGGAGCTCCGGCGTCACCAGCACCGCCGCGCGTCCGTGCGATCCGAGCCACGGCAGGTCCAGGCCACGCAGGCGCGGGTGGTCGCGCGGCCCCGGACCGTTCGCCACCTGCCACAGGATTTCCCCCGCGTTGAGATCGATGGCGGTCAGCCGGCCATAGGGTGGCTTGAAGAGCGACAGGCCGTCGATGGTCGGCGCCGGCCGCTGACGCTCACGCGTGTACCGGACGTCCGAACGCGGATGCTCCGATGGCATCAGGCCGAGGATGTTCTGACTGAAGGCCGACGTCACGTACATGACCCCGGTGGTGGGATCGACGCCCGCCCCCTGCCAGTTGGCGCCGCCCGCGGTCCCCGGATTCTGGATCGTGCCGAGCAGTCCACCCGGCGATTCGTCACGCAGGATGGGCGGTTCGAAGAGCGAACCCCACCGATAGTCCTCCAGCAGCTCGAGCGCCTCCGCCCGCATCTCGGGTGTGAAGTCGATGAGGTGCTCGACACGTACCCCTTGAGTCTCGAACGGGGGCGGCTTTGTCGGGAACGGCTGCGTCGGGGAAAGCTGCTCGCCCGGGACCGGCGAAGGCGGGACCAAACGTTCCTCTATGGGCCAGACCGGCTCGCCCGTGACCCGGTCGAAGACGTACGTGAATCCCTGCTTGCTCGGAATGGCGACGGCGGCGATCTCTCGCCCGTCGACGGTAATGTCGACCAGATTGGGGGATGAGGCGAAGTCGTAGTCCCAGACGCCGTGATGCACCGCCTGGAAGTACCACTGCAGCTCACCGGTCGCGACGTCGATACAGACCAGGCTCTCTGCATACAGGTTGTCGCCCGGGCGGTGACCACCGTAGTAGTCGTTGCTGGGCGTCGACAACGGCAGGTAAGCCAGGCCCCGCTCGGGGTCCGCAGTGGGATGCGCCCACATGTTGGTATTGCCGCTGTAGACCCACGAGGGCTGGTCACTGTCGGGGTCGATTCCCCACGTCTCGATCCCGGGCTGGCCCTCGATCGGAATGGTGTGGAATGTCCAGATGTGCTCACCGGTGCGGACATCGAAGCCGCGCACATCACCCCGCGGCGCCGTTTTCGTGGCCGGCATCTGATTGTCGAGGATGTCCCGGATGTACGAACCGACGATCACGACGCGGTTCACTACCAGTGGCGCCGAATTCCAGTAGTAGCCGGGATAGTCACGGATCAGGCCCTTCCGCAGGTCGACCGCACCCCCGTCTCCGAAAGCAGGATCGCGCAGCCCCGTGCGAGCATCGATGGAGAGTAGCCTTGGCCCCCGGACCGCGATCACGCGGGCCGCGTCGCCGTCCGTCCAATACGCAACGCCGCGCGTCTGCCGCGTCCGCTGCGACGCGCCTTCCGCCTCGAAGACCGGCTCGCCGTCGTGCCAGAGAACAGCCCCGCTGACCGGATCGAGCGCCGCAACAGTTCCGAGGCCCGTGCTCACGTACAGGCGTCCGTCCGCCATGAGTGGCGTGTTCTGAGCGCCCACCGGCGCGCCCAGCGTCTCGCCGTTGCGGATCGCATCCGGGATCACCGACTGCCGCCAGGCGATCGCGAGCCGGTGCACGCTGGCGGCATTGATCTGATCTACCGGCGTGTACTTTGTCCCGGCGGCGTCGGCGGAATAACTCGACCACTCCATGGTCTGCGCCGCGGCTGGCAGGTGGGCGACCAGACCGGCCGCCAGGGCAACGGCCACGGTTGCCGTCACGGCTCGTCCGCCGGAGGGGCGGCTTCCGAAGACCCAGCACTGCGCCATATCGGTCCTCCCTTGCGCAGTCTACGCCGACCACGCCGCGGCCGCGACCCACGTAGCGAGTCGTCGGGCGGCCATGCTACGTTGATCCGTGCCCCGTCCGTCCGCCTCACGTCCCACCGATGACGAGGCCATCGCCGGCCCGGTGGAACGGGTGACGTTCCACAACCCCGAGAACGGTTTCTCCGTCCTGCGGGTCAAGGCGCGCGGGCACGCCGATCTGGTGACCGTAGTTGGGCATGCCGCCACCATTACACCGGGCGAGTGGATCACCGCCTCCGGCCAGTGGGTCAACGACCGGAACTACGGGCCGCAGTTCCAGGCGCGGTTCCTCCAG
This sequence comes from uncultured Vicinamibacteraceae bacterium, assembly GCA_964550305.1. GTDB lineage: Bacteria > Acidobacteriota > Vicinamibacteria > Vicinamibacterales > UBA8438 > VXRJ01. The sequence goes on along the minus strand of CAZJYU010000004.1, from coordinate 15,870 downwards.
ACGTCGGAACCCACCTCGGACGAGGGGATCCGGCGCTACCTGGCCTCCGGTCTCATCCGCGGCATTGGCCCGGTCTATGCCGACAGGCTCGTCGATGCGTTCGGTGAGACGCTGTTCGACGTGATCGATGGCGAGCCGGAGCGCCTACGCGAAATAGAGGGCATCGGCGCCGTACGCGCAACCCGGATCAGCGAGGCGTGGGCCGAGCAGCGCGCGGTCCGCGAAATCATGGTCTTCCTGCACGAGCACGGCGTCGGAACGGCGCGCGCCGTGCGCATCTTCCGAACTTACGGCGGCGAGGCGGTCCGGGTGATGTCGGAGAACCCCTACCAGCTCGCGCGCGACATCCGCGGCATCGGCTTCCGGACCGCCGACACGCTGGCGATGCGCCTCGGCATCGAGAAGACGGCGCTGATACGAATACGGGCCGGCGTCGGCTTTACGTTGCTCGAAGCGACGTCGGACGGCCACTGCGGTCTGCCGGCTCAGGAACTTCTGACCCGGGCCTCCGAGCTGCTCGAGGCGCCGGCAGACGTGGTACAGCAGGCAATCGAACAGGAACGCGAAGCGGGAACCATCGTCGCGGACCGGGTCCGCGACACCGATTGCCTGTTTCTGGCGGTGCTCCATGCCGCGGAACGCGGGATCGTGGCGAGGCTGCGCGCCGTTCTTGCGGGGTCGCTGCCCTGGTCGGCCATCGATCCGGCGATGGCGCTGGTGCGGGTGGAGGCGCGCACTGGCCTCGCCCTGGCGCCGCGGCAGGCGGAGGCGATCGTACAAGCGCTCCGGTCGAAAGTGCTCGTGATGACGGGCGGCCCAGGAGTCGGGAAGACGACGATCGTCAATGCCGTGCTGGCGATACTGGGTGCCGGCGCGGGCGGCGGCGGACCATCGGAGCCGCTCGCTATTGCGCTCTGCGCGCCGACGGGGCGGGCGGCGCGGCGCCTGAGCGAGGCGACGGGGATGCCGGCGAAAACCATCCATCGGCTGCTGGAGGTGGATCCGGCCAGCGGCCGGTTCCAACGGGACGGGGAGCGGCCCATCGATGCCGATCTCATCGTCGTGGACGAGGCCTCGATGGTGGACGTGCCTTTGATGTTTGCGCTGCTGCGCGCGGTGCCGGACGAAGCGGCGCTGCTCGTCGTCGGCGATATCGACCAACTGCCGTCGGTCGGGCCGGGCCAGGTGCTGGCGGACCTGATCGCCTCGGGCGCCGTCCCGGTGGTCCGTCTCACCGACGTGTTCCGGCAGGCGGCGGGCAGCCGGATCATCACGAACGCCCACCGCGTGAACGCCGGCGAGATCCCGTGGCTGGGCCGCCCGGACGGCCCAACCGACTTCTACTTCGTGCGCGCCGACGACGCCGACGCGGTTGCGGCGCGCGTGCGCGAAATGGTGACGGAACGGATTCCGCGACGGTTCGGATTCGATCCGATCGACGACATACAGGTGCTCTGCCCGATGAACCGCGGAACGGCAGGCGCCCGCGCCCTCAACGTCGACCTGCAGGCAGCGCTCAATCCGGCCGCCGGACGCCCGGCCGTCGAGCGCTTCGGCTGGAGGTTCGCCGCCGGCGACAAGGTGATGCAGATCGAGAACGACTATGACCGCGACGTCTACAACGGCGACCTCGGCCGGGTGGAGGGGATCGACGACGAGCAGGGCGAACTGCACGCCACGTTCGACGGCCGGGCGGTGACCTACGGCTTCGGCGAACTGGACGCACTGGTGCCGGCGTATGCGACGACCATCCACAAGAGCCAGGGATCGGAGTATCCAGCCGTCGTCATACCCATCGTCACGCAGCACTACGTGATGCTGCAGCGCAACCTGCTCTACACCGGCATCACCCGCGGCCGAAAGCTCGTCGTCCTCGTCGGGCAGGCGAAAGCGGTGGCGGTCGCCGTCCGGACCGTCTCCGGGCGCCGCCGCTGGTCGAAGCTGGCCGAATGGCTGAACGGATAGGCGGTGCGCTGGCCGCCAGGCCGGCAGACAACCCAGTTACGGCGCCCGCACGTCCGGAGCAACCTGGATCACCAGCCGCGACGGGTGGCCGGCGTCGTGGAGCACCCGCTGGCTGGCGGGCGCCATCTCGTCGCCCTCACCCAACGGGGCAGCGGTGTTCAGATTGCGGTCGAAGTGCGGAAAGTTCGACGAGCTGATCTCCAGCCGGATCCGGTGCCCTCGCCGGAAAACGGTGGCCGTGTAGCCCAGATCGATCACGTAGTCATGCACGGCGCCCGGTGTGATCCATGACTCCCCGTCGTCGGCGTTCCGGTACCGCGCGCGGATGATCCGAACGCCCCCGAAGCAACCAGATCGTTCCGGCAGCACATATTGCCGCCCACCGCGGGCACGGGGTCGTCGGGATCATAGAGGTACTCGTCCGCCCCGCCTCCGGGGCCGCCCGCCCCGCCAACCCGATCAGACGGACTCAACCGGTTCCCCGGTGTAGAACGCGGTCGTGCGCCGGGCCGCGGCATTCGCGGCGTCGGGATCCGCTCCGGCCTGTACGGCGGCACGTTGCCAGCCTTCGCTGCTGCCGGTCACTAGTGCCTTGCCGTCCGGCGAAGCGGCGAACCGCGCTTCGTCCAACGGCGCGTCGCCGGGCTGCGCGAGATGGAGTGCGAGTCCGAAGAAACTCATCTCCCAGCCCACGCCCGCCGCACCCGGTCCGTACTCGTCCCAGTGCGGTGAGAGCCGCGCAGTGTGCGTGAGTGTCAGCCGCGCGCGGCCCGCCCCATCGTCGACCAGACGGACCTCCACCCAACTGACGTCTCCCGCGAACTCCCAGGTGATCGCGAACTGCGAGGGTGGTTCACACGCCGTGATTACACCGCCCGCGTTGCCCTCCAATTGATAGCGCCCGCCGAGTTCGAGCCGGCCGCTGACCGGCAGGAACCAGCGCGGGATACGCCTGGCGCTCGTCAGCGCCTCCCACAGGTTCTCCATCGTCGTCGCGTAGCTGCGGGAAAGCGTGACCGCGCGCGCCGGCTGTCCGTCACGCTTGAGCGGCGACACGGAGCGCGCTACCGCGCCAAGGTGACCGGCAACATCGAATTCCCTAAGGAGGCGCCGTCTGGCCATGTCGAATTCGGGCGGGATCGTAGCTTGCAAGCGCATCGGTTGTCCGCACCTGCGAGAATGAACTGGTGCTTTCGCCGGGAGCAACCGGGCCGGATCCTCGTCGCATCTACGAAGAGCGGCTCACCGCCCGCCGGGTCGCCCATGCTGCGGCCGAGCGACGGCACCACGCCGCCGGTTCGCTCCGGCTGATCGTGCTGGGGATTGCCGGCGCACTCGGAATCGGCATCATCGGAGGTGCGGGCTACTCCGGCTGGTGGATGCTCGTACCGCTCGCCGGCGTCTTCCTTCTGGGCGTGCGCCTCGACCGGATCGAGGCGGAACGCGCGCGGCTGGAGCGGGCCATTGCGTTCTACAGGCGCGGCCTCGCGCGCCTGGACGATGCGTGGGCGGGCACTGGCGAGCAGGGGAACGAGTTCGCGGACCCGCAGCACCTCTATGCCGCGGACCTCGACCTCTTTGGGAACGGCTCGGTGTTTCAGCGCCTCTGCGCGGCGCGGACACGGCGCGGCATGAGCATGCTCGCGGCGTGGTTACTGTCGCCGGCCCCACCGCGCGTGGTCCGCGAACGCCAGGCTGCAGTCGACGAACTCACTTCCAACCTCGATCTGCGGGAGAATCTGGCGGTGGTCGGTGACGACACGCGCGCCGCCGTCGATGCACCGGCGCTGGCCGCCTGGGGTGCGGCGCCAGCCGCGTTCGACTCGCCGGCCCTGCTCGGCGCCGGGCGCCTCGCATCGGTCGCCGGTGGACTGGCGCTGGCCGCGGGCGTCGCCTACGCACTGTCGGGCCTCCGCGCATGGGATCTGAGCGACGGCGTCCGATCGCTGCTCGGCTGGTACTTCGTCGCCGCCCTGGTCGGCGTGGCGTTCGTACAGGTGCGTCTCCAGTCAATCGCGGTCCGCATTTTCGAGGGGGCCGACCACGCCGCACGGGATATTGCGTTGCTCGGCGCCGTGCTCGCCCGGCTCGAATCCGAGAGCTTTCGTGCGCCGCGCCTCGCCGGGCTTCGTGCGCGGCTGGATGTCGACGGTTCTCCGCCGTCACGACAGGTGGCCCGACTGACCCGCCTGATGGAGCAGGTCGACTCGCGCCACAACCTCTTCGCCCGACTCCTCGGTTTCTTCCTGGTGTGGGACGTGCATCTTGCCCACGCCGTCGAGCGGTGGCGCCTCGCCTCGGGTCCGAAGCTCGGGACGTGGCTCGACGCGGTAGGAGAACTGGAGGCGTTGGCTTCCCTCGCCAGCTATCGATTCGAGCGGCCGCACGACATCTGGCCCGAGCTTGACGACGGCGCGACGCACTTCGAGGCGGAAGCCCTCGCCCATCCGCTGTTGAGCGCGAAGGCCGTCGCCAACGATGTCCGCCTGAACGATCGGCCCCAGGTCCTGGTTCTCAGCGGATCGAACATGTCGGGCAAGAGCACGCTGCTCCGCGCCATCGGCGTGAACGCGGTCCTCGCCCAGGCGGGCGCGCCGGTGCGGGCGCGCCGGCTGGAGCTATCGCCGCTGACGGTAGGCGCGTCGATTCGGATCGTCGACTCGCTACAGGACGGCAGCTCCCGGTTTCATGCCGAAATCCTTCGGCTGCGGGCCATTCTGGCGAGGACGCACCGGGAAGAACCGGACGGAGACGGCACGCCCGGGGACGCAAGGCCGGTCCTCTTTCTGATAGACGAGTGCCTGCACGGTACCAACTCGCACGACCGGCGGATCGGCTCCGACGCCGTCGTCGGAAGCCTGGCCGAGCGCGGCGCGATCGGTATCGTGACCACGCACGACCTGGCGCTGACGGCGATTGCCGATGCTCTCGGCCCGCGCGCCGGGAACGTCCATTTCACGGACCAGTTCACGAACGGGAAGCTCCACTTCGACTACCGGCTTCGGCCGGGCGTGGTCGGGAAGGGCAACGCCCTCGAGCTGATGCGTTCCGCCGGCTTCGAGATCCCCCAATAGGTTCAACCGGAGAGCGCGTATACTGCCGGCCGTCGATGCGAGCGTCCCCCGGCACGACCCGCTACCGGTTCTCGGGTCACATCCTCTCCCCCGCCCGCCGGACCCTCGTCCGCCACGGACGTGAGCTGCCGTTGATCCCCCGCTACTTCGACCTCCTCGTCCTGCTCATAGAACGGCGAAACGAGGCAGTGTCGAGGAACGAGATCCTCGACGTCGTCTGGAGCGACGTCATTGTCACCGACGGCGCCCTGAGCCAGGCGGTGCGGATCCTGCGGCGCACGCTGGGAGACGATTCACGCGAGCCGACCTTCATCCGTACGGTGTCTCGACACGGCTACCGCTTCGTCTGCGACGATGTCGTCGAAGAGCCGGACGCGGGTCCACGGGAACCGGTGGGGGCCGCGACGGCGGAGCCCGCCGCCGCGGGCAGCGCCTTCGACCAGCACCTCGATGCCTTGCTCGACGACGACCGCGACGATGTTGACGGAGCGGACCTCCGGCGGCGCCAGGCCGCCGAGGCCCTTCACCAGTTGGGCACGGCGGAGGCTCTCGACCGCCTGGATCGCAAGAGGGGGCACGCCGTGGCGCGCGCCTACCTGCGCGAGACTCGCTGGGACGTCCCGGGCGCCGGGCCAGTTCCGCTATTCGGATATCCCGGTTGGCTCACCGCCGCGAGGATCCTCTTCCTGCTTCGCCTCCGGCGCGTGGCCCGTCTGGCCGGACACCGGTGGATGGCCGCGGCGACCGGCGGCGCCGCCACCGGGACGATCGCCGGTTCGCTAGGTGGCCTCGTTCTCCGCTTCGGACCCGGGTCCACGGCTGGCGACAACGTGCTGGCGATGCTGCCGGTTCTCGGAATGGCGGTCGGCGGCGTCGCGGCGGCCGGCGTCGGCGCCGGTCTCGCCGCAGCGGAAGCGGCGTTTCGCGCCCAGCGGCGTCTGGCCCTCGCCGTGGCGGGAGCGCTGAGCGGCCTCGTGGTCGGGGCGACCGCCCACCTTCTGGGACGTCTCGTGCTCGAGGGGCTGTTCGGCCGCGATCTGTCGCCGCTGGCCGGCGCCCTGGAGGGCCTCGTTCTGGGTGGCGCGGTCGGATTGGGCTACGGGCTCGCCACGCCGACCGCGGAGGGCGGCATGGCCACCCCACATGGGCTCGCGCGGATCCGCGCGGCACTCCTGACGGGGCTCGCCTGCGCGCTGGCGGCCGGCGTGCTCGGGTGGAGCGGCCGGTTCCTCGGGGCGATGAGCCTCAATTTCATGGCGCAGAGCTTCCCCGGCTCGCAGGTCGGCCTCGGACCTCTGGCCCGCCTGCTCGGTGAAACGGAGCCGGGCGTCGTGACCCGGGCCACGATCAGCACGTTCGAGGGGCTGCTGTTCGGCACGGGTCTGGTGGCGGGGCTGACCCGAAGGCCTCACTGACGCGCGCCACGGAAGTCTCGCGGCCGGCGAAACTGCCGACGCGTCTACACGGCCGCGCCGGTCCTCAGCCGAATATCACCGAACCCTCACTTCCCGCTCATGTCTCGCGGCGGCCTTCTCGCCATACTGCCAGCGAGCGAATTTGAGCGCGGCCGTGCCGCAGACAAGGAGCGAGAACGATGGCATGGCGACTTCCCCTTCCCCACTCCCCCCCATCCGCGTGGACCGTAGCCCACGAGCGTCTGGCCCTCGAGACCGATGAGCCCCAGCAGTTCATCGACATCACCGAACGCGTGCGTGGTTGCGTGCGACTGCTCGACGACCTGGGCCGGGTCCTCGCCGGCTGGGCGCCCGCCCACGCGCGATACGCCCACGACGACTTCGACCGGCGGACCGCCAACATGACGCCCGACGAGCGGCCCAACGGCCACGCCCATGCACGTGCGATGGCCCTGCAGGCCTCGACGACGCTGGCGGTGATCGGCGGCAGCGTCCAACTCGGCCGATGGCAGCGGATCTTCCTGGTCGAGCTCGACGGACCGCGGCAGCGCGAGATGGTCGTCACCACGGCGGGGCTCGTCGCAACCGCACCACCGGCGGGACCCGCCCCGCGGCCGTTGCTGCCGGAGACCGTGGGGGAGCTGGCGTGAGGCGGCCCGAGATGCATGGACCGGCAAACGGCGGCCTGCACGTAGGGCTAATCATGGACGGAAACGGCCGCTGGGCTCGGGCGCGCGGGCGTCCGCGCACGGCAGGACACCGGCGCGGAGCCGATGCCGTGCGCCGCGCGGTGGAAGCGGCGCCCGGGCTCGGAGTAACGACATTGACGCTCTACGCGTTCTCCGCCGACAACTGGCGGCGGCCGGCCGCAGAGGTGTCGGCGCTGATGCGATTGCTGGAGTCCTTTCTGGTCCGGGAGCGCATGAACTGCCGCCGGAACGGCGTGCGGCTCAGCTTGATCGGTCGGCGGGACCGCCTTTCACCCCACCTGGTGCGGGCAATCGACGAGACGGAACGCAGCGAATGGTTGTTGCGGATCGGCGGCGGGTCCTTGAGACTCTCTAACCGTGCGTCTGGAAGCGGCGCTTCCACTCGTAGAAGCTCGTTCGGTCCAAGGCACGCTGCCGACACGCTTCGGCGACGCTGCCCAGCTCCCGGGCCAACTCCAGCACGCTCAAGCGGTGCTCGGCGAGCTTAAGTCTCCGCATCCCGTTTGCTGCTCTCAGATTTCGTTGCGGTGCGTCCCATGACGGGCTGCTCTCCGTACTACAAAAGCACGGCTAGAGGGTGAGAGGACAAAGTACCGACTGCTCCTTTAGGCTGACGATTCTCGCTGCGTCTATGGATGTGTCATTGATGTTCCAAGTCGGCCGCCGTTCCTCGGGCGGACCTGTTCGGCGCCAGGGCGTTTCAACCTCGTTCCACTGCTCCATGCCAAGAACTCATGGTACTACAGGGAAGTTGGGGGCCTGCGGTTGGCGCTCAATTGCGGTCGGCCGTAAGCGAGCCGACCGCGGTCATGGTAGGCGGCTAGGACCTGCCAAGGACGCAAGGGCGAAAGCCGGGGTGTCCATCCTGACGATAGGCGTCTTCACCCGTAATTCAAGGGTGTGCCGCCCGGTCAGGCCCCCGTAGCGGCGTCCCCGGCGACGAAACGCCTCGACCGCCCGGCCGAGATCCTCGCCGTCGAAGTCCGGCCACAACGTTTCGATGAACAGGAGTTCAGCATAGGCCGACTCGAACAGCAGGAAGTCGCTCAGCCGCTGCTCGCCGCTCGTCCGGATCAACAGGTCGACCGGAGGGGTTTCCGGATCGGAGTGGCAGGCGCGGTTTACCCGCCGCAGGAAGGCATCCTCGTCGCACGGTTCGTCCGGCCGCAGCGTGCCAGCGGCGGCCACGATGGCCGAGCGGGCCGAGTAGTCCACGGCCAGCCGCAGGTAGAGCCGGGCGCCGCCGCGTGTCGCAGACGACGACGCCTGAAACGGTCGATCGGATCAAGGAACTGGTGTTGAAGCATCCGGCCTATGGCTGCAACGCCTCGAGGCGATGCCGGCGCTGGAGAGCCGACGGGCGTCGTCGATCATGATCCAGAGGATCCTCAACGACAATGGGTTGGCGACGCGCCATGACCGCTGGCTGGCGCCTGAGCAAGTGAATGCCGGCAAGACGCTGGAGCTGAGCATCGAGCAGACGGCCTTTGTCCAAGAGCGCAATCCCTGGTTCCTCCGCGAACGCCATGTCGAGAGCGCGGCGCCGGGAAAACTGCTCTCGGCCGACACCTTCTTCGTCGCCACCCTCAAGGGCATCGGCAAGGTCTACCTGCATGCCGTGGCGGACACCTACGGGGCGCCTTCGGGTTCCTACATGTCTCCAAGCAGCCCGAGGCGGCGGTGGCGGTGTTATACAAGGACGTGCTGCCCTTCTATCGCCAGTGCGGACTGGCGGTCGAGCCGTACCCACCGACAACGGGCGCGAGTCTTGCGGTACCGAGCGGCATGCCTACGAGTTCTACCTGGACCTCAACGGGACAGAGCGTCGCACCAAGGTGCAAACGCCCACAACCAACGGCTTCGTCGAGCGGTTCAATACCACCATCCTCGACGAGCTCTTCCGCATCAAGACGCGTGGAGAACTTCTACGAGACCGTCGAGACGCTGCAGGCCGACCTAAACGCCTGCTGCCTCACTACCACACCGAACGCCCCCATCTCGCTCGAAACCATGGACGGAGGCCCATAGAAACCATCAACGAGGTCGTAAGCCAAGACGGGTACGCGGACACGTCGTGGGCCATCGCCAACCTGAATCCGCAACACCAAGAGGTACAAGCTCAAGCTGCGCTATGACACTTGGGAGATCGCGGAGGTTATAGATGTGACCAACGACTTGATGCGATTCGCTGCCATCTTGGGTCGAAGACCGACCACGGAGCGCTTCTGAACGGAGCTCGCTCCCGCAGCGAGCCGGTCCGACATCCGCCTCAGCGTCTAACCGCTAGCACCGCGCTGAGCCATACTCATGCCACCCCAACGCCGTTCTTCCATTCCGATACGCACTCAGAAGATCCTCTACGCGCTAAGCGGAAATCAGTGCGCCCACCCCGACTGCACGACACACCTCGTCCAGCAAACTCCGACGGACTCCTCCCGCGTTGTCATCGGCGAAATCTGTCATATCCGCGCTATCAGCCCGACCGGTCCCCGCGCGGATATCCGGCTAGCGACCAGCAATCTCAACTCTCCCGACAATCTCATTCTGCTCTGTCCAACCCATCATACTCTAGTGGACCGCCAGCCTCACGACTACCCGCCGGGTCTTCTGATGCAATGGAAACAACTTCAGGAGTCGCGGCAACTACCCCAAATGGTTGGCGACGCTGCCGGCCACGTTTCGTCGCAGGCGTTCTATCCGACGACGCTCATCAACGAGCGCATTAACAACGATATCGTCTTCCTCCGCACGTCCCGCTTTTTCCATGGCTTCGATACCGTAGGATCCTCCCTAATGATCGCCCGCAAAGTAGTTTCTGGAGAGTACTCCACTGGCTCTGCCACAGTTAGGAGTCGCGCCCTCGCATGGTGCGCCCGCTTGCTCGCCGGCGCCGACCACCCGGAAGCCTCGGACTTTGTCGAGCGCTCGGCCACGCTCGCCGACTGTCAGGAACGTCACATTGCCAGTGCCTTTGTGGCCTCGCAACAAGGAGACCGCGACGCGGCTCTCCATACTCTCGCGTCCCTCGACACGCCAATGTCTCGGTCCGCCGCGTTCTTCGTTGTTGATCATCACGATGGCTCCGAGAGTGCTATCGCCTGGCTACAAGCAGCCGGACTTGCTGGCACCCACCTCGACCCCGAAGGACGGTGCGTTCTGCTCGCACGCTCGCTCGAGCTGGCGCACTGGCCGAAGGCGCTCGACCTTCTCGAATCACTCACTGATGAAGACCTGCGCGACGCCCCTTTTCTTCATCATCTCATGGCGGTTACTCGTCTAGTCGGCACCGTCCCGTTCGAGCTGCGCAGCAGCGTCATAGCGATGGTGCCTTTTCCGGCCCGCGATTTTCCCCTGGCCGCCACTCCTGAGGCCCTAGCCACTCGCCGTACTGCCCGACAACACTTTCTTGAGGCGTCCCGTGTAGCTAAGGAGTCGAACTGTCTTCTAATGGCCGCAGTCGATGAAGAGTACGCCCTCTGGCTACAGCTCAGAGATCCGGAGTATGCCTCAGAGGGAAGAAACCACTTGGAATCACGCCTTCAAGACCCAAGCAGCGCTATTCGCCTTGTTCATCTTGGAATCCAATTTGGGATCAACCTTGACGTACCAGCCGTCGAGCGTGAGGTCCAGCGACAGACTGCACTACACGGAAGCATTACTCCCGACGCCGCGCTTGCACGCTTCTCTCTTGTTTTCGCCCAGCGTACTCCCGGCGACGTCGCTCAATACGTGACTGACCATTTTGACGAACTGTCTAAGCATATAGATGAAAACGCTATGCGCGCGGTTCAGATTGAAGCTCTAGCGAAGGCCGGTAGAGTCCGAGACGCTCGACAATGCCTACTGGCGCTTCCCGCAGAATCTTTCCCGAAGGTGAACAGAGATCGGCTCAACAGAATCATCGATGAGAGTGAAGGATCAGATCCGCTCCAGTCCTTGGAGGAGCAGTTTCGCAAGACGAACTCCATCGCCGATCTCGTTCTTCTCGTACGTGAACTAGAACAACGGAGACTTTGGACGAGACTCTGCGAGTACGGGCACGATCTCTTCACTCGTACCAACGCGCTGGAAGACGCGAGACGCGTTGCCGTGGCTTTACGAAACGCGCAGAAGTTCCTTGAGCTTCGCGAGTTTCTTCGACTTCATGAGTCCTTCCTCAAAGACGCAGATGATTTACGTCTGCTCTACTGCTGGGCATTATATGGAACTGGTGCTCTTCTTGAGGCCCGGGATGCGATGGAACTTGTGAACGATAAGCGTCACCAGCAGTACCGCCTTCTGGAATTCCGACTAGCCCTTACCACCGGTGACATGAACGCCCTTTCCGCCTTTGTGGCCGGCGAATGGCGTAACCGGGAAACCCGCACGGCGGAGGACCTCATGGCCGCCGCAGAACTGGCCGCTCATCTTGCCCTTCCTGCAGCACGTGACTTGACCATCGCTGCGGTTGCCAAGGGCAACGACGATCCGACAATACTGGCAGCCGCCTACTTCCTGGCCTCGAAGTCCGGCTGGGAGGACGATCCCGCAGCCGCCGACTGGCTTCGGCGAGCCACCGAACTCTCCGGTCCCGAGGGACCGATGCGATCGATGACTCTCCAAGACCTCGTCGCTCGCCAACCTGAGTGGAATCGCCATGAAGCCGACACGCTGAGCGAGTTGCATCGCGGTAACCTACCCATGTTTGTCGCGGCGGCGGCGACCCACCAGCCGCTGGCTCGCCTCCTGCTACTTCCGGCCACCAACAATCCAAAGGAGCCGGACCCACGTCGCCGTGTACTTGTCCCGGCATATAGCGGTATAGGTCGCCCGGCTCCACTACTGTCCGGCGGCTCGGTCGGAGTTGATGTAACCGCTCTTTTGACACTCGGTCGACTACAACTACTGAACGAAGCGTTAGCATTATTCGATGTCGTACACGTCCCTCATTCCACTCTCTCGTGGCTGCTGCAGGAAAGATGCGACGTGGCGTTTCACCAACCGAGCAGGATACATGACGCACGCCGTGTTTGCGATTTGCTCGCCGCGGGCAGGCTCCAAAGACTCGTATCCACCACCCCCCCATCCGCAGAACTTTCCGCCGAAGTTGGGCCGGAATTTGCCGCGTTGCTGTCCCACGCCGCCACCGCTCCGAATGAGGAGGCGCCGCAGCGTCTCGTCGTTCGTTCCGGTCCGGTCTACCGGATCGCATCCCTGATGAAAGACCCCGCCGACCTCAGCTTCTACGATGGTGTCCTAACCGGGTGCCAACCCCTTGTCACGAGATTGCGTGAACTTGGACACCTAACCGCGAATGCCGAGGCCAAGGCCACCACGTATCTCTCTCTCCATGAACATCCCTGGCCCAATCAACCCTCGATCCAACCATCAGCACAACTCTACCTTGATAACCTTGCTCTCTCGTACCTGCTTCACACCAATATCCTGGAGGTCCTATCGACTGCCGGATTTCAAGTATTCCTGTCTCCAAACTCCATCAACGAAGCCAATGCGCTACTCTCTTACGAGAGATCGATAGCTGCGGTGACCGACGTCCTAGACGACGTACGGGACATTCTACACCAAGCCCTTGAGACCGGGAAGCTTCGAGTCGAGCCCCGCGTAGACATCGCCGACGAAGTGAGCATGCCGAGTGCTGACCATCCAACAACGGGCCTCCGAACCTTGGCAGGCCGATGCAGCAGCATTATTGTCGATGACAGGTTCTTCAACAAGCACCATTCTATCGACGCAGACGGTACACACGCACGTGTTTACACCACGCTCGACGTACTTGATCTGCTCGTCAAGCAAGGACATCTGACTCCGGAGGACCGGAGCGCCTATACCACGCGCCTTCGACAGGCGGGGTACTTCTTTGTGCCCGTGGATCGTCATGACCTCCATCAACAGTTGGTTGATAGTGCCGTCGACGATCGCGGTAAACTCATAGAAACTGCTGAACTTCGGACGCTCCGAGAGAATCTTCTGGGCTGTCGTATGGGCGCCTCGCTCCAACTACCTCTAGAGAGTTCGTGGCTCGACGACACTATGCGTACCCTTACACAAGTACTAAGGGATCTTTGGACCGACGACGCAAGCTACCCGGAGACAGGTGTTCGATCGGACTGGATCATGCGTTGCCTCGACGTCCGCGGTTGGTCACACCAATTCGGAGCACTTGGAACTGCGGTTGCCACGACGGGCCACGCACAACAATTGCTAGGCCTAGCCCTAGCACCTCTTGGGGCATCGGAGCAGACACGCAATCAGTACCACAGATGGTTTGAGGATCGGTATCTGGCACCTCTCCACGCCAGCGACCCGGATGCGTACGTGCTGATTGCTCAACGTTTGCGACACCTCGTCTCCGCGTTCGCGGACGGCTATACACACATGGAAGAGTCAAATGATGAATGACACGGCCATTCGGCAGGCTGTAGTGCAAACGGCTCTGTTGTACCTACCACCCACCATGCGGGAGTCGGTTTGTGACGACGCGGGCTTCAGGGAGCGATACCTTCCACCGGGGGATTACATACTGCGACTTCAGAACGACGCCGCCAGCTTTCGCCGTTCGGCCCTGACCCGTGCAGTTCGTCTCGTACTTGCCGGCGCTTGGGAAAAGAAGCTGCCAGATACGGGCGGTCGCCGCTGGAAGCTTCGGTCGCGCGTTACGCGCAACGGCCCGCCCGCCCTTCTACTCTCCCGCGGTCCGGAGCTCCGACAGCTTCCACTTTCCTTCGGCACTCTATCCCCCGACCGTTCGGCCCGGCTGCAATTGCTGCGCGACGCAGAATCCGCGTTGAATCTTCCTATTGACCGCGTGAAGCATTGGCACGACATCCTAGAAGACCGACCCTTAAACGACGACGAACTCGTCGAGTACCTCAACGACGTCTTCGACACACCGGTCGACACGGCCATGACGCTCTCAGATACCGTCCGGGCCGGAGGTTTCAACATCGCCGCACTTGTCCCTAGTTCTCGACGGTACTTTCGCCGACTCGTCGGAGAGTACGACGGAAGTTCCACAGTACATGCCTACGCCGCCGGCACGGGCAAGTCGCACCTTGAAGCCCTCTGCCGATGGAATCCGTCCGACGGCTTCATTCACGGCCTTTACCTGGCATCCGATCCGGCGCTGACCTCATGCCTCAGCGTTGAGCAAACGGATCGCGCCCAGTTCGCATCGTTGCTGCAACGCGTCCGGGACTCTGGCGACAGAATGTCCCAGGTCGGCGCACTAGAAGTAGGCCTCCGTGTCTTGTCGAGAGTGCCCGAAATCGCCACCATACTTGAAGAACTCGTGGAGTTCATCCGGGACGACGACGCAACCGGAAGCAATAGTAATATCGTGCTCCTATCGTCCCTATTCCGTCTGGTTGATGGTCAACTATCGCGGACGAAGCTATTCTCCCGAGAGGAACCCTATTACAGGCGCCTTGCCGCGTTCGCACACTCCGCCATCCTTCATGGTGCTATCCTTGACTCGCCGATTGATCGTGAACAATTCATTGATTGGGCGTGCGGCGACAACCGAGTACAGAGCACACTTCAAGATTATATCGACATGCGGACCGAGCCATACTGGAATCTCCATCTTGCAGCGCCCACTCAACTAAAGGCTCAGTTGGTAGGGAGAATCCTGCTCGCTGCCAATCACTTCAGTGAGTCTCTGGAGGATCATGAGAAGCTTCGCAACCTACTAGTTACGTTACCTGCGTGTCTGACTGTGGATAATAAAGACCAGTCGCTTGGTATGGTGATGCGGGGTCCGTTGGACGGTCGGAGACCGGCAGTTGAAAAACCTCCCGCCAGTGTGGATAGAGAGATCAGGAAACGCCTGAACTCCGAGGAAGTCACCCCATCCTCGTTCGTTCCGTTTGCCAACGCGGCCCTCCTCTATGACATCGACGACGACCTAGCTGCACTGGCGGCCACACGATTGAGACGGGTCTCTTTTGAGTTACATGACAAGAGGAGCGCGGTTGTTTCTATCGTGCTTGCCCTTGCTGTTGCGGCGGCGGTGTGCAGGAGTACGACTTTGGCGGACGCGGTACGAGATCTAGCACTTAGACATGTGGCCGATGACCGACCTCAGTTGTCCTTGGCGGAGAAACTAGACGTCGTACTTACCCTGTCTGCCACTCGAAGTGATGAAACAGAATGGGCACGGAGTGTGGGTGGCACGCTCGAACAGCTAGCATTCAACGATCTGGAGAAGCAAGAACGCCAGTTGCTCCACTCTTACATCCGTCAATTGTGTCAACTCAAGCCGGAGTTGTGGACATACTGCGCACGGGCGGACGCAGCCGTGGCGAGTCTCGGGGGTGTTGCGTAGGAGACCTTCAGCTAATCTCGTGGTCGGAGAGGCAGGCAGCCGTTGTTGTTGCCGCCACTGCCGGGTACCGCGGTCGCCATCAGCGGCAGATGACTCCGAGCGAACTTGTTTCTCGGCAGCGAAGCGACGCGAGCGACCGGACCCGCCTGAGGACTTGCGTCGAGTCGGCCAGCGCGACACCGGCGCTCGCAGCGACCCTGCTGTCGACGCTGATTCTCGTCGCCGCGGTGTTTCCGGTGCTGCCCGTCGGCGGCGAGCTGCTCGACGCTAAATCGGGTTACACCTACGAGGAGGCCGTCGCGGCCCTGGAGAGCTACGGCGAGCAGGAGCGAGGGGTGTACGCGTGGTCGAGCGCTTCGGCTTGCGTGGTGATGGCGGCAGCG